>JAOXRT010000113.1 GCA_025800365.1 Cellvibrionaceae bacterium | reverse complement strand
GGCCAGCTGACGGCCTATAGGTCGGACGAGGCTGGTGGAGCGGGACGGCTAATCGCCCGGCCCGCAAACATTGCAACCATGTAAATATCACTTAACACCGCAACAGTTGCCACATTGAATGGCCCCGCTAGGAGAAGTCTTCATCATGTGTCTTTGGCTTAATCGGTGCTTTACAGGTACTGGCGGTTTTTTACCAAGACCTTACGTTGAGAACAGCGATAAATGGTCCTGTGATCATCTTTCGTATTTGTTTATCTACAATGGCTCACATTTCCGAGCAAATGTCAATGGGAGGCCCGTAATATGAAAAGCTGCCACTCTCGCTCAACAGATGGCGCTAGTAGCGGCAGCATATGGGTTTGATAAAAGGGCAGTGGATTGCGGCTAAATGACTGGGCGTATTGCAGTGAAATTTTCACAGCTATCTAATGATGATTCGGGCTTTCCATAAACACAGGAATCTAGCATATCCAGCGACATTTGACCTTCCATGGAGACCAAGCATTTCCAAATACGTGAAAAAATCGCAAAAATCGGATTCTATTTCCTCTTGGCGCCCATCCTCACGCTTTTCAGATCGAGCTCAAATTTTGCATACAGTGTTTTAATCACATAAGGCAACTTTTTAACCATTAACACCTTGCACTTAAGAAAAAAAGTCATTTTCGATCCACCCTAATGGGCAGCCAGGCGCGCACACAGGATTTTCGTAGAGGGAAATGATCTGGAGGAGGACTCCACCCATTTTTCAAAGGGCCCTTTACACCAGAACAGGGGCCCTTCAAGCTCCGAAAGGGCCCTCAGGCCGCCAAAAGCCCTCTCACACCACCAATAGGGCCCTATCCAAATGGTCCTATCATCCCACAAGGGCACCCATGCCGCCAAATGTGCCCAAAATGATCCCTGACACCGACAAATAAGCCTCTCAAGTTGAACAAGACAAATTTGCTTTCAGACGGTGCCCCATGCACGCTTTCTGTAAGGGGGACCTAGAGGGGA
>JAOXRT010000112.1 GCA_025800365.1 Cellvibrionaceae bacterium | reverse complement strand
GCCACTAATGTGGATCGCGAACAACTCGCCGATGAGCGTTTGTTTCGCCAGGATTTATTGTATCGTTTAAACACGGTGGAAATTAAACTACCGGCCCTGCGCGAGCGCGCTTCCGATATCACCTTAATTGCCCAGCATTACTTGCAAAACTACAAGCGTAAATACCAAAAGCCCGAGCTTGCCTTTTCCAAAGCAGCATTAGCGGCCATAAGCGCCTATGACTGGCCAGGCAATGTTCGAGCTTTACGTCACGCCGTTGAGCGTGCGGTAATTTTATCTGACGGCCCTTATATTGAAACGGCAGATATGCAAATCCCAACTGGAAACGCGCCTCTTAAGGAACATGAACTAGCCAATGTAAACAATGACGAGCAACAGGATTCCAGTGCGCTTTCACTCAAAGATTTAGACCTAGAAAAAGCCGAACGCGAATTGGTTACCACGGCCCTGCACCGTCACAGCTTTAATATCAGCCAAGCGGCGAAGGCTTTAGGTATTACCCGTGCCTCTTTATATCGCAGGATGGAAAAATATGATCTTTAAACGTTTTTCCCACGCTTTATATGTTCAGTTGCTGCTGCTGTTTTTGAGTATGTTGGGCCTAGTGTATTTTATCGTGTTGCCGGGTTACTACGCCGTAAGCTTGATATTCGCCTTGCTAACATTTGCTTGCGTCTGGGCAATGCTAAACTTGCTAAGTAAGCACAATCGACATCACAGCCGTTTATTGCAAGCGGCAAATCATCTTGATTTTGATAACCGCCTGCCTGATCCACCTTTAGATTGCGGTTTTCCAGAACTTAGCGAGCAACTTTCAAACTTGCTACAACATTGGCAAGAAAAGCTGCAAGGCCAAGCCTTAGAGCTGAAACACGCCCAGGCCATGATCGAGCATATGCCCATTCCGCTGATTTCTATTCAGGGGGATAATGGAGTCTATTTTCATAATCAGTCGGCGAGACGTTTTTTTGAGTTGGGTGATTATTGCAAGGCACAAGATCTATCGCAGTTTGGGGAAGACTTTTTCTATTCGCTCAGCCAACTTAAACCCGGACAGCAAACTCTTTTAAATTTTTACGATGGCAGCCAATATCGAAAACTCACTGCCCAGGCAAGCTTGTATATCAGCAATAAAGGCCAGGAAAAACTCGTGAGCCTGATCGATATTGAATCGGAGCTGGATCGCAATCAGCTGCAGACATGGCGAGAAATGGCAGCGGTATTGAGTCATGAGCTACTTAATAGCATTACGCCAGTGGCTTCGCTGGCCGATACGAGTCAGCAATTACTCGAGGATTCCATTGCTGTTTTAAAACAATCCAATCAACAGCCAAGTGCTGATCAAAAGCAATTAGCTGTCGAATCGATCAATGATGCACTGGAGGCAAGTCAGGTATTAGCCCGTCGCTCCAAAGGTCTTATTGAATTTGTCAGTAATTATCGCCAGCTGCAAAACAATGCCGAAGTACACAGTGATATTTTTGCCCTAAATGATTTGCTCAATACGCTGCAAACTTTGCTGAGTGCTGATAGCACCTTCAGGGATATCAATCTATCATTTAGCTGTGAACCAAAGGGGCTTCAGTTGCATGCCGACCGGGAACTGATCGAGCAGCTAATGATCAATTTACTTAGGAACTCGGCGCAAGCGCTTAACGAATATAGTATTAGGGGACAGCGCTCCCAGGCCGGTATTCAAGTGCGTGCTTATTTAGATAAACGTAATCGCTGCCATATTGAAGTGGAAGATAACGGCCCAGGAATTAAATCAGAGCATCAAAAACGTATTTTCTTGCCGTTTTACACCAGTAAGGCCAACGGCAGTGGTATTGGTTTGGCTATGGCCAGACAGACCATGGTGGCCCACGGTGGTAAGATTAGCGTGCACAATGCGCCCGAAGGCGGTGCCCTATTTCGCCTGAGCTTTTAGAATACTGGCAAACACTGTTTAAATAATGGAAACCAATTAATGCAATTAACCGTTGGAACTGATTCTACTTGGTCTTTACGGGCTTGGATTTGCACGCAAATCGCGAGCGTTGAAGTGGATATAAGCGTTATCGACTTAGCGAGCGCAGGATATAAAGCCAAAATTCAGCAGTATTCTAAAGCAGGCCAAGTTCCTTTTCTAATCGACGATACTGTAGAGAAGCAAGGTAAGCAGGCTTTAATTTATGACTCCCTAGCCATTGCTGAGTATTTAAACGAGCGCTCAGAGGGTGCATTACTGCCTAAAGATATAAGCGATCGCGCATTAGCCCGAAGTTTATGTGCCGAGCTGCACTCGGGTTTTATGGCATTACGATCTAACTGCCCGTTCAGCTTACAAGCTGTAAGCCCTCTAAGCGAAATAAATTCCGATATTCAAAAAGAACTTGATCGCCTAGTGCAAATTTTTGAGAGCGCCAAGGGGGCATTTATGTTTGGCTCTGCCACTATGGTCGATGCCTTCTATGCCATATTGGCGTTTCGCTTAGCCCATTATGGACTAAAACTTGAAGGCAAAGCTGGAGCCTATCAGCAAAGCTTATTGCAATGGGATCTACTAAAGGCCGCTATTAAAAAAGCCAAACAATGGAATCAGCAAACCGAGCAAACCCACTAAGGACTAATTGTGAGCCACCGCCGCTTTACCTCAAAAGACGCCGCCTTAACCATTAATTATATTGGTTTTGTGTATCGCAGTTTGGTGGCCGAGGGCTACTCAGCGGATGCTTTGTTGCATGGTACCGGCTTATCGGATGGTGATTTATTAAACCCAGATTTTCGTTGTACCTTTGAGCAGCATAAGGCTTTTGTATTGAATGCAATTGCCCTGACTGGAGACCCTCATCTTGGGCCTCGCATGGCGGCGCGTTTTAATCCACTTAATATCGGTTTACCAGCCTCGGCCGCACTCAGCAGCGATGTATTTGCCACCGCCTTGGATGTACTGCGGCAGTTTGTCTCTTTGAATTTTTCGATACTGTCTTTTGATTATGTACAAGAAGGCGAAGAGCTGATCATTCGCTGGCAGCCGGCGGTGGATGTCAGTGATATTGAGTACTTTGTGGTAGGCAGTAGCATTGTAGTCACCGAGAATTTTTGGAAACTGCTCCTCGCTGAGGATCAAATTACCTTGTTTGCCGAGCTCGCTCTGCCGGAACCAGAAGGTTGGGCAGAGTTCGCCCCAGAGCTAAACTTCCCGATTCGCTTTAATGCGCCTTTTAGTCGCGTTGTAATGCCAGCTCATTACCTAGATAAACCACTAAGCGGCACAGATCCAGTGTTGCATCAAAACATGCTCAGACTCTGCGAGCGCCAGCGCGCAGAGACCTTTTTTGGAGAAGGCTTGGATGCCAAGCTGCGTAAGCTGATTGCGCAAAGGCATTATCAAAGCTTGCCCATTGAGCAAGCCGCAGCTTATCTAGGGCTGTCAGAAAGAAGCCTGCGTCGGCAGCTTTCTGATGCCGGCAGCAGCTATAAAAAAGTGCTGGATGAAGAGCGACAATCACGTGCCAAGGAGTTACTGGCGATTTCTGGTTTACCTATTAGCACCATTGCCTATGATCTGGGTTTCAGTGATCCATCCAATTTTAGCCGTAGTTTTAAGCGCTGGCTTGGTCTTTCGCCGGCGGACTATCGAGAACAGCTTATTAAAGGTGTCAAAACTGACCAGTAACTGGCCGCCAATGACCGTCTGCCACTACTATTAAAAAGCCGCATATTCGTTAAGATACTCCTTAAAAGAACAGCAATAATAAGGAGTCCACAGTGGCCGATGAGCTGAAAACAGTCGATGTATTCTTTTCCTTCCGCAGCCCCTATTCCTATCTCGTTACCCCAGATCTTCTCAAGTTACGGGCTGATTACAATGTAGAGGTGAAGCTTCGCCCCGTATTACCCATAGCCTTGCGAGCCAAGGGCGCCCTATTCGATGATCCTCAGGCTCAACTCAAAGTTGGCTATATCCTGACCGATGCTTTTCGTCGTGCAGAGTTTCTAGGCATGAAAATGGCCTGGCCATCACCAGATCCAATCGTACAAGATCTCACCACCTTCGAGGTAGCTGAAGATCAACCCTATATTTACCGCTTAAGTGCATTGGGAATCGCGGCTGAAAAGCTCGGCAAAGGTATCGACTTCGCCCACGCCGCCTCCCATCTTATTTTTGGCGGCACTGAAAATTGGGATCAAGGTGATCATCTTAAAAATGCACTGGCCGATGCAGGCCTAGACTTAGATGCATTAGAGGCAAATCTAAACATCGAAGAGTGCCTTAAGGAAGTAGTAGCCAATCAGGCCATGTTAGAGAAAGCCGGACACTGGGGTGTGCCCACCATGGCATTTAACGGCGAGCCTTTCTTTGGCCAAGATCGTATTGATACTTTGCGCTGGCGACTAGAGCAACAAGGATTAAAGAAAGCCGACTAAATAAGAACGCCTTATTCCGAAAGGCAAAGATTGCTAAATACAAGAATAAATAAAACGTGGCAGTGCGCTGCCCATAGGGGAATCATAGGAGCAAGCGATGGATCTTCAAATACAAGGTAAAAAAGCCTTAATGGCCGGTGGCAGCGCGGGTATGGGCCGTGCAACCGCCGAGCGTTTGGCCGAGGCCGGTGTCGAGTTGTATATCAGTGCCCGCCGTGAGGCTCGCTTAAAGCAAGCAGCTGAAGAAATCTCTGATAAATACGATATATCCGTTACTCCCATTGTGGCGGATTCTTCTACTGATAGCGGCCGTGAAGCATTGTTTGCCGCCTGCCCTGATCCAGATATTCTGGGCATTACCATTAAACCACCGGCCCCAAATGGCGATTTTTTAAAGGTAACACCAGAGATGTGGCGCGAGTCTATTGAGACCACTTTACTGGGGCCAATAGAAATTATGCGAAACTATATACCGGTAATGAAGGATAAAGGCTGGGGGCGCATCGTAAACATCGCCACTTTTTCCGCAAAGAACCCCATGATCTGGCGATTAATGTCTGGCCCCGCACGCTCGGCCTTGATTAATTACACGGCCAGTGTTTCGCGAGAAATAGCGCCTTATGGGGTAAATATAAATAATCTTTTGCCCGGTATGTTTCAAACCGAGGGAATGAGCGAAAGCATAGAGCCCTATGCTGATGCCTTCGGCTTAGAGCCGAATGAAGATGTGGTGTTCACCCACTTTTTAGAGAACAATAAAATCCCCGCAGGCTTTTTGGCTGAAGCGGATGATCTTGCACCAATGGCCGCCTTACTGTGTAGCCCGCTATCACGTTTTATTGTTGGGCAGAATATTGTAATTGATGGCGGACAACATCATTCCTTGTTTTAATTTTCGTGCCGTAGCTTGTGTTTTGGCGCCGGTGCTCCAAAGGATAAAATGCCAGCATGCGGATATGCTGGCAACTTCATTTACCAAACGAGACGGCAGTCTACAATATCTTATCGATAGTTCTAGGCTTATAGTTTTGCATT
>JAOXRT010000219.1 GCA_025800365.1 Cellvibrionaceae bacterium | reverse complement strand
CTGTACCGCTATGGGCTGGGGGAAGCAGGGCTAGCTGCTCAAATTGCGCTTCAGTTAAAAACAGAATGTCGCTACCGGATATATCGGAGCGCATATAAGGCTGCAAATCTCCACTGCCATCAACAATCGCAATTTTTATGTCTGCGCCAGTACTGCTAAGTAGCTCCAAATTACCATTACTACCATCGAGTATCTTTGTACCGGCGGGTATTGAGCGAAGCAAAATTTCACCTAGTCGCTCTGGATTATCACCGCTATTGGCTGCGTTTCCGTTTTGATCAACAGTATCGACCAATTGAGGCAAGCCAAAACCCAGGGCCACAATACTGTCTTCATCACTAAAGCTAGTAGCAACATCACGGCTCAAATTGGGCCTGTCAGCCCGGGGGTTAACGGTAAAGGTAACGGTGACAGTATTGCTGATACCTCCAGGTTCTTGGGTTACATAAGTTAAAGTGTCTGTACCGCTATAATGCTGGTTTGGGGTGTAGACCAGCTTGCCATCGGCATTAATACTGGCCGTGCCAAAGCTCGGGTTAATGGTGATGCTGGTATTGGCTTGGGTAGCATCCGCATTAGTGTTGTAAATTTGGGTGCCCGAGTCCTCATTGATTGTGTGATTAATCGATTCGAGTTGAATGTCATCATTGATAACAATGCTTAGCGTGTTATTGTCGCTGTCACCGTCGGCATCTTCTACGCTTAGCGCAAAGTCGATAGAAATAGGCGTGCTGCTGCTATCATGGTCGATGGCTTTACTCAGGATAAACTCATAACTGGCGCTATTACTATCGGTATTATTCAGCTGTACTGTGAATACTGTTTGGCCATTAACACTTGCGGTAAGTGTGTGCCCATTAGCACTTAGAGAATAACTTAAATCTTGTCCGCCAGACTGTAAGTTAAGTGCCTCTAGACTGCTAATGATTTGACTGTCAAATTGTGTGTCGACAGCGTCTGCAGCAGTTGTCAGATTGAGACTGCCGGAAACCGAAGTGGGTACACCCGCTGGGTTGGTACCACTGCTTAAGCCGGCTTCGTTAACAGTACCAGAAATCGTCGCGCCAAAGCTGGGCGCTGTGTCGCTAATAATTATTGTCTTATCGGCGCTACTGCTTGAGATATCGCCATCGCCATCAATGAGTCGGTAAGAAAAACTTTCGCTTTCGGTTAAACCATCGGTGCTGTGATTAACCGTGTTGGAGGTGAAATTCCAACGACCATCTGAGAATACCTGCAAGCTACCAAACTGCGTTTGCACGGTAGTAGAGCTGCCGGCTGTTACATTGGCCGTTTGAGCAACTCCGTTTTCATCGAGATACTCGAAATCGTATATTCTCGCCTCGTCGGCGCCTTCAATATCGTTAGCTATTAAATTACTTTGACCGCTGCTATTGTGAGCAACGACATTGCCACCTTCTTCAACGCTGGCATTGCCATCAGCACTGGCACTTGCTTGATCATCCAGAATATTAACATTCAGTGTTCCACTGCGAACGTCTCCATTATCATCGTGTACTTCGATGACGATAGGATCGTTTAAGGCGTCGCTGTTGCCATGATCTTGGGCATCTAATAAATCAAATCGGTAGCTGACCACTCCTGTTGCTTGATCGAAATTACTAATCACGATACGGCCGTGAGGCGTATTGATAGTGATGTGACTCGCAGGATTGGTGCTTGATACAGTATTAAGGGTTGCGGATAGAATATCGGTGCCGCCCACGGTGATTTTATTCAAGCTATCCGGGGCAACGGTTAAAGTAAATTCACCTGTGGCACTTTCTGTCGTGAGGCTAGGATCAGAGCCATCGGCCAAGGCTGCTTCATCAACGGTTACATGACCATCTTGCGCACCATTTTCGTCGTCGATAACCAGGCGGGGTAGATTCCGTTCAGCATTGTTAGTATTGCCGTAAACATCCGTGGCATTGGCGCTGATTAAATTGATGTTCGTTCCTAAAACTGCCGGAGTATTGAATGTCCATGAGCCGTTGCCGCCTACGGTTGTATTTCCGAGTACAACACCATTCGCACTGATTACAATGGTAGCGCCAGCTTCACCACTACCGGTAATGGTACTTGGCCCATTTTCATTAATCGTAATCGGATCTATAGACACGGTGGTGACGGTATCTTTTAATATTTGATCGGAACTACTTGCACTTGCGCCATTACTATCGCTTGCACTAAGCGAGATCGTAAGATCGCCATCGTTTAAACTGCTAGTGTCGATGAGCGCTGAAAAAGTGCCATCGGGGTTAATAGTAATGCTCGCTAATGGCACGTTAAGACTGCCACCATTCGAGCTGTCGATGCTTAAGCTCGTAATATTACCGCCACTTGGAATCTGACCGCTGATCATGGTTTGAGTCAAGTCATCGATGCTGCTGATCACATCGTCATTACCGCTATCATCTTTGATATCGACAGCAATTACATTAATGACGACGCTTGCATTATCATTTAGGTTTCCATCGCTGACGGTGTAATCAAAATTCACTTCACCCATAAAATTGGCATTGGGCGTAAAGACAAGCTGGCCGGATTCCAGTTTGACGCTGCCTTGGCCAGCAATCGCTATGGATTGCCCTTCACTGATGGCGCTACCATTAATGTGGCTAACAAAGAGATTGGCACTATCAACATCAGTATCATTTGTAACAACGTTGATGGTGACGGCTTGCCCTTGACCGGTAATTGCTGAGTCGTCATTGGCGATTGGAGCGTCATTGACTGGCGTAACGGTAATCAACACCGTCGCTTGATCAGTTCCGCCTTCACCGTCATTAATTTCATAAGTAAAGCTATCGCTGCCGTTAAAATCGGCGTCGGGCGTATAGCTGTAGCTGCCATCATTGTTAAATACTAAAGTGCCGTTACTGGTACTTGTTAATATGCTATAGCTTAGATCGTCACCATCTGGGTCACTGTCATTGCTGGCCACGTTACCATTTACGGCTGTATCTTCCTGTGTGCTGTTGCTGTCATCTGTGGCGCTTGGTGCAGGGTTGGTGACTTGCCAGATAAAGGTATCGCTAACGGTTTGACCATCGGGGTCTTGAGCGGTAATCGTGACGGTGTGAGCGCCCAAATTCGGAGCCGTGCCAAATTGAGATGCGCTATTGTCGATCGTGCCGGTAATAACACCGGCCGCTGAAATACTTAAACCAGCCGGTAAACCTGTTGCGCTGAAAGTGAGATTGTCACCATCGATATCAGCGAAGTTTCCGCTGATGTCTAAATTGATAGCGCTATCGGCATCGTTATTGGTTTGGTCATCGATCTCGCTATCAACAACTGGGGCATCGTTTACCGGGGTAACGGTAATTACCACAGTGGCTTGGTCTGTGCCGCCTTCGCTATCGTCTACTTGATAGGTGAAGCTGTCCGTGCGGTTAAAGTCGGCATTCGGTGTATAGCTGTAGCTACCATCGCTGTTCAATACAACTGTGCCGTTGCTTGGGTTGTTAACAAGGCTGTAGCTTAGGTTATCTCCATCAGGATCGTTGTCATTGCTGGCGACGTTACCGTTTACGGCCGTATCTTCCTGTGTGCTGTTGCTGTCATCTGTGGCGCTTGGGGCAGGGTTATTGACTTGCCAGATAAAAGTATCGCTAACGGTTTGGCCGTCAGGGTCTTGAGCGGTAATCGTGACGGTGTGAGCGCCCAAATTCGGAGCCGTGCCAAATTGAGAAGCGCTATTGTCGATCGTGCCGGTAATAACGCCGGCCGCTGAAATGCTTAAACCAGCCGGTAAGCCTGTTGCGCTAAACGTAAGGTTATCGCCATCGATATCCGCAAAGTTTCCGCTGATGTCTAAATTAATACCGCCATCGGCATCGTTATTGTTTTGGTCACCAATTTTGCTATCAACAACTGGGGCATCGTTTACCGGAGTAACGGTAATCACCACAGTGGCTTGATCCGTGCCGCCTTCGCCATCGTTAACTTGATAAGTAAAACTATCGGTGCCGTTAAAATCAGCGTTGGGAGTGTAGCTGTAAGTACCGTCGTTATTTAAAACAACGGTGCCGTTGCTTGGATTGTTAACAACGCTGTAGCTTAAGTTGTCTCCATCTGGGTCAGTGTCGTTGGTCGATACATTGCCATTTACGGCCGTATCTTCCTGCGTGCTGTTGCTGTCATCTGTGGCGGTTGGGGCTGGGTTATTGACTTGCCAGAGAAAGGTATCACTAACGGTTTGACCATCCGGATCTTGTGCCGTAATCGTTACGCTGTGAGCGCCCAAATTCGGAGCCGTGCCAAATTGTGAAGCGCTATTGTCGATCGTGCCGGTAATAACACCGGCCGCTGAAATACTTAAACCGGCGGGTAAACCTGTTGCGCTAAACGTAAGGTTGTCGCCATCGATGTCGGTGAAGCTTCCGCTAATATCCAGGCTAATATTGTTATCTGAGTCGAGATTATTCTGATCTGTAATGGAAGCGCTGAGGCTTGGAGAATCATTGCTACCGGTAATCGTAATGGTTAATACAGCTGATGCTGTTTCGCCGCTTAGGTCACTGATGGTATAGCTGATTGATGTGGTGGTGGTTTCGCCTGCAGCAAGTTGATTGAATTCTCCATTGCTATTAAAGCTATAGCTGCCGTCAGGGTTGATAACAAATAAACCACCGTTGCTACCAGCAATTGCTACACCGGTATTATTGTTTTGACCATTTAGCCCGATGACTGAGATACTGTCGCCAATATCCGGGTCACTGTCGTTGTTTAATAGCCCGTCGGCAGCGCTGATTGTTAACGTTCCGTCTTCATCAATGCTATTACTATCATCCACAGCAATGGGGGTATCGTTTACATTTGTACCTACTGTTACCGTAACTGTCGCTGTGCTGCTGGCGCCACTGGGATCTGTAATGGTGTAAGTAAAACTATCGATTCCAACAAAGTTTAGGTTCGGTGTGTAGATCGGATTACCACTCACAGGATCTATACTGACACTGCCATTACTACCTTGGGTTACGGCTGTAACTGTTAAAGGATCGTTTTCTGGATCGCTATCATTATCCCTTACAGAAATTGTAACTGCGCTATCTTCTGGGGTTGTAATGCTGTCATCGATTGCAATAGGTTGGTCGTTAATATTCGGGCCGACGGTTATCGTAACAATAGCGGTATCGGTGGCGCCGCTTGGATCTGTAATGGTATAGCTAAAGCTATCGCTTCCAACAAAGTTAAGATTGGGGGTATAAATTATCTCGCCCGTGCTAGGGTCCAAACTAACGCTACCATTTGCACCTTGGCTAAAGCCTTGTACGCTCAATGGATCGTTGTCTGGGTCTGAGTCATTGCTTAAAACACTAATACTGATCGGCGTATCTTCGGCGGTTGAACGTTGGTCGTCTATAGCAATCGGGCTATCATTTTGATTCGGCCCAACAGTGATTCTTACAACGGCCGTTGATTGCAAGCCATCGGGGTCAGTAATTGTGTAAGTAAAGCTATCAGGACCAACATAGTTTTCATTGGCTGTGTAAATCGGGCTTCCGGTTTCCGGATCAATCGTAACGGTACCATTTTCCGCTTGGCCTACACTTACTATCTCAATGCCATCGCCGTCCGGATCTATATCGTTTTGCAATACGGAAATTAAAATGCTGCCATCTTCAGGCAGGCCTACCTCGTCATCGATGGCGATAGGGGCGTCGTTTATTGCTTGAATATCGCTAATAATTAACTGGGCGGTATCAGTAAGGCTGCCGTCACTAATTGTGTAACTGATGTTAGGGACTGGGCCGTTATAGTTTTGATTCGGTATAAACTCAAAGCTGCCATCACTGTTTAAAGTAATTTGACCTACACCGGGAATCTGGGCGGTCTCACCAGCTTGGTAGAGAGTGCTATCTCCAGCTAGCTCAAAACCAATTAAAGATAGTGGGTCGTTATTTACATCGCTATCATTTGCTAAAAGATTTCCGCTGACGATGGTATCTTCAGAGGCTGAAAATATTTCATCTTCAGCGACTGGCGCTTGATTACTTGGGGTTAATTCATCGAGCTGTGAAAGTTGGGAAGGTTCGAAGTTGTTTGTTTCAAAGCCAGCACTGGGCAAAACTTGCTCTGCGGTAAAGATAAAACGAATTCCAGCTGTGCCTGCCGAAGAATTAGCTGAGGCTGTACCGCCAGCGGCAGCAGCAGGTAACAGCTCGTTCAAGTCCGAACCTGACTCGATGGCCCGCTCAAGTGCTTCAAAATCTAACTCTACATCTTGCTCACCCTGAGGAGCTTCACCAATTTGACCAAGTCGTGCCAAATTAACATTCTGCTTTGAACCTAAAATTGCACCGCCACCATTTTGGTAGCGGACGGCAACGGCGCTTTCGTCTGACGTCATTAATTGCGATTCAATAGCTATCTTGTCGCCGATTTTGAGAGCTTGCTTATGATCTGCTAATTGTTTGTAAACCTGACCTTTTATGGCGCTGACCTGTGCGATAAGCTTTTCTTCCTGTTGAGAAGATTGCGTTGTTATAGCGGCATCTTTGTTAGCAATATTTGACACAGAAGAATCCCCCTTCGGATCAAAGCTGTTCAGATCTTAGTGAGATTTTGGGAAGCTTACTGTTGCCTTATTGCTACCTAGGCTTGATGAAAATAAGTCCCTTCGCTTAGAACTGATGTATTAGCTAATATTAAAATTTCTGTGAATTCTATCACGAAAAGTATGGGGTAATTTGTGCTGCAGCTTGTCGGGGATTAGTGGTCTAAAACCCGCAATAATCATTCAGAAGTACTAAAAAATAATTAAAAAAACAGTTTTGTTTGCTTAATAAGTACCTGAAATTAAATAAAAAATTAATCAAAGATGAACGGTGTTATCAAAAAGCTTTTTGGCTCAGAGAGAAAGGTGAATCAGAATGCTGAAAATCAGTCTTTAGTTTTAGTGATGCTGTCTAAGAACTGCAGATTTTTCATCTAAATAGGATTGGATCAAAGCTGTTTCTTTGGAGGTTCATCGTTGATTAATGTTGAATAATTCTCTTATAGGCTTGTTTCTTAGAAAGCCAAATTTTATGACTGTATGGTGACACTTAGCGTGTCACAGTATTGGACGTTTCTCTGTGCCTTGCGCCGTATTCGATGAGGCAATCAATGGCTCGTTCTGTATCGAAGCTGGTTATGCAGTTACTAAATTCATGCGCTGCAGATTGTAATAGTGCAACAAGTTTATCAAAGGCTTCTATTCGTTGAGATTCTGAGCCTTCAATTGATGAGGGGTCTTTTAAGGGCCAATGGAGAACGGGTGTGGAAGAGAAATAATGTGGGCAACTTTCCTGCGCGGCACTATCACAAACTGTAATGATAAGGTCGCAGGGCCACTGTGAAAAATCTTGCCAGGATTGGCTCTGTAAATGCTCACAGGGGATATTGTTTCTGCGCAGGGCAAGGAGTGATTCCGGGTGTACTATACCCGCTGGCTGGCTACCGGCAGATTTTACATTCAACGTTGAGGTGTCAGCGTAAGAGCTGAATATAGCTTCTGCTAGGATACTGCGGCAGCGATTATGGGTGCATACAAATAATATATTCATAGCTCCATGTTGAAGAATTAGCGCCGGGCTGTCTATGCCCACACAGAATTGTGATAAAAATATGAGAAAGTAGGCGCTTGTGGCTGAATGAAAAATGATCACTTTCAGTGCTTCTGTATTGCTACACTATATGGCTTCTCATATAGTCAGCAACCAACAATAGGGCTAGAATAGGGCGATTTTATTAGATCTGGATGATTATGCCCCTAGAGCGCCAAAAAGACCGTAAAACCAAACTGGCTCCTCGTCGTCAGCCCATTCAAGAGCGTGCGAAACAGAAAACTCAGCAAATATTGGATGCGACGGCTAGGTTGCTTGATGAGGTCGGATTTGATGATTTAACGACCATACTGATTGCAAAAGATCTGGGGATTTCCGTGGGCGCCCTGTACCATTATTTCCCTAATAAACATGCTATTTTGTATGCCTTAGGTGAGCGTTGGCTAGATCGTATGACCGAAGCTTTAGAAGCTACGGAGCGCCTCGATATTGAGTCTATGAGCCTTGAGGCTTTTACCGCTTGCCAGATAGATCTAATGTTAGATGTGTACAAAGAGCAGAAGGCTATCTTACCCCTGGCTCAAGCACTTTGGGCCATCCCTGAATTAAGAGAGCTGGACGCTCAACATGACTATGTGGTGATCAGTCATCTTACACGTATGTATCAGCGTTTGGGGTTTGGGCAGGACGATGAAGAGCTAGGAAGGATTGCTAGACTACATTTGGAGACCAGCCACGCATTGCTACTAACCGTTGTTGATCAAAGTCCTGAGCGGTCTGCTAAGAGTCTGTCTGACTTAAAGGCGATCTGTTTATTTATGCTCACAAAACACCACAAGCCGCTTTAGACGGCCTGTGGCAAAGGGCTTAGGGTGTTAGGGGTGAATATCGATATCCGTTTGGATAATTAATAATTGCTCGAGCTCTTGTGCTATTTGCTCTGAGCTATAGAAATCAAGCGGGCTTTCGTCAGCTTTATTCGTACTGGATGTAGTAAATTGAGCCGCCTCAAGTTCTGGTAGTTCAACTTCAAACTGTTCGAATAATTCTTTAGCTGAACCTTCACCATCAAGTAATGAGCTCCAATCCAATGGGGAGGAGAGTACCGCGGACGGTGAAATTTCTGTTGAGAGCATATCGCCAGATGCCGCTTGCTGGGAAAAGTCGGCATCAACTAGACTTTCGAAGCCAAGGCCGCTTTCATCTAGATCTAGCAAGCTATCGTTGTTATTCTCTGCTGCTTGTTGGCTAAGAGCGTTTTCATTAGCGTCAAAGCTGCCATCGACTTTACCTACTTCAAATACATCTGCGAAAGGCTCGCCGTTGCTGTTAAAACGTTGACCAAATACAGTAGTAGATCCGCTATTATTATCGATACTCGTCCAGGTAATTAGGTAACCACCATCTTCAAGAGTAACAATATGCGGCTCG
>JAOXRT010000217.1 GCA_025800365.1 Cellvibrionaceae bacterium | reverse complement strand
TGGTTCTTCAAAGTTAAGCCAGCAGATGTTTCTGAGCTTGACGCTGCATTAGATGCAGATGCTTACCGCGAGGTTTGCGAAGACGCATAAGTCTTGCAGGGTCAGAACCTGTAGGTTCTGACCCTATTTCTAGAAAGCTTCTCTTTTAAGTTCCATCGCTTCCGCTGCCTTTTCTTGGCGTTGATTGTTTGGCTGTTCATGGCCTGTTTTCCCAGCTTTATTCTGTTTGCTGCGTTCCGCAAATATTTACTACTAGCTAATCTATTGCCCTTTGAATTTCGCTAGATTTTAGCCCCTCGGCTCCGAGCCAGGGTCAGAACCCATGGGTTCTGACCCCTTTATTCATGCGGGGTGCTTGTTTCTAGGCTTTAGGCGGTTTTAGCCGTTGAGTTTGTGCTTGGTTTTTAGTTTTGGGGCTGCTTGTAGGGCGGCTCTGTGGATTGGCGATTTTTATTGATGGGGTGGCTGCGTTTAGGTGATGCGGCTTCGAGGTGGGGTCAGAACCCGTGGGTTCTGACCCCTTTGTTCATGCAGGGTGTTTGTTTCTAGGCTTTTGGTGGTTCTGGCCGTTGAGTTTGGGTTTGGTTTTTAGTTTTGGGGCTACTTGTAGAGCGGCTTTGTGGCTTAGTGATTTCTATTGAAGGGTTGGCTGCGTTTAGGTTTTACGGCTTCGAGGTGGGGTCAGAACCCGTGGGTTCTGACCCCGTTTTTTGTTGGCTTTAGAGTGCCGCTAGGATTTTTGCGAAGTGTCCGTTTAGATCGAAGCGTTCGCCATTGGCCCAGCCTAGGCGAACAATGACGAGCTCGCGGGATGGGATGATGACGACGTATTGGCCGTTGTGGCCTGAGGCCAAATAAAGATCGCTAGGCAGATCTTTAAACATGCGTTTGCTGGAATCATCAGCTGCGCCAGCGTTCAGCCAAAACTGCCCGCCATATTCACCTCGTGGTGCTGCTTTTATCGGGGTTTTTACAAAATCTACCCAATGCTCAGGGATAATTTGCTGGCCGTTTAAATTACCGCGCTGCAAATACAGCTGGCCAAACTTAGCCCACTGGCGGGCTGTCATATAAAGGTAAGAGCTGCCTACAAAGCTGCCGCTGGCATCTGGCTCGTAGGTCGCTCCTGTTATGCCGCTGGGTAAAAAGAGTTTTTCTTGGGCAAAGCGATAGTAGTTCTCTGTGCCACCTAATTTATCGAATAGCCAGCCGGAAAGAATATTGGTGGTACCTGAGGAATAGACAAACTTTTCACCTGGGGCGGCTTCAATTTCCGCAGCAGCAGTGCGGGCGTAGTGCGCCATATTATCTTCAAAAAACAGCATGCGGGTGGCATTGTCACCTGGTTCATAACTCTCATCAAACTTTAGCCCGCTAGCCATATTCAGTAGATGGCGTAGCTGAATATTTTTACGTTCATCATTTTCCCACTCGCTAAAGCCTGGGGGCTGATCAATGTCTTGGCCGTTTTCTTCCAGCCAAATACCTACCAGGCTGGAGGTGATGCTCTTAGCCATTGACCAAGATAAGAACTGGCTGCTCTGGTCATAACCTGGCGCATAGGCTTCGGCAATAATCTTGCCTTGTTTGGCAACAATAAGGGCGCGGCTGTCGATATGGGGCTTGCTGCTGTTTTCAGCAATGATGCTATCAAGGATGCCCTGAATATCTTGGTTTACTTCAACTTCGTCCCACTGGAAGCCGGTTTGCTGGCTGATTTCTGGAGCGCTAAAGCTTGGCGCTTCATTGTGGTAAAGGCTGCAGCCAAAATCCGGGTTGTACTTAGCTTTTTGAGTAAACAGCCCATAGCTATTTACCGTAACTTCTTCAGTTTGCTGGTTGATATCAAAACTGCTGTATTGGGCGAGCGCATGGGAGGTAAGCACATCTTCCTCGAAGACGGCCTGGGCATCGCGTCCAGCGACAAAGACGCCTGAGCAAAGCAACTTGGCGCCTAGGCCATTAATGACCTTGGGGCCGTAGCGTAAATAGCTATAGGCTTTGGGGTTGGCTAAAAAGAAGGCAATGATTGCGGCAATTAGCGCAAGGCCGATATAACGGGCCCAAGTGCGGCCGGAAGCTGGCATGGTCGAATCCTTTTCGGAGTTGTTGTGCGTTATTAGGCTGCTGATGGTAACACTTGGGTCTTGTAGAACAAGTGTCCATCAGGCGGTTACAAACAAAGATGTTTGATCTTTATACAGCCTAAGCATATAATGCGCGCCCCTTTATTTTTGGCCAGGGGTTCCGGTTCGCCGGTAAAAGCAATATGGCCTCTCCTTGCCTTACCGCGGTACTTTTCATAGATGCGCTCTGCGCCTTGAAGGTACGTCTGACGGGAGGCTTAACCCGTAAGGAGCAAATATGCGTCATTACGAAATTGTATTTCTGGTTCATCCAGATCAGAGCGAGCAGGTGCCCGGCATGGTCGAGCGCTACACCGCTGCTATCGAAGCTGATGGTGGTAAGGTACATCGCATGGAAGATTGGGGCCGTCGTCAGTTGGCTTACTCAATCAACAAAATCCACAAAGCTCACTACATTCTTATGAATGTTGAGTGTGGCGAAGCAGCGTTGGAAGAGTTAACTACTAACTTCCGTTATAACGATGCCGTTCTACGTAACTTGGTTATCCGCACTGATGAGGCGATCACCGAGGAATCTCCAATCGCTAAGGCTGACAAAGAGCAACGCGAGCGTAAACCACGTGGTGATCGTGGTGAGCGTCGCGAAGAGCGTCCAGCCCAAGAAGCACCTGCCGAAGCGCCAGCAGCTGAAGAAGCCGCCAGCGAAGAAGCAGCTAGCGAAGAATAAGGAGACTGATCATGGCACGTTTTTTCCGTCGTCGTAAGTTCTGCCGTTTTAGCGCTGAAGGCGTTAAGCAGATCGACTACAAAGATTTGGATACCTTGAAAGCCTATGTCTCTGAGACTGGCAAGATTGTTCCAAGCCGTATTACTGGTACCAAGGCTAAGTATCAGCGTCAGCTGGCTTCCGCTATCAAGCGCGCCCGCTACCTGGCTCTACTGCCTTACACCGACAGTCACGAATAAGAAGCCCTGTGCGCGCCCTTGCTGAATTTATAATGCGAGGACGTTTGCAGGCGTCAGTGGCCGCCCTTATTGGGAGTTGGTTTCCACTGATTAGCCCGGCAACGGTAGCTTTGGTTACTCTGCGTCGGGGCGTCAGCGACGGTACATTTGTATTGTTGGTGGCGATGTTGCCGGCACTACTGGCACTCTTTGCTAGCGATCTTGGTCCTTTAATGGCTTTGATCACTATGCTGAGTCTGTTACTAGTGTTTGCAGTCGCGCTAGTTTTGCGCCGTAGTATCTCTTGGGGTGCTGCCATTATGGCAATGGTGGCCCTAAGCTCCGCAGCCAGCTTGCTTTTAGGGCAGCTAGTCCCAGCCCCGGTTGAGGGTTTGGTGGAGATTCTAGGAGATCTGTTTAAGGAAATTGAAGCCCAGGCCCAGCAGGGTGAGCAAGCTGCTCAGTTGCCTGTTCCTGGAGAGCGTTTCGCCTTAGGTTTAATTGCCTATGTGTTGGCGCTCAGCAGTATCGCCAGTTTAATTCTGGCGCGCTGGTGGCAGTCCATGCTGTATAACCCCGGTGGTTTCGGTGCGGAGTTTCGCCAGCTAAGGCTGAATATGAGCAGTGTATTGATCTGCTTCGTTTCGGCTTTGTACTGTTTTAGCCAAGGTAGTGACTACGCTATTTGGGCAAGCTTATTTGGTTTTCCTTTATTGCTACAAGGTATTGCCATTGTGCACTTTGTAGTAAAGCAGCGGCAGATGGGAACGCAGTGGTTGGTGTTGATGTATTTAGCGCTAATTTTTGCAAGCCCTGTGGCAATGCTATTAACGCTACTGGCGGTTCTGGATTCGTGGATTGATTTTCGTGGGCGCTTGTCCCAAAGCAGCTAAGGCTGCAGACAAGCCCACCTAACACAAGAGGGTTAACGAGATGGAAGTTATTCTACTCGAGAAAGTAGGTAAGCTAGGCGGTATCGGCGATCGCGTTGAAGTGAAAGCTGGTTTCGGTCGTAACTACCTAGTACCACAAGGTAAAGCTGTACCTGCAACTAAAGAAAATGTTGCTGACTTCGAAGCGCGTCGCGCTGAGTTGGAAGCTGCTGCCGCTGAGAAGAAAGCAGCTGCAGAAGCTCGCGGTGAGAAGTTGACCGATTTGACTGTAACTATCGAAGCCAATGCTGGTGACGAAGGTAAGTTGTTCGGTTCTATCGGTACTCGTGACATCGCTGATGCAATCACTAAGGCTGGCGTAGAAGTTGCCAAGTCTGAAGTTAAATTGCCAGAAGGTGTTCTGCGTGAAGTAGGTGAATATCAGATTGATATCCAGCTACACGCTGAAGTAACCGTAGCTGTTGCTCTTAACGTTATCCCTGAATAAGGTTTAACGCTTAGCAAAGCTGAAAAGCCGCCGCGCTGTTAGGGTGTGGCGGTTTTTTTATGCGTGTTTATTGCGTGTAGGTTGTCCTCGGTCAGCTGGTTTTTGCTTAGTTCAAGATGGTAATAAGCCGCTATTTTTAATAGACTCATGGCCTATTTGTTCGGGGTTTGCCACAGATTGGGGGCGGTATAGCTCGTATGTCAGATACATACCACAATGAAGAGGTTCAGCCGGCATCCAAAGATGTCGTGGAGATGCCTCACTCGCTAGAGTCAGAGCGCGCTGTATTGGGCGGCCTGATGCTCGACAGCTTAAAGTATGACGCTGTTGCAGAAGCGCTAAGCGAGAAAGATTTCTATAGTGAAGTACACCAGCTGGTGTACAAGCGCATGGCCGAGTTGATTGCGGCCGAAAAGCCCCTAGATATCATTACTGTAGCCGAAGAGCTTGATCGTTATGATGAGCTAGAGCGCTGCGGTGGCCTACATTTCCTAACCGAGCTGGTTGATCAAACGGCCAGTGCCGCGAACGTTGGTGCTTATGCCCAAATTGTTCGTGAGCGTTCTACTCTACGACAGTTAATCAATGCTGCTGGCGAGATCTCCCGTAACAGTATGGCGCCGGCCGGCATGGACTCCGATGATCTGCTGCAGATGGCCGAGCGCAAAGTCGCGCAGATCGCTGAAGAGCGCCCGAAAGAGGGTGGCTTTATTGGCGCCAATGATCTGCTTAAGGTCACCGTAGAAAAAATCGATACTCTGTTTCGCTCCGATAGCGATATCACCGGTTTATCAACGGGTATTGATGAGTTGGATCAGCGCACCTCTGGCTGGCAGCCGGGTGAGATGATTGTTTTAGCGGCGCGTCCTTCAATGGGTAAAACAGCACTGGCGCTCAACTTTGTTGAAGCGGCGATGATGACTCAAGAGCGCCCAAGCCTTGTTTATAGTATGGAAATGCCGGCCGATGCCTTGATGATGCGTATGCTGTCATCCATAGGGCGTATCGATCAGGGCAAAATTCGTAACGGCCAGCTTACCGAAGAAGATTGGCCTAAGCTGTCGGCCGCAGTGGCAAAAATCAAAGGTCGCCCGCTCTATATTGATGATACTCCAGGCCTTAGTCCGCAAGAAGTGAGGGCGCGTGCACGTAAGGTGGCGCGTAGCCATCAAAACCGCCTGCTTTCAGAAAACCCCAATATGAGTATTGAGGACGCCGAAGCGCAAAGTCTTCCGGGCATGATCATGATTGACTATTTGCAGTTAATGCAGGTGCCAGGTAGCACCGAAGGTCGAACCCAAGAAATTTCTGAAATCTCCCGCTCATTAAAAGCCATCGCCAAAGAATTTAGCTGTCCGGTTATTGCGCTCTCACAGCTTAACCGTGGTGTGGAGCAGCGCCCTAATAAACGCCCGATGAACTCGGACTTGCGTGAATCGGGTGCGATCGAGCAGGATGCGGATGTCATCCTATTTATTTATCGCGATGAATATTACAACGAAGATAGCCCCGATAAAGGCATCGCGGAATTAATTGTGGGCAAGCAGCGTAATGGTGAAGTAGGTACCTCCAAGGCCGCCTTTGTGGGTAAATTTACGCGCTTTGAAAACTTGGCTCCTGAGTATTACAACCAGCAGGACCCGGGTTATTAATTTTAGCCTGTGCAGCTGCAAGGCTGCGCGCATAGCAGAGACGGTTACATGCAAGTTTTTCATCATATTAAAACCCTTCGTCAATCCTTGAAGGTAGAACGTTTGGCAGGTAAGCGCATTGGCTTCGTGCCAACTATGGGTAATCTGCACGATGCCCATTTGGAGCTCGTGCGAACCGCGAAAAAAACTTGCGATATCGTAGTGTGTTCGATTTTTGTAAACGGCCTGCAATTTGGTCTGAATGAAGATTGGGATAAGTACCCGCGTACCTTTCAAGATGATTGCGACAAATTGCGCAGTGTAGGCTGTGATTTTCTTTTTCATCCCGATGATAATGAGATGTACCCCAACGGTTTGGAAAACCAAACCCGTGTTATCTGCCCAACTATGACTGATGTGCTGTGTGGTGCGAGTCGCCCAGGCCACTTTGAAGGTGTAACCACGGTTGTTACCAAGCTGTTTCATATTGTTGAGCCTGATGAAGCAGTGTTCGGTATTAAGGATTATCAGCAGCTGGCGATTATTCGTCGTATGGTTGAAGATCTTTGTATGGATATCGAAATTACGGCAGCGCCTATCCATCGTGAAGAAGATGGCTTGGCAATGAGCTCGCGCAACGGTTTTATTACCGAAGAAGAACGCCCCAAAGTACATGTTTTAAACAAAGCACTAAATGCTACCGCTGAGGCTATAAAATCTGGTGAGAGAGATTACTCTAAACTGCAGGCCGAGGCGCGCGAGCTGATCCAGGGCGCAGGCTTTAGAATCGACTATTTTAATATCTGTAACAGCAAAGATTTGGAAATGGCTGCTGTGGATGATATGGAAATTACTATCTTGGGTGCTATGTACACCGAAGGTGCTCGCTTGATTGATAATGTTTCTCTAAGTTTAAGTTAAAGAAACATTAGCCGGTGTTAGGGTTAAGATTGTTTTAAGAGATTAGCCCTAACATCTTACCTTGTGAGTCTTCTTCTATACGGGCAAATTCTTGCTCGTTTCGCGTAAAGACTATAGTCGGCAGGCAGTTAATGTCTAAGCTCGCCTTGTTGCTCATATAGTGCTCTTTATCTTCATAGCTGATTAGTGAAATCTCTGGGGCTTTACTTCCTAAGGCAGCTTTTATCGCCAGCAGTTCAGAACATTCCCGTACACAGTCGGGGCACCATGTGGCGTTGTGAAGCTCCACTTTTACATCGCTAAGGTTTAAATCTATATCGCGGTATTTTTCTTGCTGCTCGGCGATTTCCTTTTGCCAAAGTTGTTCTAGTTCTTGGATAGTCATGATGTCTTTTGCTCAATGTGGCGCTGCTGTTATGAATTTTGCTTTCGATATTGGCAGCGCCAGGGTAATTTTTCGTGATCGATGGGGATCAGTTGCAGGGCGTTATTATGCTTTTTGTTGGAGTGGCCATCAAACCTTATTCTAGAGTTTGGGAGTAGCAATATTAACGTACGCCCCTTGCTGCGCCAGTGGCCTTCAGTTGTCTGCTCTTTATACTTTACCTGCCATCGGCGATTGCTTTTTAGCTCCAGTTGCCAGCTATCTTGGCAATTTATAGATTGATATTGCCCGGTGAAATCTACTTGCTCTATCGCTGCTGTAGGTATATCTAAACGATGGCTGCTGTGATTGCTAGCGAGATATAAACCAATATTTCCGTTTTGATAGCTGTGGTTGCGATAGTTGCCGTAGGCTATATGGTCTATTTCTACTCCTTGTTGCTTGAGTAGTTCTACTAAGCTTTGCAGTTCTTGTTGTTTTAAATCGCTAGGGCTTATCAAGGTGTTTTGAGTAAAAGCTTCGGCGCTCTCATTGCTGCGAGCAATAACTTTGAATCCACTTTTGCTTTATAGCTCTTCCTGCAGGCCTTTTTTGTCCCCAAATAAATGGATAGTGTGGCTGCTACAGCTCGTGAGTAGCAGGGCTAAAATCGAGGCAATCAGGCTTACACTATTTCGTCGTAATTTATTTGCTACTTGTTTAAAGAGCATTCGCCATCCTTGCTTGTGTGCGTTTTAGGTTTTGTGTTTAGGGCATCAGCTAAAGCCTTGATTGCAAAAGCGGCCCTCGATACGTTTATCGGCAATATCAAATATGGCCTTCATCATAACGCCATAAACCAAGGTTAGTAAGCTTATACCGAAGGCGGGCCCAAAATTGCTCCAATCTTCAATGCCAGCCGCCATGGCGCACCAACCAATCAGTACTCCCAAAGCTCCAATCAGTAAACTTTGTTTGGCGGCAACTTGTAGAAATAATCGTGCCTGTTGGATGCGCTTCGGGTCTTCAATGGCTTGCTCCTTAAAGCATAGCTGGCAGCTGTCCATTAGGGCTTGCTTGCTAGTGGAAGCTAAGGCAAGACATAAAACGATTGGAATTAAAAAGGCGGCAGAAGGCACATTGATAAAGCCTCCAAGGCCCCCGCTAAGGGCGGCGATTAGACTTGTCCAAGCGAGGAAAAAACCGATGGCAAAGATGAATCTCATATTGGGCCTATATTAGGTGGCTGTATTGAATGGCTGTGTTGTTTCTAGGCCTAAAAGTATAGTCAATCATCAGGCGCTCGCTTTTGTGTTGCCTTTTTGCTGTGCGGAGGATAGTCCGCTTTCGACGTTTGTCGAACTAGGCAAACGCGCTGTAATCGCTATGATAAGAGGCATATTAATTTATAACTACAGCGATGATGGAGGAGTATCCATGTCAGAATCCCATATCTACCCAGTGCCCAAGGCCCTGGCTGCCAACGCTCATATCGATAAAGAGCGCTATGAGGCCATGTATCAACAGTCTATCGAGCAGCCGGAAGCGTTCTGGACAGTAAAGGCTCATGAATTTCTGAGTTGGGATAAATCCTTCACCAAAGTACGCGATTTTGATTTTCATCAGGGGGAGGCCAAGTGGTTTGAAGATGGCGTTTTAAACGTCACTACCAACTGTATTGATCGTCATTTGGCCGATAAAGCCGATGAGCCTGCGATTATTTGGGAGGGTGATAACCCTTACGACACTAAAACCATCACCTATCGCAATCTGCATGAGCATGTGTGTAAGTTGGCCAATGCGCTAAAAGCTCGCGGTGTTAAAAAGGGCGATCGAGTTTGTATTTATATGCCGATGATCGTCGAGGCCGCATACGCTATGCTGGCTTGTGCTCGCATCGGTGCAGTTCATTCGGTGGTGTTTGGTGGCTTTTCACCTGATGCTCTTAAAGATCGTATTTTAGACTCTGACTGCCAGGTTTTAATCACCGCTGATGAGGGGGTGCGTGGTGGTAAAGCTGTGCCCCTAAAATACAATGCGGACAGGGCTCTTGAAAGCTGCCCTGGAGTGCACACCTGTTTGGTGGTTAAGCGCACAGGTGGTCGTGTTGACTGGAATGAAGAGCGTGATGTTTGGTATCACGTAGCGGTTCCAGCGGCTGATGAGCATTGCGAGCCAGAGCCAATGCAGGCCGAAGACCCTCTATTTATTTTGTATACCTCCGGCTCAACGGGTAAGCCTAAAGGGGTAATGCACACTACCGGTGGTTATCTGCTGCATGCTGCAATGACCCATAAATACACCTTTGATTATCAAGCTGGTGAGGTTTACTGGTGTACCGCTGATGTGGGTTGGGTTACCGGTCATAGTTATATTGTTTATGGCCCGCTTGCTAATGGCGCCATCACTTTGATGTTTGAGGGTGTGCCGACTTATCCAGATGCCGGTCGCTTTTGGGATATTGTTGATAAACACCAAGTAAATACTTTCTATACCGCGCCAACGGCTATCCGTGCCCTGATGGGCGCAGGCGATGAGTTTGTTAAACGCTCCAACCGTTCTTCTTTACGCTTACTGGGTACAGTAGGTGAGCCAATTAATCCTGAGGCTTGGGAGTGGTATCACCGTGTAATTGGTGAAGGCCGTTGCCCAATTGTTGATACTTGGTGGCAGACAGAAACTGGTGGCCACATGTTAACGCCATTACCTGGTGCAACAGAGTTAAAGCCTGGTTCGGCGACCTTGCCTTTCTTTGGGGTAGAGCCTGTGCTGCTTGATGCAGAAGGTAAAGAGATGGAAGGCGCAGGTGAGGGAAGCTTGGCGATCAAAGCATCCTGGCCTGGCCAGATCCGCTCTGTATACGGTGATCATCAGCGTTGTATTGATACCTATTACAGCACTTACCCTGGCTATTACTTTACTGGTGACGGCGCTCGTCGCGATGAGGATGGCTACTACTGGATTACTGGTCGAGTTGATGATGTATTAAATGTTTCTGGTCACCGTATGGGGACTGCAGAAATTGAATCAGCACTTGGCTTGCATGCTCAGGTGGCCGAGGCGGCAGTTGTTGGCTACCCTCACGATATTAAGGGGCAGGGTATTTACTGCTATGTCACCTTGATGGATGGTGAAGAACCTTCTGATGAATTGAAGAAAGAGTTGGTTGGTCTTTGTAATCAAGAGATTGGGCCAATTGCTAAGCCAGATTTGATTCAGTGGGCGCCAGGCTTGCCGAAAACGCGTTCGGGCAAAATTATGCGTCGAATTCTGCGTAAGGTTGCTGCGAATGAATTGGAAAACCTAGGTGATACTTCAACCTTGGCAGATCCTTCGGTAGTTGATCAGCTGATCGATAACCGCCTAAATAAATAAGTGCAAATCAGGGTCAGAACCCTTGGGTTCTGACCCTCCGCTACAGGCACGGTCTCAATGCTCCCCAAGCAGCTCCCAAAATGCCGCAATAACCCTATCCTTTTCTAAGCGTTTGCTGCGCGTACAAATCCCAACATCGTAATCCCCAAGTGGCAGAGCTTTTTCTACCAGCTTAACCTGTTTCGCCTGCGGGCTGTTATCCACTACGATTTGTGGGGCAAAGCCTAGGCCAAGATCGAGCGCTACCATACTTACAATAGCTTCGTGACCGCTAACTTGAGCGTATATATTGGGCTTGAGCTTTTTCTTCTGAAACCAGGCGTCGAGTCTTTCGCGGGTAAGCCCTGTTTCGGGAATGATCAATGGAACTTCCGCCCAGTCTTTATCGTTCTTGGGGGTGGGAATGCTGGCTTTCTTAGCTTGCAGGCATAGCAGTGGTGAATGAACCATGCTGTGAAAGCTTAGCTCTTTGCTTAACTTTTCGGGCTTGGCGGTGATGCATAAATCTTCATGGCCCCCTAACACTCTGCGGATGGCATCAGCAGGGTCTCCGGTGTGTAGGTTGATCTCCACCTTGGGGTGCTCTTGCCGGAAGCGCTTTAAGATTTGGTAGAGCAGGCTGTAACTGGCGGTGACGGAGCAATAGAGGCTGACGCTGCCGCTTAGTTCTCCATCGCTGGCATTTAAGTCTTGGCGAAAGGCTTCCCACTGCTCTAATGATTCGCGGGCGTAGCTCTGCAGCTTGCGCCCTTGAGGGGTGAGTTGTACCTGGCGGTTATCTCGCTCAAACAGTTTGCATTCCAAACGCTCTTCCAGTTGTTGAATTTGCCGGCTTAGGGCGGAGGGGCTTAAGTTCATAGCTTCGGCGGTGCGGCTAAAGTGCAGGCTTTGGGCTAGGTGTGAAAATAGCTTAAGACTTTTGCTGTCCATTGGCGCGGATGTTCCATGTTGCAAAATATGGGATGTTGTCTTGCAAATATATCATTTTACGCAATGCTCTTAAATGGCTAGTATGCACCTCGTTAAAGCGTGGCACTGAGCCAGCTAATAGAATTTTTTGGAGTACAAAATGCAGGTTTATTACGATAAGGATTGCGATCTTTCTATCATTCAGGGCAAGAAAGTTTCTATCATTGGTTACGGTTCGCAAGGTCATGCGCACGCTTGTAACTTGAAAGACTCTGGTGTGGATGTGACTGTTGGCTTGCGCGCTGGTTCTTCTTCTGTTGCTAAAGCTGAGGCTCATGGTCTTAAGGTAACTGAAGTTGCTGAAGCTGTTGCTTCTGCAGATGTTGTAATGATCCTAACTCCAGATGAATTCCAGGGTCAGTTGTACGCCGAGGAAATCGAACCAAACATTAAGCAGGGCGCTACTTTGGCTTTTGCTCACGGTTTTGCGATTCACTACAACCAAGTTGTTCCGCGTGCGGATCTAGATGTAATCATGATTGCACCTAAGGCGCCTGGTCATACTGTTCGTAACGAATTCGTTAATGGTGGTGGCATTCCTGATCTGATCGCTATTAATCAAGATGCTTCTGGCAAAGCTAAGGAAGTTGCTCTTTCTTACGCGATGGGCGTAGGTGGTGGTCGTTCAGGTATTATCGAAACAACCTTTAAAGACGAGACTGAAACTGATTTGTTCGGTGAGCAGGCTGTATTGTGTGGTGGTGCAGTTGAGTTGGTTAAAGCCGGCTTTGAAACGTTGACCGAAGCGGGTTATGCGCCAGAGATGGCTTACTTTGAGTGTTTGCACGAGCTGAAGTTGATTGTTGATCTGATGTACGAAGGCGGTATCGCCAACATGAACTACTCCATCTCAAACAATGCGGAGTATGGTGAGTACGTGACTGGCCCTGAGGTTATTAACGAAGAGTCTCGTCAGGCTATGCGTAATGCCCTTAAGCGTATCCAGGATGGTGAGTATGCCAAGATGTTTATTGCTGAAGGCCAGACTAACTACCCATCTATGACTGCACGTCGTCGTAATAATGCGGCTCACCCAATCGAGAAGGTAGGCGCTGAGTTGCGTGCCATGATGCCTTGGATTGAGTCCAATAAGATCATCGATAAAACCAAAAACTAAGGTGCAGCCCTAGAGGCAGAATTATAAGCACTGTAGCAATAGCCCCCTTTATCGGTGGTCCTCTAAGCCCTGGCTAACGCCGGGGCTTTTTGGTTCTGGTCATTGCCGCGCCGCCCCAGTATGATGCGGCTCTACAATGGTATTGTTCTAGGATTTATATGAATCAACCAGAAAACCAAGATAACAATAAAGACAATTCAGGCGAGGATAAAAGCCTGGAAAATCTATTGCCTATCGATGAACATGTGGAAGAGGTGGCCGAGAATGGCCAAAAAGTGGTGCACCGCGGGGTATACCTGCTTCCCAACCTAATTACCACTGGTGCGCTATTCAGTGGTTTCTACGCCATTATTGCTGGCATGCATCAAAACTTTGAGTCAGCCGCTATTGCAATTTTTGTGGCTATGATTCTTGATGGGCTGGATGGTCGTGTTGCTCGCATGACCAATACCGCTTCTGAGTTTGGCGTGCAGTATGATTCTTTATCTGACATGGTTTCTTTCGGCTTGGCGCCGGCCATGGTGGTGTTCTCCTGGGGCTTCGCTGAGCTAGGCAAGTTTGGCTGGACCGCAGCGTTTACCTACGCGGCTTGTGCGGCGCTTCGCTTGGCGCGCTTTAATACCCAGGTAGATGAAGTCGATAAGCGTTACTTCGTCGGCTTGGCGAGCCCGGCTGCAGCTGCGATAGTGGCAGGTATAGTTTGGCAGTGGAATGATGTATTGCTATCTACCGAGCTTGCTATGCTGGTAGCGATCGTGACCATCTTTGCTGGTTTGCTGATGGTATCCAATGTTAAGTACAGCAGCTTTAAGGGTGTCGATCTTCGTGGTCGTGTTCCTTTTGTAGTAATGCTAGCAGTGGTCATTGGATTTGCTGTGGTGAGTAGCGCGCCTTCTACTATGTTGCTGGTGATCTTTGGTATTTACGGTTTGTCTGGGCCGGTATTGTGGTGCTGGCGTTTGTTTCGCCCGGTAGAAGAAAATTAGTTCTTTAGTTATTTGATTTCCCTAATAGGTGGTCTATGTTTATAGGCTCCTGTCGGAACAAGGCCGCCGGAAGGCGGCCTTTCTCGTTGGATATCCCAAGAAGTAAAAGAAGGCTTAATTACCAGCTTTCATGCAAATTTAAGCGTCTTTAAATATTTTTGTAAAAAAACTTCAAAAAGGGCTTGCCAAGGTTTCGATGCTGCGTATAATGCGCGCCTCTCCTGACGGAGAAGAGCAGAAAAACAAAGCTGATGAGGCGGTTTTTCAGGCAAGTGTGGCAAGGTTTAACGAGTTTTAAAAACAACGTTAAACACTTGAAAAGATTTAAAAAAA
>JAOXRT010000213.1 GCA_025800365.1 Cellvibrionaceae bacterium | reverse complement strand
CGCCCTTGGGCTGCAGTTGCAATACATGCATGGCAATACTGCGGGCGGTAAACTCCATGAGTGTAGCTTGTACATCCTCCGGGCTTAAGTTTAAGCCTGTAAGCTGCTGCTCCAGCCAGGGCATATTAAAGGCCTCCCGGCCAGTGCTCTTAGGTGCGCTTTGTTCTAAAAATGGATGCTTCAATAGCCTGGTTAGTAGGTCATCACTTACGTTTCCGCTCTTTGCCCATAGGCCATCATCGTCGTAGGGCTTCCCTTTGTGTAGCGCTATCCAGGCATCCATTAATGCATTACCTGGGCCGGTATCAAAGCCGATGACATCTTCTTGCAGCTGAGCCGCAGGGATATAGCTGATATTGGCCATACCACCAATGTTTACGGCAAAGCGATTGCATGTTGGGTGCTGAAATACGGTCTTGTGAAATGCTGGGGCTAGTGGTGCGCCTTGACCGCCAGCGGCAATATCTCTGCGGCGAAAATCAGCAATGGTACAAATTTGCGTAGCCTCGGCAATGCGAGCCGGGTCGCCAATTTGCAGTGTGTAGCCTGCCTGTGTCTCGCTTTGAGGGATGTGTCTAATGGTTTGACCGTGACTGCCTATGGCGGCGATATCTTTCGGGTTTAAACCTTGTTGTTCGATTAGGCTGAGGCTGGTTTGGGCAAAGGTTTCGGCCAGTTCTATATCAAGCTGGGCGAGTTTGTTGATTTCATCTGGGCCGCTAAGAGCGAGTTCGCTAACCAATGTTTTGGTATGGCGAGGAAGGGGGGCTTCCAGTGTGCCCAGTAGCTCAATCTGGTCGTCATCAATGGCAATCAAAGCCGCGTCTAGCCCGTCGGCGCTGGTGCCTGACATTAGGCCGATATAGTATTCGCGGCTCATTTGCTTCTCTTTATTAAAGTGTGTTGCTGGCTTCTTCTTCGAGACCGGCAATTTGACGCGCAGCTTGTAGATCACCCATTTGTACCAGCATTGGTTGGGTTAGCTCTTTAAAGCGTGTTGCTTCTTTTTTAGCGATTGAGCGTGCTTTGGGGAGTTTAACAGTTACGGGGTTGCGCACACGTCCGTTTACGTAGAACTCATAGTGTAGGTGTGGGCCGGTCGCTAGGCCAGTCGAGCCTACGTAGCCAATAATTTGCCCCTGTTTTACACGCTTGCCATTTTTAATATTTTTACCGTAGCGACTCATATGGGCATAAAGTGTTTTGTAGGCGCCGCCATGTTTGATGATAACAGCCTTGCCGTAACCACCTTTTCGGCCGGCGTGAACAATCTTTCCGTCACCTGCTGCACGGATAGGGGTGCCCCGTGGTGCCGCATAGTCGGTACCTTTGTGGGCGCGAATACGATTTAAAACGGGGTGCTTGCGGCGCAAGTTAAAGTGCGAGCTAATGCGAGCGAAATCGACGGGGGTGCGCAGAAACTCTTTACGCATGCTGTCTCCGTCGGGGGTGTAATAATGACTGCTGCCGTTTTCATGGGTATAGCGAACGGCTTTAAAAGTCTTATCTTTATTAGTGAATTCAGCGGCCAAAATCGGACCATTGCCAATATGCTTGCCGTCTAGAAACTCTTCGTTATACATCACTCTAAAGCTATCGCCTTGGCGGATGTCCAGTACAAAATCGATATCCCAGCCAAAGATATTGGCCATCTCCATGATCAATGCATCGCTTAATCCGGCGTTTTGCCCAGCCAGGAATAATGAGCTATTGATGGTGCCTTCGTGGTAGCTCGGCTTTAGGTCGGGCTCGCGAGTAAGGGTTTCGGCTAAGAAGGTTTTGCTATCGCGGCGAAAGCTTGCGGTGTTTAGTTGGTCGGTTTGGTAGCGAAGCTCTTGTAGCTTGCCTTCAGCGATGTGGAAGTCGATGGTTTGCCCTGGATGGATGCGGCGCAATTGCTTGGCTTCTTTGCAGCTGCTGACCAGTTCGTGAAGGTCGCTATCGTTTAAGCCGGCACGCTTAAAAATTAGCGAAAGGTTGTCGCCCCGTTTAACTGTTTCGCTATGCCAGTCAATCACCGCTTCGGCTGGAGGGGTAACTTCGTTTTCAGTAACTGGGTCTGTAACCTCTAGGCTGGCAGGTTCCGCCGCGAACTCTGTTATTGCAACTGTGCTTGCATTTAGCTGCTGTTCGTTAGCTTCAGCTTGGCTTGCTATCTTTTGGTCGATAAGTTCTGGGGCGCCTTGGCTGCTAATTGCTTGTGGCTTGTCCGCTTCGTTGTCGCCCATAAAGGCCATTGCGCAAAGCGCAAAGCCAAGGCCGGCAGCCATAGCAAGATTTAGCAGAGGAAATCCGCGTAGAGTTTTTGGGAAATCTTTCATATTTTCAGCGACTTGTAGTCTTTTCTTATGTTCGCACAGTAGAACTTGGTCTTAAGCTGTGTGTTTATATCAAAAATAACCCTACGAAGCACCCTAAAACCGTCATTCGGCGGGCATTTGCAGTAAGGCTCTTGTTTTTCGAAACCGTTAAGGTAAGGTTGCGCCTCCTTTATTGAGGCCTATGACAAATCTAGGCTTCGGATGTTCAATCAAAAATGCCAATTTAATGTGAAAGGTAGTGATATGTCTCAGGTCGATTCGGGATTGCTAGAAGACTTAAAGGCGCGCGGTTTGTTAGCGCAAATGACAGGTGAGGAAACCTTGCCGGAGTATTTGTCAGCCGAGTCTCGCACCCTTTATTGTGGCTTTGACCCTACCGCTGATAGTTTGCACATTGGTAGCCTGGTACCCCTATTGACCTTACGCCGCTTTCAGCAGGCAGGTCATAAGCCGATTGCTTTGGTGGGCGGCGCTACAGGATTGATTGGAGATCCAAGTTTTAAGGCGCAAGAGCGCAAGTTAAATACCGCTGAAACGGTTTCCGGCTGGGTAGAAAAACTGCGTGCCCAGGTGTCGGCTTTTATCGATTTCAATGATGAATCAAACTCTGCTCTAGTGGTGAATAACCTGGACTGGACTCAGGATATGGATGTGCTGAGCTTCCTGCGCGATGTGGGTAAGCACTTCTCTGTTAACAATATGATTAACAAAGAGTCGGTTAAGCAGCGTATCGATCGCGAGGGCGAGGGCATATCTTTTACCGAATTCACCTACTCTTTATTGCAGTCATTTGATTTTGCTGAGCTATATAAGCATCACAATTGCAGCCTGCAAATCGGTGGCTCCGATCAGTTTGGTAATATTATCGGTGGTGTTGAGCTTACCCGTCGTCGCTATGGTGGTAAGGCCTATGGTTTGACTTTGCCTTTGGTGACTAAGGCGGATGGCACTAAGTTTGGTAAAACTGAGTCGGGCACCATCTGGCTGGATGCTAATAAAACCTCTCCCTATGCTTTCTATCAGTTTTGGTTGAATACAGCGGATGCGGATGTTTATAAGTTCTTGAAGTACTTTACCTTCCTTTCTGTAGCAGAGATTGATGCGCTAGAGGAAAAAGACAAAGCCGCTCAAGGCCGCCCAGAGGCGCAGGGTGTTTTGGCTAAAGAGGTTACGCGTCTAGTGCATGGTGAAGAAGGCTTGGCTGCCGCAGAGCGGATTACCAAGGCTTTATTCTCGGGTGACGCTGGCGACTTATCCGCGGAAGATTATAAGCAGTTGGCTCAAGATGGTTTGCCAAGTTATGCCATTGAAGCGGGTGACTTACAAGAGCCTTTAACTACCTTATTAGTGAAGGCGGGCTTGGCAGGTTCTGGCAAGCAGGTAAAAGATGCTTTGCAGCGTCGCGCACTTCTAGTTAATGGTGGTGACTTTGGTGCGGAAGATAATATGAATGCTGAAGAGATCTTTTCTGCAGCTAATGCCCGCTACGATCAATACTTCTTGGTGCGCTTAGGTAAGAAGAAGTATGCATTACTGACTTCGTCTTAATGGTTGCCGATAGTTTTTAAAAGCCCGCGTTAGCGGGCTTTTTTGTGGCTGAAAAACAGCCATAAAAACTTTTTGTAAAAAAACTTCAAAAAGGGCTTGCCAAGGCTTCGATGCTGCGTATAATGCGCGCCTCTCCTGACGGAGAAGAGCAGAAAAACAAAGCTGATGAGGCGGTTTTTCAGGCAAGTGTGGCAAGGTTTAACGAGTTTTAAAAACAACGTTAAACACTTGAAAAGATTTAAAAAAA
>JAOXRT010000071.1 GCA_025800365.1 Cellvibrionaceae bacterium | reverse complement strand
TAGCTTCTCAAAAGATTCATAGAGTATATTTAAATGACCGATTGATATTTCGGCATTGATCTTATCGGCATAACGCCCTTGCCAGTTTTGCAGTCGCTTATTTTCGGCGCCAAATAAGCGAATAGCCTGCATACCTCGAATAGTTTCCAAGAAGCAACTATCTTCTTTTGCCGTACACTCTATCAAGCTTTCATTGGCTTGTTTAAAACGACTATACAAGACAAAGCGAAACAGGAAATACGCTAAAGCAATTGCCAAAACGCAAAATGTTAGTTTTGGGGAATAGATAAACATCAAAGCCAAAACCAGAACTGACATAGCGCCATCTACAATGGTTTCTACGACTCCTTGAGTAATTCTCTCACGAATAAAGCCCAGAGAAGAAAACCGAGAGACGACATCTCCAACATGGCGAGCTTCAAAGAAGCTCATTGATAGCCTGCTTAAATGACGAAATAGATTACTCCCCATAAACAAACTTAAAAGACTGGAAAGCCGCAGCAAAAGAAAGGATCGACATATCGATGCGACTGTAGAAAACAAAGTGATCAAACAAAAACCGATAAACACTACCAACATCAGAGACTTATCGGCTAACAGCAAAATCTCATCCATGACGATTTGCATATAATAAGGCATTGCCATTGCGCAGAGCTGAAGCACCACAGAAAGCAATAGCATTAACACAAGTTGGCTAGGAAGGCCCTGAATACCAGACCATAGCTGCTTTAGGCGTAAAGGGTTACGAATATCTTTAAGTTCAAATCCCTCATTAGGACTTAGCTCTAGAGCTATCCCCGTGAAATGCTGGGAAAACTGAGCCAAATCCATCGTGAGCCGCCCCTTAGCGGGGTCGACAATAACCACCTTGTTATTGGAGGAAGAGACGCTCTCTAACACAACAAAGTGATTCATATCCCAGTGCAAGACACAAGGTGTTTGCAATTGGTCAATTTCTTGTAACTCGCATTGCAAAGCACGACTCCCTAGATGTTTTTCTTCTGCGGCGTCCATAAGTTGCTGCAAATTACACCCTTGCAGGCCACCGCTCATACATCCCCTGAGATTTGCCACGCTCGACTTATATCCGTAAAAAGACAAAATCATGGCAAGGCAAGCTAAGCCGCATTCAGCGACTTCAGATTGAAGAATAATGGGTACCTTTTTTGAAAATCCGAAATCCAGTAGTTCTGCTGCAGTGCCCATTTCACTTTCTCCCTCACTTACAATCTGTCAATGGCTTCGCTTAGACTTCCAAGTAGCCAGGCCAATATTGATTTTCGCTGTTGAATCACATCTGCACTTAGCAACATCCCCTGTCGCAGACCATACTCCTTGCCTTGATATTGGATCGTCTGTGAATCAATACTTACCCAAGCTCGATAAACTGCAGCCTGCGGGCTAAGCTCCAGCCTTACCTCACCAGGGTGACTTAAGCTTTGATCAAGCTTTAGCAACTTACCTTTCAAAGTACCAAACTGCTGATAAGGAAAGGCTTCCATACGAATATTCACCGTCTGCCCTTCAGCGATCAGCCCAGAACTGTTCGCGGGTAACAATAAAACCGCCTGCCAACTGGAGTTCTGCGGGAGAATATCAACCACAGAGACCGCCGGGTTTGCCAGCTCTCCTTTACGGAGTAGCAAACTGGAAACCCTTCCTGCACTCTTCGCCACAAGATAAGACTGCTTTTCAGAGCTGATATCCTGCAGCTTTAAGCTTAACTGACTTCTTTTCTGTTCTAAGGCCAGCAATCTAGATTCGAGATCATGCTCCAAACTCTTTAATGATTTTTCGATCTTAATTTTTTCTCGGCGCTTAAGGGTTGCTTGATAAGCAAGATGTGCCACCTGACTTTTTTCTGAGACAACTTTTTCGTGCACCAAATCAACATCCTGCTCCCTGATATAAGATTTCTTCGAGAGCAACTTACTTCGGGCCAGTTGTTTTTCAGCTATCAATAACTTAGTTTTTGCAAGCGATTCTTGCTTATTAAGTATTTCCAACTCATCATTTAGACTTTTGATTTCCAACTGTAAAGCACTAAGCTCTGTCTTTGTGCTTTCTTTATAGAGATTCTCTTCCTCTGACAATCGAGAAAGATCACTTTGAATACTCGATATGGCCGCCTCAACTTTTGACACACCAGAACCGTCGGTAATTCTGTTACGAGTAATACGAGCAAGCTTCTGCCCCTTCTCCACCAGCTGCCCTTCTGAAACAAAAACCTCCTCGATAATCGAGGGCTTATCTACAGTGTGCCGAGTAATCGCCTGAGATGAAACAATATAACCTTGCGCAAAATTCTTTTTTGAATACTCCGCTACAACCAAGAAAACTAATGCGATCAAAAAGAAACTTAGGAAAATAGAAATCCAGAAAAGCAGTCCTTTCGAGTGGGTCAACAGCACTCGGCCTTCAAGCCTATGAGTTTGTTGATTTATGGCCTCTTGTCTGAACACGGCTTAATTCCAAGCTAACTATCGGATAGATGAATAATAGATAGCTGTACATTGAGGCGAGAATCAGACAAACAGAGTAAATCTATGAGCGGCGATAGTACCAACGAATAGAAAACTAAATGCGACTACCTTTGGCTGATTTAACTTGGAATTGGAAAGATTATTGTTAATTTTCCGTCAGCAAGGAGCAACGCTGTATTCAAGGAACGGCGGATTAATAACAAAGAGGTTCAATGATGAAAACACTTAGCAATAGCAGCTTGAAATCCGTGTTCGGTGGATTCTTGCTACCCAATAATATTCAGGATCACGCTGGTGCCACGACAGTCAAGATATTCAAGATTGACCTGTCACACCCAGCATATATTTATAAAGCAACTAGAGGGCTATTCTGATGAACCAGCTCACACACTCGGAATGCTCTAGGGTTTCTGGAGCAAAGGCAATCACAAGAGTAATCGGCGGCATGTACCACAAAGACGCCCACAGCCAGCCAGGCGGACTTTATGGTCCTGGAGGGCAGTTGTACAGGGACGCACAATGGGTAGAGCACAAGTACGGTGTCGATGTAATGACACTTTTGGCTCATTTAGTTTATGAAGCAAACAAGCCTAAATAGAGGTAATTAAAATGTTAAAAGAACTAGATCTAACAGAAATGCAGAAAGTTGCAGGTGGTTATCAAGTTACACTGGTGTCTCCAGCAGGTGCGGCAATTAGAACTATTCCAGGATTTGGCGCAGTCGTTTCTTCTGCAAAAGTAGGCTGGGAAATTGGCGAGTGGCTAAACAAAAACACTCGAATTCAGGCTTTGATAGCCGATCTAATAGGATAGTAAAAAGCCCACAGGGATGTGGGCATACAAAACAAGGAAATATCAAAATGAAAACAGTATGCGCCCTTTCTTTACTCCTACTCACGGTGGTGCAGTTTGATGCCGGCAAGTTTCTAGAAGCCATAGGCTACTTGGGCATCTTCCTAGTAACCATCAGCTTCCCCTACTCATTTGAAGAGCTTCGCAGCACAGTAATTAGCTTTAGCAATCCACTTCCAGCAAAACAAATCGATTTAAGCCAGGCGCTGGTAGCTTACGCGGGTACATTTCTGGTTTTAGTGAGTCTTATCGGCGATATCTCTAAAACTATCTAAATGAATAGCCCATACGAAATTTACACTGCACCTCAACAGGCTTACCCTGATGGTAAGCAGGCTTAAAAGTCCACTCATCGACAGCGGCTGCGGTATGATTGAAAAACGCTGGGTGGGTAGATTTAACATCCTCTACATTCTTCACCCGACCGTGAACGTCTACCACTAAGGACACAATGGATTCACCTTGCTGTCTAGCCATTAATCTTTGAGCTGGATAGATCGGAGATTTACCTGAGAGGAATACGGGCTGAATATCTGTAGCTGGCTGACAGTTTTCGAGCTGCCTGCTCGGAAGATCTTGCTTGTTCTTATAGCCTTTGTTTCGTGGAACTACTTCGCAGGCCGCTAGGCTGACAACTAATACTGATAAAGCAATAGAAAGAACTGGATAACTTTTAGACAGCATGTAGACATCCTTTTCAATAAACGTTGATTGTTAAAAACACAGTAGCGGTGAGGCTCGTTCCCTTTAACAAGCTATTTAATCTATCGTCAAGCTTTCACCACTCACCGCCATATCAGCTCACCTTAGCGCATCGGGAGATAGAGTCAACACTAAGATCCTCTGCTTAAATGTTAATCTTTATCCTGAATCAAACTATTGCAACTGACTGCGATAACCCTACTAAAACAGATAAATCAGACTCTAGGATCTCATTATGCGATTTAGCTCCGCACTACTCATTACCTCTCTAGCACTTAGCGCCAATGGCTGGGCTGACAGCTTTGATAGTACGAAAAGCAAAATTGAAGCCGCCATGAAGGCTGACATTCGAACTGAAAAAGAAACTGCGCGTGATCGAAACCGTAAGCCGGTAGAGACCTTGGAGTTTTTTGGTCTGCGCGATGATATGAAAATCGTTGAGTTTATCCCTGGTGGCGGCTGGTACACTAAATTGTTGGTGCCGGTAGTTGCTGAAAAAGGTGAGTACCACGCGGCCCTAGGTACCAGTCGTATTAGCAAATCTCTAGCGGATAAAGCTGGTTTTGAGAAAATGAACATCGCGGAAAACGACGCTAAGTTTAGCCGTCAGCCAGGAGCTCGTTTCTCAGATCTAGAGCTTAGCAAAATTGGCGTAAAGAACGCCGATATCGTTTTTACCTTCCGTAACTACCATAATTTGAGCGACGGTGGCCGTGCGGCCATGAACAAAGCGGCTTGGATGGCCTTAAAGCCGGGTGGTATTTACGCTGTTGTCGATCATACAGCCCGCCATATGGAAGCAGGCAACAACAGTAATCGACGCCGTTTTGACCCAGTAAAAGCAATTAAGGAAATTCAGGCCCAAGGCTTTGAGTTCGTAGATTATAGTGACATTCACTACCGCGAAGATGACGAGCTTCGCTATGAGGTTGGCGCTAAATCAGTAACCGGCAATACCGATCGCTGGACATTAAAATTCCGCAAGCCCAAATAACCCCGCGCAATAAAGTAGCGCCTCTTCTGAGAGGCGCTATCACCCTATTTATTCTTCAATAACACTGCTTATCCAAATTGGTGAGGAATAAGCCCGCTCCTGAATTAAAGGTGGCTCATCATTTGCTTTATTCAAGCCCAGTGCAATAGCATCGTATTGTGAGTGTCGCATTGTAGGCAGCTCTAACACCCTTACATAATAAAATGCTCTCTCCTTCGGATTAAACTCTGGATCTTTCCACTTCACAAAAAACTGTCGAGCTCCTTGCTCAGGGTTAAACCGCCCGGTTCTTAGATCAATATCCACCTTTGCTGCTGCAAGTCGCCCTTTCTTATCAAGCGTCCTATCTCCATGCCACGCGATATTAAATACCTTTTCCTGCAAGTTCCCCTGCTCATCCAGCCAGCCCTTTACAATTTGAACCCGATCCAGCCCGATAGATTGCTCATCTCGTTTTACTTGCACCAAAAAGTCCGGAGAACTCGAATCAGAATCGAGTAGAAGGTCTCCGCCCATCGGAACAGCTAGGCGATAGGCTTGCTGTAGCTCTGTCTCGCCAAGGTTTTTAATACTGGATAAATCACTACCTGCAAAAAAACGCAACTGAATACGTGTACCTGTCGTTGCATAAACTTCTCGGCGTCGAAACGCATCAAAGATTGCCTGCCTACTATTCTCACTTGCCCAGACGGCCGCTAATCCTTGAGCAGACATAGACCAGCCACTTACACGACCGTCTATTCGTGTATCGGCTTTATTCTCAGGTATCGAATCCCTTACCATTTTTCCGTGAAAATTATTTTCCTCGGTCGATGACAAGCCTGTATGAGTATCACTAGAACCGATAAAGCCAAACTTGAATGGATTAGCACCATAGCGCTGTTCCAGCTCTAGGCCTCGCTTTAAGGCAGGGCGAGCAAAGCTGCCAGCTTTTGCCTTATAACTACTATCGTCGGCCCCCTGCTGAATAATAAAGTTGTAACGCTCGAAATCAGCGAACACATCATCAGGAGAGAGTACAGGGTGGGTCTCTGAATCACCCTTGAATTGAGTCATTTCTATAACCGGCTCCCAACGCCGGCGTTGATCAATATAAAGCTTATCCATTTCACGCCCATCAATGCGGCGATCTGGAAACATAAAGCCATTGGATATATTTGGATTATGTGGAATCGCTATAAACTCGGACCTGCTGGCCTTACTTGTTTTGTCCAGCCAATTCCAAAGATCTTCTGGATACTGGCTTTGATCTGAACCAAAAGGAAGATAACGTAAGGCTTCGCTGGCGCCATTGGGCGTTATGACAACTCTATGCAGGTTATTACCACTTGGTGTTGAAGACCACTCCCAACCTATAATCGCAATAAATTTACCGGGCTGATTGTGCTTTTCAGCCGCATCCACGACCTGCTTCCACGCCGTTGTTTCAATGAGTTCAGTATCACCGAAGAAGCCACTGGGCGGCTCATTATTCAGATCCGTTACAGGATCACCTTGTGGATTTTTAGGTGGTTTAGGCTGATTATCTGATTCAATCTCATGGCCAGTTCCGGTAGAAATTTTATAGCGCAAAACACGGGTCAAGAGCCAACGTTTTAAACTCGCCCAAAACCCTAATTCTTGATAGTGCTCATCGCTTTTATACGCTGTCTCAATAACGCCCATAAACTCGGCATGGTCTGCGACTACCAGGAAATCTAGTGGACGATTAATTTGCACCCTTGCCTTGCTGTATGGATGAACCAGAGGCTCCCCTTGTGCCCAGCGAAAAGCCTCATCTGGACCAATGCTGAGATTACCATTCAAAAAAGAATCGAAAGATAACTTGGTATGGACATGGGTATCCCCCCACAACAACTGATCAGCTTCTTCAGATGCAAAAGCAGCTGGCATTAAGAAAGCTGCCGCTAGGCAGCAAGCAACACGTATATTCATGGCACAGCACCTCAATGTGTATGCTTAGAATATATACTAGTTATAACTAACCTTTCAAGTAAGGGTTCCTTACTTAAAAGAAGAAGCAAAGAGCAACAAGGAGCCCTATATTTTCATCCTTGCTATATAGGGCCGGTATTAATCGCTCCCCTATTTACAAACCCAACTCAGCTTCCATCGCTGCCGACTCAGCGTCACGCTGATAAATAAGCTCACCATTAAGAATCGTGCGCTCTACTTTTGCTTTATGAATCTGCTGTGGTGGCAAGGTGAATAAGTTTTCTTGCATCACGATCAAATCGGCTTTTTTCCCAACTTCAATCGAACCCAAGTCCTTCTCACGATTGATTTGGTAGGCCGCATCAATGGTATAGCCACGTAACATTGCATCTAGACTGAACGCTGACTCGGATCGCGGCTGCGCCTGGTTGGGGCTGCTACCCGGTAGACTTCTTGTCATACCTGATTCAATTTGAGCCATAGCAACTAGGCCTGGCAAACCGCCACTTACTGGAAAATCACTACCAAAGGTTACCTTACCGCCACTGCGATAAATATCAGCAAAACTATATAAGCGTGAGGATCGATCTTTACCAAGGACTCTGGTGGAATGAGCACGCTCCATACCAAACCAAAGCGGTGTCGTTTGTGCGACAACATCGAGTTGAGCAAACCGCTTATGATCTTCAGAGCGAACCAGCTCAGTATGCGCTGTAGAAAAGCGGTTACTACTTTTTGGGTTGTTTGTGCGAGCAAATTCAAAGGCATCCAATGCCTCCTTAATAGCTCTATCCCCAATAGAGTGAATATGGATATTAAATCCGGCCTTATCTACGGACAGCACCAAATCAGCCAAGCTTTTGCCTTCAAGTATCAAACCACCATAATTACTTGCGTCATTTAAATAAGGTTCAATTTGAGCGGCCGTTTCTGCTTCTGTGGTTCCATCATTGTGGATCTTTAGAGTGTTCGGCCAAACTAAGTCAGATTTATATCGCTTATAAAGTGATTGTAGATCAGCAACGGCACTGCCTGCCTTGCTCGGGTCCAATAAACTTAGCGAGGTCATTATGCGGGTTTTTAGCTGCCCTTCTTGCTCTAAAGACTGCAATGCTTGATGTCCTGTTTCAGTCATACTGAGCATGCCTGCATCAAAAACCGTGGTATAACCCAGCATTGGAAACATCGGCATTAAGCCACTCAATTGTTTTTTTACATTTTCAGCCGAGTAAACACCAAGGGCTTCTACAAGAGGCTCTACAGCTTGGGTTTCCAATGCGTAACCCGTTGGCTCACCGTTTTTATCACGTCGATAAAAATGTACGCCTGGTACAGGATCTTTCGAATGCTTATCTACCCCTGCCAAGGCTAGAGCCTTCGAGTTAGCCCAAGCACTATGGCCACCATCATCAAGAAAGACGATGGGTCTTTTATCATCTAGCTTATCCAATATTTCTTTGCGCGGTCCTGCTTCTCCGAAGCTATCTGCATAAAAGCCGAAACCAAATATAACTGGGGCTTCAGCATTAGCCTTAAGATATGACTTGATTTGCTCTATGTACGATTCAACATTGGGCTTTTCTACATTAAAGACTAAGCCCGACGCCAACACAGAGCCGAATACCGGGTGTGCATGAGTTTCGATTAATCCCGGTAACATCAGCTTACCGTTTAGATCGACTCGCTGCGCTCCTTGATCAAGATAGGCTTTCTCACCTTGCAAATCGCCTACATAGACAATTCGATCATCTTTAATGACAACAGATTTCGCCCAAGCCTGCTCCGGATTCATTGTGTAGATTTGGCCATTACTGTAAACAGTGGTGGCCGCAAATATTTGGGTGCTAAAAAGACCGGCCGCTAGGCCGGTAAGAGCTTTACAACGCAAAACACCGCTCAGGGATTTTTTAAACTTCTTCATCAGGATCACCTATTCGGAAGCCGCCTTCTCAGAAGACGGCTTCTTTCTTTGACTTATGTTATTTAATCGAAGAGCTTACCAGTCGTAAGAAAGCTCTATGGCCCAAGTTCGAGGCATACCCTGCACCCGATTAAAGCTTCCAAGATCATCGGCACTGCGACTTAAGGTATAGGATTCATTAGTCAAATTATTAATTCGTAGAGCCACCTTCCAATCTGCCGCTAGAGGTACAAGTTCGAAACGCATACCCAATAATGCATAGGCTTCAATACCAAATAAGGCTCTGTCTAGATCGGTGCCATAGGCCGCATCAGCATTAACATCATCTCGCCAACTGTAGTTGAGAGAGCTGTTAAGCTCATAGTTTTCACCAAGATTAGTATGATGATCGAGTTGGATTCCTAAACTGTATTTAGGTGCAAAAGTACGCTGTAATCCTTGAAGTGGAACCTGCACACCGTCTGGATCTAAGCCTATCGTCGCGCTATCGGAAATGCTTGCATCGAGATAGTTAGCCTGCACGGAAAGCTGCAAGCCCTCTATAGACTCTGGTAAATAGACAAATTCTAGTTCTACGCCTTTATGTTCGGCATCACCGAGATTGCCTAGCTTAGTAAGCACTTCACCTAATTGATCGCTAAATACTTGCGTAAAACCTTGCACATCTTGGTAATCGTAGTAGTACAAAGCGCCGTTGAAACGTAGGCGGCGATCCAGTAAATCAGTCTTCCAGCCCAGCTCATAGGACCAGATGATTTCCTCATCATAGGCGCTAAGCTCTGCTTCGCTAAAGGCAAAGCCACCAAAGAAGCCGCCAGATTTAAAACCACGGGTCGCCTTGGCGTAAAACAATAAATTGTCATCCGGCGCCCAATCCAATCCTATATGCCCAGAAAAGTGACTACCTAAGTCGGCTTTTTGATTAACATTATTCAACCAGAAGAAAGGAGCCAATGTTCCATCACCATTGATATCGACGCCACTGGCTTCCGATTCAAAGAATCGATAATTAATCAGATCTTTATCTTCCTTGGTGTAACGCAGCGAGCCATGCACCTTCAAAGCTTCTGTGAATTGCCATTCCAACTGGCCGTATGCCGCGAGCGATTGGGTTTCTTGCGTAAAGGCTCGATAACCTATAGCAGGAAAATCGACTAACTGACTTAGATCGGTATCACGTCGTGCTTTAATTTCTTCATCGCTGTAATTTGTTCCGAATAACCAATAGAGCTCTTCAGAAAACTCTCCTTGCCAGCGAAACTCTTGTGACCAACCCTTTAGCTCACTTTGGCTAAACTCATGAAATAAGGTTAGGTGCGAAGCGTCAAAGTCGTAATCTTGTTTAAAGTTATAATCCATTACCGTCGTAATGGAGGTAAAGCTCAGTGACTCACCCTCCCAACTCCAACGCATATTGGCACTGCGCCAATCATTATCTAGTGCATTAATTGGATTAGATGTTGTCTTGAAACCCTGAGAATCTTGCTCGCTTGCCAAGGGCCCAGTGCCGGTACCAAAAACAAAGTTCGACAATACATTCGCTAAAGTAAAACACTGCTCATTAGCTTGCCCCCCCGCTGCGACACTAGGACAGCGAGCCGAAGCATCGGCTAGCAGGCTTGCCTGACCTTGTGCTAAGTAGGTTTCGGATTTATCACGGCCTGCATCAAGCTTTAATAACATTTCAGTGTTTTCATTTAACTGCCAAGCTAGTTGAGCTCGAATAGCGCTAAAATCCTGATCGCCATACTCGTCATCAGCTTCTGTGGCCAAGCTGTCCTGCCAGCCACCGCCCTGGCTCGTTACTGCCGCCACTCGTAGTGCTAAGGTATCGCTGAGATCAAAACCGCTAGCGGCCTCTATACGACTTTTATTCCAGCGACCATAGCTCGCTCGCAGATAACCATTATTTTCTTCGCCTACTTTTGCAGCTCTGGAATTGACCCTAACAGCACCACCGCTCGTATTACGGCCATACAAGCCACCTTGCGGCCCTTTTAAAATCTCTACTTGTTCTATGTCGAATAAGCCAATGCCACCCAAGGCATTGGAAAACATGTAGGCCTCATCGTAAAAGATAGCGGCTGTTGGTGTGTTATTGGGATTGAAGTCTGACAGGCCTACGCCGCGGATCACCCAGGTAGGCTGACCTGATCCGCGATCATCGAAAATCTCTGCACCAGCTACGTTCTCGGCCAGCTCCTGCAAGCCAGTGTTACCCAATTTGGAAATCTGATCGCCATTAAATGCGCTGACAGACACAGAAATATCTTGGCTACTCTGATCACGTTTCTGGGCAGTGACTACCACCTCTTCAAGTCCTGCAGAGCTCTGAGCTTTAACAGCGAGTGGTAAACAGGCAAGAGCAAAGCTGGCTAAACCTATTGCTTGGCGATTCATAGTCGACTCCGATGTTATTATATGAATGATTATTCACATTCATATTGCAACAAGGACAACGCAGGCGTCAACTAAAGTGAATAATTATTCACATAACCCTTTTGGGGTAATTGGCTAGGATACTGCTGACAACAGGGCGTAGCTGTGAAATCGGACATGCTGCTATACTGCGCGCTAAGCCATTGATATATAGATTATTATGAGCAATAGCCTAAAAAAGCAGCCCAGCCAAAAAAGGTCTCAAGAGCGGGTACAAAAAATACTAGTAAGCTGCAGCGATTTGCTTCGCAAGGAGGGCCTACAAAGCCTAACCATGCCCAAATTGGCAAAAGCGGCCAGTGTATCGGTTGGTTCTCTGTATCAATACTTCGAGAATAAACAAGCCGTTTTGCAAGCCCTATATGAAGACTACCTACTAACGCTGCGGCGACTCATCAGTGATTTTTTACCTCTGTTGGAAGGCTATCAAGACTGGAAGGAGGGAATGGGGCAGCTCTTAGAGAACCTGTTTGAGGCAGAGCAGGCTTCAGGAACAATGAGCGAGCTTAACCAGGCTATGCAGCTTTATCCCGAAATGGAGGCTTTGGACGAGCGTCACCAAAAAGAGGTGAGCGCCCTTTTGATTCAAGTACTCAAACACTACGATTTTCCTGGCAGTAAATCGCAGCTAGAGCAGCTGATGAACTTCACTTATGCAATTAATATTGGCACTTGGTCTTATCGCACTCGCTTTAGTAGCCCCAAGCAACTTAAGCAGGCGAACCACTGGGAGAAAGTGGCCACCATCGCTGTGCTTGAAGACTATCTATTAAGCTTTGAAGGCTAGCACTTAGCTAGCTTCTTTGTAGTTTTTAAAAAGCCCCATTACCTCTTTGCCTCGGCGCAAACCGAGAATACGCATAGTGCACATCACCCCGCCCATAAGGCCGCCGCCAACGCCAGCGGTCATAACATCGGCACCGGTCATATATAGATTCTTGATGTCCGTTTCTGGGTGCATACAGGCCTTATCGAATCGCTCTACCCAGTGATCCACACCATAAATTTCACCGGCACTATTGTGTTGGTAAAACTGAGTAGAAAGCGGAGTCGATAGCTCGTAGTAATCCAAAGCTTCTCGAAGCTGAGGACGCTGCTTAAATAGTTTTTCTAATAGTTCTTTAGCAAGCGCCTCTTTTTTAGCTTCATAATCATCACCACGCTGCTGCCACATGGTTCCCTGCCAAGGCTCGTAATCTTCGATATTGGCGATGGTTACAATTTCTACCGTGCTTTTGTCGGGAAAGCGCTCATCCCACTGCGGGTCCTTAGTGCTTGGGAAAGAAATATAAATCAATGGAAAATCGCTGTGTTCGCCTTTTCGAAAAGCGTCAACATTTCCCTCGTGATCACCACTAGGGTAAATCCATAGATTGGTAGTATCCAAACCCAAGGCCTCTTTATTGCCTTTAAAACCAGCGTAAAGGCAGTAACTTGAACTCGAGTGATTTAATTTCTCTTCGCCTAACCATTGTTGCACATTGTGCTGCGCCCTACTGGCTTCTGGGTATAACTTGCCGAGTGTTTTATGCAATCCGATATTGCTCACAACCACATCAGCATACAGCTCATCACCATTGGCCATCTTAACGCCGTAGGCTTTGTTATCTTTCACCAATACCTCTTCAACTTCGGCATAGGTGAAAACCTCGCCTCCGCTGACTTGAATAGTTGGGATAATGGAGCGAGCAATTTCACTGGCTCCGCCTACTGGGTAAGCGCCACCGGCAAGATAGTGTTTTGCGATAAGAGCGTGCATTAAAAATGCCGCATCGCGCGGCGTTTGGCCGTAATCGCCCCACTGACCAGTGAGCACGCTGATCAAATCCTGATTGCTTGTTAGGCCTTCTAAAACCTCACGAGTAGACTGAAAAAACTCCTTACGTACTAACAGAGGGCGAATGCGTTTGTATATAGCCGCCATCCAGCGCGGCATGGCTTGGCCAGCAAAAAATTTAGGAGTAGAGCTGGACATATCTCGTATTAAAGCGACGTAATTTTCAATCGCTTCACGCTCTTCGGGAAAGTGCTTTACGAGCTCTTCAACAAAATTATCGCGACCGGCTACAAAATCATGGGCCTTATCAGCGATAATAATCCGATCATAAACAGGATCCATTGCAGCCCACTTCAAGCGGCCATTACTGAGCACATCAAACATGCGCTTCATGGTCGATGGCTTATGTACCTCGCCAATATAGTGCACTCCCACATCCCACTCATAACCTTCACGTTCATAGGCATGGGTGTAGCCACCGGCA
>JAOXRT010000210.1 GCA_025800365.1 Cellvibrionaceae bacterium | reverse complement strand
CTAATGGGTTTTAGACCATGGTCGGGTCTGCGATCGCGGAATAAGTTTTCTGCGATCGCGATGCCTAGCACTGATAAAAATATTTTCGCGCAGGGGCGCCGGAACGTTTGCAGAGTTGGGGGCAAGAACGATTTTCAGCTCATTGTTATCAGCGCAACGCCATAGGAGCAATGTTAAATTTCGCCCAAATTGGGGGCAGCTGTCCCTTTTGCCCCTCCCCATCCTCGTCTCCTGTGTCCCTGTTTTTGCGGTCCGAGACTAAAAACGTTCCCGGAACACGGTACCGATATCCACTGAGACTGAGACGGCAAATGCCAAGCGTGTCGCGGCGGTAGGCGGCAGTTGCGTCACTGGTGGTGGGTGGAGTCGAGGGCGGGACTAAGGAGCGGCCAGCCGTTAGCCTCCGCCCAGGGTAATATTACGCTTAACATTACGAGTGAATGGAAAGTACCTAAAATTTTCACTTCATAAAGAAAAGCCTTAGTAATAAAAGTTAGGGGAGATTCGGAAATGTTGAATGGGAAAGTTTCAAGCTTGTATGCCGAATCACTCAAAAGTTATCGCGAAAAATTAGGGTCCCAAGCGGTCTGCCGTTCACAGTAGTATTGTGTTGCGTGGCATGAGGGGTGCTCGGCGATTACGAGGGCTCAGAGCGAGAAGGATATGGCTCGGC
>JAOXRT010000036.1 GCA_025800365.1 Cellvibrionaceae bacterium | reverse complement strand
CCAAGGTGGCACGGTGCAGGTGATTCCTCATATCACCAATGAAATTAAGCGCCGCGTGATGGAAGGCGGTAAAGACGTTGATGTGGCCTTAGTGGAAATTGGCGGTACGGTGGGTGATATTGAATCTCAGCCGTTCTTAGAGTCGGTTCGCCAGCTAAAAGTTGAGTTGGGTAGCAGCCGCGCTCAATTGGTTCATCTTACACTCGTGCCTTATATCGCCACCGCTGGTGAAACCAAGACCAAACCTACCCAGCATTCCGTAAAAGAACTGCGTACCATCGGCCTACAGCCTGACGTATTGCTATGTCGCTCAGAACGCATGATCGATGAAGATTCCTGCCGCAAGATTGCATTGTTCACCAACGTAGAGCAGCGTGCCGTTGTGCCGCTACCGGATGCTGACACTATCTACAGTATTCCTGGTTTGTTGAAGTCGCAGGGCCTAGATAACATTATCTTAGAAAAATTTGGTTTGGCCGATCAGCCAGAAGCCGATCTTTCTGAGTGGGATAGCGTGATTGATGGCAAGCTGAATCCAGAGCGCGAAGTAACCGTTGCCATGGTTGGCAAGTATATGGACTTGCTAGATGCTTATAAGTCATTGAATGAATCTCTTGAGCACGCCGGCATTCACACTCGAACAAAAGTGAAGGTCAACTACATCAATGCTGAGGATGTAGAGCAACAGGGCTTAGGCTTGTTGGATGGCGCTGATGCCATCTTAGTACCAGGCGGCTTTGGTGAGCGCGGCTTGGAAGGTAAGTTAATGGCCGTTCGCCACGCCCGCGAAAATAAAATTCCTTATTTGGGTATCTGCTTGGGTATGCAATCGGTAGTGATTGAGTTTGCCCGTAATGTGCTTGGCTTAAAAAATGCCAACAGCACCGAGTTTGATCCAAATACTCCTGATCCTGTTGTCGGTCTGATCACTGAGTGGATCAATGAAGAAGGCTCAGTTGAGCGTCGCGACGAAAACTCTGATCTAGGCGGTACTATGCGTTTAGGTGGTCAAGAGTGTCGCCTAGAAAAATCTTCTAAAGTTGCTGAAATTTATGGCAGCGAGCTGGTAGTAGAGCGCCATCGTCATCGCTTTGAGGTGAACAACAACTATGTTGAGCGTTTGCAGAGTGCGGGTTTGAAAATTGGCGGCTGGTCTGCAGATGACGAGTTGGTGGAAGTGGTTGAGATCGAAGATCACCCTTGGTTTGTGGCCTGTCAATTCCACCCGGAATTCACCTCTACGCCACGTGATGGCCACCCATTGTTCACCAGCTATATTCAGGCCGCCAATAAGGCTGCCGGCAATAAATAAGGTTCGCTATGCAGCAGCAAGTGATTGAACTGCCAGGCCACGGCATTAAAGTGGCCAACGATTTGCCGTTTGTTTTGTTTGGCGGTATGAATGTTTTGGAATCGCGTGATATGGCGATGAGCATTGCTGAACACTATGTCAGTGTTTGCCAAAAGCTGTCGATTCCTTACGTTTTTAAAGCCTCTTTTGATAAAGCTAATCGCTCTTCGATTCACTCCTTCCGTGGCCCCGGCATGGAAGAAGGTCTGAAAATCTTCGAAGAAGTTAAGAAGACTTTCAATGTGCCGGTCATTACCGATGTGCATGAAGTTCATCAGGCTGCTCCTGTGGCAGAAGTTTGCGATGTTATTCAGCTGCCTGCATTTTTGGCTCGCCAGACGGATTTAGTTGAGGCTATGGCTAAAACTGGCGCGGTGATCAATGTTAAAAAGCCGCAATTTCTAAGCCCGCCGCAAATGAAAAATATCGTAGAAAAATTTCGTGAATGCGGTAATGAGCAGGTCATGCTGTGTGAGCGTGGTGCTTGCCATGGTTACGATAATCTCGTGGTAGATATGCTGGGCTTCGAGACTATGAAAGAAGTCAGCAATGGTGCGCCGATTATTTTTGATGTTACCCACGCTCTTCAGTGCCGTGACCCTATGGGGGCTGCGTCTGGCGGTCGCCGTGCCCAGGTTGCGCAGTTAGGCCGTGCGGGTATGTCCCTTGAGTTGGGTGGATTGTTCTTAGAATCCCATCCAAACCCCGATCAAGCCAAATGCGATGGTCCATCGGCTCTGCCTTTGGATAAATTGGAGCCCTTTTTGGCTCAAATGAAAGCCGTCGATGATTTGGTAAAATCTCTTCCCAAACTGGATATTGAGTAAGCATCACTGTTCAGATATTTGAGATAAAAAATTCGTTTAAAACTGATACACACCTATAGCAGGAGCATCTTTAGCTATGACTAAGATTGTTGATATTAAAGCCTTTGAGGTACTGGATAGCCGAGGCAACCCAACGGTTAACGCCGATGTTGTACTGGAAAGTGGCATTGTAGGCAGTGCCTGTGCACCTTCTGGTGCCTCTACCGGAACTCGTGAAGCACTTGAGCTTCGTGATGGCGACAAGGGCCGCTATTTAGGCAAGGGTGTGTTAAAAGCCGTGGCCAATGTAAATGGTCCTATTAAAGAGTTACTCGTCGGTATGGATGTTGCCGATCAGCGTGCTTTAGATGAAGCGATGATCAAAGCTGATGGCACAGAAAACAAAGCTAACTTCGGCGCAAACGCGATTTTGGCGGTTTCTCTTGCTGCTGCGAAGGCGGCCGCAGCCGATAAAAATATTCCACTGTACCAGCACATTGCGGATGTAAATGGCACGCCTGGTCAGTACAGCATGCCAGTGCCAATGATGAACATCATCAACGGTGGTGAGCACGCCGACAACAATGTTGATATTCAAGAGTTTATGGTACAGCCTGTGGCGGCCAAAACCTTCACCGAAGCTTTGCAAGTAGGTGCTGAAATTTTCCATCAACTGAAAAAAGTTTTGAGCGCTAAAGGCTTGAATACAGCGGTTGGTGATGAAGGTGGTTTTGCACCTAACTTGGCCTCTAACGCCGATGCTTTGGCTGTTATTAAAGAAGCGACTGAAGCGGCCGGTTACAAATTGGGTGAAGACGTGACCCTAGCTTTGGATTGCGCGGCCTCTGAATTTTACAAAGACGGTAAATACGATCTAGCTGGTGAAGGCAAGGTGTATGACGCCGCGGGCTTCAGTGATTACCTAGCGGGCCTATGTGATGACTACCCAATTATTTCTATTGAAGATGGTCAGGATGAATCTGACTGGGATGGTTGGAAGTACCAGACTGAGAAGTTGGGTGAGCGCGTACAGCTAGTGGGTGACGATCTATTTGTTACCAACACTAAGATCTTGAAAGAAGGCATCGATAAGTCGATTGCTAACTCTATCTTGATCAAGTTCAACCAGATCGGTTCTTTGAGTGAAACCTTGGACGCTATCCAGATGGCCAAGGACGCTGGTTATACGGCGGTTATTTCTCACCGCTCTGGTGAAACTGAAGATACTACCATTGCCGATTTGGCGGTTGCTACCGCGGCTGGTCAGATCAAGACGGGTTCTTTGTGCCGTTCAGATCGCGTATCTAAGTACAACCGTTTGCTACGTATTGAGGCGGAGCTAAACGAAAAAGCCCCTTATCGTGGCCGTGCTGAATTTAAGGCTTAATCGTTCTACGATTTGTCTTAAGCAGGCCTAATCGATCGGTCAGTTCGCCTAGCGGGCTGGCCGATTGTGCTTTATGGCTATTCACAGTTTGCTGAAAACTGTTTAATCTCTATTCTTTCTATTGTTGAACCTAAAGGCGCTTAACCCGTGAAAGCCATCAAATGGATAAGCATATTGCTGCTGTTGCTCTTATTGGGGCTACAGTACCGTTTGTGGGTGGGGGAAGGCAGCTATGCTCATATTGCTCGTCTAGAGCGGGAGCTTGAGCAGCAAGAGCAAACTAATGAGCGTCTTCAGCAGCGTAATAAGCTGCTAGAAGTTGAGGTTGAAGCTCTGCGCAAAGGCAATGAAGCCATTGAAGAAAAAGCGCGCAATGATATGGGCATGATTAAAGAAGGCGAAACCTTCTATATGGTGGTGGAGCCCAAAGATTCATGAGTAACCCCCAATTTTGGGCTGTTATACCTGCAGCAGGCATTGGTTCTCGTATGGCCAGTGACCGACCTAAGCAATACCTTCCCTTAAACAACAAAACCGTTATTGAGCACAGCGTAGAAAAGCTACTGGCTAATCCGCAGATTGCTGGGGTGTATGTTGCCATAGCTGAGCATGATTACTTTTGGACTGAGCTGGAGATCAGCAAGCACCCAAAAGTTTATAGAGTTGATGGCGGTAAAGAGCGAGCAGACTCCGTGTTCAACGCCCTACAAGCAATGGCGGCGGATCAAAGCGTCGATATTCAGCCCAGTGATTGGCTGTTGGTGCATGATGCGGCCCGACCATGTTTGCGACCAGAAAGCCTGCAAGCTCTCATTGAAAACTTGGCTGATGACCCAGTAGGGGGGATTTTAGCCAATCCCGTTAGCGATACGATTAAACGTGTTCTTGCTGATAATCATATCCAGAAAACTGTCGATCGCAGTGAGCTTTGGCAAGCGCAAACCCCACAGATGTTTCGCTTTGAATTATTACGGAAAAGTTTACAAAGCGCTCTGGCGGAAGGTGCGGCAATCACCGACGAAGCTAGCGCCATTGAATGGGCAGGGCAGCAGGCCAAAGTAGTGGCTGGCCCTAGCGATAATATTAAGATTACCCGACCAGAAGACTTAGCTCTGGCGCAATTTATTTTAAGTCGTCAAGCTGCGATCTAGCAGAGTTTTGATGGCATTTTCAGGAGTCACTGTGTCAAATAAAGTGCCCACAGCGAATAGAACAGCAACAGCGATTAGAATAGGGCAGGGCTATGATGTTCATGCCTTTGAAGATAGCGAGCCCTATAAAAACCATATCGTCATTGGTGGTGTTAGCATTGATTATGACAAAGGTTTAAAAGCGCACTCCGACGGCGATGTATTACTACATGCCCTCTGCGATGCTCTTTTAGGTGCGGCGGCACTGGGCGATATAGGTAAGCATTTTCCCGATACAGACCCGCAGTTTAAGGGGATCGATAGCCGCGAGCTGTTGCGTCATGTTGTCGCCAAGCTGGCGGCGATGTCTTATCAATTGGTCAATGCCGATATGACCATTGTCGCCCAGGCGCCCAAAATGGCCCCGCATATAGACGCTATGCGAGCCAATATCAGTGCAGACTGCGGCTGTGACTTGGCTGATATCAATGTAAAAGCTACCACCACCGAAAAGCTAGGCTTTGCTGGCCGCAAAGAAGGTATTGCGGCTTACGCTACGGTATTAATTGAAAGGCTGCCTGCTGCTGAGCAGCACGCTGCCGCGGAAGTGTAATGTGACTGAGATAGACTTAAATTTTGCCTACGCCTATGGCGAGCCGATCGGCACTGCAGGCTTTCGTAGTGAGTATGAAGATTTTCAGGTATATGAGCAGTTGCCTTCGGCCCCTGAGGGGGAAGGCGAGCATGTGTATTTGTACGTTCGTAAAACCAATAACAATACCGCTTGGATTGCTAAACAATTGGCAAGGGCGGCGGGCATCCAAAACATGGATGTTGGTTATGCTGGCTTGAAGGATCGACGAGCCGTTACCGAGCAGTGGTTTAGCTTATATATGCCCAAAGGGGCAGAGCCGAACTGGAAAGCTTTGGATATAGAAGGCGCTGAGGTATTGCAGATCAGCAGGGGGCGCAGCAAGTTGCGACGTGGTGATCACCTCGATAATCGCTTTGTGATTCGTTTGCGCGATCTCAGTGCTGCCCATGAGGAGCTGGAAGAGCGCCTAAAACAGATAAGTTTAGCGGTGCCCAATTATTTTGGTGAACAGCGCTTTGGTGTGGATGGCGCAAATTTAGAACGCGCTGCACAGTGGTTTGATGAAGGCGTAAATATACGCAATCGCCAGCAAAAGAAGTTTATTGTTTCTGCGGCCAGATCGTATTTGTTCAATCTGGTTCTGAGCGAGCGGGTTGCAAGCGGCAGCTGGTTACAAGCGCTTGAAGGTGAGTGCCTATTGGATGGCCAGCCTTCGGGCCCCATGTGGGGCCGTGGGCGCTTAGAAAGTAGCGCTGCGGCTTTGGAGCTCGAAGAGGCCTTGCTAGCACCGATGCAAAACTGGCAGGAAAGGCTGGAGCATTTGGGGCTAAGGCAGGACCGGCGTTTATTGGCGATACGCCCCGTCGACTTTAACTGGCAGTTTGAAGACCGAGACCTGTGTTTGGAATTTAAGTTGCCACCTGGTGCTTATGCGACATCGATTTTGCGAGAATTATGTCAGTTACAGCAGCCGGAATTAGTCGAACAGTAGGGCAACTATGGTATATTGCTGGGTTTAGCCGGTAGCTGCGAAAGAGTTTTAGAAAGGACAGTTTGTGAACCAGAATTTATTGCAAGGCTTGGGGATGACCTCCCAGCGCACCCGCGAGCGATTGGTACAGCGCTTGATGGATCAGGGGATCTCCAATTGGGAGGTATTAGACGTAATGCGCAATACCCCTCGCCATATCTTCTTGGATGAAGCGCTATCGCACCGTGCTTATGAAGATACAGCTCTTCCCATTGGCTTTGGCCAAACTCTATCGCAACCCTATATTGTCGCTCGCATGACTGAGGTGCTTTTGGGGGCAGCAGGTAGCCTAGATAAGGTGCTTGAAGTAGGCACGGGCTCAGGGTTCCAAACCAGTGTTCTGGCTCAATTGGTTAAACAAGTTTATAGCGTAGAGCGCATTGAGCCTCTGCAAGCCAAGGCGAAGCAAAGATTATGGGATCTCGGTATTCGCAATGTACGCTTTAAACATACCGATGGTGGCTTTGGCTGGCCGGAAGTCGGCCCTTTCAATGCTATTTTGAGCGCTGCTGCACCGCAAGTCATGCCAAAAGACCTATTAGCTCAGCTTGCACCAAATGGCGTTCTGGTGATTCCTATTGGTGGTGAAGAGCAAGAATTGCATTTGGTTATGCGAGATGGCGATAGCGATAACTTTATTACCCAGATTCTTGAGCCAGTTAAATTTGTGCCTTTGAAATCGGGTACGGTAAATGCCTAAATTTGCGACGGAGCGTAGCGCTAAGCAATATATAGGTCTACTTGCTAAAGGAATGGCTATGGGGGCGGCCGATGTCGTTCCAGGTGTCTCAGGTGGCACCGTCGCTTTTATCAGTGGCATTTATACTGAGCTGATTGATTCACTCCGTTCTATAAAGCCTGGTCTTCTAATCACCTTGTTTCGAGAAGGGCCTCTTGCGGTATGGCGCGAGGTCAATGGCGCCTTTCTTGCTGCAGTCTTTGGCGGTATTTTCCTCAGTGTTTTCTCGCTGGCTAAGCTGATTAGCTCGGCATTAAGCCATTACCCTATTTTTATTTGGTCTTTCTTTTTTGGGCTAATACTTGCCTCTGCGGTGATGTTATGGCGACAAATTTCAGAGCATAGCCTGGCAACAACTGCAGCTTTAGTATTAGGGGCTGCTGCGGCTTACTGGGTTTCTAAGATGGGTGTCAATGAGTTGGAAGTAACAACATTGGTACTATTTGCTGGGGGCGCGCTGGCGATCTGCGCCATGATATTACCAGGTATCTCCGGTGGTTTTATTTTGCTAATGCTAGGGTTATATCAGCCAGTAATTGACGCGATTAAAAACTTTGAGCTAATGAACCTGGCGACAATTGCGGCTGGGGCAGCTTTAGGCCTTGTCGCGTTTTCCCACGTGCTGTCGTTTCTTTTACATCGTTTTAAAGCACTCACCATGGCCAGTTTGACGGGCTTTCTGTTCGGATCTTTAAATTTAATCTGGCCTTGGAAGCAAATTATTAGTTCCCGCATCAACAGTAAAGGTGTTGAAGTGCCTGTCGTGCAGGAAAACATATTGCCTGGACAATTTGAATTGCTGACAGGTATGCCGTCACATTACCTGGCCGCGGGTTGTTTTTGCGCTGTAGGCTTGCTCCTAGTGATGGTTTTAGAAAAATGGGGGCAAAACGAGCAAAAAACCTGATCGTGAAAACGATCACTAAAAACAAAGAATCTCGGAAAACTTGCGTTTGGGCCTCAAATTTGGGATTTTTACTAGCCTGTTTTTAGATTTTTTTGTTATTGATCCAACTGTTTAATCACAGAAAATCATAATAATTGGAAAGAGTTGTGCTGCTCTTAGTGATTTAAATCACAACTTTTGCGTTAGGAGGGGAAGAGCCGTGAAGTTGGGGCTGTTCAATATATTGATCACTCTGCTTTTGCTTGCCTGCTCAACAGGCGGGCATATTGCCCCTATTCAAGAAAGAAAACAACCGCCTAGTCAACGAATCGAAAATCACGTGGTTAGCAAGGGCGAAACATTGTATACAATCGCCTGGCGCTATGGTCTAACGGTGAAAGCCATAGCGCAACGCAACGGTTTATCAAGCCCCTACACGATTTTTCCGGGTCAAAAATTATCACTTTGGACAAGTAATTCGAGCCTAAAAGCGCCAAAAACCGTTGCCAAATCAAGTGTATCACCCTCGAAAAGCCCCTCGCAGAGTAAGGTTAAGCCACCTGTCATAACTCCCAAGAAGAAGAAAACGACCCCCAAGGCCAATTCAAGCGCCGCTGTTAAGCCGCGTTCAAAAACAAAAACACAGCCCAAGTCCACTAAGAAAAGCCATACAGCGACGGTTGGCCGGGTTTCTTGGCAGTGGCCGGCGAAAGGCCGCTTACTCACTCGCTTCAGTGGGCCAAACGGCTTAAACAAGGGTATTGATATTGCCGGTAATTTGGGAGAGCCTGTGGTCTCTGCCGCTGCGGGCCGTGTGGTTTACGCAGGCAATGGATTGCGTGGCTATGGCTTGTTATTGATCATCAAACACAATGAACAATACCTCAGTGCCTATGCCCACAATAATAAATTGCGAGTAAAAGAAGGCGATATCGTTAAAGCCGGGCAGAGAATTGCCGACATAGGATCAAGTGGTGCTAATCGAATGAAGTTGCACTTCGAGATTCGAAAAGACGGCAAATCAGTTAACCCTTTAAGTTATTTACCCAAGCGTTAAAGGGTTACTTGGAGAGGTAAAGACCAGCATTGCCGAGCGACACAAGGGCAATGCTAGCTACCCAGGAAGGGAGCACTGCAGAGTCTTAGGAGTGGAAGAAGAATTCCACAAATACTAAATCAGATATAAGGTACAGGTATCGACATGGCAGTCCATAATCAAGAATCACATGTTGGTAAAGCAGAGTTGCAATCAGTCGCAAGTTCGAGTGAAGGGGAGGCTTTAACCAGCCTGCCAGCAGATGAGCGTGACAATAAGACCTTTGATGCTACCCAGTTGTATCTCAACGAGATTGGTTTTTCTCCACTTTTGAGCGCCGAAGAAGAAGTATACTTCTCTCGACTCGCCCTTAAAGGCGATGAGGCCGCACGTAAGCGAATGATTGAAAGTAACCTTCGCTTAGTCGTTAAGATCGCTCGACGCTACGTTAGCCGCGGTTTAGCGCTGTTAGATTTGATTGAGGAAGGCAACCTTGGCCTGATTCGAGCTGTAGAAAAGTTCGATCCAGAGCGTGGTTTCCGTTTCTCTACCTACGCGACTTGGTGGATTCGACAGACCATCGAGCGCGCCATCATGAACCAGACGCGCACCATTCGTTTGCCGATTCATGTGGTGAAAGAACTGAATGTTTATCTTCGTGCAGCCCGTGAGCTGACTCAGAAGCTAGATCATGAGCCTAGCCCAGAAGAGATCGCCAAGCTGCTTGATAAACCAGTTGCCGATGTAGAAAAGATGCTGGGCTTAAATGAGCGGGTAACCTCGATCGATAACCCGGTTGGGCCGAGCTCTGAGAAGACACTGTCGGAGACGATCCCTGATCAGCATGTATCAGACCCTTCAATGTTGCTCCAAAACAGCGATCTGCACCAGAACCTAGATTCTTGGTTGGATGAGCTGACCGAGAAGCAACGTGAAGTTGTGGCGCGCCGTTTTGGTTTGCGTGGCCACGAAACCAGTACGCTGGAAGAGGTGGGTCGTGAAATTGGCCTAACTCGCGAGCGTGTTCGCCAAATTCAAGTAGAAGCACTTAAGCGACTACGCGGTATTTTAGAGCAGCAAGGCTTAAATTCAGAAGCCCTGTTTGGCTCCCTAGGATAGCTTTTGAAACTCCTAGGTAACCGTCTTGAAAGCCGCTCTTGAGCGGCTTTTTTTATGCCAATAACGGGGGCGGGGTCAGATCCCATGGGATCTGACCCCATTTCGAAGCCAAGAGCTCAAACGCTCCCACCGTTCTAATAAATCATTCTAAAATTGAGCTTTCGCTTTACTAAAGGTAGGCCATAAAGCTTAGTGCCATCACCTGGGGTCAGATCCCAAGGGATCTGACCCCGACTTGCAGCCGCGATCCTTAAAGCACCAAGCTGTGATCCTCGAGCCCTTCAGAAAGCAAAGTAATACCGCCTTCAGAACAATCAAACTCCCAAATAGAACAGTAATCTGGTCGACATTGCATCACTCGCTCGTTATCACGAGCAGCAGCAACTACGGCATTAATTACCACAAAATGACAAAACACGATGGTGTCTTGGGGTTGCTGGCTAAGAGCCTGCAAAATATCCGATCGCCACTGTGTTACTTGAGCTTCCTGTTCAGTCCAACTTTGCCTAAAAATCTGCTTCAACCAAGGCCCTCGTTCGGCCAGGCTGCGATCACCAGACGGGATTTCAGTAAATCGTGGATCAATCTCTACCTGAGCTTCAGGTAAGGCTGTCTGCGCGGTTTCAATGGCTCTCGCCTTGGGGCTGCTGAGTACTTTATAACTTTGGTATGGAGCGAGCGATTGGCGAATATTGCCGGCTTGCTCAAAACCTAATTCACTTAATCCTGGGTCGGTTTCTTCTCCCCAGCTGGCCGCTGCTTGACCGTGGCGAACCAAAATAATCTTACTCATTTATACAGTCCTTAATATTTAGTCTGGGGGTGAAAATTGGTAGTGGGTAGTTTGCCATAAAAATTCAGGCATAAAAAAACCGGAAGCCAGAGCCCATGCAAAATGCCTGGCTCCGGCTCCCGGTTTTTTTGAAAACAATTAGCGTTCTAGATATTGCAGCTTGTTTTCAACACCGTCCCACTCTTCGGCATCGGCCGGAGCATCTTTCTTCTCGGTGATGTTTGGCCATACTTCGGCCAATTCTGCATTAAGCTCTACGTATACCTCTTGACCTTCTGGCACTTCATCTTCAGAGAAGATGGCGTCTACTGGACACTCTGGCTCACACAGGGCGCAATCAATGCACTCGTCTGGGTGAATTACCAAAAAGTTTGGGCCTTCATAAAAGCAGTCTACCGGGCAGACTTCAACGCAATCTGTGTGTTTACATTTCACACAGTTGTCGGCAACGATAAATGTCATGCTAGCTCCTTAATTTTGCTTAGGCTAATCCGGCTCTTATTGGCCTTTTTACAAATCGGCGCGCATTTTAGCAGTATTTTGTCGCGCTTTGTTGGTTCAATTCGGTCTAATTATAGACACATTTGATCTAGTTGATTCAGAACAAGGCATTTTTTTGCGTACTAAGAATCACTTAGATTTAATGGCTTGCTTTGAACACTTTATAACATGTTTTTTAATCGATACAAGGCGTCCAAGGCTTCGCGAGGTGTCAAGTTATCAGGGTCTATATCCCCCAAGGCATCTACTGCGGCGTGATTGCTAGCAAACATATCTGATTGCATAGGGTCGTCATTTACTGCAGCTGGCTTTGATGTCACTGGGCTTGCTGCAGTACTTGCTTCCACTTCATTTGTATCTTTTGATTTGAAATTACTGGCTGGCGCATCGCCCTGGCTTTGGAGCTGATGATTAGCATCGGCTTCCAATGCGGCGAGTTGAGATTTTGCCTCAGACAAAACGGCAGCAGGAATACCGGCCAGTTTGGCAACCTGAATACCATAACTCTGGCTGGCAGGGCCTTCTTCAATATTGTGGAGGAAAATAATATTGTCGTTATGTTCGGTTGCCGATAAATGCACATTGGCAACGCTGCTTGCAGTTTCGGGCAGCTGAGTGACCTCGAAATAATGGGTCGCAAATAAAGTAAATGCGCGTACAGAATTTGCTAAGTGTTGAGCGCAAGCCCAGGCTAGCGACAATCCATCAAAAGTAGATGTGCCTCGGCCAATTTCATCCATTAACACCAAGCTGTGTTCGGTAGCATTGTGTAGGATGTTGGCGGTCTCTGTCATTTCCACCATAAAGGTAGAGCGGCCACCAGCCAAATCATCGGAGGAGCCAATACGGGTAAATATCTTATCAACCAAACCGATGCTAGCTGCTTGCGCAGGCACAAAGCTACCAATCTGGGCCAATAAAACAATCAACGCAGTTTGGCGCATATAAGTCGATTTACCGCCCATATTGGGGCCGGTAACGATCAGCATGCGGCGGTCTTGATGAAAATTCACATCGTTTGGCACAAACGGGCCATCGAGTACTTGTTCTACAACTGGGTGGCGACCTTGTTCAATGTTGATACCGTTTTCAGTGTGCAACTGGGGGCGAACCAAGCTCAGTTGATCGGCGCGTTCGGCTAGGTTATTCAGCACATCCAACTCAGCAACGGCTGCTGCAGAGTCCTGTAGTGGTAGAAGATCTTTATTTATAATTTCTACAAGCTCTTCATAAAGCGCTTTTTCACGCGTTAGTGCGCGAGATTTCGCTGACAGTGCTTTATCTTCAAATTCTTTTAATTCCGGGGTAATAAAACGTTCGGCATTTTTTAGCGTTTGTCGGCGGATATATTCAGCCGGTGCCGCTTCGGCTTGTGCTTTTGAAATTTCAATAAAATAACCATGCACGCGATTGTAGCCAACTTTTAACGTGGCGATGCCGGTGCGTTCGCGTTCTTGAGTTTCAAGATCGATTAGGAATTGCCCGGCGTTATTGCTGATATTGCGTAACTCATCGAGCTCGGCGTCGTAGCCTTCGGCAATCACGCCACCATCGCGAATAACAACCGGTGGGTTTTCAACCACAGCTTTATCTAATAGCGAGACTAACTCAGGAAACTCGGCAATCTGATTGCTCAGCGCTTTAATTCTAGGAGCATTTAATTCATTGAGTTGCTGTTGAACTTGTGGATAGCAAGCTAAAGAACTGAGTAGACGAGATAGGTCCCTCGGGCGAGCAGAGCGTAATGCGACACGGCCGAGGATTCGTTCTAAATCACCAATATTTTTCAACTGTTGTTGTAACAGTTCGTAGCGATAGCCGTCTTGCAACTGGGCAATCACTTCTTGGCGTTGCTCGAGAGTTTCTAGATCACGCAGCGGACGGTGCAGCCAGCGACGCAGTAATCGGCCACCCATGGCGGTGCCAGTTTGATTCAACACCTCATAAAGGGTGTTGTCCTGCTCACCATTAAGATTGCAGTCGAGTTCGAGGTTTTTACGGGTAGAGGCGTCCATGGCTACGGCTTGGTCGCGGTCTTCCGCTCGAATGGATCGAATATGAGGTAAGGCGGTGCGCTGGGTTTCCTGAGCGTAAGCGAATAGACAACCCGCTGCGGCAATACCCAGGGGTAAGTGGCTACAGCCGAAACCGCTTAAATCTTTGGTTTCAAACTGCTGGTTTAATAGGCGCTCGGCGGTTTCCAGCTCAAACTCCCAAGGCGCGCGACGGCGTAAACCTGGGCGCTGGGCCCAAAGCGGGCTATCGGCTAGCTCTTCAGCGACTAGTAGCTCTGCGGGGTTTAAACGCTGTATCTCACCTTGTAAGGCATCATCGCCTTCAACTTGTAGCACCCAAAAGCGACCAGCGCCTATATCCAGTGCGGCGATGCCGTAGTTAAATGCACTGCACTCTTCATTAGCTTCCGCGTGAATAGCAACGAGCAAGTTGTCCTGGCTGCCATCTAAAAGCGCTTCATCGCTAATGGTGCCAGGGGTGACAATACGCATGACTTTGCGTTCAACAGGCCCTTTACTGGTCGCCGGATCGCCAACCTGCTCACAGATAGCTACCGACTCGCCGGCTCGCACAATCTTGGCTAAGTAGTTGTCTGCCGCGTGGAAAGGAATTCCTGCCATAGGAATGGGCTCACCACCAGATTTTCCTCTGGCCGTCAAAGTTACATCTAATAAGCGAGCCGCTTTTTTGGCGTCGTCATAAAACAACTCATAGAAATCACCCATGCGATAAAACACTAGCTCATTGGGATGCTCAGCCTTAATTTTTAAGTACTGTTGCATCATGGGGGTGTGGGTGGTTTTTGAAGCAGAAGCTTTAGAGGTACTTTTGGTCATTAAAACAGCTTTTAATCTATGTAAATCAATCGTTTATGCTTTTCAGAGCGAGTTTTATTTGCGCGCAGTACGTAACGCGAAAGGCTATGAAAGACAGTAAATTGTTAGCAGCGCAGCATAACAAATGTGCATCTAAACCACTATCAGTAAAGCAGGGGCGAGCTTGCAAGCAGTGAAATGAGTGGCGTCTAGTGATTGGCTTGAGCCACTCTTGAGGTCTGCGTAAAAAATATACAGTTGGCTGTTTAAACTCTTGGGATTGTTTACAGATTTGACCCTAAAACACTAAAAAACTTGATTTGATAGGTTTTGAGGTTAAGATTGTCGACAATTTGTAGTTGTGTAGCTATGTCATATAAATTCACAACAGCTGCGCCCGAATTGAAGAGGCCTTTATAGTAGACCTATTGGCCGGCTGATAAGCCCCGAGCTTATTTAGCACCTGAGTTTATACAGGCCTCTTGCTAAAGATTGTTGATATATCCATGTCCTCTCTGCGAAAGATATAAATTATGATTAGCCCCATAGATTTCGATCCATCCAATTCCATAAAAACTATCCCAGGCACCGAACACCGTTACCATAGCTTGCCGGCTACCGCTGAGTTGTTCGGAATCAATCTTGATGAATTGCCATTCTCGCTGCGCCCTATCTTGGAAGGGATCGCCCGAAACGTGGGGCAAAATGGGGTAACTGCAGAGCAGGTACAAGCTCTTGGAAACTGGCCAGAGCATCAGGGCAAAAAACCCATTGAAATTCCTTTCGCTGCTGGCCGTGTCATTATGCATGACTTAAGTGGTACGCCCGCTATTGTCGATTTTGCGGCGATGCGATCAGCCGTCCAGCGCATGGGACTGGATCCAGCGATTATCGAGCCATTAGTGCGTGCTGATCTTGTTATCGATCACACTGTGACGATGGATAACACCGGCAGCCCTGCTTCATTAAGAATTAATGGCGAGCTGGAAGCCGAGCGCAATAAAGAGCGTTATGGCTTTTTGAAATGGGGCGCACAAGCCTTTCAGACCATTCGAATTATTCCCCCTCAAACCGGTATCGTGCACCAAGTAAATTTGGAATATTTGGCTCAAGGTTATTTAAACATTAATGGCTTAACTGTACCCGATACTTTAATCGGAATGGACAGCCATACACCTATGGCAAACGCTTTGGGGATTGTAGGTTGGGGAGTAGGTGGTATTGAAGCGGGCGCTTCAATGCTTGGCCAGCCGATGCAAATGTTAGCCCCAGAGGTGGTTGGTGTTGAGCTGACTGGTGCGCTAAGAGAGGGCGTAACCGCCACTGATTTGGTGTTGACCATTACTGAGATGCTAAGGAATTATCCTGGCGGCGTAGTTGGTAAATTTGTTGAATATATCGGAGAGGGGAGCGCCAACCTTTCATTACCTGATCGAGCGACGATTGCCAATATGTCACCAGAATACGGTGCCACAATGGGCTTTTTCCCTTTTGATGAAATCTCCGCACAGTACCTAGAAGCAACGGGTCGTGATAGCGAATTTCCGCTGGCCTTTTATCGAGAGCAGAACATGGTCTGGAAGCCAGGCCAGGCACTACCCAAATACACCGACCTTTTACAACTGGATTTGTCGACGGTTGAGCCCTCTGTCGCTGGGCCGAAAAAGCCCCAAGATAGATTGTCGCTTGCTGACATTGGAAAAGTGTTTACAAAAACAGCCGCACAAACTGAGCGCACTCCTGAAGTGGCAACGGTTACGCCAATGAAGGCAGATGATGCGGGCATTTTAACGGCGCTTCCTGAGCGCAATTTGCAAGATGGCGATATCGTTATTGCGGCAATTACCGCTTGCACCAACACGTCAAACCCTAGCCTTCTTATTGCTGCCGGTTTACTCGCTAAAAAAGCTAATGAGCTCGGTATGAAAGTGCCCGACGGGGTAAAAACATCCTTGGCTCCAGGGTCGCCAGTGGCGACGGATTTTTTAAGTAAGGCTGGATTGCAAGAGCATTTAGATGCGCTTGGCTTTAATACCGCAGGCTACGGTTGTACGACTTGTGTGGGTAACTCTGGGCCCTTGGCACCAAGTATTGAAGAGGCTTTGCAAAAGCACGATATTATTGCCGCATCTGTACTATCGGGTAACCGTAACTTTGAGGGGCGTGTTCACCCTGATGTTGATGCGAACTTTTTAATGTCACCTCCCTTGGTGGTGGCAATGGCGTTGGTTGGCAATGTAAACATTGATGTGAGCAGCCAACCACTTGGCAAAAATGCCAAGGGCGATGATGTATTCCTCAAGGATATCTGGCCGTCCAATGCAGAAATTGCGCAGACCATGCTGGAGTGCATGGACCCGAAAGCCTTTAGAGAAACTTATGAGAATTCCCTGGATGGCCCGGCAACTTGGCAGAATCTAGAATCACCTACAGGCCCGGTGTATGACTGGGCTGCTGATTCGACTTACATCCAAGAAATCTCTTTCTTTGATGGCTTTTCTCTAGAGGCGCCGAAAGATGCGCTTAGCAATATTTCTGCAGCGCGCATGTTGGTTATGTGTGATGACAACACCACGACAGATCATATCTCTCCGGTAAGTCGTATACGTGCCGATTCACCTCCTGGTGAATACTTAATGTCGCAAGGTGTCGCTGAAGAGGATTTGACCTCACTGGGTGCGCGTCGAGGTAATCACCACGTAATGTTGCGCAGTATTTTCGGCAATGTGAAAGCTAGAAATCTAATGCTGCCAGGTACAACGGGTGCGGTAACAAAGCACTTTTCTGTTGATCAAGAAGCCACAGAGATGTCTATTTACGATGCCGCTGCGCGCTATCGTAAAGAAGGCACGGCAACCGTGGTTTTTGGCGGTAAGTTATATGGTACTGGCTCTTCTCGTGATTGGGCCGCAAAAGGTCCTGCCTTACTTGGAGTGAAAGCGATAATTGCCGAGAGTTTTGAACGAATTCATAAATCTAACCTCGTTGGAATGGGCGTTTTACCACTGCAGCTTCCAGAGGGCGTGACTAGAGCTTCCTTAAATCTCGATGGTTCAGAAACCTTCGATTTAAACGGTATTGACTCCTTAGAGCCTAGAGGAACGGTCTCGCTCACCATTCGCAGAGCAGATGGTTCAACCCAGGAGCTGGAATTAAGCTCCCGTGTTGATACCTCGTCGGAGCTGGATCAAATTCGCCACAAAGGTATCTTGCCGATGGTCTTACGAGATATTATCGCCGCAAACTCTTGATTTGCTGATATTGGCTGCGGCTGCTGAAACAGCTGCCTTTAAGTGCTCAAGGTTGTAGTAGCTCAATCGAGTTAGATGAATAGCGTTTTAAACAATAAAAAAGCGGTATTTATTACCGCTTTTTTATTGCCGTTTTTTATTGAAGATGGAAAGCTCTAGTTCGCCCTATAGTGGTACAAAAAAGAGAATTAAAGTAAGTGCGGCTCCAAAGGCTATGTAACGGTTTGCCATTGTGCGGTATCTTGGATTGCTATAAGCCAAAACCACACCGCTAATCAAACTAAATAATAGGCTCAAGCCCAAGGCTATTCCTAATACCCAAAAGCCAATATGAGCATGGCCTTTGTGGATCATGATTAATTGTTTCCACCAGCCATGTTGATGAATTTCAATAGCTTGCTTTTGGGGAAGAAGCAAAATCTCTCGTTTGAAGCTGTACCAGCTATGTCCTTCGCTAAAGCTAAAATAGCGGCCGCTGATTTCGCCATACTCACTGGGTAGGTGCTGGCGTGTAAATTCCAGTGCATCGGCCTCTTTAGTGGGCCAGCTATTTACCTCTTGCAGCGGAATGCTAATTTCATTGCTGTTGCTGCCATGTAAGTCGAGCATGTATAAGGTTCCGGTTACCGTGTACAGCAGCATAAGAGGTAAAAAGAAACAGGCCAGGTAAGCGTGCCACTTCATCCAAAGAAGACGACTTTTTGATTTCATTGCTTTTGTGTTTTCCAGTAAAAGCAGTGATTTTATTATTAGCTAATTTGCTTGGCTAAGCGATTTACGTTTTTTACATTTAGGCAAGCTAATTTTCATTTTTAAGCCATTGGGCATTCTATTTTGAGCGCTAAGCGTTCCGCCGCAGGCTTCTATCTGGCGTTTGCACAAAGCGAGGCCTAAGCCAAACCCG
>JAOXRT010000030.1 GCA_025800365.1 Cellvibrionaceae bacterium | reverse complement strand
GTCACCAGTTTTCTCTAATATCTCAGCAATACCCCAGCCTCCTTGGGAGTATTCATCTATTTATCCCCTTGTTACAATACCGCCAACTTTCATTAGATAAGGCCTAATAATGCTCGACAAAAAGTTGTTATCTATTTTGGTTTGCCCTGTAAGTAAAGGGCCATTGGTTTATAGAGAGGAGGCCCAGGAGCTAGTTTGCTATGGTAGCGGCTTGGCCTATCCCATACGCGATGGTATTCCCGTAATGCTCGAAGGTGAAGCAAGAGAGTTAAGCCCAGAAGAGCGCGAAGCTGGGCGTAAGCAGTAACTTAATCCCAAAACACAGGAGTTGTCAGGCCGTGGCAGAAGAATCCATTTTTACCAAAATCATTAATGGTGAGATACCTTCGGAGATCTTGTACCAGGACGAAGACTGTATTTGCATTAAAGATATTGCCCCGCAAGCCCCAGTGCATGTTCTACTGATCCCCCGTAAGCCCATACCTCGTTTGGCCGATGCCACAGAGGAAGATCAGGCTTTGTTAGGCCGTCTGATGTTGCGTTCCGGTGATATTGCGCGTCAGTTGGGTATCGACGAGGCTTTTCGCTTGGTCATCAATAATGGTGCAGGTGCTGGGCAAACTGTTTTCCATTTGCATTTACACCTATTGGCCGGCAAAGAGTTCACCGAAGCTGGTTTAGGTTTTTAAGAATAAATCGCGTTCGCAGCCAGGGGTTTCCCTGGCTTTGCTAGTCTCAATCCAAATGCACCCAAATGGTGCTAAAAGCTCCTTTCCCCTTCCTTTTGTATTCGTTTTCGCGGGTTTATCCCCGTGTAATAGCCACTAAAAAACGTTATAATCGCGACCTTTTGACTATTAATCATCCAGCAGGATGCTATTGAACTGTGGAACGCCTTATCATGAAGAGCGCTGAAATACGCCAAGCCTTTCTCGACTTTTTCCAATCGAAGCAGCATCAAATTGTCGCCAGTAGCTCACTGGTTCCAGGAAATGATCCTACCTTGCTGTTCACCAATGCCGGAATGGTGCAATTTAAAGATGTTTTCTTGGGTGAGGATAAGCGCAGCTACAACCGAGCAACCAGCTCTCAGCGCTGTGTTCGTGCTGGTGGTAAACATAACGATTTAGAGAACGTTGGTTACACCGCACGTCACCATACCTTTTTTGAAATGCTAGGCAATTTCAGCTTTGGTGACTACTTCAAGCGTGAGGCGATCAGTTTCGCTTGGGAATTTTTGACCTCAAAAGAATGGCTTGGTATCCCTAGCGAAAAGCTAATGGTTACGGTTTACCAAGAGGATGATGAGGCTTTCGATATCTGGCATAAAGAAATGGGTGTGCCAGTAGAGAAAATCGTTCGCATTGGCGATAAAGGTGGTCGCTACCAGTCCGATAATTTCTGGTCGATGGGTGACACAGGGCCTTGTGGTCCGTGTACGGAGATTTTCTATGACCACGGTGAAGAGATCTGGGGTGGACCTCCAGGTAGTCCTGAAGAAGATGGCGATCGCTTTATCGAGATCTGGAACGTGGTATTTATGCAGTTCAACCGCAGTGCTGATGGTGTTATGGCTCCATTGCCAAAGCCTTCGGTAGATACCGGCATGGGCTTAGAGCGTATTGCAGCGGTTATGCAAAATGTTCACAGCAATTATGAAATTGATTTATTCCAATACTTACTTGCCGCTACTGCTAAGGCGACTAATACCACTGATATGGAAAATAAATCACTACGAGTGATTGCTGACCACATCCGTTCGTGTGCATTTCTTGTTGTTGATGGCGTTATCCCAGCAAATGAGGGGCGTGGTTATGTATTACGTCGTATTATTCGCCGCGCCATTCGCCATGGGCACAAACTTGGCCAAAAAGACGCCTTTTTCCATAGCTTGGTTCAGGCATTGGTTGATCAAATGGGCGAGGCTTACCCAGAGCTAAAACAGCAACAAGCTCAAATCGAAAAGATCTTACTTACCGAAGAGCAGCAGTTCGAAAAAACTCTGGATAAAGGCATGGCTGTGCTCGAGTCCGAGCTGGCGAATTTGAATGCCAAAGAAATCCCAGGTCAATTGGTGTTCACTTTATACGATACCTATGGCTTCCCTGTCGATCTAACCAACGATATTGCCCGTGAAAGGGAAATGAGTATCGATTTAGACGGCTATGAAAAATTGATGGAAGAACAGCGCCAGCGTGCACGTGCGGCGGGCTCTTTTAAAGTCGACTACAACGATAACTTAGAGATTGACGGTGAAACTGAATTCACTGGCTATGATGACTTAGCTGGAACTTCTACTGTTATCGCTTTATTTAAAGATGGCCAAAGTTGTGAGCAGCTCAACGCTGGCGAGCGCGGTATTGTGGTGCTCAGTGAAACCCCGTTTTATGCGGAATCCGGTGGCCAAGTCGGTGATCAGGGCCTGCTTGTGGCAGATGGTCTATCATTCACTGTAGAAGACTGTGCAAAGCAGGGCAATAATCATTTACATATTGGCGAGTTAAGCGAAGGTCAGTTGAGCCTTGGGCAGAAGCTGAATGCAGAAGTCGTATCTGACAAGCGACAAGCTACCGCTTTGAACCACTCTGCAACCCACTTGTTGCACGCTGCCTTGAGAAAAGTACTGGGCGATCACGTAACCCAGAAAGGTTCTTTGGTTGACCCTGAGCGTCTACGTTTTGACTTTTCGCATTTTGAGGCGGTAACAGCCGAAGAGTTGAAAGCGATTGAAGCTATGGTGAATGAGCAGATTCGTGCTAATACTGCGGTACAAACCGATGTTTGCGATATGGAAACCGCAAAAAGCAAAGGTGCGATGGCCCTATTTGGTGAGAAGTATGGCGATAGCGTGCGTGTTTTAAGCATGGGCACCGAGCAGTTCTCCGTTGAGTTATGTGGCGGTACTCATGTCGAACGCACGGGCGATATTGGCTTGCTACGAATTACCTCTGAGTCAGGTATCGCAGCGGGCGTGCGCCGTATTGAAGCAGTTACTGGTCGTGCCGCTGTCGATAACGTTGATGCTCAACAAGCTCAGTTGCAAGATGCCGCTAAGCTATTGAAGACCAAGCCTGAAGAACTGGTAAACAAGCTGCAGTCCTTACTTGATCAGCAAAAGACTCTAGAGAAAGAGCTAAAAGCTGCCAAAGCAAAACTGGCCAGTGCCGCAAGTGGTGACATGTTGAGTCAGGCGGTAGAGGTTCAGGGCGTTAAAGTGCTGGCCGTGCAATTGAGCGATGTCGACCCTAAATCTTTGCGCGATACCGTTGACCAATTTAAAAATAAATTAGGCAGCTCGGTGATTATTGTTGCGGTTGTCGATGGTCAGAAAATTTCTTTGGTGGCAGGTGTCAGTAAAGATCTGGTTGGTCAATTTAAAGCGGGTGATCTAATGAAGCATGTTGCTACCCAGGTGGGTGGTAAAGGTGGTGGCCGCCCAGATATGGCTCAAGGTGGTGGTGATCAGCCGGAGAATTTAGACGCCGCTCTAGCATCAGTTCAAGAGTGGGTAGCATCCCAGTTTTAAGCATTAGAGCGCTCTATAAGAGTGCCCCATAGCTGGCCGTTAAACTGGTTAACTTTTGCCAAATTTTAGTGTTTAATGGCCAGCTTTTATAAGCACGATAACCATAGCAAACCGTCTTAAACGGTTAGAAATAGCATAATTATGAGTTTAATTGTTCAAAAATACGGCGGAACGTCGGTGGGCTCTGTAGAGCGCATCAAGGCGGTTGCCGAAAAGGTTGCGAATTTCCGCCAGCAGGGCGATGACATTGTTGTTGTTGTCTCGGCAATGAGTGGTGAAACCAATCGTTTGATTGGTCTCGCACAAGAGATGCAGCAAACACCAGATCCACGAGAAATGGACGTGCTGGTTTCGACCGGCGAGCAGGTCACTATTGCGCTGCTTTGTATGGCATTAAAAGATTTAGGTTGGGATGCGCGTTCATATACCGGCTCTCAAGTAAAAATTACTACCGACAGCGCCCACACCAAAGCCCGCATCTTGGATATTGACGATGCGCCAATGCGTGCAGATTTAGCTGCCGGTCGCGTGGTGGTTGTCGCAGGCTTTCAAGGCGTTGATGAGAGTGGTTCGATTACCACTCTTGGTCGTGGCGGTTCGGATACTACCGGCGTTGCTTTGGCGGCTGCTTTGCAGGCTGATGAGTGCCAAATTTACACAGATGTGGACGGTGTTTATACCACTGATCCGCGTGTCGTGGATGGCGCTAGACGCTTAAGCCGCATCACCTTTGAAGAGATGCTGGAAATGGCCAGCTTGGGCTCAAAGGTTTTGCAGATCAGAGCCGTAGAATTTGCAGGCAAGTACAATGTGCCATTGCGCGTATTGCACAGCTTCCAAGAGGGGCCTGGAACATTAATTACTCTAGATGAGGAAGATAACGATATGGAGCAACCAGTAGTTGCCGGTATTGCCTTTAACCGTGATGAGGCAAAATTGACAGTACGCGGTGTGCCGGATATCCCAGGTGCCGCTTCAAAATTGCTGGCGCCGATTGGTGAGGCCAACATCGAAGTTGATGTTATCGTGCAAAATGTGGCGGCTGATGGCACCACAGATTTGACTTTTACTGTGCATCGTAATGATATGGACAAGGCAGCGGCAATTTTGCGTGAAGTTGCTGAGTCATTACAGGCAAAAGAAGTGACATTTGACGACAAAATCGCTAAGGTATCGATTGTTGGAGTTGGTATGAGATCCCACGCTGGCGTGGCTTCTCTGATGTTTAATACCCTAGCAAACGAAGGGATTAACATCCAAATGATTACCACTTCGGAAATTAAGATTTCGGTGATTATTGAAGAGCGTTATTTGGAGTTGGCTGTGCGCAGCCTGCATTCCGCCTTTGATCTGGATAAAGAACCGGAAGAAGAAATAGGATAAGTAATGTTTTGTTAGTTTATTGTGACAGCTGAACTAACAAAACAAATCATAATCGAACTATAAAAGACCGCCCAAATAGCACTGGTCGAGCGATAGGAAGCTGGGTGAGTGGCTACGGAAAGCACAGCAAGGTATGTGAGCCGTGTGGCGGTCAAAAGAATCATAGCGATGTAAAATCGAAGTGGTAAGGCCTGCCGGCAAATAACAGGAGAATCAAGATGTTAATTTTAACTCGCCGTATTGGTGAAACCTTGATGGTCGGTGACGATGTGACAGTCACTGTACTAGGTGTCAAGGGGAACCAGGTGCGAATAGGTGTTAATGCACCCAAAGAGGTAGCGGTGCACCGAGAAGAGATCTATCAACGTATACAACGCGAAAAGCAGGAGCCCAACGGAAACGTTTCCTAGGTGTAGCCAAGCGTCAATGCCTAGACATGGATACTGGGCGCGTAGATCTTATCAAAAGCGGGGTTGGACTCCGCTTTTGTGTTTCTGGGGCTTAGTAAATCCCAAGTTTGATTAAGCAGAAAAAAATCATTAAAAAAACAGAAAAAAATCAAACTAAGTCTATGATTTTGTAAGGATTGTGGTATTATGCCGCCCTCGTTTGGAGAGGTGGCCGAGTGGCCGAAGGCGCTCCCCTGCTAAGGGAGTATACCCTAAACCGGTATCGAGGGTTCGAATCCCTCCCTCTCCGCCATTACACAGAAGCCCTAGCGCGAAAGCGCTGGGGCTTTTTTGTTTGTCTTGGGCTTTAGGACCTTGAAAGGGTCAGTAGAAAAGGGTTAGAACCCTTGGGTTCTGACCCTAGGTTTGGTTATATTGCAGCACTGGCTGGCAGTATCAGGATAGCGCGAAAGTCATTTACATTGGTGTATGTCGGGCCAGTCTCTAGAAGCCTTCCAAAGCGCTTAAAGAAGCCGTAGCTGTCACTGTTAAGCAAGTACTGCTTGGCATCTACTTGCCGCCCTAAAAGGCTCTGAGGGTCAATTATGGCTCCAGCGTTATCTCCACTGCCGTCAATGCCATCGCTATCAGCTGATAGCGCGTAGATCTGAGGATGGCCATTGAGGGCGAGGGCAAGTGCTAAGGCATATTCTGTATTGGGTCCGCCTTTTCCCGTACCTCTAACGGTGACCGTTGCTTCGCCACCAGAGATATATAGCTGGGCTTTCGCAGGCTGATTATTGGCGGCATTGATAGCAAGCCTTGCGTGGTTTTGTGCAAGCTCGTGCGCTTCTCCTGTTAGCTCTGCCCCAAGGAAATGAATATCAATATCCAGCTCAGCCAAATAGTTTTGCAGCCTGCTAAAAGCCTGTTTGGGGCTTAGTAGAATACTAAAGTGATTTCTCTCTAGGCACCTTTCTCCAGGCTTTACAGTTTCATTTTGACTATCGCTTAAGTACTGGGCGATCGAAGCTGCTGGGGTGATCTGATAGCGCTTGAGAATGTCGATGGCATCGGCTTGGCTGCTGCTATCAGCGACAGTAGGGCCTGAGGCGATAACTTCGGGGGTATCTCCCACGACATCTGAAATGGCATAGCAGAATACCTTAGCAGGGTAAGCCAGGCGTGCGAGCCGCCCACCTTTTACCGCAGAGATATGTTTTCTTACGCAATTAATTTCAGTGATGTCTGCGCCGCTGCGTAGCAAAGCGTCACAGATGCTTATTTTCTCTTGTAAGCCGATACTTGCTGGAGGCTGGCATAAAAGAGCAGAGCCACCACCGGATAATAAACAGACCAAATTGTCTCGTTCGCCCAGTGATGCAATCTCCTCCATGATGACGCCAGTTGAATCTATAGAGTTCTGATCGGGTAGAGGGTGAGAGCCAAATAAGGTTTTAAAATGTTGGCAAGGGTTGACCTCGCCATGCCGGCAAAGTGCGTAAGCTGTGGCTGGAAACTCCCCTTGAAAGCGTTTTAATAGCTGTGCTTCAGAGGCTTGGGCAAGTTGAATTGCTCCTTTGCCGATAGCGAGAATCAGTGTTCGGCCACCTTGGGCGATGGGAATCTCGCCTAAGGTCTCATTGATATCACATTGCTGAATAAAATCGGCAAAGATTCTTCTAAGCAAATTTTCGGGGCTGCTCATAATACTCGCTGAAACAGGTGTTGTGCGAGCTAATGTAACACAGATTTATAGCAAGCCTTTGTTCGCTCCCCGAGTTAATCGATGTGTTATCAATTTTTGCAGTGGAGTAAAACGAGACGCCAAGCTCAGTGTGGTTTTTCTAAGCAGTTTTGCGGGACCGCTGTCATCATTAAATAGGCCGACGATTAGATTAGTGGCTTCGTACACCGGTTTTGCCATGAGCTGATGTTCAAAGGCGTAACGTTTTAAAACCTCTGGGCCACTAAAATCTTTTCCAGAAGCGTGAGCTTTTAAAATGTGCTTAGAGAGTTTGTGTGCAGAGTGTAAACCTAGATTAAAACCATGCGCCGTGACAGGGTGCATGCCCACGGCGGCATCCCCAATCAGTGCAAATCTCGGAGCGGTAAAACTGTCGGCATAGGCCCCGATTAATGGGTAGGGTTGTCTCTTTGCACTGATAGTCATTTTGCCAAGCCGGCCCGATAGAAGCGTGTAGGCATGCTCTGCGTAGGCCGCATCATCTAACTGTAAAAGTTGCTCAGCTTTTGCTGAGTTAACAGTAATTACGATAGAGGATTCTTTCGGCCCTAATGGCAAAATGGCGCAAGTATGACCGTAATGAAAACACTCTTGGGCAATATGTTGATGATCTAGCTCGTGTAGCATATTGCAGACGATCATAATGCGGCCATAGTCTTTCATTCTGGCGGCAATACCTTTCATTTTTCGGGTGGCAGAAAAGCGACTGTCTGCAGCGATCAGTAGTTTACAAGAAAGCTCTCTTTGCTCTGATAGCTTTAGGATAGTGCGTTCATTTGTTTCCTTCAAAGAAAGCAGCTTGGTCTCGCATAAAAGGTGGATATTGCTTGCCTTTTTAAGCTGCTTGAATAAGCTCTGGCGGATCTGATGGTTTGCTACAAGGTAGCCTAGAGGTTTCTTGTCTTGTTGTGCTCGAAATTCTAAGGCTAGCGGTGAGCGACCATTTTCGACTTTGGCTTCATTGAGTAAATGTTTGTCTTTTTCTTGTATTTCCTGCCAGGCTCCCATTTCCTCTAAGAGTTCCTTGGAGGCATGGTTAAGCGCAATTTCCCGGCCATCTGCTTTGGGGGAGGCGAGGTCTTCTTCGCTTTGAATATCCAATAGCGTAATGCTTAATCCAGAATCTGACAGCATGGTAGCCAAGCTCAACCCGGCGGGACCTGCTCCAACAATGACAATGTCTTGGAAAGGGAGTTCTTCAGTTGAGTTAGTCATGTCAATTCCTGCCAGCTTCTAAGGCGGGCTAAACTAACATGCTGCTTTGTATAATGAGCTGATGGGAATCAATGGAAGTTTGCTTTGCTTAAAAATTTTGATGCCCTAGAAATGAAATGGGCCAGCAATTGCTGGCCCGAAATCTTTCCTAAAACCCGATCATTCCTATTCCCTGATCTTTATAGTCTTCCTTGCTGCCGTCCTTGTCTGCGCTTCCATTAACCTTACCTGGTTATATTGTCCTTGGGCATCCAGCCGCATTTGCTAGCTAGCTTCACTGCCTGCTGCAAATGTAGGTAAATTGTAGGTGGAGTTATTAGGTGGATGCAAGCGTCAACGGTCGCTTCGGGTCACTAGAAATAGTGATTTTTTGAGAAAAAATGGTGAGCGGTTTGTAGCTGTTAGTGGAGCGTAGGCTTTTCGTTTATTGGATTCTTGCTTTGCTGAACCCTGTTAACATTTTCAAGCTTTTGCGGTTTACTTTCGGGTTTTGCTGGGGAGATCTGAGTTTGGGCTTGATCTAAGCTGAGCTTTAAGCGTCTTACGAGGCTATTCATCACTTCCAAGGTTTGCGCTAGCTGGTCTAAGGCCATTAGGGTGGCTTCGCGTTGACTGTTTTTGTCGTTGCTCATGAATAGATCCTTGCCGGCTGCGTTGTTACAGAATCAATTAAAGCGGCCCCATTTTATGAGGCCGCCACTAAGCAAAGCCTTAGTCCCAAGAAAGGGCGCCAGCCTGCTGGTATTCAGTTACCTTAGTTTCGAAGAAGTTTTTCTCTTTACGAAGGTCCATGATTTCGCTCATCCATGGGAATGGGTTTTCAATACCTTTCCATAGCTCTTTTAGGCCTAGCTGGGTTAAGCGGCGGTTGCCAATAAATTTCAAGTACTGCTCAATCATATTGGCGTTCATACCCAGTACGCCGCGAGGAATCATGTCACGGGCGAACTCACACTCTAACATTACCGCTTCGGCAATTAGGCGAGTGGCGAGAGTTTGCATCTCTTGATCCCACAGGTGTGGGTTCTCGATCTTAATTTGGTTAATCAAATCGATACCAAAGTTCAGATGCATAGATTCATCACGCAAAATGTACTGGAATTGCTCGGCAACACCGGTCATTTTGTTCTGACGTCCCATCTGCAAAATGGCCGCAAAGCCACAGTAGAAGAAGATACCTTCCGCGCCCACGTAATAGCTGATTAAGTTCTTCAAAAACTCTTTATCGGCTTCAGGGGTGCCAGTGGTAAAGTCTGGCTTATTGATAACTTCGGTGTGCTTCAAGCTCCAGGCGGCCTTGCGGGCCACTGAAGGTTGCTCACGATACATATTCCAAATTTCACCGTCATCCATTGCTAGCGACTCAATGCAGTATTGATAAGCGTGGGCATGGATCAGCTCTTCACGGAACTGCAGGCCAATATAAAAGCGACACTCAGGTGCAGTGATGTGCTTGTAGATGGACAGCAATAAGTTATTCGCCACTACGGTATCAGCGGTGGCGAAATAGCCTAGGCCCATTTTTACAATGCGGCGCTCGTCATCGCTCAAGCCATTAGGATCTTTCCATAGCGCCAAGTCTGCAGCCATGGCGATCTCTTGTGGCATCCAGTGGTTTTGGGAGCCGTCCAAGTATTTCTGCCATGCCCAATCGTACTTGATAGGTACAACTTGGTTAACATCACTGGTGGCGTTGATGATGCGCTTATCTTCTGCACGCACACGAGCACCGGTCATCTCTAGGTCTTGTAAGCCTGCGGTAATTTCTTCAGCGTCAAGCTCGACACCGCTGAAAATATCGCTTGCTGGAGGGATATTGTTGCCCGTTGCTGGCGCCGTCGGTGCGGCGGCAGTCGTGGTAGGGCTTGCAGTGGCAGGTGCCGCTGCAGCTGTAGGATTGCTAGGCGTGTTTGCGTCTTCGCTGTAATCATCCCAACTTAACATAGAGTGATCCTTTAATGCTTGAATATGCTCGTGTGGTCTTGTAAGTGCGACCGTTTTTTAAGCGCTGGCCGCCGCGCTTGAAAGGTCTTGGACAGGAGCCCTGAGGGCTCCTGTCCAGACGCTCTCCCCCAAATTATTGGCAGGCCTCGCAATCTGGATCATCCAGTGAGCAGGCTTTCGGTACTTCAGCCGGCCCGGCAGCAGCGGCAGGCTCAACAGCTGCAGCTACGGCGTTCATGGTGCCGGTATCGATGGTCGATTTTTCGGTAGTAGTAGCGGCTAAAGCACGAAGGTAGTAGGTGGTTTTCAAACCGCTAAACCAAGCCATGCGATAGGTAATGTCTAGTTTCTTACCATTCGCTTCAGCGATGTATAAGTTCAAGCTTTGAGCTTGGTCGATCCACTTTTGACGGCGGCTAGCGGCTTCAACAATCCAGCGAGGCTCTACTTCAAATGCCGTTGCGTATTTTGCTTTTAAGTCAGCAGGAATACGATCGATTTTCTGCACCGAACCTTCGTAGTATTTCAGGTCATTGGTCATTACCTGATCCCATAAACCGCGCTCTTTTAGCTCGCGAACTAGGAATGGGTTTACTACCGTAAATTCACCGGAAAGATTCGATTTTACGTAAAGGTTTTGATAAGTCGGCTCAATGGATTGAGAAACACCCGTAATATTGGCAATCGTTGCTGTAGGAGCAATGGCCATTACGTTGGAGTTACGCATACCTTGTGCTTTTACCTTTTGGCGCAAGCCATCCCAGTCTAGGGTTTGGCTACGATCCATTTGCAGGTATTTTTCGCCACGGTTTTCGGCCAACAGCTCAATAGAATCAATAGGCAGCTTACCTTGGCTCCATAAAGAACCGTCAAAAGTAGAGTAGGCGCCACGCTCTGTTGCCAATTCGCTGGACGCGGAGATCGCAAAGTAACTAATAGCTTCCATTGAGCGATCTGCAAATTCAACGGCCTCTGCAGAACCGTAAGCAATGTTTTGCTTATAAAGTGCATCTTGGAAACCCATCAGGCCTAGACCTACAGGGCGGTGACGCATGTTTGAAGTGCGCGCAGTTTCAACCGAGTAATAGTTAATGTCGATAACATTATCGAGCATGCGTACGGCGGTATCGACGGTGCGCTTTAATTTATCGGTATCAAGCTTGCCATCAACAATATGTTGAGCCAAGTTAACAGAACCTAGGTTACAAACCGCAATTTCTTCGTTTGGTTTGGTGTTTAGCGTGATCTCTGTACACAAGTTAGAAGAGTGCACCACACCAGCATGCTGCTGTGGACTGCGAAGATTACAGCTGTCTTTAAACGTGATCCAAGGGTGGCCAGTTTCAAACAGCATACCCAGCATTTTGCGCCATAGATCTTCCGCTTTAACTTTGCGGAACAGTTTGATCTCGCCGCGCTCAGCCATGGCTTCATAATGGGTGTATCGTTCTTCAAAAGCGTTGCCGTATAGATCATGCAAGTCAGGAACGTCATTCGGTGAGAACAAAGTCCACTCTTTGCTTTCAAACACACGCTTCATAAATAGATCGGGTACCCAGTTGGCGGTATTCATATCGTGGGTACGGCGGCGATCATCACCGGTGTTTTTACGCAGCTCGACAAATTCTTCGATGTCTAAATGCCAAGTTTCCAAATAAGCACAAACGGCGCCTTTACGTTTGCCGCCTTGGTTTACGGCAACCGCAGTGTCGTTGGCAACTTTTAAGAAAGGAACAACGCCTTGAGACTTACCATTGGTGCCTTTGATATAAGCACCCAAAGAACGTACTGGGGTCCAGTCATTACCCAAACCGCCAGCCCACTTGGACAGCATGGCGTTGTCTTGCATAGCACCATAAATACCATGCAAATCGTCAGGTACGGTCGTCAAATAGCAAGAGGACAGCTGCGGACGCAAGGTACCGGCATTAAATAAGGTTGGGGTAGAGCTCATGTAATCAAAAGAAGACAGTAAACGGTAAAATTCTACTGCTTTTTCATTCTTATCTTCTTCTTCGATGGCCAAGCCCATAGCTACACGCATAAAGAATATCTGTGGCAATTCGATGCGGGTGCCTTCGGTGTGAATAAAGTAGCGGTCGTAAAGAGTCTGCAAGCCTAAATAGGTAAACTGGGCGTCGCGGCTTGAGTCAATGGCTTGGCCTAGTTTTTCTAGATCGTACTCGCGTAGGTTCGGGGACAATAGATCTAGCTCGATACCTTTTTCGATATACGCAGGCAGAGCTTTGGCGTAAAGCTCGGCCATATCAGCTTGGGTTGCAGATTCTGCGACAGCTAAATAAGACAAGGCCTCAGAGCGTAATTTATCCAAAAGCAGTCGAGCTGTTGCATAGCTGTAGTTTGGTTCTTGCTCTACCAGTGTACGTGCCGTAATGACAAGAGAGGTGTTTACGTCTTCTAGAGATACACCATCATAAAGATTGCGCATGGCTTCATCTAAGATGGCCTTTGGCTCTACTTCTTCTAATCCAGCACAAGCGTCGTTAACAATGGTGCGGATACGAGCAATGTCTAGTGACTCGCTTTCACCTTTGCTATTGATCACTCGAATCGCAGGGTAATCTGGGTCTTCAGCAGGCTCTGTTTTATCACCACGTAGACGGGCATGCTCTTCACGATACAGAACATAATCACGAGCGACTTTTTGCTCACCTGAGCGCATTAAGGCAAGCTCGACTTGATCTTGAATGTCTTCAATATGAATAGTGCCACCTGAAGGCATGCGACGTTTAAAGGTCGCACTCACCTGATGGCATAGACTTGAGACGGTTTCATGAATACGCGAAGACGCTGCTGCTGTTCCGCCTTCTACCGCCAAAAAGGCTTTTGTCATAGCGACAGCGATCTTGCTGTCGTCATATGGCACAACAGTACCGTTACGCTTAATAACCCGCAATTGTCCTGGAGCGGTTGCCGAAACGGTTGAGCTGCTCTGCTCTGCTGGGGCAGGAGCGGCTGGGCTAGATTCATTCACTGAAGTGTCAGTTTGCATTTAATTCTCCGCGATAAAGCTGCAAATTCTAATGTGATATATCAGCCATTTTTTTTAATGTGGAAACGGAAAACCACCATTTAAGCTGCCAATACAATTGGCAGCTTAAAAGATAAACTGTATTAAAGTTGTGTTGATCGAAAGATCATAACGCTTTGAAAGAAAGCGCTGGCTTAGCTCAGGTTGGATGCTGTCGATTGACGGCGCCAAAACAAGACTTGGTAGACTAGGGTGCTCATATGAACCTCCCGTCTCGTCGTTGAATCTATCTGCTGTAGAATAGCTTGCTAAGCTGTTCATTGATTTTGTATTACCCCTGACCCTTCCATTTGCCGACACCATTTACCGCTCTATTTGCTAGCAGGCTTACGGTGTTGTGCGGTGATGCTTTTATACTGCTCGCGACTAACGTGTTCGGCGTAAATTGCGGGCGTACCTCAACCAGCTTTTGCGTTCATCTGTTAGCTTAATGGCGGCCAATCAGAATGAGTTGTGCTGTTGAGTCAAGCCTTACGTCTTTCCTTAACGCTGCTTTTCCTCGTTATTATTTCCGCTAGAGTCGTGTTTCAAGAGACTGAGATTTCCTTCCAAAATCAGCTTCTTAGCCCCGTATCCACTTATTTAGTGAATATTTCACTTGTGTTTTGTGGGGTGTTGAAACACTAAAACCCCTATATCTAGGGGCTCAACAATCAATACACACAAGATAATGCGCTTGGGCTTGAAAATCAATAGAAAGATTTTGGGGGTATGCTGTGGATAAGTTGTGATTTTATTGCTGTGTCAGTGAGCGCTAATCCCTAGGCCTTAGTCCATCTGGGCTTGAGCCGGTTATAGACTTTATTCAGGCTTGGGGAAAAAATTTATACTTTCTCGATATCAATTTTTGAAAATTTATAATGAAAAATTAGACAAGCTTAGGGGTTTTGAACGCGAACTGAATCACAGCACAACCATGGCGTAAATATGGCACTTAAAGTGGCTTTTCTGCAGCGTTATCCTTCAGTAATCGAAAGTTGGGTAAGAAGCCAGCTAAAGCGTAAAGGCAATGCCGTGATCGGCGCTGAGCTGGATTTTGAGTTGCTCACCTAACTGACAGTCAATGTGGCTACCTAAGGCGGCTTCAACTCGGCTACCAGTTGGCAACCTTAGGGTGTACAGATTGGCTGTGCCCGTGAATACTTTATGCACCACCTCAGCCATTTGGCCTTGCTCTTGTCCTGGCACGATATCATCAGGGCGCAACAAAACATCAACTCGAGTGCCTGCAGGCTCGCCAAGGGTGCAAGGTACGGGCCCAAGTTCGGTATCTATATGCCCGTTTGAGCTTATGATCCCGGGCACAAAGGCGCCTCGGCCAATAAAGTTGGCAACAAAACGGGTTTGAGGTTGGTGGTATAGCTGGTAGGGGCTAGCCCACTGTTCGATTTTTCCGGCGTAAACTACTCCGATGTGATCGGCAAAAGCAAAGGCTTCTTCTTGATCGTGGGTCACCAGGATGGCTGTTGTGCCTTGTTGCTTCAAAATGTCTCTTACTTCGAGCGCAAGTTTTCGACGTAACTCCACATCCAAGTTAGAAAACGGTTCATCAAGCAGTAAAAGCTTAGGCTTAGGGGCCAAAGCGCGTGCCAGTGCAACACGCTGTTGTTGTCCCCCAGAAAGCTCATGGGGGTAGCGTTCTGCTAGGCCGCTTAAATTAACTAAGTCCAATAACCGCTGGAGTTCTGCAGACTGTTGTTGACGAGTTTGATCCTTCAGGCCAAAACAAATATTTTCGCCAACCGTTAAATGTGGAAACAGCGCATAGTCTTGGAACACCATGCCGATTTCTCTTTTCTCGGGCGCTACGCTGTGTGCGGAGGAGCTTATTTGCTGATTGGCTAAGCAAACTTGACCTTGAGCTAAGGGATGAAATCCGGCAATGCTTCGCAGTACTGTGGTTTTGCCACAGCCACTTGGTCCAAGCAGGCAGGCGATATCACCTTCTTGCATTTCAAATGACAAACCATCGACAACAGGTTTATCTTGGTGGCCGTTGTAATAGCAGCGCAGGTCTTCGACGAGAAGGTGAGGGCTCAAAGTGGTATCCAGACTAAATAAAACGATGGCGAATTATAAACCTATTCTCTTGGCTTAACACGAGTCAAAATAAAGGTGAATTTAAATTTTTGGAGGTATTCGCTGAGCGAGTTTTGGTTCAACGAATGCCTCGCATGGTTCTCTCGCATAGTTCTATAGCAGGCCGTGCTATAGAACCGTATTGAAATGCACGGGTATTTAGTGCTGAGCTAATAAGAATTCCATCAGTGCCTTTTGGGCGTGTAATCGGTTTTCGGCTTCATCCCAGACTACAGAATCGTCGGCATCTAGAATTGTTTCGCTAACTTCTAGGCCGCGATACGCTGGCAAGCAATGCATCATAAGCGCATCGTTATTCGCCAGGCTCATCAGCTCTTCATTCACTTGATAGCCTGCAAAGGCTTTTTCACGAGCAAGCTTTTCTTCCTCTTGCCCCATAGATGCCCAAGTATCGGTAACAACTAAGTCGCTGTTGGCGACGGCTTGCTTGGGGTCGCGAAACAGTTCAATACGCTGTTTATTCTGCGCCATCAGTTCGCTATCCGGCTCAAAACCTTCTGGGCAGGCGATGTTCAGTTTGAAATCGAACTGCCTAGCTGCGTTGATATAGGATTGGCACATATTGTTGCCATCGCCAACCCAGCTGACGGTTTTGCCGGCGATATCACCGCGATGCTCCCAATAGGTCTGCATGTCTGCCAACAACTGACAAGGGTGGTAGCCATCGGTTAAGGCGTTAATTACTGGAACGGTTGAGTGTTGGGCAAAGGTTTCAACGATGTCATGCCCGAAGGTGCGGATCATAACGATATCAACCATGCGTGATAATACTCGAGCAGAATCGGCAATCGGTTCGCCGCGCCCCAGCTGGGTATCGTTGGAAGACAAAAAGAGGGCGCTACCGCCCATTTGTGCCATGCCAGCTTCGAAGGACACGCGTGTGCGGGTAGAGGACTTTTCAAAAATCATACCTAGCACTTTGCCGGGTAGGGTTTTTTCCTCAGAGTCTTGCTTGCGAAGTGCTTTCAGTTCAACGGCGCGCTCAATAACTTGTTTAAGTTCGCTTGGGTTGAGATCCAAAAGTGTTAAAAAGTGTCTTGGCTTCATAGGGCTTCTCCGCGTAAATCTCAGTCTTCACGCACTATGTCGTTGATAATGGCGATAATATGGTCGACCTGTTCTTGATTGATAACAAGAGGTGGTAAAAGTCTTATTGTACTGCCAGCAGTAACATTAATAATAAGACCTTTCTGCCAGGCCTTTTCAACCAGCTGGCCACAGTTTTCATTAAGCTCGATGCCTACCATCAAGCCTTTGACTCTAATTTCTTTTAGTTTTTCGCAACCCTTTAGGGCAGTAGTTAAGCCTGTTAATAATTGTGCGCTGCGTTCGCGCACATTATTCAACAGTTCTTCTTTGCGAAGCTCATTAACGGTCGCTAAGGCGGTTGCGCAAACAAGTGGGTTGCCACCATAAGTTGAACCATGGCTGCCAGCTTGTAATAGCTCGGCGGCCTTACCTGAAGCTAAACAAGCACCAATGGGAACACCGTTACCAAGGCCTTTAGCGGTAGTTAGAACATCGGGTTCTATGTTGCTGTGCTGGAAGGCGAAATATTCACCAGTACGGCCATTACCCGTTTGGATCTCGTCTAGCATCAGCAAGCAATCATTCTGATCGCAGATTTGACGCAAGCGCTGCAGATAATCTTCGTCTGGAACTCTAACGCCGCCTTCACCTTGAACCGGTTCTACCAGAATAGCGACAACATTACCGGCTTTACATAGTTCCTCAATGGCGGCAGGGTCGTTGTAAGGGGCGTGATTAAATCCATCAACTAAGGGAGAAAAGCCTTCTTGAACCTTGGGATTGCCTGTGGCCGATAGTGTCGCCATGGTGCGGCCGTGAAAACTACCATGGGTGGTAATCACAACGGGCTCGGCAATGCCTTTGGATTTCGCATATAGGCGCGAGATTTTGATAGCGGCTTCATTCGCTTCAGCACCAGAATTGGAAAAGAACACTCGCTCCATGCCGCTGATTTCGCAAAGTGCCTGCGCCAGCTGTTCTTGCCGCTCAATATTGAACAGATTGGAGGTGTGCAGCAGCGTGCCGGCTTGCTCGGTAATTGCTTGGGTGACGGCTGGGTGGCAGTGTCCAAGGCCACATACGGCGATGCCGCTTAGCGCGTCTAGGTAGCGCTTATTGCTATCATCAAAAAGATAACACCCTTCGCCACGGCTCAAGCTATGGCTTCTATTGCCATAGTTGTTCATTAAATATTGACTCATGATCTTTACTACTTGCTATGTTGCGATTAAGTCGCTGTTTTAATTGTTAGTGGTCGTATGAGCAAAGCTTAGCGGTGGGCAGCACGGCTCGATAAACCAACGACCAAGCCCTCCATCATAAATGAAAATAAGTGCAAAAGCATTGAAATTACTGGTTAGTGGGCTTGGCTTTCGGGTAGAATACCGCAGCTTAGTGCTTGGGTATTAAATGCTAGCGCAATGGGTAGTCTGATTAGATTATTCAATTAGCTAGATAAAGCCCAGCTCACACCCACAAGATATATAGATAGCGTTAAAAGGTTAGCCCATGGATATTTTGGATACCATCAAACAGCAAATTGAAGAGAATACTGTTCTGCTTTATATGAAAGGTTCTCCTAATGCACCTCAGTGTGGTTTTTCCATGCGTACTTCACAAGCCGTAATGGCCTGCGGCCAGCGTTTTGCTTATGTTGATGTGTTGTCCAACCCAGAGATTCGTGAAAACTTGCCTAAATATGCCCAGTGGCCAACATTTCCACAGTTGTGGGTAAACGGCGAGCTTATTGGCGGTTGCGATATTGTTACTGAGATGCATGAAAACGGTGAGTTAAAGCCGTTGCTTGAAGAAGCGACAGCGGCCGGTGGCGAAGAGGCTTAATAATCTCACCGCATCGTATTTTTTAGCTTAATAAAAGCCGGCTGATAGCCGGCTTTTGTTTATCTAAAGGCCTTAATTAGGCTCCTACCAAGGTATTGTTCCCCTTGTTTCTCCCAATTGCTGCTGTATGATATTCCTCTTGTTCATATTTTTAGAACAAATATAAATAGCGTTATAAAACGTTACTAGAGATAGTGTCATTAGGAGTAAATTATGGAATATTTTATGGACGCCCTTAAGCGATATGCAGACTTTAGCGGTCGCGCAAGGCGTAAGCAGTACTGGATGTTTGTCCTGTTCTACTTTATTTTCTCAATTGTGGTGTCAATTGTTGATAGTATTTTAGGCACAATGTTTCTGGGTATGATCTTTGGCTTGGCAATGTTGGTACCTTCTCTGGCAATTGGTGCGCGTCGCCTGCATGATACTGGCCGAAGTGGTTGGTGGCAGCTGCTTCTATTAATCCCCTTGATTGGATTCATTGTACTACTTGTGTTTTATGTACAAGATAGTCACCCTGATAATGACTATGGCCCAAACCCAAAGGCGGGTGAAGCTTAATTATTATCGTGGCGATCTTCAAGATGTCGTAGAAGATCGCCTTATATCGGCTGGCCTTATTGTTCTTGAAGCCAGCTTCGTATAACGAAAGCCCCTCTAATATCCCCTAAACTGTAGCCTGTCGCTTTATCATTTGGGTATAGCTCATTGAGCTTTGCAGATAAGCTAGGATTCAATTGTGAGCCATGGCAGTTAAGGCATAACCCTTGTGTTGGTATTGGGCTCATAGATTCTATTGCTAATTTGCCTTTCGACTCTAAAACTCTATAGCGAACCCCAGCTTCGCGCCCTTTGCTTTTTATCCGGTCAAAAGCTTGCAGCTGTTCTGCTTGCCAGCTTGAGGCTTGGTTGTTTTCATTTCGCGTCTTTAGTGATGTTCTTCCGGCGCTAATCAGCACTTGGGGGTGTTCTTCTTGAAGCTGTTGTGAAATCTCAGGAGCTGCGATCTTGCACTGGGCGATACCAGCTTCAAGGCCGCCACTTTTTACAGCGGCCATGAGGCGTTTCTTGAGCTTTCCAGCAAGTGCTTTGCTGATAGTCTGATTAAATTCTAAGGCTTGTTCTAGCTGCTGAGGATCAATAACGGCACTTTTCGGGCTTAGCTCGAAAGCACTGGCGCTAATGGCTTGGCTTGCTAAGGCGCTGTAAAGCAATATCTGACGAATCACGGTGGATACCCTCTATATTTAATTTAGGGCATTCTAATATACATGCTTATCCGCAATCAATTTATTTGGCGATTTTTAGTACAGGTGGGCGTTTTACGGTTTGTTCTAATAGGCTAATAAAATCCGCCTCGGGCAAAGGGCGGCTTAATAAATAGCCTTGGATCATTTGGCAGCTGTGTTGGCTCAGCCACTGAAGTTGTTGGTTTTCCTCTACGCCTTCCGCTACCAGTTGGAGTTTTAACTTTTGTGCTAAGTCGACGATAAACTCAGTGACAGTGGGGTTGTCGAGCAGTTTATCGACAAATATTTTGTCGATTTTTAAAGTGTCTAAAGGTAAGCCCTCTAGCTGCCCTAAATTGGAAAAGCCCGTACCAAAATCATCCATGGCAACAGAGATCCCCATATCTCTTAAAACTTGCAATTGGTTTTTAATATCTTCTCCGTGGGCGAGGTAGCTTTCGGTAATTTCAATTTCAATCAAGCGTGGGTCTAGCTTATTGTCTTCAATAATACCTTGCACCATATTTAAGAGTGATACACCGTTTAATAGGCTGGTGGGAGAAAAGTTAGCAGCAATCTTTATCGGTATGCCGCGCTCTTGTAATTGCTTGCCAAGCAACCAAGACTTTTCCATGATGACCTTGTCGAGGTCGGCAATCAAATTACACTCTTCAGCAAGCTTGATAAACTCGAAAGGAGAGATGTTTTCTCCTTTGTATTGCCAGCGAGCTAGAGCTTCGGCACCTACAATTTTTTCGGGTTGGTGGCAGTCATACTTAGGTTGAAAGTGAACCTGCAAAGACTTATCGCTAATGGCTTGGCGAAGGCCCTGTTCAAGATCATTTCTTCGGTTAACACTCTCAAGTATAGATTCATTAACGAAGGCGTGATTAAGCTGTTGTGACTCTGCAAACTGTAAAGCCGCTGATGCTGACTGTAAGCATTCGCTGAAGCTGTCTTTTGCCGATTCATTGAAGGCAAGGCCGCAATGTATGCCCATACTGACGTTGTGCTTGTCGATTGATTCAATGCCGCGAATGCTGCCCTCTAATTCAGCAATCAATTTATCCAGCTCGGCTTCGTTACGCTCTGTAATGATGACGAATTCCTTGGCAAAGTTTCGCCCAAGAAAATCCTTGCTGCCGACAGCGGATATCATCTTTCGGCTAGCTACCCATATGGCGCTATCGCCAGCCGCGAAACCATAGGTATCGTTAATTTGTTTGATTCCATCAAGAGTGAATAACAATAGCCAATAATTCTGTTCTCGGTTAGCTAGAGCTTCGGCGTGCTCGTTTAGACAACGCCGGTTAGGAAGTTGGGATAAGGGGTCGCTATTGGCCTGCATATAAAGCTGGCGATTAAGCTGGATAATAATGTTTCCAGCAAGTGCCAGGGCAAGTAAATGATAGGCAATCAAATGAAGCCAAATAATGTTTTGGCTAAAGCTTGTTAGGGCCGTTAGCCCAAGTATTATGATTGTGGCCCAATTGTACAGGCTGCGTGATGGTTCGATTCTCAGTAACACGGCGCCTGTAGCCAATAGAATTAAGGCTTCGAAAAATGGCAGCCACGATGCGGGTAGTGCGGTACCAATGGCAATTAAAAAACCGCAAATAGCGACGAATTTGGTATTTGAACCTGTCCATAACTTAAGAGCGGTGCTAGAGAGCAAGAGGGCTAGCGCTGAGCTGATTAAGAACTGCGATAGAAGTGGGGTGGCACTTAAATAGAGGCTTGAAAAATAGCCTGCAAATGCCACTCCCGCTGCAAATAGAAGCTTACCATTGGTTTCTAGTTGGTGTCGGCAGCTAAGAATGACGAGCAGCAGTAGGCCATATACCGCGATATTGCTCGCGCTTAAGAAGTGCTCTAACACAGATTGATCTCCAGTTCTCTTCAAGCAGGCTGTAGCTAAAAGCTTTAGCCTCTATTTTCCCTGATTTGAGTATAGCTAGAGATTTTGTAGCTGCGCCAAGGGGAGCGTGCAGTTGGTCGGAAACTTATCGATGAATGATGTTGGCGATAAAAAAGCCCGGTGAAAACCGGGCTTGATGGGATTAACTGGCTTTTGATTGTATGTAGTTTTGTAGGCCCATCTTGTCAATTAGGTCTAACTGGGTTTCGAGCCAATCTACATGCTCCTCTTCCTCGCTTAGGATCTTTTCTAGCAGATCGCGACTTACGTAATCTTGTACAGATTCGCAATAAGCAATGGCTTCGCGAAGGTCGGGGATGGCTTGCAGCTCAAGGCGCATATCGCACTTCAGCATTTCCTCGGTGTTTTCACCGATCATTAGTTTGCCCAGATCCTGTAGGTTGGGAATGCCCTCCAAGAATAAGATGCGCTCGATAATGTCGTCGGCATGCTTCATCTCTTCGATGGATTCTTTGTACTCGTGTTCGGCCAGCTCTTTAATGCCCCAGTCTTTGAACATTCTTGAATGTAAAAAGTACTGATTAATGGCAATCAGTTCATTGGCCAAAACCTGGTTCAGGTGCTCAATTACTTTGCTGTCGCCTCTCATAGTGGGATTCCTATCTAGCTATCGGTTTATCACGGCTTGCGGTACATCGCGGTCGATTCTGCCTATCAGCTGGCAGATTAGCTTAGTGTGGCCCTCGCCACCTCTTAAGTCAAGCTTGTACTGCCTCTAAGTTATTGATTTTCAAGTAAAAATTAATGATATTGAATATGATTATCAGGTGCTTTTAGCTTAATGGGCTGTGTTGTTTGTTTAAGTGACAGTGGTAACTCAAAACAAAATGCGAGTGGTGATGAACGGGTGTTATTAGGTGAGCAGTTTTAAGTCGGGCTATGAGGGCAAATGTGTTGGTAGAGGGCGCGCGGGGAGGAGCTTTATTAGTTGGCTGCGTAAAACAGAGATTCGTTGGCGTCTAGGTTGCGCTGTTCTACGGTTTCTTGCACGATTTCTTTGGTTAGAATACCGCATTTACCGCATTGGGACATGACGCCAAGCTGTTTACGAACCTGACGCAAAGAGCTGGCACCGGCGCAAACCGCATCGCGGATCTGGCTATCGGTAATTCCTTTGCAAAGGCATACGTACATGGCGGAAAAAGCTCTAAGGATCAAGTTGGCGCTATGTTATTGTTAATGATAATGAGTGTCAATTAAATTTGCACTTAATTCTGACTTGCATCAACACAAATTGATAAGCGGATCTATCGATTCTATTAAAAAAAACAATGGGACAGGAAATATAAGGGGTGTATTATAGTTTACAGCTATTACACAACCTGTGTTTGATTGTTTTTTGCGCGACAAGTGCTTGCTGTTTTAAGGCTGTAACAAAGCTTTTGATAACATCAAGAAGACGCTTAAGGCTAGCAGGCGATAGCACACTGTATTTTCGGGTTCAGCATTGGCTGGGCCTTTTATATGTTTCTTTATTAAGGGAGAACGAATATGGGCGTTTTAGTTGGTAAGCAAGCTCCAGACTTTACAGCACCAGCGGTTTTGGGTTCTGGCGAAATCGTAGATAGCTATAACCTAGCTGAAGCTACTAAGGGCAAGAAAGCGGTTGTTTTCTTCTACCCACTGGACTTCACCTTTGTATGTCCTTCTGAGCTATTGGCTTTCGATCATCGTATCGCTGAGTTCGAAAAGCGTGGTGTTGAGGTTATCGGTGTTTCTATCGATTCCCACTTTTCTCACAACGCATGGCGTAACACTCCAGTAAACGAAGGTGGCATTGGCCCAGTTAAGTACACCTTGGTTGCTGATATGAATCACGCTATCTGTCAGGCATATGATGTTGAGTCTGCTGGCGGCATGGCTTTCCGTGGTTCTTTCTTGATCGACGAAGATGGCTTGGTACGTCACCAGGTAGTTAACGATCTGCCTCTAGGTCGTAACGTTGACGAGATGCTACGTATGGTTGATGCTTTGGCGTTCCACCAGGAGCACGGTGAGGTGTGTCCTGCTGGTTGGACCGAAGGTGATAAAGGTATGACTGCCTCTCCAGACGGTGTTGCTGCTTACTTGAGCGAGAATGCTGACAGCTTGTAATAAGCTCAGGCAAAGCTCCTCTAAAAAGCCGCTAGCGAAAGCTAGCGGCTTTTTTTATGCCTTGAAAGCCACCCAGGTAGCTACACGCCCTGTATTAAAAGGGGAGAGTTAAATTGTCCGGTGGGGGTGTTAGGCTAAATTTGCCTAAATTAAGGCTGAATACGACTTGTTGAAATAGTGATCAGTTGAAATTGCTTAATAATCAGGCGTTTGTGTGGGAAATTCGGTTTTAACCTACATATGACGATAAAAGTAGCAAAAAAGTTCCAAAATTTAATATTTTTTTTGAGGGCGAGGTTTTTACTTTCGTTAAGTTTACGTTAACCCTTTATGAAATTTTTGTCATGTCATATTTGGCGAGGTTATATAAGGGGTGAATAACAACTATAAACATCGGAGAGTATGTATGATCGATCGTCATAAGACCGCAATGTGGCAGCTAAAGCCTCTAGCGGCTGGTGTATCTGTTGCAGCCTTAATCTCTGCGGTATCTTTCCCGGCTTATGCTCAGGAAATTACCCAGCAGCAGGTTGAAGCTCAGGCTGAAGAGCAGGTAGAGCAAAGTTCTGGCCGCTTGGCCAAAAATCGCGATATCGAGGAAGTGGTAGTAACCGGTTCTCGTTTGAAGCGTGATACTTTCAGTAGTGTATCGCCATTGCAGGTGATTGACGCTGAAGGTGCAAAAGATGTGGGTTTGATTAACCCAGCTGATATTTTGCAGTCTACTGGTGCCGCCGCTGGTCAGCAGATCGATTTGACCTTCTCTGGCTTTGTACTGGATAACGGCCCAGGTGCTACAACCGTAGATCTTCGTGGCTTGGGGGCAGGGCGTACTTTGGTAATGCTTAATGGTCGCCGCCTGGCTCCAGCAGGTGTAGAGGGAGCTCCAGCTGCAGCTGATTTAAGCTTGGTTCCTTCAGGCCTTGTCCAGCAGTACGACCTATTGTTGGATGGCGCATCTTCGATCTATGGCTCTGATGCTGTAGCCGGTGTGGCCAACATGATCCTTAAGAAGGATTTCGATGGTCTGGAAATTCGTGGATTTACCACTCAGCCAGAACATAGTAACGGTGAAGAAAATACTTTGACCGTAACATGGGGTAAAAACTGGGATCGTGGCTTTATCGGTTTCGGTTTGGATTACTTTAATGCGGATTCTGTCGCGATTGATGACAGGCCTTGGACTGAAGGTTGTGATCAACATCGAGAGCTTGGTTTAGATGGCAATATCTATTCAGAGGAGCGCCGTTTCACCGAAACTCTTGGGATGGTGACTACGGGTGGGTGTAAAGCAACCTCTAGCTTGGTCGGCCGCACGATTGTACCTAACGCTGGCAGTATTTATTACACGCCGGGTAGCTCCAACGGTGGTTGGGGTAATTTTACTGAGACTAACTTGTTCGGCCTAGGTGTAGACCTCGATGGTGATGGCGTAGCAGATACCTCGTATCAGGATTACAGTCAGAATGGCACTCAGGGCTACGCTCATCTATTTCCAGACCAGGAGCGAACTAGTGCGATGTTCTACGGTGAGTACACCTTTGATGGTGATATGAACCTTACCCCTTATTTTGAAACTCTGTATTCGAAGCGAGAAACCTCGATTCGAGGAGATGAGGGGCAGTTATTCCCTGATGTACCTGCTACCAACCCGTTTAACCTCTGTAACCCAGATGGCGTAAATGGTGTTGATTGTGGCTTGGCATATGATGAGTTGCTAACTAATCCTGCCTTTGCTGAGCAGGTTCGTGCGCGCTACGGTGGTACACCTGCAGACTTTGGACTATTGGTTGGCCCTATTGGAGCGGCTGAGTCCACGCCAGTTGTATCTGTACGTGGTGACCGAAATATTGTCAATGTTGAAATTGAACAGTTTCGTTTTGTTGGCGGTTTGCGTGGCGATTTGCCTCAAATGAACATTGGTTCACTGAGTGATTGGACTTTTGATACATACTGGTCTTACAGTAAGTCTGAAGGAGACTCTAGTCGCCCAGGTGTGCGTGGTGACCGTTTAGCCCACTCTTTGGCTACCACTCGCGAAGATCCAGATAACCCGGGTCAATACATATGTGGCGATGGTTCTGATGGGTGTGTGCCGATCAATATGTATGCTCCATCTCTATACACGGTTGGTGTAGGTGATTTTGCTACACAAGCTGAGCGCGATTATCTATTTGATACCCGCGACTTTAAGACTGAGTACTACCAGTCAATCTTCTCAGCATTTATGACCGGTAACTTATTTGAACTACCTGCTGGTAATGTGATTGCTGGTGTGGGTGCAGAAGTCCGTTATGATCGCATCAAGTCTATCCCTGATGAGGTAGCTCGTGATGGCCTGTTTTTCGGCTTCTTCTCTGATGGTGGCGCTACTGGTAGCAAGTACACTCGTGAGCTATACGGTGAGGTTGAATTACCTCTATTAGCCGACAAGTTCTTGGCTACTGAGTTAACGGCTAACTTGTCTGCGCGTTACACTAAAGATCAGTTGTACGGAAGTGCTTCAACTTACTCGGGTAAAATTGCATACCGCCCAGTGGATTCGTTGTTGTTGAGAGCGACAATGGGAACGTCATATCGAGCGCCGAACCTGCGCGAAAACTTCTTGCAGGCTCAAACTGGGTTCGCAACAGTAGTTGACCCTTGTGTTGTTCCTGAGGGCGCTGTAGACCCTATTCAAGGTGGTTACGACCCTTCACGTGACTCAAGGGACCCTGTTGTTTTGGCAAATTGCCGTGCTCAGGGCGTAGACCCTACAACTCTTGGTGCTAATAGTAACAACTCGTACAGTGTGGAAGTAGCTCGTGGTGGTAATCAGGGGCTACTCGAGGAAACTTCTGATTCATTCACTGTAGGTTTCAGTTTTGAACAGCCGTTCTTTGAAGAGTTCGACCTCACATTGGGGATGACGTATTACGATATAGATATCGATAATTCGATCATTGAGCCATCAGCTCAATTTTTAATTAATGATTGCTATGAAACTAATACGGTGAGTACGTTCTGTGGAAACTCCGTTCGTGACTCGGATGGGTTTATTGACTACATCGATGCAGGCTTTATTAACCGTGATAACGAGACGGCGCGCGGCGTAGATATTAACCTGGAGTGGAAGCAAACTGTAACAATGTTTGACTTGCCGTTTGACCTGAGTGTTGATGCTCGCTTTAATCGATTAATAGAGCGTTCTTTGACATTCGTTGGTGATAATGGCGAGCAAGATTATGATAACTACGTTGGTGAGTTTGGCTTTGCGGAGTGGCGAAGTACTACGGCGTTTCGTGTGGAGTATGGCGATTACCGTTTTACTTGGTCCGTCCGTTATGTAGGTTCTGTAGAGCAGGACTCGGAAGATGTTGATGAGTATAGTGATGTATTCGATACTAACGACACCGGTTTTACATCAGATACTTGTGTAGGTGTTGCAAATGGTGGTACTGACTGTCGTGATGTAGGCTTTGCTGATAACTACTTCAAGCATGACGTTTCTTTCTATTACAATGGTGATGTTTGGACCATTGGTGGTGGTATTCGTAATGTGTTTGATGAAGAGCCTCCACAGGTAGATGGCAATGAGGTTACTGCTGTAAACAACACTCCAATTGGTGTTGGTTACGATTTGCAGGGACGTACTGTCTTCTTCGAGTTGGGCCGCAAGTTCTAAACTTGTGCTTGAAAAAGCCCGCGTAAGCGGGCTTTTTTCTCTTTGCTATTTTTTCAACGGCTCTTTATCGAGCATAAAATAACAATGGTTTGATGTATGAAAACACTGAAATTGGCTCAGTTATTAATGCTGTCCTTGGTGGTGTTGGGTTCTGCTGTGGTAAAAGCCGCTGATCCATACCCGCTTGACTACTTTGCTTTACGCTCTGCAATCTCAAATGTAGAGGTATCGCCAGACGGTAAGCATGTCGCTATGCTTTCTAACCCTTCAAAAGAGGGTGACCCGTATATCGAGGTTTATAAAACCGATGATCTTAGCGCTAAGCCTTTTCGGTTGAACGCGGATCCAATGGAGATTGTTAGTATCTATTGGGCCTCAGATGATGTGATTGTGTTTCGTGCTCGTCAGAAAGTACGCGACAAAATTGAAGGTTTTAACCAAGGTGTATACGAATTTGTTCTAGCTTCAGTTGATATCAAGAAGAAAAAGATCAAGAAGTATGAGCAAGCTGGTGCATCGATTTCAAATATCTTGCCTAGCAAGAAGAACAAGGTTATCTACTCCTTTGTTCCTGGAGCGTTTAAAAAATCTAAGCTCTCCGATGCTTTTCGCCCTCGTGCATATTATGAGTTGAACCTAAAAACTGGCGCAAAGCGTCTAGTGGCTCGCGGTAAAATTGCTCTAGGCCAAATTGAAACCAACGGTGAGGGTAAGCCATGGCTTGCACGTGGTTTCGATGTTCAGAAGGGTGAGTTGATCTGGTACTCCCGAGTTAACGGTGAGGGTGACTGGGTTGAATTCCACCGCAAACATGAAGATAGCTTCGAAGACTTCTTTGTGACAGGCTACGATGTTGAAAAGCCACATATTTATTTTGTTGTTGCTAACAATGGTAAAGATAAAGCCGGATTGTGGGAGTTTGACGTAAAGGCCAAGAAATTTGGTGATCTAATCTACGCCCGCAAAGATGTTGATATTCGCGGTACCTTCTCGCACAGTAACTACTGGAAATTCCCAGATACTGTAACCGGTATTCGCTACAATGCAGATGGCCCTAAGAGCGAGTTTTTTGATGGCCAGGAGCAAGCGGTCTACGATCAGCTTCGTGGAATTGTTCCGAATGCAAGTTGGATCAGTGTTAACAGCCGTTCTAGAGACGGTAATACTTTAACGGTATATAACTCTGGCCCTCGTGATCCAGGAACTTACTACCTATTGCATAAAGGCAAGTTCTCTAAGATTGGTAGCACCTATCCTTTATTAGAGGCCGATAAGCTTGCCGATGTTAAGTACATTAAGTACAAGGCTCGTGATGGAAGAACTATTCCAGCGCATATTACCATTCCAAATGGTAAGCCGCCGTTCCCAGCGATCGTAATGCCTCACGGTGGCCCATTTGTGGCTGAAAACATTCGTTATGACGAGTGGGCCCAGATGTTGGCTAACAATGGTTATCTTGTTTTGCAGCCGCAGTATCGTGGTTCTAAGGGTTACGGTATAGAGCATTATACTTCCGCTTTTAATACTGAAGCTGGTGGCCAAGGTGGCTACAAGATGCAGGATGATAAAGATGATGGCATGCTTTACTTGGTAGAGCAGGGCTTGGCTGATAAGGATCGCCTAGGCTTCTATGGTTGGTCTTATGGTGGTTATGCCGCACTAATTGCGGCTGCTCGTACGCCAAATATTTATCAGTGCTCTATTGCCGGTGCAGCTGTGTCGGACAACCAGTATCAGGTGAACTTCTATCGTGCGATCATTCGTGGTGCGGGTAAGCTGGAGCAGCTACGCATGTGGGATGACAGTATCTCGCCGATTGAAGAGGTTGCTAAGGTAAATATTCCGCTACTGGTCATTCATGGTTCGGTAGATCAGCGCGTGCCACCTGCACATGCTCACAAGTACATGGATGAAGTGAAAAAGTTAGGCAAAAAAGTTTCTTATGTAGAGCTTGATGGTGCCGATCACTTCTCTAATACTTTGTTCTACAGCCATCAAAAGGAACTGTATGAATCAATCATTGGCTTCTTAAAGAATGATTGTGGTCCGGGTGGTTTATAAAAAGGTGGTACTTGTGTGAAGTACCTGCTAAAAGTTTGTTTTGGATTATGTGTGTTTCAGTATTAGGCTGCCGTGAGTAGTCATTATTAATGGCTCACGTTTAAAAGTACTCGTCTCCAATGCTGGTAGGGCCTTGGATTTATGTTTGAGCTGTATCAGCTTGGATATATTTCTTTTACTATTCAGTGTAGTGGGGGCTGGTACTTTGAGCTTGCCTCTTTTAATTGCGTTGTGACAGCCAAGTGCTCAGCTTTGTCCTGTTTTAAGCCAATATGTAGTGTTCTTTTTCGGGAGTGTAAGAGCTATAATGCTATCCATTCCTCTGTCTTTATTGCCATTGTTATACTTCACGGTCTGTCGAGGGGATAGCAGTGGTGGCCTTCATGTAGCGTGTTGAATTCCTTATTAAATGTGCAGATTTGCATTTTTGAATTGCTATTGCCTTTAGTTATTTTTATTTGCTATTTCGGCTTTAACGCCTCTGATTTGTGGGCGTGGTGGGAGTTTTTGGGGGGGCTATATTTTTTAGTTGTCATTTGCGCTCTCTTGTAGATACTGGCTTTGTTTTTTTGGGCGATATTCTTTGTTCATATCTAGTTTTATGTTTTGGCTTTGTAATTTATTTGTATTTTTGTTCTCACAATAAGTTGTTAGATTAAATGCAGTCAGAGCGGTACGCTTTTTGATGTTATACAGTGAAGCTCAGTTATTTCGACTCGGCTGTTAAGGGTTGTAATTATGACTGGTCTGACGGTACATTGCTTATGCGTATAAAAATTAAGGTAAGCTAGAGTTTTATTTCAAAGAATTTTTTTAAAGGGCTGCTGAAGGTTGTATCTGTATCTATGCCCCTTTGGGAGAGTGAAAGGAAGCGAAATTTGACAGTGGCAGTATTGGGGTTAGTGGAACCTGTTAATTTCTTATTCTACTTTAATAGATCTAGATTGATTGGTTAGTTGTAGATTTCAGTTTAAGCGAGTATTTGTACAATAATTGAGTGTGGTGCGACTTAAGAAGCTTGAAAGACATCCTGGGTTTGATTTGGTGATATTGACAGTTTGAACGATAGGTGGCTTCGAGCAATTGCAAGTGATGGGGCGAGATTATATGTCAGAAGTTTGTATCCGATAAAAATGGGGCACTGTTAAAACTTGCGTAGGCAGATGGCGCCTAGAATCGTATTAAGTTGACCTTGAGCTCGAAAGATGATCGAATAAAAATTAGAATGCTGGATCATTGGCTTGTTAAAAAATGGAAGCGGTCTTGAAGTATGTTTGAGTATAGAAAGGAGGCATTGGAATACCAAAACAGGCGTGTAGATGGCGAGATTCTTATCCTACCTAGTATTAAATATCAAGCTTGCGTTTGCTTAGTTGTTATGTGGTTATCACTCATGGTGGTTTGGTCTATATGGGGAACATTTAATAAAAAAGAAACTGTACTAGGCTGGGTTGAGCCAAGCGTTGGTGTTGCCGGGGTTTTTGTCCCAAGGAGTGGTAAAGTTTCAAAGGTTTACGTGCAAGAAGGTGATGCCGTAACGGCCGGTGATCTGCTGTTTGAAGTGGATGTGACAACATCATTGAATGACGGCTCTTCCTTGGATGAAAATTTATCGCAAAGGATGCAGGAAAGATTGGCTATAGCAAAAGACAATTTGACGATAGTAAACAAAAGGTACGAGAGTAAAGAAAGGCAGCTTCATGATAAACTGCTTGTGTTGAATAAAAGCTTGGAGTCAATTCTTGAGAAGGAGTTGGTGGCTAGTAAGCGCCTAGAGATTTCTAGGGATTCTTTACAAAGGCTTGAGCGTTTGCTAGCAAAAGGGTTTGTAACTAAAACTGATTTTCAAAACTCCGAGCTAGAACTGCTTTCTTTGGAGGCTGATTTTCAGCGGGTGCGCCAAGAAAAGGCATCCGTGGAAGGGGAGTTAAAACAGGCAGGTCTTGAAAAAAAGCTCATGTACGAAGAAGCTCAAAGAGAGCGAAATGCTGCTTCATCAGAATTTCACTTTATCTCTTCTGAATTGGTTAAGATTAGCAGTGAAAAATCGTATAGCGTCAAGGCTACCAGGGATGGAATTGTTGCTGCGATGGATTTGTACGTGGGTGCTTGGGCTTTTGAACAAAAGAAAACGATGACCATACTCCCTCATAGATATCAGTTGATAGCGAAGCTCATTTTGCCGGTTAGTGCGTCAGGTTTTGTTGAAAAAGGTCAGAAGGTTAAATTGCGTTATGATTCTTTTCCTTTCCAGAAATATGGGGTTTATGAGGGAGAGATCAGAACAATATCTGAAGTTGTTACTTTGCCGACTGACCATTATAGTAGTCCGATAAGCATAATAGAGCCAAGTTACATAGTAGCTGTCGATATAGAGCAGCAAGGTATTAGTGCGTTTGGGCGGCATTATCCACTGAAGCCAGGCGCCACGCTAACCGCTGATGTTTTCGTTGGTGACCAATCGTTAATTGACTGGGTTATTGAGCCGTTGAAAGTCGCCGGTAGCTATCTTTAGCCTTATTTCCTTATAGAATTCTTACTCCTATGAAGTTGATATTGCAATCAGAAATCTCTGAATGTGGGTTGGCATGTATTGCTATGCTCCTAAATAAGTATGGGAAATCCACAGAGTTGTACTCGCTTAGACAGAAGTCGAGCTTTTCCTCTAATGGCGCAACTTTAGAACAGATAGTGCAAATATGCGCGGATAATGATTTGAGGTGCAGGGCGCTTAGTGTTGATATCGATGCCTTGGAGAGTGTTATGCTTCCGGCGATATTGCATTGGGATTTTAATCATTTCGTTGTTCTGGAAAAGTGTAAAGGGGGGCGGTTTTCTATTCTGGACCCAGCTAGAGGAAAACGAACGCTAAAGAAGGAAGAGTTAAGCAATCACTTTACAGGCATCATGCTGGAAGTTGAGCCAACCAATCAATTCATGAGCAATAAGGAAAAGGCGCGGCGTCCAAAGCTGAGCTCTCTTTGGTCTAGTAGTAGTGGTGTTGTTCGATCGGTTGTAGAAATTGTTTTGGTTTCTTTGGTTCTCCAAATTGTTGTTATGATAACACCATTCTATGCTCAGCTTATCATAGATGATGTGATAGTAAGGGAAGCTGAGGATTTACTTTTAGTTCTGTTTCTCGGGTTTTCGTTTTTACTTTTATTTGAAGTTTTTGTGAGGTTCTTGCGCGAGTTTTTGGTGATAAGATTTTCAGCGATTCTTGGAAATCAGATGTCCAACAATCTCTTTTCTCACTTAGTTGGTTTGTCGGTCGACTATTTTCAAAAACGAAATATGGGTGATGTTGTTTCTCGTTTCTCATCTGTTCATCATATTAAAAGGATAATATCTTCAAGCATGGCTACTGCTTTTCTTGATGGGGTGATGGCGTTCTTCCTTTTAATAATAATGGCTGTCTATAGCATTAAAATGACAATTATAGTGTTCGTTGCGGTTTTTGTGTTGGTCGTTGTGAGATTCGCATTTTTGTCATCGCTTAAAAAACTGGAGGAAGAGAGGCTTTCAGCGCAAGCTGATGTGCAGTCACATTTTATGGAGACCATCAGGGCTATACAACCCATAAAGATATTTTCGAGAGAAAGGCTTCGTCATGAGGAATGGTCAAGTAGATTGTCATTGGAAATAAATAAAGAAGTAGCATATTCAAAGCTTACTGCCTTCAATGCAATGTCGAATGTTGCCATTTTTGGTTTGGGTAATTTGATTCTATATTATTTTGCGGCCCTTGATGTAATCGCTGGAGGCATGACCGTCGGTATGATGATAGCGTTTATTAGCTTTAAAACTAGGTTTGAGCAATCAGTAGGGGGGCTGATATCAAGTTATTTTGAGTTTAAAATGATCGAAGTGCATATGTCTAGACTGGCTGATATTGTATTCACGAATAGCTCTACCCCCGGGTTTCCTAAAAAACTTAATGAAAAAATTGAGCCTGCTGCTCTAAAGGTTTCAAATTTATCATATAGATACTCTAGCTCGGACCCTTGGGTATTTAAAGACGTTAGTTTTGATGTCGAATCGGGAGAGTCAGTTGCTATTGTAGGGCCTAGTGGCGTAGGGAAAAGCACTTTGGTCAAGTGTATGGCGGGGTTGTACAGCGCAGAAGGGGGAGCTGTGACAATATCTGATGGTCATGGGGTTACGAGCGTCAAAGAAGGAAGGGTATCTGCTGTTCTTCAGGGAGATCAGTTGTTAAGTGGTTCCATTTTGGAAAATATAGCATTTTTCGATAAGAATGTAGATGTTGACTGGGTGAAAGAGTGTGCTCGTCTTGCATGTATATATGATGATATAGATTCCTTGCCGCTTAAATTTTCAACTAGAATTGGAGAAATGGGGGCTGCTTTGAGTGGTGGTCAAGTTCAGAGGATTATATTGGCCCGGGCGTTGTATGTTCGTCCAGGGTTATTGATTTTGGACGAGGCAACTAGTCATTTAGACATAGCAACAGAAAGAAAAATAATGTCCAATTTAAATGGCGTTAACTTAACAAAAGTATCAATCGCGCACCGTCAAGATACGATAGACGCCGCAGATAGAGTTATTGATTTTAGTAATTTCTAGTGTTCTGGCTATGCCAGATAGCTACCGGATATATCGGTTTTTGTGAACAAATTTACATAAGGAGTTGAAAGTTGTTTGAGTTGCATGATTCTGTAGTGGTTAGAAGGCCTGTACTTAACAGTGTACAGTTCGAAAATTTTATCGGAAATGGCTTTTCGCTTGATAAATGTGAGGAATATGCTGCTTCGAGTGGCTTGGATATTTCTTTGGTATCAAGCTCACTTGCAGAAAGATTGGTTTCTGAGGGAGGTGGGAGAAATGGCGAGAATCACCTGTCGCTCCTGAAGTATTTGAATCGGGCCTCTTATAGATCCACCCCTTACGGCACAATGTCATCATTTAGCTTTGTTAAGCTTGGCTCTCCTGGCTGTGATGAGGGGCGCACATTGCATGTAGAGATAGACGGTCGATTTGCAGCGGAAATTCTAAAATATTTAGTCAGTCAAAAAGACCTACCAGAGGAAGTTCTTTGCTCAATTTCTAATTTCGCATATGTTGATGGTAGTAGGTTACAGTTGACGGAGAAAACATTATTTGACAAGCGCCGCGGTTATAGTTTTAGTTCTGTTGGCGTTGACTCTATAATGAGTTTTGTTTTAGGTATCTTTGAAAAGCCCAGGTTTCTATCAATAAACAACGTTTGTAATCAGTTGGTAGAAAAGTTTGACGTCTCAAAACAAGGCGCTATAGATTTTGTCTATAAGCTGTTAGAAGAACAAGTTCTCAGTCTTGTCGACGTATTCCCTCATTTAACTGGGGATAAGACTCGTACGTCATATTTTTGTGAGGTTTTAGAGGGCGTTAAATGTCAGTTCGTAAAGTCTATTTTACTGGACTTGCTTAGTTTGAAACGAACTACTCAAGAGAGTGAAATATCTTCTTATCTCGATTCTATCGATGAAAATGCCAAGAGAATAGGTGTAGATATCCCCAGAAGTAACTACTTATACCTCATCACTGAAGATAGAAGAGTTGGGGATTCAGGGGTATTAGATTTGAGATCAATTTTACAAAAGGCAGTGTCGATACACACGAAAAGTGTAAGTAAGTTCAAGCCGAGTTCCGCGGAGCTTGCAAATCAGATTAGGCAGGAATTCGGTGATAGGTGCGTCCCGCTGCTGGATATCTTTCACCCAGAGCATGGGCTTACTCAATATAGGAAAACGCTCGATAGTAAGGTCGGAAAGATATTTTCTGGTGGGAAGGGCAATGAAAAACTTGAGTTAGATGAAAAAGATCTCTATCTATTAGAATTGGTTTCTAGAAAGTCACGTGCCGGTGTGTTGGATATCAGTCTCATTGATTTTAATAAAGGAGGAGAAGAAGAATTGTACTACCTCCCGCCGTCTGTTTCTTGCAAAATAGTGTTGAACAATATTTCCGGAGAAATCGTCCCTTCTATTTCGTCCTTCCAGTCTCACCCTAGTGTTCAATCGTTTGCTAGGTTTTCACCTTTCAATTCACGGTTAAAGGACGACCTTCACAAATTTATTGACCGTCAAAATACTGAGCATGATAGAGTTATTTTCGCTGATCTTTCTCACGACCCAGATGATAGGGCTAGTAATGTCACATCTAGAGCCGTACTTCATAAATATGATATATCTTTAGGTGGTGAAGTGGCTACTGGGCTGACTAGTAGTGTTGACTTGTCGTCTTTGTTAGTTTTTGTCGAAGATGATTATATCTACTTAGTAGATCGAGAGAAAGGGAAGTTGGTAATCCCAAGGTTATGCAACGCACATGGCTATTATAATGCATATACACTGCCTATATATAGATTCCTCGCCTCCATTGAGTCACAGTTTTACGCGGGTGTGGGGTTTTCTTGGGGGGGAGTTGGAAGTGTTCTAGACGAACTTCCTCGTGTAATGTGCGATGGAGTTATTTTGGCTCCGAGAACTTGGTACTTAAGGAAGTCTCTTTTGAAGGAGCTTCAAGAAGAGTGCAGTCTTAAGGCAGCTGGTAATATTCCTAGATTTTTCGAAAATCACAATCTTCCGATGAAGTTTAAACTGATGAGCTTTGACAGGTTTTTAGTAATAGATATGACAAACGACTCTTTGGTTGAGATATTTGCAAGAGAAGCAGCTAAGGCAAAGGAACTTAAACTTGAAGAGTATTTAGATGGCGTTGGTGTTGAAGGAGGTGCGTATTCTGAAGAGGTTTGCTGCTTGGCTACAAACCGAAACCCTAATTTTTATAAGACAGTCCTCAGTGATTCTTCAGTTGATGCTATTGTCGCGCGAGCTGGCAGGGTTGACGTGAGCAAAGCGATATTTCACCCTTCTGAACAGCAATGCTGCTTTAGGCTGTATTCGGATAACTATTCATTGGATCTGATCCTGAGGTCAGAACTTTTTCAATATCTGAATGAGCGTATGGGGAATACCCTTTATACCAGGTACAGAGACGAAAATGGCGATCATCTTCGTTTGCGGGTTTTCTTGCGAGATGGAGTTGAAAATTCATTAGAGTGTTTTTCAGGATGCCTAACAGAGGCGGGGGTAGGAAAGCTATTTCACAGATTAGATCTTAGTAGCTATTATCCTGAAAACTATCGCTATGGTGGTAGTGAAGTGACGACTCTCGTAGAGCAGCTTTATTGCTTATGTTCAAAACGCGCCCAGCAAGACGTGTCAAAATATGAATCTGAAGACGAACGTGTAATTGCTTGCGCTTCATTTTTAGAGAAAGTTTTATCTAGTGTATATGACACCAGCCAGAGGAATAAAATTTACGCTGAATTTTGTAATAGTTATAACTCTGAACTGAAAGTAGATCGAAATGTCAGGAAGAGGTCCGGAAACTATGTGTCTGACCTCTTAAAATCCAGCCATTTTGAAGCTTATCTAGATGAATGTGATGATGTCCTCGAGATTTTTAAAGAAATTTTAAGCAAGCTCGAAACTCAAGAGGCTGAGTCTAGGGTCAGGTTTATCTATGGGTTTATTCATATGCAAGTAAATAGGACTTTTGTCATGCATCAAAGGAACTTTGATTTTTTAGTGTCTGATTTGTTAAGGCGACACACAGGAAAGCTGAAAGCGATAGAAGGTAAATGAAATGGACTTTGTTGGAGAGGTTGAAATCGATATTGGCGCTTGGGACTATAACGACCCCGTCAGGATAATTGAAAAATCACTGTTTTATGCTAAAAAATGGCAAATCACAGGAGATGATAGTGATAAGTCGAAATCTATAGATTGCGTTCACGAGTGTATGAAGTTAATAGAGTCATCTAATAATTTGAGTCTCTGTATTTCATCTGGGCTCGTTGGCATTTATTTTATTCTTACTAGTATAAGTGAGATATTTTCTGAGATATCACCAGAACCTTTAGGGTCAGCAATTGATGGTGTGATTGATGACTCTATCCGTGAGCTAGTAGAATCCATGAAGCTAGAATTTGTTTCTGGCTTGTCCGGGATATTGTACTACTGCATTTGTCGTAGGAGAGAGCAGGCTGCATTTTTTATAATGCGCGAATTTTCACGCAGAATAGACTTATCTAACGATGGTTTAACGGTTGTGGGTTTAGATACAGTGGATTCTGATTCTCTCAATCTGGGATTCGCGCACGGTGTTCCAGGCGTCGTTTCGGCTATGACGTTGGCAATGAAAGTATTTCCAAGGCTACAAGACGATTATTTTTTAATGGTTGAAAGGATAGTGGGATATTGCCGAGATCAGGTGTCGTCTAGTGGTGAGTTTCCTTGGCTATTGAAAGACAATCTTCCAGCGAGAATTGGGTGGTGTTACGGGAATTTGAGTCTAATTTTAATGTATGCTGTCCAGTATCAGTGTTTCGGTGATGAGTCGAGGAAAGAAGATGCATTAAATTTAATAGCATTGTGTAACAATAGAATCTATTCTGGGGATCATAGCTTTGTGGACGCTGGTATTTGTCATGGGCCGGCGGGTGTTATAGTTCTTTATCGATATTTTCAAAAGGTGTTCGATTACGAGGACGAAAAAATTTGTCAGTTCTTGGCCGATGAGGTTGAGAAATATAAGTTTGCTAATCATAAAGTTCGCCCCTATTACCCTTTTACTACAATCGAGCATTTTGCCCCTTCTATATTGCAAAGCGCTACTGGTGTTGCTCTGGTTCGTATGAGCAAAGATTTGTTGAATGAGGGATGGTTGGCAATTATCGGTATTCCTATAGAAAACGTAAATGATTTTGGCGTGTAAAACCTTTGTGGTGTTGTTGTTTTCTATGGTTTGTGTATATTGATTTTGCGGCAACGGCCGTAGGATTAATTAGTAATTTAAGGAATAAAAGATGGAATTAAAGTTAGATAAAAAGGTAATTACCGAAATCAATCCCAACCAAATTGATGCTGCCGGCGCTGGCGGTGAAGGCGGGGAAGTTTCGATTACTGTTAGCGTGACTTGCTCGAACGCAGCTTGTACATGTGTGACCTGTGGGCCATGCCAACCAGGAACTTTTACTGGTAGTCCAGGCCAAACTTTTGGTGGTGGTAGTTAATACCTGGTTGAGGCAGGTTTTCGCCTGCCTCACTTGAAAATTTTTATGTTAGTTCTTTGTGTTTCTCTTCATGGCGTCTACTTTTACCTTTCTAGGTTCGTTGTTTTATTCATTTGTATGTTCTAGTATCTTTCCCAAAGGCTTGAATCACTAACTGGAGAAGGCTCTGATACGACACGTAGCTTTTTATTTAATCTCACTTAGTAATATTTAGTTCGGTAAATTGTATAACGTGTTAGTGTTCTTACCATTGATGAATTTCGAAAAGTGCTTCCTCCTAAATTCTGAGCTAATGCTGGTTTAAAATTTCGTTCTTGAATTTGCCTAGTATTCAGGTTTTCAACATAGGTGTTCTGTTCGGATTTGCTAGCGTGTATAAATCCAAGTGAGACACAGTAACCCTACTTCGAATTGCTAGTAAACTGAGTCCATTGTCGAAGATGACTTTCGTGAGCTTTCCTCGCTCCTTGCATAACTGGCTGAGAAATCGCGCGACCTTGATATGCTATGCCGAACCAGTAAAGAAAATTCTAGTTGGTCAGACTTGGTTGTTTTCTAGTTATGCCTTAATCTACGCTGGTCTTTGCAGTATCTTTAACTTCTTAGTACGTATCTGGAGTCTCACTTTTGCATTTATCTTGTAGGTTCATTTTTTATTCGCAGTTTTGCCTTCGGCTCTGAGAACTGCTTGTGTAATCTCCCTAATAATCTAATGAAGTTATAAGTAGAAAATTCTAGTAATTTGACTCACTAAGGAGTTTTTAACAATGCGTAAATTCCGATGTGGGGACCGCTAGGCTGTGGCTGTCCTCAAGCAAAACGAAAATGGTGTGTCCGCCTCTGATCTCCTCAGTGAGCATGGTATAAGTTCTGCTCCGTTCTACAAATGGCGCTCCAAGTTCGGTGGTATGGATGCCTCAATGATGAAGCGACTCAAGAAAATGCATACTGAAGAACGCCACAACGCGTAGCTTCCCCAGGAAGTGCTTGAGGGCAAGCTGTAAAGCCGTTTCTGCGCAAGGAGTTGACGCGTGAGCCTTGCAAAAGCATCAGCTCAGCACTCGTTTAGTATGTTTAGTCTGTGGTATCAGTAAAAGTCTCTACCGTTCCAAGTCTGCGTTCTCAAGCCAGAGCGCCTTGATAGAAGATTAGCCGTTACGTTCAACGACGGCACATCACCGCTGGGGACTCGGTCTGTACCTCCTGCATGTGAAAGGTTTTGGCTGGAATGACAAGTGGGTTTATCGCATCTATCGAGAACTTGAGTTTAATCTTCGGGTCAGCCTAAGAGGTGTATCAAGTGGGATAAGCCTGACGCTCTTAACGTTCCTGTAACAGCTAATGACGTGTGGTCAAGGGGCTTTATTTCTGACAGTTTGAGTGACTGTAGATGCTTGTGTACGTTTAACCTGATTGACGACTGCAACCGGGAGAGTTTAGCTATTGGTATGGATTTATCCATGCTGGTCCTTTGGGTTATCTGATCCTTAGAGAAAATCATTGAATGGAGAGGAAAACCAGCAGGATTACGCTACGACAACGGGCCAGAGTGGATGGATATGTACCACTTTGATAGTGGCTGAACAGGTTCGACAACGTGCAATTGAGTAGCAGTAGAAGTGCAACAACGAGCGGCCCAGCATTGCCATAGAGGGAATATCTCCGAAACAGCTGCTGCAGTCGGCATAACCCTCTACTTATAACTGCGGTTTAAAGTGAAGGGGTTACTCTTGAAGGACTGGGTGATTTTCTATCCAGCTGTTTAGTTGTCAGTTTCTTCAGTGGCAAACATAGCTATCAGAGGCCACACAGCTGGCCCCTGCTAGCTTCCATTCTTCACCGTTTAACTTTGCCGTACCTTCACGGTCAGCAAAAATTGCCTTTTTTGTCTATGCAGCCGGAAGTTTAAACTTGCGTGTGAGTTGATTGAGGTTGCTCGTATGTTGCCCCACTAACTGAGCCGCAGAGTCGGTTTCGCGCATATTGGTCATTGCGTTTTGGGTTTCTCGGCGAATCTCATCAATGCTTTCGTTCATGTTTTTGGCGACGGCGTTTTGCTCTTCGGTCGCCGAGGCTATTTGCGCATTCATTGAATTAATGGTGCTTACTGAGCTAGTAATGCTCTGCAGAGATGAGCTTGTGCTTTCAGCGCTTTGAACGCTCTCATTGGTTTGCTCTTGTCCTTGTTTCATAACGTTAACAGCTTGTAGAGCGCCATTTTTTAGCTTTTCTAAGAGAGAGTTGATTTCGCCAGTGGAATCGCGGGTACGGCCAGCTAAAGTTCTAACTTCGTCGGCGACAACCGCAAAGCCGCGCCCTTGTTCTCCGGCTCGCGCCGCTTCAATGGCGGCGTTTAGGGCTAACAGGTTAGTCTGCTCCGCAATATCATTGATAACCTGCACGATCGCGTCAACGCCTTTGGTATCTTCTTCAAGCTCGGCAATGGTGCTTGCGGCGCCTTCAATGCGTTGGGCTAATAGGTTGATTGAAGTCATGTTTGTTTCCATGATGCTGTAACCATCACGAGATTCTTGATCGGCAGAGTTGGCCGCATCGGCTGCCATCGAAGCGCTCTGAGCCATATTCTCAACAGTTCGAAACATTTCATCCATGGCGGTCACCACTTGGCCGCTAATTTGCTCTTGAGACTCCATGCCCTTGCTGGTTCTCAAAGAGCTATTTACCAATTGTTCGGCGGCACTGGCAAGATTACTTGTGGCATTTTGAACTTCAAATAATAAGCCTCGTAAACTGTTTGCCATTTCATTAGTGGCATTGGCGAGCTCTCCAAGTTCGTCGTCTCCATCTAATACAAGATCATCAAAGTCTAGATCCCCTTTGGCGATACTCTTGTTTACATCTAGGATTTTGTTGACTTTGCTGACGATAGTTTGGCTTAGGGTTACAGCGATACCGATTCCTATGATCAAGGCTAGACCTGTGCCGATAGCTAGTGCGACATTTGAATAGTCAATATCGGCAGCGAGTACTTTGACGTCGGCTTTCATTAGCTCGTTTTGGTTTTTCCGCATTTCAGTTAAGTTGGCTTGAATAGCATTTGCGCGCGGCGCAGCTTTTGTGCCGAGCCAGTAATTGGCTAGGTTCCAGTCATCGGCTTGCCGGCTGCTAATAATACTGTCGGCAATAGCTTTAAAGCTCGAGCGGCTATCGCTATAGTTGCTCCAGTTGCTGTTGGCTTGCATTCTGTTGAGTTGATTTAAACGCTCAAAACGGGCTTGGTTTTTTTTCCATTGCGTATTGAAAGTGTTTAAGTCGCTATCTTGGCCGTTCTGTACATAAGCTCGCAAACTTTCCATGCTGCGATACATGCTACTCATGCTGTCGCCAAGATCTTTAAGGCTTTGTGGGCTGCCTCCGCTACTGGCACTGCTCTGGAGTAATTGATTGAGTGCGAGGGTGCTGGCGTTGGCCGCGGGCTTGGCTTCTCCATCGAGTTGAATCAAGATAGGAATGTTATCTTGGGCATGGGCGATGTCTTCAATTTCTTTTTGCGCGGCTCGAAATTCTTCAATTTTGGCTTTCATATCGTTTAGTCGCCGAACATTTGAGGGGTCGGTCCAGCTTTTGGAAAGCGTGTTTAACTCGCTAAGGCTATCGTCAATAAGCTTCCAGCCTTCTGCTCTATCGGCACGAAATTTCTCTGCTTTTTCGGGGTTGCTTCCAAGAATCATATAACCTCTTAGGCCTGCCAGTGTTATGTTGATTCCTTTGCTGAGGTTCAAACCGGCGATAACGGTTGGTTTGCGTAATTCCGTCAAGCGAGATTCTATCTCTGAGATCTCTTTAATATTAAAAAACAAATATGTTGCTGTTGTCGCAACAAGAATTAGAACTGCAGCAAAACCAGCCAATAGTTTAGCGCGAATAGATAAGCGCATAGAGATCACCCTAAGTAAATAAATTTTGTTCTAAATATCACTATAGGATGGGAATTTGAAATGGACAAAATCTCGGCAAGCAAAAATTGATTGAGCTGGCAGCTGTATTTGGGAGTAAAAATATTAGTTTTTATTAATGGTAGAAGCTGAAACAAGTTTGTGTCGCAGTTTGAAATAAAATTTTGCGTGCTCGGGGGATTGGTGAAAGAAGTATCACCAAAGCCCTAGTGAAATTAGGGCTTTAATTTAGGTGATTTTTATTCTTGCGGTAGTGGCCAGCCGCCCATACTTTGCCATTTGTTGACTATTAGGCAAAAAAGGTCGGCAGTTTTTTCAGCATCATAAGCGGCGCTATGAGCTTCGCTGTTACTAAATTCCATGCCGGCTGCAATGCAGGCTTTGGCAAGTACAGTTTGGCCAAAGGCGAGGCCAGCTAAGGTTGCTGTGTCAAAGCAAGAGAAAGGATGGAAAGGGTTGCGTTTTATTTGACAGCGATCTGCAGCGGCATTGATAAACCCTAAGTCAAAATGAGCATTGTGTGCCACCATGACCGCTCGGGTACAGCCGTTTGCTTTTACGGCTTTTCGAATGGCAGAAAAAATCTCAGGTAGAGCAAACATTTCTGGTTGCGCATCGCGCTCAGGGCTCGAAGGGTCAATACCGGTAAAGTCGAGGGCAGATTGTTCGATATTGGCGCCTTCAAAAGGGTCTAGGTGGCAGTCAAATGTTTCGTCGCGATGCAAAAGGCCATCTTCGTCCATGCGAAGGGTCACCGCTGCCACTTCGAGTAGTGCGTCTGTTTCTGCGTTAAAACCACCTGTTTCTACGTCAACAATTACGGGCAAAAAACCGCGAAAGCGCTGCGCAAAAAGAGTTTTAATTTCCGGTGTTTCTTCGGCCGGGCTCATGACTGCCACACTGGCTCCTTAAATTCTAATACTGTTAATCGGCAACGCGCCAGCGCAAGGTTTCGCCGGCTCTTAGTGGGACAAGATCGCTGTCACCAAAATTCATGCTATCCGGTACCAACCAGTCTTCTCTAACTAGAGTGATGGTATCGTTATGTCTGTCAAGGCCATAAAAATCAGGACCAAAGTGACTGGCGAAGCCTTCTAGCTTGTCGAGAGCGTTGGCTTCTTCAAAAGCCTCGGCATACATTTCGATGGCTGCAAAAGCCGTATAGGCACCAGCGCAACCGCATGCGGCTTCTTTGGCGTGTTTAGCATGCGGTGCTGAATCCGTACCAAGGAAGAATTTAGGGCTACCGCTGCAGGCTGCCTCGACAAGTGCTTCTTGGTGAGTTGATCGTTTTAGAATGGGTAGGCAGTAATAGTGTGGTCGGATGCCTCCAGCCAACATATGGTTGCGATTGTACAGCAGGTGGTGGGCGGTAATGGTAGCCGCCATATTATCGCCTGCGGCGTTTACGAAGTCGGCCGCATCTTTGGTGGTGATATGCTCTAAAATCATTTTTAGCTCAGGGAAATCTTGATTGAGCTGCTTTAATGTTGAATCAATAAAACGCTGCTCTCTATCAAAGATGTCGATACTGCTATCGGTCACCTCGCCGTGCAGACAAAAGCGAATGCCGTGCTTTTGCATGGCCTCTAAAGCTGGATAGATATTTTTAATATCGGTAACGCCTGAATCAGAGTTCGTGGTGGCTCCTGCAGGGTAAAGCTTGCAGGCGACAATGCCAGCAGCCTTCGCTGCCGCAATATCTTCTGCGCTCGTGTTATCAGTGAGGTATAGCACCATTAATGGTTCGAATTGAGAGCCCTCTGGGCGATTAGCTTGGATGCGACCCTTATAGGCAAGCGCTTGTTCTGCATTGAGCACTGGAGGAACCAAATTGGGCATGACAATGGCACGGCCAAAGTAGCGCGAGGCATCCCTAACGGTGTGTTCTAAAGCGACTCCATCTCGTAGGTGGATATGCCAGTCGTCTGGGCGGCAGATGGTTAAGCGTTGGCTCATTAAGGTTCCTTGCTAGCAGTATTCAGGCTAATGGTGATAACTATAGTTCTTTGTCGCGGCATCCTACCAAAATTGGGCCTAAAGCACATCAGCTGTGTGCCGATATTCTTAGTCTAAGCTTCAGTTATTGAATGTATATTAGGGGTGTGGGCTAATGTCGCAGTCGTTTAAATCTAATCGTCGCCTTGATTTGCTGCAGCCGGTGCTATGCCTGACTCTATTTTTGTGTTTCCTGCTTGTCTCAAATGCCGAGGCTATGCGCTTTGAGGCTGGCTTTGACCAGTCTAGCTGGGAGAGTGAGTCCTCTATTTTTGAATGCCGCATGAGCCAAATGGTGCCTCAGTATGGGCAGGTGGTGTTTTACCGCAGGGCAGGGGAAAGGCAGCAATTTTTCCTAGATACAAAGAGTGTATTCTTCAAGCGCGGACGCGGCTCTTTACAAATAACAGGGCCTGTCTGGAAGCCGCGTTCTGCGGTGACGAATCTTGGTTATATAGATGTCGTTGAATCCAAGCGGCCGGTAACTCTTGGGCCTAAACTAGCTGAGCGTATTATGGCTGAACTGGGTAAGGGCCAGCAGGTAGTTATTACCCGTAAGCCGTGGTACGGAGATAGTGAGTCGCTGTCTGTGGCCTTTAATTCGATGAATTACCGCCCGGTGTATGATGACTATATTGGCTGCGTATCCAGCCTTCTGCCTGTGAATTTCGATCAGGTTGAACGTACAACACTTTATTTCGGTGGCTCCAAAGAGACTCTAAGTAAGCAGCAGAGGGCGTCGCTTGATAAGGTTGTCGTTTACGCCAAGGCTGACTCAGAAGTAACCACCTACTATATTGATGGGCATACCGATAGCCGCGGTATCATGGCTGAAAATCTAGAATTGTCTAAAAAGCGCGCCGAGCAGGTGGCGGAGTACTTGCTACGCGCGGGCTTAGATAAAGATAAAATTCAGATACGCTGGCACGGTGAGCGCTACCCGGTAGCGAGCAATAGCACCGCTAAAGGGCGTGCTGTAAATCGTCGTGTAACCGTTCGCCTAGAGAAGGGCGAAGTCTCCTTGGATATGGCTTCACGCTAGCGCTTAGCTTTTCTCGCAGCGCGGTTTCTAGTGATGCTTGAACGCAGATACCCCAAAAAGTGTAGTTGTTTTGCGCTAATTTTAGGGATAGTTCTGTGAAATATTTATCCCTCTATGTATAATACGTGCGCCAAATTTTAGGCGCGAAAACCCTTGTTTTCGGCGATATCGTTCAAAATTTGACTAGCAGATAGAGACTGCATAACGAAATGGCGAGTAACAGCCATGGGCCTCTGCTAATCACAGGGCTATTAAGCAAGGCTTGTTTTTGGCGAGCCAAAGTTATCGATCCATAGCGGGAGACAATTATGTCCTCAGTAAAAAAAGTAGTGTTGGCCTATTCCGGTGGTTTAGACACCTCGGTCATCGTGCGCTGGTTGCAAGAAACCTATAACTGCGAAGTGGTAACGTTTACCGCTGATATCGGCCAGGGCGAAGAAGTAGAACCAGCTCGAGCTAAAGCGGAAGCGCTAGGCGTAAAAGAGATCTATATTGATGACTTGCGCGAAGAGTTCGCCCGCGATTTCGTTTTTCCAATGTTCCGCGCCAACACTATTTATGAAGGCGAGTACCTGCTAGGTACTTCAATTGCCCGCCCGCTAATTGCTAAGCGCTTGATTGAAATTGCTAATGAAACCGGCGCTGATGCTATCTCCCATGGTGCGACCGGTAAAGGTAATGACCAGGTTCGTTTCGAGCTAGGCGCTTACGCCCTTAAGCCAGGTATTCAGGTAATTGCGCCTTGGCGTGAGTGGGATCTAACTTCCCGCGAAACCCTGATGAAATATTGCGAAGATCACAACATCCCTGTGGACTTCGCCAGCAGTAAGAAAAAATCTCCCTATTCAATGGACGCTAACTTGCTACATATCTCTTATGAAGGTGGCAATTTGGAAGATCCTTGGTGGGAAGCTAATGATGCCGAAATGTGGCGTTGGAGTGTCTCTCCAGAAGAGGCGCCAGATGAGCCTACTTACCTAGAGCTGACCTACGAGAAGGGCGATATTGTTGCTATCAATGGCGAAGCTATGAGCCCTGCGACGGTTTTGGAATATCTAAACAAAGTGGGTGGCGAGAACGGTGTTGGCCGTTTGGATATCGTAGAGAATCGTTATGTGGGCATGAAGTCACGTGGTTGTTATGAAACTCCGGGTGGCACCATTATGCTGAAGGCTCACCGTGGTATTGAATCACTTACCCTAGATCGCGAAGCGGCTCACCTTAAAGATGAGTTGATGCCAAAATATGCCGATTTGATCTATAACGGTTACTGGTGGAGCCCTGAGCGCAAAATGTTGCAAGCGGCTATCGATGAAAGCCAGCAACATGTGAATGGCGATGTTCGCGTAAAACTATACAAAGGCAGTGTGTCGGTAGTAGGTCGCCGCAGTGCTGATAGTCTGTTCGATGAGGCAATTGCGACCTTTGAAGATGATGCAGGCGCCTATGACCAGAAAGATGCTGAGGGCTTTATTCGCCTGAACTCTCTGCGTTTACGAATTGCGGCCGATAAGGGTCGAAATAATCTATAAAAGCTGGCAACAGCAAATAATTAGCCCATACTCCATGGACGGAAGGGCAGACCGTGTTCAGCCAACTTCTTTGCCTAGACTGGCCCTTTTTTAGCTGGCTGACTGGTCTTATTGATCGGAATCAAGTGATAAAAACCTGACATCGTAGATAATTTGCGGTGCATTGGGGTAATTAAAGAAGTATCCAATGACAGCCGAAAACACTCCCTAGGAGTTTTGAGGCGTTGTTAGGTCGAAAAAAGAATCCTCAATTCTTAAAATCAATTAGGAAAGTCGCTATGAGTAGTAACTTGGCAACCGCTGGTGAACAGCCGGCATACAACTACGATATAGTACGTAAATTCGCCGTGATGACCGTCGTTTGGGGCGTGGTCGGAATGACGGTGGGCGTACTGATCGCGTCGCAGCTAGCCTGGCCGCAACTGAATGACATTATGCAACCTTTCTCACACTTTGGTCGCTTGCGTCCATTGCACACTAATGCGGTTATCTTCGCATTTGGTGGTTGTGCCTTGTTTGCAACGTCATACTACGTGGTACAGCGTACCTGTCAGGCAACCTTGTTTGGTGGGTTCTTAGTCCCATTCACCTTCTGGGGTTGGCAATTGGTTATTCTATTGGCCGCAATTACGCTGCCTTTGGGTATGACCTCTTCAAAAGAATACGCTGAGCTAGAATGGCCAATCGATATCTTGATCACCTTGGTATGGGTGTCTTACGGTATCGTGTTCTTCGGCACTATTATTAAGCGCAAGACCTCGCACATTTATGTAGCGAACTGGTTCTTCGGTGCCTTTATTCTAACGGTTGCGATATTACACGTAGTTAACTCTGCGGCTATCCCAGTAACCTTGACCAAGTCGTACTCTGCTTATGCAGGTGCCATGGATGCGATGATCCAGTGGTGGTACGGTCACAATGCGGTAGGTTTCTTCCTAACTGCAGGTTTCTTGGGCATTATGTACTACTTCGTACCTAAGCAGGCTGAGCGTCCTGTTTACTCGTATCGTCTATCCATCATCCACTTCTGGGCTTTGATCTCCCTATACATTTGGGCTGGTCCTCACCACTTGCACTACACTGCATTGCCAGATTGGACCCAGGGTGTTGGTATGGTGATGTCTTTGATCCTATTGGCTCCATCTTGGGGTGGAATGATCAACGGTATCATGACTTTGTCTGGTGCATGGCACAAATTGCGCACTGACCCAACTCTTCGTTTCTTGGTGGTATCTCTGTCTTTCTACGGTATGTCTACCTTCGAAGGCCCAATGATGTCTATCAAGACTGTAAACGCTTTGTCTCACTACACTGACTGGACTGTTGGTCACGTACACTCTGGTGCACTTGGCTGGGTTGCGATGGTATCTATCGGTGCTCTTTACCACTTGATTCCTGCTTTGCTAGGTCGCAAAGAAATGTGGAGCGTGAAGCTGGTTAACTTGCACTTCTGGATGGCGACTATCGGTACTGTTTTGTACATCGCCTCTATGTGGGTGAACGGCATCATGCAAGGTTTGATGTGGCGTGCATTTAACGCTGACGGTACCTTGACCTATAGCTTCGTAGAATCTGTAGAAGCCAGTTACCCAGGTCACTATGTGCGTGTACTAGGTGGTGCAATCTTCTTAGGTGGCATGCTGTTTATGGCCTACAACACCTACCGTACATTCCAAGCTGAATCTGATAACGCTGCTGCTGCGCAGCCTCAGTCGGCTTAAGGTAGAGGAGAGATAACCGTGAAGAATCACGATAAAGTAGAAAAGAATATCGGCCTGATGATGATTCTGATGGTCGTAGCCATCAGCTTCGGTGCGTTGGTAGAAATCGTGCCTCAGTTTTTTAACAAGGCAACTACTGAGCCTATCGAAGGCCTGAAGCCTTACACTGCTATGCAGTTGGAAGGTCGTGACATTTACATCCGTGAAGGTTGTAACGTATGTCACTCCCAGATGGTTCGCCCATTCCGTTCTGAAACTGAGCGTTATGGTCACTACTCTGTTGCAGGCGAGTCTGTTTACGATTACCCATTCTTGTGGGGCTCTAAGCGTACTGGTCCTGACTTGGCCCGTGTAGGTGGTCGTTACTCTGATGAGTGGCACCGCGCGCACTTATACAACCCACGAAATGTAGTACCTGAATCCAATATGCCTGCTTTCCCTTGGCTGTTTGACAATGTGTTAGATCACACTGTGACTCCTAAGAAAATGGAAGCATTGCGTACCTTGGGTGTTCCTTACACCGACGAAGATATTGCCGGTGCCGAGGAAGCTGTAAAAGGTAAGACCGAAGTTCAAGCTTTGGTTGCCTACTTGCAGAACCTGGGTTTGTTGTTGAAACAGAAGCGTTAATCACTGGGTAGAGCGTTATGGATATTAACGATTGGCGTGGCATCTCAACGGTTTTTTTGATGATTTGCTTTATCGCAACTTGGATTTGGTTGTGGAGCAGCAAGCGCAAAAAAGGCTTTGATGAAGCTGCAAACTTACCGTTTGCCGACGAAGTTGATCACCAACAGGCGTCGACCGAGAAAGACGCCCGGTCCAGCAACGCTGAATAAAGGTATTTGAATATGTTGACTACATTTTGGAGTTGGTGGGTAATTTTATTAACCTTAACCAACTTAGTATTGATCTGCTGGGTCTTGTTCGCGAACAAGAAAGTTGCTGTTAGCGATGATGACGATCCAGAAAACGAAACCACTGGCCACGAGTACGACGGCATTCAGGAATACGATAACCCGCTTCCAAAGTGGTGGTTCCAGATGTTTGTTATTACTTTGGTGTTCGGTGCTATCTATTTTGTAATGTACCCAGCTCTAGGTAACTGGAAAGGTGTTTTAGGTTGGACTTCTGTCGGTCAGTGGGAAGCTGAGATGGAAAAAGCCAATGCAAAATACTCTGAGACTTTCGGTCAATATAAAGACATGAAAATCGAAGATATTGCTGCTGACCCTAAAGCCATGAAGATTGGTACTCGTTTATTCGCTAACAACTGTGCTGTATGTCACGGTGCTGATGGTGGCGGTAACGTGGGCTTCCCGAACCTAACCGATAAAGATTGGTTGTACGGTGGAACGCCTGCTGAAATTGAAATGAGTATTACTCACGGTCGTAACGGTGCAATGCCTCCTTGGGGTGATGTAATCGGTGAAGATGGTGTAGTAGCTGTTGCTGAGTATGTTCTGAAGATGTCTGGCCAGGAGCACGACGCTTCTAAGCTAGAAAAAGGTATGCAGGTTTACAACACCACTTGTGTAGCTTGTCACGGTCCTGATGGTACTGGTAACAAGATGTTGGGTGCGCCTAACTTGACTGATAGCATCTGGCTATACGAAGGAACTGGCGAAGGTATCCGTCACTCTGTTCGTGCCGGTCGTGCTAACGTAATGCCAGCTCAGGCTGACAAACTACGTGAAGACAAGATTCGCATGTTGACCGCTTATGTATACAGCTTGTCTCAAGATTAGTTTTTAATTAATCAAACAAGCTTAAAACGCCACCCTGGGAAACCAGTGTGGCGTTTTTTGTTTTTATCTACTGTGCAGGCTGACCAGACTCTGGGCAGGGGGAGTGATTTTCCGTTCCGAATGCTGCGTCCATGCAGCTACCCGTTCCATCCAGGAGCCTAGTCACTCCAAATCACTCCCCCAGCCCAGATTCTTACCTGTGTGGGAAGAAATTGCAGAGCCCTTATATAGAAATCCTGCCCAAAGTCATAAGAAGTTGCGAGTATTTCGGGTTTTGAATTTGGTATATAAAAATCATTTAGGTGTTAGATTTTTACAGGATTAAAGATGGAAGCCAAGTTGCTAAAAATTCCACTTAAACTAGGGGCAAGGGAAAAGATTGACGCTTTGCTGGAATACATGACATCACATATTGAATTCCCGAAGAGCGAGATGGAGCAAAAGGTATATTATTGGGATTCAGTTTTTTACAGCAACGAGCAGGGTGTTGAGTATCTGTTTATTGTTTTGAAATCTAATGATTTTTCTCGGATTATGGTGGATGAATCCAGTTTAATTGAAACTCCTTTTCGGCAGGTCTATGAAGATTTTCGCCGTGAGTGTTGGGCACCGGAGCCTTATCAAGATTTAGAAGCATTATGTTGCTTTAATAGTGATATGAATTTTACCTGCTAGGCCTTCGATCTTGGCGGTACTATTTCAGGGTAGGATTTGCCCCAATCGTAGGATGTTCTAGTTGTAGCTAGGGTTTTCAGGGCTTGTCCGAATTGGATGAGGACGAGAGCTGGCATGGATGCCGTTTTTTGCGCCCCTGAGAACCCTAGCTACAACTAGAATAGCCGGTCAGATATGCAGGAGACTAGTGTCTTATTAAATTTGGTCTAGCGTAAATGAATCTCACTATTACCGAGTAAATGCCGATAGAGAAGGGGATAGGCTTTTAGTTGATCCAGTGCAAGTAAATGGACTTATATAAGCTAGAGTTAAAGTAATAAAAGGTTTAACATTCGCGCCATAAAAGATTGTGGCATATCCTTAGTGTAAGGCGTTATTAAATCCATAATTCTTAAAGGGCTA
>JAOXRT010000021.1 GCA_025800365.1 Cellvibrionaceae bacterium | reverse complement strand
TTTAGGCAGCATTGCTGCTCTTTTCCTGTTTAGCCAAGCCAGCCATGCACAAATTATTATTGGCCCACCAAGCCCGCAGGAAGTCCCCATTTTTGGCGCTCCACTGCTGTTGCTTTTGGGTGGCTTACTCGGCTATGTAGCCTATCGCTTTAAAGCCAAGGGGCGTGCGCAACTGCATGTTGGTTTGCTAGCAGCTGGATCCCTAATTCTGTTTGGCGCAGGCAGCGGAATCAGCTTAATCGAAAGCAGTCAAGCCAGTGGCAACTTTATCGCTATCAATGCCCGCACGGAAGCCAGCCATACCATCTTTAATAACACTAACAACGAATACCAAAATGACAGCGGCATCACTTTAGAAATTAAAAGTATTCAGTTACCTGGAAGCTGCCCTGACAATGCCCGCACCCCAGACCCGACAAATTTTCAACAGTGTTCAGCTAATATCTTAATTCCTGACGGTAACACCTGCTATATCGATTGCATCTAATAAGATAGTTCTCGCAAGAGCATTCCGAAAAACATAAAGCCTATTCTTTATGTTTTTCGGTTTCATCTAAGTAAGGCCATTAGGCAGCTTAGTTTTATTCAACTAACAGATAATATGGCAAGCTTGATTATCACCAAGGCGCAATGCGGCCGCGCAACGAAATTCATTTTCTGATTCTTGCTCAGGGTCTTCCAAGTTACGGCATGAGCCCGGATACTGAATACTTTTCACCTCAAGTTCGATACCACTATTGTTTTCATAATAGTTAAACTCGCCATCTTCAATCGGGTAGCTATTCTCTGTTTGCGTGCTGATTCTGATATCAGCACCAGACATACCAGCCTGACTTTTCTCAACCAAGGTGATACCAGCAACTGTAGAAAAGCAGCTAATCGCCCCAACAAGCCACAACACAGTAGGCAAATTACCATTACCTTGAAGCTTAAATCGATGCGCCATATAAGCTAGAAAAGCACCCAAGCATAAAAGAATGGGCGTGCTTATCGTAGGAATGCCCTCAGCGGCTGCGGCCCCTCCGGGTGGCCCGATAACAATCTGCGCATCAGCATTGAAAGAAAGTAAGAGCAGTGCCGCGAAAGCGATTTTATTCTTATTCATAGTGACAATCCCTAGAAGCTGTTCCTTTGTACTGCTCGTAAACTCTAACAACTCCTTTTATGAGGAACTATATCTATAGGTGCACTCAGGCTATAAAACGGCCTTTCCTACAGAGGGTGCCATTTTTGTTTGCCACATTCTGCTGAATATGGTCACATAGCCAGTCAATACTCTGTGGGGATAATTCGACTCGTGCAACATTCCCACTGAAAGAATCTCAGAGCCCACCCCACGCGTGAGCAATAGAAAATAATAAGGTTACATCAGCTTATGAAAAAATTCGGACCCGGCTTATTAGTCGCTGCTGCCTTTATCGGCCCAGGTACGGTAGCCACCGCCAGCAAGGCCGGTGCAGGTTTTGGCTTTGCCTTATTATGGGCATTGCTGTTTTCCGTATTCGCTACCATCGTATTGCAAGAGATGGCGGCGAGATTAGGCCTGGTAACTGGCAAAGGCCTAGCAGAGGCGGTGCGATCTAGCTTTAAAAGCCCTGAGCTAAAAAACCTGAGTATATTCCTAATCGTAGCGGCGATTGGCCTTGGCAATGCGGCCTATCAAACCGGCAATATCGCTGGTGCCGCGCTGGGTATTAATAGCGCGATCGAGCTTTCCAACCAAGCCGCCGCTGCCATTATTGCCTTGCTAGCTTTTGCCCTGCTAGCCAGCGGGCAATACAAACTCATAGAAAAATCGCTCATTGCCTTAGTCGTTTTAATGAGTTTTGTTTTCTTGCTAACTTTATTTTGGGTCAGCCCGGATTGGACAGGCATATTAAAGGGCCTGTTTACCCCTAGCATTCCTGATGGCAGCGTACTATTGGTAATCGCTCTGATTGGCACCACCGTAGTGCCCTACAATTTATTCTTGCACGCCAGCAGCGTAAGCAAATCCTTTCAGGAATCTGGCGAGCAAGATATAGACGCAGCACTGAGCAATAGCCGCTGGGATACCGGGTTATCCATTGGCTTTGGCGGCTTGATAACTTTAGCGATTATCGCCACCTCCGCAACAGCCTTTTTTGGCCAGAGCGAAAGCTTTCAAGCGGCGCAACTAGCCCAACAACTAGAACCCTTACTGGGCCCGGCCGCAAAATATTGCTTTGCCATTGGCATGCTGGCCGCAGGTTTAACTAGCGCCATTGCCGCGCCACTTGCCGCCGCTTTTGCCGTTTGTGGCGCTTTGGGCTGGTCGACAGAGTTTAACAATCTTCGCTTTCGTGCCGTATGGTTTGTGGTATTGCTAACCGGCGCCGTATTCGCTATCGCCGGTACCAAACCACTAGCAGCAATTATTTTTGCCCAAGCGGCCAATGGCTTACTACTGCCATTAATTGCGATCTTTTTATTGCTCGCCATGAACCAAGAAAAATTACTGGGTAGCTACAAAAACGGTACACTAGCCAACTGCCTAGGCGGCTTTGTGGTGATTTTGGTTTCTTGTCTTGGTTTGTATAAGTTGTATAGCTTGTTTTGAGGCGGGCTTGAAGTGGAGTGATGGCGCTGCGAGAATATCGTGGCGCCAGTTCTTAATTTGAGTTTCGTCAACACTAGTCAAGCGCAGGCAGGAAGAAAAATAAAGCAAAGTTGTTTTTTGGACTGAGTGGTACAGGCTAAACTTGTTTGGCCTTCGATTGGATGACATCGGGAACCTTACCCACCCACTCAATTTCCTTGTTTTTGAGAATACGAAATCGGGCGTAACATTTTTCGTTGTTTGCTTTAAATCTGAGGCCAAAATGATTTTTGTGAACCTCAATTTTTTCGATATCTAATCCATAATTCAATCAAAAATCTGTCATCGTATCTTTGGCCCTTTTGGTAAAGTATAGATCGATCAGGATGCCTGGCAAGGCCATAGATAGCATTACTGCTGCGAAGCCAAACACCACTTTAAGAATTAAAATTACTAGTTCCATTTAAGAGTCTAACGCCTTTGGCAACAGCGATCGGATCGAACGAGTGCGATTCCGCCTGAGTTTTTTGCAGGCCTTGTTATCCCCACTTGCTATAGGTTTTAGTCACTTTCATGCTCAGTAACTTTAAGGCTGAGTAGTCGCACACCTAATACAGTGCTGGCTGCCGACTGTGCAATTTCTCGATTTGAGATACTCAACTTTTGACCACTGTATGAAATAAACGAATTACCATATGGGTAGTCTTTACCAAGATACTCAAGGGCCATTGTGCAGTTAGGAGATTCTACAGTTAGTGACTTCCCGTTTTCTAAGCTAAACGTTAACTCCTTGTCTCGTACCTCATTCCATTTAAAGTACCAATCTCCACCACCGCAGCGCCTTTCCTTATAAGTACACTGCATAGGTACTGATTTCGATACCTCGCCTCGCTTTGTGCTTACTGTGGCGGAAATAAGTAAGCCATATGCTTCTTTTTCCGGGTATTGGCTCGAATTTAATCCACATGAAACAACGGTGGCAGTACCTACACAGCCACTTAGCATAAGAGCTAAAGATAAAAGAAGAAGTTGATTCATGTGTGATCTATAACACCTTGATCAGCGGAACCAGCCGGAGTGTTTTAACTGTGCGATAAGCGAAGTGCGCACAATGTAAAACGCGGTGGCTGACTTCCTCTGGATAAACTTGTTACGTTGAACCCCGCCCCGTCAAACTAACAATATTATTAATACCCAATTCCATTTTTGTGCGAGCCGAAGAGTTTGCCGAGTGAACTTTTATTTTAGGCGGCACAAACCCTTTGGTAGCAACAGCCTCCTCAACCCATAGTACTACGTCGTAACCTGTACCATGATCATCATCCCCCAGATCATGATCGAGACTTAGCTCAACTACCTTACCAGTTTCTAAAAGCTCGATTGCTTCCTCGGGCCAGTAGACACGAACCCAGCCTTCCGGAGTTTCTCTTTCATCATCTAGGTAGACTTTCATTTAATCCATGAACCTTTTCAATGTAACACTGTCCCGCGGAGCCAGCGCATTCTTGCTGGCGGAGTACACTTGAGCAACTTGTTACGAGTTCGCCAATTGTACACCATTTAATTTACCTACATGGTTGAGAAAACCACACCTACTACCAACAGAACTAATGGGACAACAGTAAACGCTATTACACCAGACCACGACTTTACTTTTAGTGCTTTTAGACCATCAAAGATGGATGCAACTACCAAGACAAAACAAACAATACCAATTGCTAGATGGGTGCGATATTCAGGGTCTAGACCTATCATGAAAAAGCTGGGTCCAATAGCTGCCCCAATCCATGCAAATGCTACACCTTTAGCACCTAAGTAGGTTTGATACATGTATTGATTCATGCGCACTTAAGACTCATAACGCTTGGATTTTGGGCTGCCGGAACAACAGCCACTTGTTACATGTTTAGTTGAGACGAACATGTCTAGCCACCCTTGACTCTAACAGGCGCACTAGTTCAGGCTGCATTCGCTCGTAATTAACGGGAATGTCCAAACAAACCAGTTTTTTGCCCTTAAGCAGCGCTTTAAACTTTTTAGATACCTTATTCCTATGGGTTTTCTCCATTACCAGAATAACATCTGCCCACTCGATGAGATCTCCACTTACTACTGTCTCCGCGTCTGAATTTGTGCCAGCACCAATGGCGTTGACTCCTGTGCACTCGGAGAATACCTCTTCTCCCGTAGGACTTCGCAACCTGTTTTCACTGCAAACAAATAGTAGATTCATCAGATTCCTAGTGACATGTAACGCCGCAATAGGCAGCTTTTAAAATTCCGAACCATTGCCTTGTTAGAGCTTTTTCGATGCACCATATTTTACCCGATAATTTCTTCCTCGTTCCTGCTGACCTGATTTTTCTAAACATTCAGCCATTAACAAGTATACTTTGTTAAAACTAGGGTCTATTTCAAGTGATTTTTCGTACTCCCTCAGGGCTAGTTCTATGTCACTGCTATCAATGAAATACCTAGCTAAAGTTCTATGATAAACACCAATTTGATATCTATCTTTTTCTGATTCAATAAGAGATCGAATTGAATCGATCGCATCACCTAAACGATCCGTTTTAGTATACACCTCACAAAGTGATTCAAGAGCTCGGGAGCTACCTAAATCTTTTGCTGCTATAAAGTGTTCTTCCGCTTTCTCAAGCTCACCTAGCTCGAAGTGAATGAGCCCCAAGTTATTTAGAATATGTTGATTCTCAGGTTCGCTTACAAGCTCTGATCGAAGCTGAGCCTCCAAATCACGGTATTCTTCAACTTCATCAAAGAATAGAGCCGCAAATGATTTCGTTTTGTACATATTCATAGCTCTAACGCCCGCCACTGGCGAGTTGCGCTTTTTGCAACGTCGCTAGCTGGCACTTGTTAGGTGCTTACGGAGCCAGAAAAGTGCTGTAGAGAAATTACTGGGTTTATTGTAATTTCGCATTTTTCATTTACTCCCGTTTGCACCACTAATTTTGTTAGCTCGGCCTCTCCAATGTACTTAACATCAAGAGCCCCACATACTTGCCAATCATAAAATTCATTGCCATTTAGAGATAATGTAACCCTTACGTCTAAATGAATTGGATGAATAGAAAAAGTGAGCTTTAAACCATTAACGTCCTGAGCCTCATATAAAGAATCGCCATCGTACCACTCTTCACCATAAACTCGAGAAACATGCTCACTTTCAAAGAACGCTTGCAATTCCCATTCATCAATACTGGGGGCTTTAATGTCCATGGTCACCTAACGCCGGGCACAACTGAAAACGATGCGTAGCGGTTTTTGTGTTATTGTTTGAGCCTTTGCGAGTAGCATAAAAGGTGCGGAGTATTGTTTTTCAGTTTGGTACCCCTTGTTATAAGTTGTAGCTAGGCACTGCATTGCTTCCTTCCACCTGCTTAAATACACGAGTCCACCTTAAAAAGAAGTGCTCCAATTCCTCATGAGTTAATTGAAACTGGGCTGTCGCCCCTCTTGACTTACAAACTAGCCCAATCTCTTGTTCATCGAGATCCACTTTAGCAGCTTTAACCTCCTTGTATATTGAGTCTATTTCTCTCCTTAATTTGGGGTATAGATCAAGCCCAAAATCCATCAGGTATCGAGTCAACAAACCTTTATGTATCTCAAAAGCCTGTAAGCCACAGCAATTAGGGGAACAATAAATTGCGCTGTAGTCTAGTAATTTGTATAGCTCATCGGTTATATCTAAAGCTTTCAAACGAAACCTCTTTTACTTATAACGCCGCGCTCGGGGAAAACCGAAGCGAAGCGTAGGTTTGCCCTCAGCAGCGCCTTGTTAACTGCTTTTACCAAATTTTCCACCATGGCTTCTTTACTCCAGGGTGGAGCACGTTTAAAAGTTGCGGCTCACTTCTTTGGCCGGTTGTTGTTACGGCCTCGATTTTCACAGTAATATTGATTGGCTCTTGCTCTACGCTAGAGCCATCAAGCCAAATAAATTTATAAAGGCCGTCTTTCTTAAAGCGCGAAGTGGCTTCAACGGGGTTTCCAAGAAATAATTGATCTTCGAATTCTCCTTCAACAATTTCAAAAATATACCCAACAGATTCAGTTTGTGGCGCCGACAGCTTTAATGTAATTATTCCGGCATCAGAACAAGATGAGAACTCACCATCGTCTGTTCCTCGGTGTATTTTGTGAACGATAAACCCTGGCTTTTGAGGTGGCTTACCAATGCCTTCTTTTACCTCAAAGTCTTGTAGCATTTGAGCAAAGGAACAAGCCAAACTGTAACTTGAACTCAAGGATAGTAGAAGCAGTACTAGTGCTTTAATTTTCATAAGGCTCCTAGGGCCGAAGACAGTTAACGCCCGCAGCACGAGCAAAATTGAAGCGCAGCGGAAATTTTGTCTTGTGCCTGCGCTTGTTAGCAAATTACTTGGATTTAGATAAAGTAATTTCCTGATCTAGCTTGCTAAAATCCCAGTAGGTAAAATTTTCCCGAACAGAAAACCCACCCAAATTTTCATCCCATGTTATATCTGTATCTTTACCGTTCCAACTAACGGAATATTTTAATGCATCACCTTCTTCGTTACACTTAAGCTTTTTAGGAGTTCCATCTGAGAACTTTTCAGGAGTTTCTATTTCAGAGTTAGGCTTGCAGGGCGTAACAAATTTGACCATCGCGTTGAGGCTATAATCCTGGGCTTTAAGTGCATAAACTACGTAAGCATCTCTCATATGTACTTTTCTTAGGATGCTCCGATTTTCTTCCTCTATGGTATGAATCTGGATTCGATCATACTTGTCATACCACTCCCACTTATGCTTTGAGGCATATGCAAGTTCTTGCTCGTCTCTCTTGGAGCTTTCATTTTCCTCGTAATAATAGTAACCAACCCCAGTAATTATCAAAATAAGGGTTAATGCCAAAAGCCATTTCAATATTTTCTTTATTAGATTCACAAATCTTCCTACAGGCTGCTAACGCCTTGCGCACGGGGCGCTGAAGCGTAGTTGTTTTTTTGTGTAGTGGAGCGGCAGCGTAACGAGCAAAAAGCAACGGAGTGTAAGCGCTCCGCTTGCCGCAACTTGTTAGCTGACTCGATCTCGAATGTATTTTGGTGGAACCAAAGGATATAAGCCCTTTAGCCCTGCTATTGCTTCGTCATAGCTACCATATACGGCAGGGCTAAGGTTACAACTGCCATTGTCTATAACAAACAAGAACACCTGATTTTCTTCACTTGAATCTATGTACTTATCTGAAAGATCAAGAACAGTAGGTATATGGACTTCTGACGCTTGAATTTCTTCGATATCAGAGCCAACACAGCATATTAATACTGAACTTGATTTATTTTTCTTTCTAACTGATATGGAGAGCGAATATTTCTTATCTTCCCCTGCCGCTTCCATATACTTCGCTAGTTTCTCTCTTACGATTGGTGCATATTTAAGCTCATAGATCTCATCGAGAAATTTCTTAACACCCCAGCCGCCTAAAAATACACAAATACCTATTAATGCTTCTAAGCCTGTACCACATGCTTGCGGTCTACCTTGGAGCTTTATTTCTAGGTCTTGTGTACATGGGTGTTCGTTAGCAATTTTTTCTACTTGCTCACCTACAGGTACGACAACCTGCCTAATGAATGCACTTTTTCCGCAAGCTATGAGATTTTCTGAAACTTCAACCATTACTAGATTCCATGTGTGGTTCAGCTAACGCCTAGCTCACCGGAAAAATACGAGCGCAGCGAGTATTTTGTCTAGTGGAGCTATTTGTTATGTTCTTTTTGCACATAATAGCGATTGGCACACTCTTTGAACTCATAGTTTATAGATTTCGCCTCCATGACCGTGCAATTTATAAGCTCTGCATCATCAAGATTGAACAGTATGAAGTTATGACCTGTTCCCATACTACTTTTAAAGCAGACCCCATCAAACCCTTCCGATTTGAAATGCTCAGCTAAAATTTGCGTAGGCACGTAATCTGAACGCTCATCCTCATTTGTTACAGGCTTAGTAAACGCCTCATTTATCATTGACCATATTGCATTGGTTATCTCCTCCTGAGATTGAGGAGGCTTGAATATGCACTGGATATGAGAATAATGTTCAGGAACCGAATAGCAATCAATAAGACGAAGGTTTTTCTGCACTTGAAACTGTGCTGACGAGATATATTGACCAAGATGAGGTCTTAGTTCTGCTAATGCAGTATTTTCATCATTGGCTAAATAGAGATATGAAATACCTTTTGGATTAGCCCGACCTTCTTTGCCTGTATTTGGAATAGGTTTCATTCGCTTCGCTGGAAAACCACTGATGACAGGCAGACCTTCAGACTCGTACTCTTCATAGCCAACTTGACCACGAAAAAGAACAGTACCCAGAGCAAGTGATCGTTCTCTTGCTGGTAATGTTCTTTTTATATTGTAGAGAAATTCCTCTACGTCCTGAGAATGTACGAACCGACTATTGAACTTCACATCCTTTTCAAAGTTGTGGAAGTCTTGCCAAGAGTTAAATCCCACTTCTCATCCTCGGTGCTTTTTGAACATAACAGCTTACTCAACAGACAGGTGTAAATAAAACCAAAAAGCGGACGCGTCTTAATAATTCGGGGATATCAGAAATAATAGGATGGTGTCCGTTTAAATACC
>JAOXRT010000299.1 GCA_025800365.1 Cellvibrionaceae bacterium | reverse complement strand
TGTTTGCTATATGCTCGCCAGCCATATTGCTGGCGCGATTTCCTTGTGACTCCATGTTCCGCTCCAAGCGTTGTCACATTCCTATTAATCCGTTACATCCTGGATTTATGTCAGCCGTCTGTGCAGCCTTTTACATCTACTTACTTCTGCGCTTATAACCTACTGATCTTGCAGCTAGCCGTTTTTATAAATGCTGGCATATATAAAAACAGGCAAAAAAATGCATTAAACATGAGTGCTTATGGTCTTTTTCTGCACTCTTGTTTCTTTAATTGGTTTGAGGGCTTATGTTTGCCGAATGCCTGCTCTTATTCTTTCGCTAGAGCTAATAGCTTCGACTGATTGGAATAGTTGGTTGGCTTTGCGCTTCTTTATCAAGCTATTTACCGCAGCGATATGTCAGTAAATCACCGTCCCGGTGAACTTCATACCGACCGCTGCTTGTAAAGCCAACCCTGCAGTTGCTGGTGGGGTTTTCATCCCTTTAATTTGCCATTTACTTGGCGCGTTAATCTACCCTTTTAACTGCGAGAACACCCTATTTCCCTTGGCCTTTTCCAAACTCCGTCTTAGAAATCTCCCTGGTTCTTTATGTTGAACCTAATAAATTTGATCCTAAATTCTTAATTATCCGCATTTTAATTTGCGACTATGTAAGTTTCTTTACGGATTTGATTTGCCTTCTTTTTAACTATAAATCCTTAAGAATTGGCGAGCAGTCTAAGTAATTAAGTTGATGCGAGCAACATTATTAATGTGAGCTGAATCACGCTTTTGTGGTTTTTGGTGTTTTAGGCGACAAAATGTCGATAACTGGCTGGACAACTCGGTTTTTATAAGATTAAGGAATTTGCAGGCATTTTTATAATAACCAAAGGGATTTAATAAGGTTTATATTTAATGGCGTTATATAAACTTTAGAGCCAGAGTATTTGTCGTTTTTTCAGGGTTAGCTCGAAATAAGACTTTAAAACTAATCATTCCTATCAGTTAGCTTATACGACAAGTACTTAAGTTTTGTCGCGTTAGTCGTTTTTTTAGGAAATTTTATTTACCTAAGTTCATTAGCTTTGTTAGAATTTTAAGTGGTCTTAGATTGCAGCGCCATTTGCGATTGTTAATGCTTCCTTAGAAGATGTACGGCTGACAGTACTAGAGGTATCCAAAGCACTTAAGCAACCTAGGCAACACGGCGCAAAACAGCATTGAAGCTGCAATGGAAGAAAAAGCGATTGAACGCATTCAAGGAGAAACCTCAATGCCTAGTTTATTCAGAAAGGGCGTATCGCCCCTGCTGTTATCATTGCTATTGCCTTTAATGGCCAATGCCGATGTAGCATCCGATTTATCCAATAATGTTCCTATTGCCGATGTACTGGCAAATGCTATTGCTGACGGCATGACTGCCGAAGAAGCCATTGCAGCGATTGCATCCAACGATGCCTCGCAAGTTGCGGCAGCTGTAGCAGCGGCTGTAGCGGCTAACCCAGCGGCGGCTGTGAGCATTACCCAAGCGGCTATTGCTGCAGTGCCAGCTCAAGCGGCGGTGATTGCCTCGGCTGCAGTTAGTGCGGCGCCTAATAATGCACAAGCCATTACCAATGCAGCGGTTACTGCAGCACCTACCGCCGCTGAAGCGATTGTTGGTGCAGCGGTAACAGCGGCCCCACAAGTCGCAAACAATATTGTACAGGGTGCAACTCAAGCGCAACCTGGCAACAACACTAACTTTGTTCAGGCCGCGATTGCTGCCAACCCAACGGTTGCAGGCCAAGTAACTGGTGCGACGGCGGCTGGTGGCCAGCAAGGTAATGCTGGTGACTCAGGTGATACTGGGAATACCGGTGATACCGGCAACACTGGTAATACGGGCAATACCGGAAATACCGGCAACGCAGGAACTGGTAATGCTGGAGCAGGCGGCGCCGGTGGCGCCGGTGGTTCTGGTGGTGCCGGCGGCGGCGGCGGCGGTGGCGGCGGCGGTGGTGCCAGCCCATCCTAAGTTTTGTGTTTACGGCATAACGTAAACATAACAGTACATAATAAAGCGCCCTTTGCGGCGCTTTATTTTTGTCTGCAACACCCTGCCTTTATAAAAATAACTTTATGGATGATGTATGAGCACCCTGCTTTCGCAATCAGGCAATGCCATTGCTAATAAATATTATTATTGGTTCTTGGGCTTACTCGCGTGGATGCCTCTACCTTTAGCCAGCAAACGTATTTGGGCGAGCATGTTGCTGTGCGTTTGGGTATATGTTCTTAGCGCCTTTGTTATTCGTTTTTATATTGCTCATGCCTTGCAAGTGCCTAAGCCACTTAGGGTAGCCTGGCCCGCTTTTTTACTTCTAGGGCTAAGTTTTAGCTGGCAGTTGTATTTAAGTATGCAAGCTAATGTCGATGCCTTTTCGGCCTATTTAAGTAGCATGCTTGCGCTGGCTTATATATTAATATTTCTGCTGTGTTTTTTGCTAATCAATAGTACAGAGCGAATTAAAGCTTGTGCCTGGGTATTGGTGTTTAGCGCTCTGTTTCAAGCCTTGTATGGCAGCTTTATGAATTTAAGCGGTATTGAGTATTTATTTTTTGTTCCGAAAGATACTTACTTTGGAGTTAATACCGGTACTTTTGTGAATCGTAATAGCCAAGCAGGCTATTTAGTAATGTGCTGCTCGATAGGGATTGGCTTGATGATATCTACCTTGGCCAGCACACCCGCTAAAAATATTCGAGAACATAGCCGGCGTTGGATGCAGGCAATTTTAAGCCGAAAAATTATTTTGCGTTTAAGCCTGGTGATGATTGTTGCTGGCCTGGTGATGACCCATTCGCGCATGGGTAATACCTCCTTTTTTGCGAGTTTGATGATTATTAGCCCGCTGGCTTTGATTCTTGGGCGTTTTAATAAGCGGGTAAAGAATAAAGGCTCTTGGAAGGGGTTGTTTGTTTTACTGGCAAGCTTGGTAATTATTGATATAGCTGTGGTGGGTACTTTTTTTGGGGTAGATAAAGTTGCTCAACGATTGGAAGCCACGGCAAGTGAAAAAGAGACCCGTGATGATGTCGTTAAAAGTTCGGCCCCTTTACTTGATAAGGTTTATGTGACGGGTTTGGGGGGCGGTAGTTTTTATACGGCGTTTCCGGAATATCGCACTTATGAGACTGGGCGCTCTTTTTATAATTTAGCGCATAATGATTATCTGCAGTTTATCTTGGAATTTGGATTGATTGGATTTTTGCCGTTGCTATTGCTTTGTATGATTGTGTTTTATTTGGGTTTGGCTGTACAAATGCGGCGCGGCGATCGCTTATTGCGTGGCATGGGCTTTGGTGTTTCCATGGCGGTTTTATCGATGGGCATTCATGCTACGGTGGATTTTAATTTGCAGATGCCGGCGAATGCAGGGACGTTTATGGTGGTGTTGGCGCTGGGTTTGATTGTTTATTATTTTCCGACTCAGGGGAAGAGGAAGCGTCGGGGCTTAAGTTAGGGCTTTTGGATCTCGGCTTCGATTTGGGGTCAGAACCCTTGGGTTCTGACCCCGTTTTGGGTTTGGAGGCTTTGTTTTAGGTGGTTTTGTTTTGAAAGTTGATTATGAGGGCTTGTTTTATTCTTGTTACCAGGATTTGGTTCTTTTTAGCGAGGACGATAAATCACTGGCGAGGGATCATATTCGATATCAGCAGGTTGCAGCCAAGGATCATTTTTTTACTGCTAACGATACACCTAAAGATATCCACTTCTTAATCAACGGTATTGGCCGTTATTACTATATTGATAGCAATGGTAAAGAGAGAAATAAATCCATTGTATGCGAAGGTGGTGCCTTTGCCAGTATGAGTAGCGCTCTTAATGATGTACCAAGCCCATTCTATACACAGGCCATTAGTGATTGCCTTAGCGCTAAGATTAGTTACCAAACCATTTGCGAGATGGCTAAATCGAGTGATAACTGGGCGTTATTTATGCGTCGCATGTATGAGATTTTGGTTTTGGAGAAGGAGCAGCGCGAAGCTTCCCTACTTATGAAATCTGCCCGTGAACGCTATCAAGAGTTTCTGGATGACTTTGGCCCTAGGGCACAGGAAATTCCTTTGAAGCATATTGCCCTTTATATTGGCATTAGCGATGTAAGCCTGTCGCGCATAAGAAAGGAGATGGGCTTAACATAGGATAAGGCGAGCATTGCCTTTGGGGCACACAATGGGGTTTTCCATTAGGGTGCTGCTATGAAAAAACTTCTTCCTCCTATTCTTTTCTTTATTACTTGTATTGCTACGGTAGTAGAGCATTTTCTTTTTGAAGTTCAGACGTTTATCCCCATGCCGATGAATTTAATGGGCATTCCTTTTGTGCTGGGTGGGCTTGGAATGGCTATCGCTGGTAGCAATGTTTTTAAGCATCGCAGTACGAATATTCAAACCTTTGGTGAGCCAGGGGTTTTGGTGACAGATGGTTTGTATCAGTATTCTCGTAACCCTATGTATTTGGGGTTTTGCATTGCCATTTTTGGGAATGCGGTAATTTGTGGGATGAGCTTATGGGGAGTGGTTTTGTTTGTTGGTTTTGTTTTGGTTTGTGATCTTTGGTATGTGCGGTTTGAAGAGCGTGAATTGCGGAAGAAGTTTGGTGAGGATTATGAGCGATATTGTGCGGGGGTTCGTCGGTGGGTTTAGGTGATGGTGTTTAGATCTCGGCTTCGAGATGGGGTCAGAACCCGTAGGTTCTGACCCCGGGTTTGGGCACTTTGGTTGTGGCTTTGCTGGGTTTTATGGTGGGGCTTTTGTTTGAGGCGCTTTTGGGATTGGTTGAGGTGTTTGGATCTTGGCTTCGATGTGGGGTCAGAACCCTTGGATTCTGACCCCGTTTTGGTTTAGTTCTTTTTGCTGCGGCCGAAGGCGGTTACGGCGCAGCGGTGTGAAAGTAGATCTACGGTGCGGATGTTGTAGCTGCCGCCGCTGGCTTCTAGTGTGGTTACCATTTCGTGGCTATTTGGCTCTTGTTCTACTTTGTAGATATTCTCTTGGTTTAGAGGGTAGCGTACTGGGTCGCCTTCGGCCATGCCTACTAGTAAATCCGCTTCGCAACGTACTTTTGCACGGGTGAT
>JAOXRT010000196.1 GCA_025800365.1 Cellvibrionaceae bacterium | reverse complement strand
AAAGGAGCTGTCCCTAGTACGAGAGGACCGGGATGGACGCACCTCTGGTGGAGCAGTTGTGGCGCCAGCCGCATTGCTGCGTAGCTATGTGCGGAAGGGATAACCGCTGAAAGCATCTAAGCGGGAAGCCCCCCTTGAGACAAGTTCTCCCTATCAGAGCCGTGGAAGACCACCACGTTGATAGGCTGGGTGTGGAAGTGCAGCAATGTACGAAGCTTACCAGTACTAATCGCTCGATCGGCTTGATCCCTCTCATTTATCAATGTTCATTCTATCTCTTACCAGCTATTCCTGATCTTTGAGCAGGGACTGAAAGGGCAAGGACCATGCGGTCCGCTCACCTATCGGGTCGCGATAAAAACATAACTCTTTATCGATGGTCCCATAAGGTGACATCAAATCCAGCTTCTCAATTTATCTTTGTCTTTAACCGGCCTGGTGGTTATCGCGAGGAGACCAAACCCGATCCCATCCCGAACTCGGCCGTTAAACTCCTCAGCGCCGATGGTACTCCGTCTTAAGACGTGGGAGAGTAGGTCGCTGCCAGGCCTGTTAAAGACAAAAATAAAATAAAAAGCCCTGCAAAATAGAAAATTCTAAAATGCAGGGCTTTTTTTATACTAAAATAAAACAAAACAAAACAAAATTAGGACTGACACCAGATAACTACCCTAAGGACAAAGGTAAAGCGGCTGGATATGCAAAACGATAAGAACCCGATTTAAAAGTCCTGACCCAGTCATTCTCCCTAGAGCATTTTGAATAAACACGTCGTTATTCAAAATAATCTAGGGGAGAGGACTGGATATGAATCCTAAAAGTCTCATATCGAGACTTTTAAATCAGGCGCTAAGGGAAAAAACAGATCGGAA
>JAOXRT010000272.1 GCA_025800365.1 Cellvibrionaceae bacterium | reverse complement strand
GGTCAGATCCCTCGGGATCTGACCCCGACATCGGAGCCGGGATCTAAATTGCAACCACCCAAGCCATAAACGGCTACATCTAAAAGATCATCTAAACCAAAAACATCGTGCCTTAACATGGGGTCAGATCCCTTGGGATCTGACCCCGCATCGGAGCCGGGATCTAAATCGCAACCACCCAAGCAATAAACGGCCACATCTAAAAGATCAGCTAAACCAAAAACATCGTGCCTTAACATGGGGTCAGATCCCTTGGGATCTGACCCCGACATCGGGGCCGGCCTTGCTTGCTATTCGCTTAGGCCGGCAATTCTCCCAGGATTTGCAACAAACAACTGCTCTGCCATCTCATCCCCATAACGCTCAGCCACCGCGCCAAACGCCTCAGATAAAATCGGCGGTCGCGATTCACAATTATGAGCATCACTCGCAACAATCGTCGCCCACCCTTGTTCTAAAATGGTATGCGCTGTCTCGTACGCATAATCACCAAAGCGATCACAAATACTCATCGCCGTTAACTGCAACAAACACCCCATTTCTAAAAATGGATACAAGCGGCTAATATCCGCTGCAAAACCTTTATTCCTCTCCGGATGCGCAATCATCGGTAGCACCCCGCGATCAATCAGCCACTTGGCTAACTTATCACTCCCCGGCGGCACATTGCCGTGGGGCAACTCTAGCAACATCACCTGTTTACCTTCCCACTCCCCCAAATACGGCAAGGCTTGATTGGCAAACAAAGCCAGTACCTCAGCCGATAAACGTACCTCACCAGCCATGGCTAAACTCAAGGGAATATTTTCCGAAACTAACTGCGATTGCAAATGCTCGAAAACAGGCTGAATAGATTGGCGAGTATTTTCCCAGCGGCCTGGGTGAATATGAGGGGTGGCGGTCATATGGCGAATGCCATCAGCCGCCGCCATTTTGCAAAGCGCTAAGGCATCTTCAAGATCGCGGGCACCGTCATCGATGCCCGGTAAAATATGGCAGTGTAAATCAATCATGCCGCCCGAATTTTTTGCTCTTCTTTTTGGTTTTTATTGGCTTTGGCGGTTTCTGCTGCGTAGCCATAACTATCATAATAGCCCGCATAATAATCAGAGCCGTAATAGCGCGAAGATTTATCCAAATCTACCTGATTCAAAATTACACCAACCAGCGGTGCATTAATATCGCGTAAACGTTTTAAACCCGCTTTTACTTGAGTTGCCGAGGTAGAATCGGCTTTTACCACATAAACCATCGCACCTACCAAAGGTGCAATCGCCAAGGCATCACTTACCGCCTGACACGGCGGTAAATCAATAACGATACGGTCGTATTTATCTTCAAGTACTTTCAAAGCCTGAGCAAAGCGCTTAGAAGATAACAACTCTAAAGGGTTCGGCGGAATCAAACCGGCCAGCATCACATCAACATCACCTTCTTCATAACGCTGAATACAATCACTAAGATCGGCCGTACCAGCAACCAACGCAGAAAGGCCTGGCTTAGCGCGATCTAAGCCCAATACTTTACCAATGGATGGGCGACGCATATCGGCATCAATCAATAGAGTTTTTTCCATTTGCGATAATGCGCAGGCAAGGCTGATGGATGTCGATGTTTTACCTTCTGAAGGTACTGTAGAGGTTACAGAAATTGTTTTTTCTGGCGAATCCAAAGAAGACAGTACAATACCTGTACGAATCGTTCGCACCGCCTCACCAAAGCCAATATCTTCACCCTCAACAAATGCTCGATAACTCTTAATAGCTTTATCTTTGCCCTTGGATTTAATAAGCGGCAGTAAACCCAACATGGTGCTTTGTAATTTTTGCTCAATATCTTCTGTTGTTTTGATGGTGTTATTTAGCGCTTCCAGCAAGAAAGCACACATCACCGCAAACATACCGCTCACCACCATAGCTAATGCGGCAATCAAGCCTTTCTTCGGCTTAGCTGGCAACACAGGAACAACAGCAGGATCTACAATACGAGCATTTGCCGTATTCAAATCACCGGTCGCACTGGTTTCATTAATACGCTGCAAAAATGTATTGTAAATAGCACGCTTGGTTTCTACGTTCTGCTCTAGCTCACGCAATTTAAAGCGCTTGCGACTTAAGCTTTGCAAATTGCCTTTTGTTCCAGCTAGCGCATTGTCTAAACTACGCTCACTGGCCACGGCTGCACGATAATCTGACTCAATACCTTTGGCTACAGAAACCACTTGTGCATCTAAAGCCGCTTTGGCTCGTAGCACTTCAGATTCTACAGCAATCATTTTGGGGTGCTTATAACCATAGCGTTTTGCCAACTCAGAACGTTTTAGCTCTACCTCTAGCAGCGATTCTTTATAGTTTTGAACAGACTTATCACGTAGCACGCCAGAAATTCGCTGCAAACCCTCACTATTGTTGCTACCAACTGTACGTATCTGTTGATAAACACCCTCCAAGGCCAAGCGCTCTTTGCGGGCATCAACCAATTTATCTGCGACTAAATCAACTTCTTTATTCGCGATATCCGTGCCGCCCTGTTTACCTACAAGACCTTCCTTATCTTTATATTGCTGCAGGGCTAACTCTGCCGCATTTAGCTCAGCCTTAATATTACCCATACGATCATTCAGCCAGGACGAGGCCTGCACGGTAACTTCCAACTTTGCCTCAAGGCCACTTTCTATATAAGCCATGCCCAATTCATTTGCCACATCGGCTGCTAATTGCGCATCATTGGCCTCAAAAGAAACTTTGGCCAACTGGGTTTTACGCACTGGCGATATGGCTACTCGCTCTATAAAGCTATCTACAAAACGATTAAAACGAGCGCTTTCAGATAACTCTTCTGCTTTACCTGGCAACTCAAAGGGCAATAGGCCTTTCCAATCAAACCCCTCTTCTTCTTGAAACTCAGGGTGCGATTGCAAATTCAATTTAAGAATAACTTTCTCGGCCAAGCTTCGACTTTTTAGAATTTCAAACTGTGTTAAGAAATACTCTTGGTTGGTACTTTCTAGACCATAGACCTCTTCAATAGAAACAACATTGGCATTTTGATTTTCAATCAATAAGGTCGCCGTAGCCTTATAGACAGGCTTCATGGAGAACAAAACCAGTACAGTAAGTACTGTCACCACAAATGAGAAGCCCACAATCCCCCAGCGATAACGCATCAATGTGCGCCAATACTGACGAAGATCGATCACCTCTTCTTCATATGTAGCCCCTACAGCGGGCTGATTTAGCGCCATCGGTGAGGCATGCACCGCCGTGGGCAAATGTGAATTATGAGCAGGAGGGTTCATAAAATTATTCCGTTTTTGCTAGTGCCACTGCACACCTTGTGCTTCGCCTTGCTTTTATTGTTAGAAAAAGCTCTGTTCTATATCGATAATATCGCCGGGCAAAATTTTACTGCTTAACTCGCCCTTATAAACACTGCTTGTGCCATCAGCCTTTTCGCGAGTAATCGTAATTTTGCTTTTGGATGCACGCTCAGTAAAACCACCCGCTAGGGCTACGGCTTTTTGGAGTGTTAAGCCTGGCAAAAAGGCAAAGCCACCTGGCTCTTCTACTTCACCATTAATAAAAAACTGGCGATACTCTACAACAGAGACATTTACACTAGGGTTTATCAAGTAACCGTCTTTTAACTGCGTAGTGATGTATTCGCTTAGCTCACCGGTAGTAAGGCCTTTAACTTTGATCTCGCCTACAAATGGGTAAGAGATGGTACCCGCATCGCTTAAGCGAGTTTCAAGGCTTAAATCGTCTTCACCAAAAACCTGAATACTCATTAGATCACCCGAGCCTAAACGGTAATCGGATAGGCCTGCCTCTTGAGCACTTATTTGTGGGGCAATAGCAAAGCAAGCTAAGAATAAAAACAGAAAAGAAACATTAAATTGACGCTGCAGAAACCACAGCTGCGAAGAAATACGCTCAACCACAATACACCTCTATCCTTGAATTGCCATAGCGACTGCACACTAGTTGCCACTGGCCAAATATCAAATATTCGGCACTGGCACATAGAGCCACATTATGACACAGGAACACCCAAGTAAAACTACCGTTTGGCAGGCGCACCAGATTTAAAAATGATACACAGCCAAAAATTTAGAAACAAAAGTGGGCGGCAATAAAAGCCGCCCACTGATATTCAAAAACCCAAGCAAATTAACTTTATGAAAGCGCTCAGCGCTTATAAAGAAACATCCGCTCGCAAATAAATCGTATTTTTATCGTAATCTAAACCTGAAATATTGGAGCTACGATCACTGTAATCATAGTTCAAGCTTAAATCTAACCAGCGACGCATGTTATACATTAAGCTAATACCCCAAGTATCTTCTTCGTCTTCACGGGCATTACCAATGTATTCACCATCGCGACGGCCAGCCGTTAAGCGAGTACTGAAGCGATCGCTCCAATTATGCATCCAGCTCACACTCAAACTAGTGCGATCAATATAAGATCCCGTACCATCGGTTTCTTCTGGTAGCTTCGAGGTTGCTAACGTAAACACAGAACGCTCAATCGGAGCCCAATCCACACTCACTTCCCAGCTAACGTTGTCGTCATCTTGAAGATTGGAGTCAAAATCCTTCTCAGCCAAACCGACTTTAACGGTACCTGTTGTTTGTGCTGTTGCTTCCCAAGTGGCACCCACTAGGTAAAACGTTTCAGTACTATCCAGTGGCGAAGTTGTTAGATCGTAATCGATCTTTTTACGCTTAATCTCAAAAATAGCTTGGGTTTTGGGGGCTACGCGATAATAGAAAGTACCCGCGACATAATTGTTTTTACGATCACGGGCTGCGTTTTGATCCAAAAAGTTGGTGTACTCTTTATCCAAAAAGCCAGCCGCAACTTTTAGGCGGCCATCGGCTTCTTTACCACCATAGGTATACGCCACATCAAAAGTGCGCTCGTCATACTCTGCTGGCACCGGGTTAGATGTTGCATCATTACCTTGGTTGGCACCGGTACCACGCGGCTCGTGATTCTTGGTAAATGCAGCGCTGATATCAAGGTAGTTACGGCTATTTAGCTCTAGATTGATATCACCACGCAAAGAATGATCGGTGTAATCATCATCTCGGCTATCTTGCACGATACCGTGATTAACGCCATAGGTAATGGAATATCTGTCATTGCCATTTTCGGCAATAAACTGCACTTGGGGGTTAATAATGGTTACCCAGGATTCCTTCTCGTTACCGTCGGTTAAGAAAAGGTTGCTATCGTAACCATTGCTTATACCTAAGGTAGGTACAAGCCGAAAAGGCCCCATATCTACAGCGGCAGGCTCCAGCGCATTAACCGGCAGCGCCATTGCAATTGCCAAGGGCAGTGTGGCGAGCTGAACGCTCTTTTCTCCTAAGATCAGCTTAGCCTTATGGCCAATACAGCCGGTACGCGTCGTCATGACGTCCTCCATGATAATGTCCTTCCTTTTTGCTCCCTAAACCCGCCATTGCGCTCTCTACCGGCTACGCCACAATGACCGAAACAGACCCATTTGTTTATTTGTCGTTATAAAAACACCACGAGCTCAATAAATCAGGATGACTACTCAAGCACAACTAAAAGGACTTAGTTCGTAGTTTGGGGGCAGACTTTATCACACTTTTGGGGTATTTCTAATGCCGCTAGCGCCAAAAAGCATAACATTTCACCAATTAAACGATTTATGCGCCAATTATTTGACTAAGGCTGCCCGGTCAACTACATGCAATGCAAGATCTTTGTTTGCACAAAAAATAAGCTTAGCAAGCCACCATGTCAGATATATAACAACGATAAGGCAATAACTCGAAAGTCTTTGCTTGGGCGACATAAAACAGACATGTTAGACTACTACCGTGTGCTGGATGCAAGTGCCAACCCGATAGGAATGCACATCATAAAATAAGACGCGCGTCTTAAGAGCCAACCCTAAATGTTTAAACGCAAGGGTTTGAGCTGGCTAGGGTGAACGCCAACTCAGTTGGGCGAAGAATGCAAGGGCTGCTGTTATTCGCGTAAATCAAATATGGATATTTAAGGGTCTTTCAAATGCAAAGTAGTACCTCTTTAGTGAACTCAAAACCATTACGTAAAGTCATTATTCCAGTGGCCGGTTTAGGCACCCGCGTGCTACCCGCCAGCAAGGCTATCCCCAAAGAAATGCTACCGGTAGTCGATAAACCGGTGATTCAGCATGTGGTAGAAGAAGCGGCAGCAGCAGGCTTTACCGATATTATTTTAGTGAGCCGCAGCGGCAAGAGCGCCATCGAAGATCACTTTGATGTGCACTATGAGCTAGAAGCTGAGCTTGCCCGCAAAAACAAAGATGCCATTTTAGCGAGCGTGCAAAGCACCTTACCTGCAGGTGTAAATATTAGCAGCGTACGTCAGGCAAAGGCCCTTGGCCTAGGGCATGCCGTTCTATGTGCAGCGCCCTTAATAGGCGATGAGGACTTTGCGGTTATTTTGCCAGATATGCTTATCCCCACCCCTGCCAAACAAGAATCCGATTTAAGCCAAATGGTCGCCGCCTATAAGGCTCACGGCTGTGGTCAAATTATGGTGGAAGCCGTGCCAGAAGATAAGGTAGAGCGCTATGGCATTGTTGATTGCAATGGCGAATCGCCCGCAGCCGGTGAGTGCGCCGACATTATAGGCATGGTAGAAAAACCAAAGCCTGCCGATGCCCCTTCTAATCTCAGCATTAATGGCCGCTATATTTTACCTGCGCGCGTAATGGAGCTATTAGTAGACACCCAACCTGGCGCTGGCAACGAAATACAGCTTACCGATGCAATGGCCAACCTTATTGCCGAAGGCGGTAAGCTGATGGCCTATACCATGTGCAGCAAAAGCTACGACTGTGGCAATAAGGCCGGCTTTTTAGAAGCCAATATTGTTTATGGCTTAGAGCACCCGGAAACTAAAGACAGTTTACGCGCTCTATTAGCCAACATAATTTAAAGCGGCACAGCCCTTGCGAACTAATTACAAATAAAAACTATGAATACTATTAGCGCAGGCCCTCATTGGCAGGCCTTGCAAGCGCTGGCAGAAAACCAGCGTTTGCAGCCCATCCACCAGTTGTTTAGCGAAAACCCCGAGCGATTCAGCCAGCTGAGCTTTCGTCTTGGGGCATTATTGGTGGATTTTTCCAAACAACATTATCAGCAAGAAACCCTTGATCAGCTGATTGCATTAGCCGAAGAAAGCGAGCTACCCAATTGGATAGATAAACTCTTTGCAGGTGCCGAAGTCAACCACACCGAAAACCGCCCAGCATTACACACAGCATTACGCTTACCCGAAGGGCGTGAATGCTTTTTAGACGAGCAAAATATCAGTATCGATGTGCAAGAAAATTTAAAGCGCATGGAAGAGCTGGTTAATCATATTCATACCGGCCAGTGGCGAGGCTTTAGCGGCGAAGCCATTAATACCGTTGTAAATATTGGCGTAGGTGGTTCAGATCTTGGGCCCTTGATGGCTTGCAACGCACTTGCCGAAACTCCTGCTCGCGACGATAGCAGCCAGCTTGCACAGCAAGCCGCTATTGATGTGCACTTTGTAAGCTCTATGGATGGCAGCCAGCTGGCGGACCTACTAAAGGTGCTTAACCCTGCCCGCACATTATTTGTTATCGCCTCTAAAAGTTTTACCACTATCGATACCATGGCCAACGCCGCCACCGCAAAAGAATGGCTATGCAAGCACGCCAATTGTAGCGATACCGCTTTAGTGGCTAGGCATTTTATTGGTGTTTCCTCTAAGCCAGATAAGATGCTGGATTGGGGCATTCCCAAACAAAACCAATTGGAATTTTGGGAGTGGACCGGTGGGCGCTACACAATGTGGTCGGCCATTGGCTTGCTCATCGCCTTAAAGCTAGGCATGAGAACCTTTAAAGATATGTTGGCCGGCGCTCACGATATGGATGAGCATTTTCGCCTGACGCCATTAAAAGAAAATATCCCTGTTTTACTCGCACTAACCGGCATCTGGAATATTAACTTTTTAAATATTGGCGCCCATGCCATATTGCCCTATGACGGCCGCTTAAAAAACTTGCCGGCTTATCTAGAGCAGCTAGAAATGGAAAGCAATGGCAAAAGCGTAAACCGCCAGGGCGAAACCGTCGATTACAATACCTGCCCTATTTTATGGGGTGAAATTGGCACCAATGCACAGCATGCTTTTTATCAATTGCTGCACCAAGGCACCGAGGCGGTGATGTGTGATTTTATCGTGGCCGCTAAACGCTACGGCCCAGATGCCAGCCAAGAGCTACGCCACCAACATCAATTAAACCTAGCCAATTGCTTTGCCCAAAGTCGTATTTTAGCCTTAGGGGACAGCGTACTTGAAGATGCCCATACAGCACCAGCCCATAAGCGCTACCAGGGCAACCAACCTTGCACCACCATCATGCTGAATGAGCTCAGCCCATTTACCTTTGGCCAATTGATCGCCATGTACGAACATAAAGTATTTGTTCAGTCTGTTGTTTGGGGGATCAACCCCTTCGATCAATGGGGCGTAGAACTTGGCAAACAAGTTGCCACCAATCTACTTGGACAGCTCGATGGTGAAAACCTAGAAACACTTGATGCCTCTACCGCTGGTTTAATTAAAACTATTAATGGAGATAAGTAAGAAATAAAGAGTTAGACGCAAGATGTGAGATGTAAGACGAAGGCAAACTGAAGAGCCTTGCACTTCCCTCAAGCTAAGCACCCACATCTACCGTCTCACCTCTAACATCTTACTTTTATATACTATGAAAATAGCCATTTGGGGTAATGAACTAATCGCTTGGACAGCCGCTGCCTGTTTTGCCGAAATGGGTAACGAGGTTTTGTTTGTACCGCATTATAAAGGCGGTAGTGAAAACTCTCGCAAGAGCAGCAGCAAAGATGCACCTGCAAACGTAAAAGAAGAGCCAGGCTTAATTAAGCAATTTGAAGAGCAAGAAAATAGTGGCCGCCTACAATTTAGCGACAGTGGCAATGCCAGCGAAGCTATACTGCATCTACTTGCTTTTTTACCTAAGCAAATTGATCTAGCCAACTCCCTGTGTGAATTATTAGCCATTGATGAAAGTCGGCAACTGGTGCTCATCAACACCAGCAATTTTGGTATTGGTGCCAGTGATAAGCTACAGGAGAAGTTTAAAGGCCAGCAGCAAGTTATGGCTTATATACCCGATCAACTGCCCGCTGGTAGCGCACTTAAAAACTTCAAACAGCCAGACCACTTGATCATTGGCTGCCAGCACGATTGGGCATTAATGCATATTCGCGCCTTATACCGCCCCTTTAGCCAAAACCTAAGCAACTGGTTAATAATGAGCGCCAAAGAGGCTGAGTACACCAAATTTGCTATTACGGGCATGCTGGCACTGCGCCTAGCCTATATAAATGACCTAGCAAACTTAGCGGATGAGTTAGATGTCGATATCGATATTATTCGTGAAGCCATGGGCAGCGATGAGCGTATTGGCCAGCATTACTTAAACCCAGGCTGCGGCTTTGGTGGTGAACACTTCCCGCAATATATTGAAGGGCTAGCAGGCACTTTGAGCGAAGCTAGAAACTCTAGCTTGCTAAGCACAGTGCTAGAGCAAAATGAAAAACAAAAAGAGCTTCCCTTTAGAAAACTGTGGCGCCATTACGATTGTGACCTGCAAGGCAAAACCATCAGCATTTGGGGCCTAGCCTTTAAACCCGGTACCGCCAGCATAAGCAACGCACCCAGCTTAAAAATTATCGACGCCCTATTAAACCAAGGCTGCACAGTACAGGTGCACGACCCCATGGCGTTGGAAAATATACAACAGCATTTCGAGCAGCATATATATCGCAATCAGTTGCAACTATGCCAACAAGAAATGCAAACCCTAGAAAACAGCGACGGCCTACTACTACTCACCGAATGGCCCCAATACTCGTCCCCTGATTATCAGGCCATGAGCGAATTGATGAACACTCAACTAATCATCGACGGCCGCAACCTATTCGACAAAGAATTCCTCCAAGAACTAGGCTTCACCTACCAAGGCGTAGGCCGCTAAAAGCCGGCGAAGCCACCCACCCAACGGGGTCAGACCCTCACAGGGTCTGCCCCCAAACCCATGCACCATCTAAACACCAAAACCGATCCGAACCATCCAGCGGGGTCAGACCCTCATAGGGGTCTGACCCCAAACTCATGCACAATCTAAACGCCAAAGCCAAACGGGGTCAGAACCCAAGGGTTCTGACCCCCAGCCCCCGCACAATCCAAGCGCCCCACTCACAACCCCACCACATAGTCTAAGCTTAAAAAAACACCACCAAACAAAAAGCCCAACCATGCCCATAAAAACCATCCACCTCCCAAGCGACAGCCAACAACAAGTCCTCACCCAAGAACTCGCTCGCTTCCAACAAATCCCAGGCGCCCTAAACCTAGAACAACTGGACGGCTACTTCACCGCCCTACATCTTAGCCCCACAGATTACGACATCGCCGACTGGCTAGAACTAATATGGGGCGGCGGCGACCTACCAGTAGGCGGCCTCTTCTACAGCATTGACGAAATCCAACAGTTTTTCACCACAATGATTCAACACTGGCACAACGTACGCACACGCTTAGAAGAAGACGAGCTATTTATGCCACTCACTTTTATTACCAGAAATGACGCCAGCTACTGGGCACAAGGATTTTTATTAGGCACAAAACTCTACGAAGAAACATGGCAGGAATACTGCGAAACAGACGAACAAGGCATAGCAACCGCATTACTGGCACAGGCCTACCTACACCACAAAGACAAAGATCTAAAAACTTACCAAACAGAAGAAGAACAACAAGAACACACCGCCGATTTAAACCAACAGCTCATCATCACCCTAAACCACTTCATAAAAAACTAACCCAAAACAAAAACGGGCTCAGAACCCAAGGGTTCTTACCCCATGTTAAGCCACAATACTTTTGGTTTAGATGATCTTATAAGTGTTGCCATTTATTGCTCTGGTAGCTAAGGTTTAGATCTCGACTCCGAAACGGGGTTAGAACCCAAGGGTTCTGACCCCACATCGAAGCCGAGAGCTCTCACAATGCGCGACCCAAGTAACAACGTCCGCCTAAAACACTTCCTGTCACCTTAATCCCTAGCCCCCAAGAAAAAAAACACTACGATAATACTTACCCAAAAACAAAGGGGGGAACGAACCAATTTACGTCGTAAAAACAGGAAAATATAAGGCTTTTCAAATAACAACTCAGAAGTCACAAGGAAATAGC
>JAOXRT010000259.1 GCA_025800365.1 Cellvibrionaceae bacterium | reverse complement strand
GTTTCTCCTAATGTAGTTACCGATAACAGTTGGAAATATGTGACTTGTGTGAGAAGTGGAGAAAATGGTTTTCTTTATATTGATGGCGTCAAAGTTGCGGAAGATCAGGGCGCTGTTGTGAGCCTTACTGGGGCCAATACTCTTTTTGGCTTAAACAATCTTACGGATGGTTCTGGGTATAATGGATTGCTAGATGAATTGAGAATCTATCATAAAGCTCTTTCTGCTGAGGAAATTGAGTTTTATGCGAATATCCGTGGTTATGAGTTTGACGGGGACGCGGATGGAGACGGTTTGACCAATGGCGAGGAGTATTTTGGTTCAACTGATATGACGGAGGCCGATATCGACGGTGATGGTTTGAATGACAAGCAGGAGCTTGAATACGGGACTAATCCTTCTGTTCACAACGGCAATGTGAAAGAGGGTTTTGAGGTAAGAGCCGTTGGAGCGGTAAGTGATTATAGCGTGGAGTATGATCAAGTTAGTGACTCTCATAGTATCAGTGTAAAGTCCGACGATATCTGGGGCTACAACGATAGTTTTGTGTTTGTGGCGAAGCCGTTGGTTAAAAATAGTCGCCTGACGGTTAAGCTTACTGACTTCGCTCAAAACAACCGTTGGTGTAAGGCGGGTGTGATGATTCGTGACAGCTATGAGGCAAACAGTGAACATGCCTGGGTTGGTATTACCAGCAGTGTGGGTACTCAGTTAATTAGAAGAGACGTTAAGGGTGATAGGAGTTTTGCAATTGCCGGGTACTCTAAACCTGAAATCTGGCTTACGCTGATTAATCATAATGATAAAGTGAAAGCTTATGTGTCCGATGTGATGGATGGGGGTGT
>JAOXRT010000243.1 GCA_025800365.1 Cellvibrionaceae bacterium | reverse complement strand
CCTTAATCACGGCGCGAGGAGCGTAGTTTGGTCGCTCCAAATAAGCAACGAGCAACACCGAGTAAGACGATTTCAGCCTAACCCTTCGTACCCAAAGGGCATAAAGGCCGACTTATTTCATCGCTCGGCTGTGTTAGTGCTCGCTATAGTGGAGTGACCACAATACGCACACTCTGCCTTGTCGAATCGACGAAATAAGTTCGGCAGTGACGGCTGAATTAGTGTTAACAGGCCCTGGACGATCGCTAATTACAGTATTGAGAAAAGGATCGAGAATATGCAATACATCGCATTGATATACAGTGATGAAACTTTTGACGATGGCCCTATTGAAGAGCTATTGGCTGAGTACCAAGCATTCACCGATAAAGTAACAGCCGCTGGCGTTATGCGCGGAGGTGATGCCTTGGAATTGACGAGTACCGCTACCACAGTGCGTATGCGTGATGGCGAATTGCTACTCAGTGACGGCCCCTTTGCGGAGACGAAAGAGCAGCTTGGGGGCTACTATTTGTTTGAATGTGCTGATCTTGATGAGGCCGTGTATTGGGCTAAGCAAATCCCTTCAGCTAAATACGGCAGCATTGAAGTTCGCCCGATTATGCCTACCGATGGCTAGTCACTCAGTAAAATGGCGGGACTTGTTGAACGACGAGTCCCCTCAAATTATTGCCTATCTGAGCAAGCAGTGCGGTGGCGATATCGCTAGCGCTGAGGATGCTTTGCAAGAAGCGACACTGCAAGCCTTCGAGCATTGGGCTGAAAATGGTTGGCCTGAAAAGCCCGCTGCTTGGCTATGCCATGTGGCTCGTTGTCGTTTATTGGATAAGCTGCGACAAGATTCTCGAGATGGGCAGCGCTTTATAGATGGTGAGCTTTGGTCGTCAGCGCTTGAGCCATCCGGCTTTTTATCTGAGCAGGGTACCCTAGTCGATAACTTAGAAAACAATGATCAGCGTCTTGCGCTGATTTTTTGTTGCTGTCATCCGGCAATCGATGAAACCAGTCAACTTGCATTGTTGTTACAGTTGATTGGAGGACTAAACTACCGAGAGATTGCCAGCCAGTTATTGTTATCGGCTGATGTCGTTCAGCGGCGTTTGAGCCGGGCGAAAAAGAAAATTAAGGAAGCCAAAATACCTTTCGAAGTACCAGAGCAGGAGCAATTGTATTCGCGCCAAGGGCATGTCCGTTCGATGATTTACTTAATGTTTAATCATTCGATGGAGATGACAGCCGAGCAGGCCAAACCTTTATTGCGGCAATCAATAGACTTGTTACTGCTGCTACGTAAAACAGTCGATAGCCCTGAGAGTATGGCCTTGCATGCGTTGCTAATGTCGGTCATGGCACGGCGAACAGTTGGGGCTTATGAGTTTGGGCTTGCGCTTTCTGAACAGGATCGTAGTCAGTGGGATAGGGTGGCAATAAGGCAAGCTGATAGCTTATTGCAACAGGCTTTGAAGCTTCAGCAGCTGGGCCCTTTGCAGCTGCAGGCGGCGATACATCTTTTGCATTCTCAGTCGCCTTCATGGGAGGAGACAGACTGGCAACAAATTGTATCGCTTTATGATTTATTAATTAAAATGCAGCCGTCCGCTTTGCCAAGGCTCAATAAATACATGGCGCAATTTTATGCTGGGGCAGACGCCCAAGAGATAATGGATAAAGTGAATGGCCTAAGGCCAGAGCTTGAGAATTACTCGGCTTTTTATGGGGCTAAAATGATTTTGTTGTTAGAGCTGGCTGATTTTTCCTTGGCAGAGGCGGCATATCAGCAAGCCCTAGAGCTTGAAGTTGCGCCTCGCCAACGTGAGTTGTTAACTCAGAATTGGCAAAAGGCGCAGCTTAACAGAAAGGATTTACACCTGAGCCAGTAACTCTTGGTACTGTTCTTCACGTAAACGTGGACCGTATTGGGCCACTAAAGTTGAAGCGCAAAGGCTGGCTAGTTTGCCGCAACGTTCATAGTCCCAACCTTGGCTAAGGCCATAAAGAAAAGCGCCCGCAAATAAATCCCCAGCGCCGTTACTGTCGATGGCTTGTACTTTTTGTGCGGCGACTTTAATTTCTTTCTCGCCGTCCCACAATAGAGCGCCTTCAGCGCCGAGCGTAATTGCAAAGCTATTAGCGTGGGCGCGTAACGCTTGGGCGGCTTCCTGGACATTGGCACTGCGGGTAAAGTGAATAGCCTCGGCTTCATTGCAGAAAAGTAAATCCACTTTTTCGCCAATCATCTCGACAAGACCGTCGTGGAAAAACTCTACCATGGCAGGGTCAGATAGACTCAGAGATGTTTTTACTCCAGCGGCACTGGCCACCTCACGTAATTCGATAGCGGCCGCTTTACCGCTTTCCGAGCTGACTTGATAGCCTTCAATGTACACCCACTGGGATTGTTTAATAGCATCGTGATCAAGTTGTTGAGTAGATACCTCGGCGCTAGCGCCTAAAAAGGTATTCATTGATCGTTCAGCGTCAGGGGTGATCATTACTAGGCATTTACCGCTGATGCCAGTTTCGGCATAAACGCTGCTAGGGTAGTCAACACCAGCTTGCTGCATATTTTCGGTAAAAAATCGGCCAGTTTCGTCGTTCGCTACGCGGCAGGAGTAAAAACTTTTTGCTCCGAAATAATTGGCCGCAATGATAGTATTTGCACCAGATCCGCCGCAGGCTCTCTTTGAGGCCACCAAGTGGTCCGACAGTTGCTCCATCAATTGATGTTGTCTGTCCTCGTCAACTAAGGTCATCAGACCTTTTTCGACACCGCATTGGTTGAGGTCTTGATCGTTCACTTCGATTTCAGTGTCGACCAGTGCAGCGCCCAGGCCATAGATGTGGTAATGACTCATGCAAATACCTTGCTAATCAGCTCGCAAAAGGGCGCTATTATGCTCATTTCGGGCCTGCTGATAAAGCCCACAAGGTACAAGAATTAAGGCAATTAATGGCTCCTAAGGCAAAAAAAGCCCCTCGCAGACCTTTTTACAGTCGCTGGTGGTTCAAATTACTATTTTTATTGGCCCTGATATTTGGGGCGTATTTGCTCTATTTAGACTACACCATCCGTAGCAAATTCGACGGTCGCAAGTGGGCTTTGCCTGCCAAAGTGTATGCTAGACCGCTGGAGCTCTACCTCGGGCAGCAGCTGGATGCTAAATCCCTAGAGTTTGAGCTGAAGCAGCTTGGCTATCGCGCTACCAAGAGCCTGTCTCAAGCCGGAGATATGGTGCGCTTGGGGAATCAGTGGCAAATCTATAGCCGCGGCTTTGTCTTTTGGGATGGTGATGAGCCAGCGCGAAAGATCAAGCTGCGCTTAGAACAAGGCTTTGTGAGTGAGCTGCAAAGCGTTAACGGTAAAGCTCTAGATATTGTCCGTCTAGAGCCGCTAGAAATCGCCGGAATATACCCAAGTCACAATGAAGATCGCGAGCTATTGCGTTTGATTGACGTCCCGCACTTGCTCGGGGAGGCACTGATTGTGGTGGAGGATAGAAACTTCGCTCATCATTTCGGGGTATCTCTTAAGGGGATCGCGCGGGCAGCGCTTGCTAATTATCGGGCGGGCAGTGCAGTACAAGGCGGTAGCACCTTAACTCAGCAGCTAGTCAAGAATTTTTACTTAAATCAGGAGCGTAGCCTGCAGCGTAAAGCCCAGGAAGCGCTTATGGCAGTGTTATTGGAGCTGCGCTACAGCAAGTCTGAAATTCTTGAAACCTATATTAATGAGGTTTACCTAGGGCAAAGTGGCAAACGTGGTATCCATGGTTTTGCATTGGCTTCGCGGCATTATTTTGGGCAGCCCATCCAAGAGTTAAAGCTGGAACAGTTGGCTCTGTTAGTAGGCATGGTCAAAGGGGCCTCTTATTACAATCCTTGGCGCAACCCTAAGCGAGCCACCGAAAGGCGCAATTTGGTTCTGAAGCTAATGTTGGACCAAGAGCTAATTAGTCCTCAGCAATTTAAACAAGCCAGTAAAGCGTCTTTGGGGCTAATCAAAGCGGGCTCGAGATCTGCTCAGCGCTACCCAGCATTTTTGCAGCTGGTTAAACAACAGCTTAAAAGAGATTATCAAGAAGAGGATCTGCGCAGCGAAGGGCTACGAATTTTTACCAGTCTCTCTCCGTCAATCCAGCAGCAGGCTGAGCGCAGCCTAAACCAAAAAGCCGCTTACCTAGAGCGTTACTACGGTATGAAGAAACAAAGCTTACAGGGCTCTGTAGTGGTTAGCTCAGTGGGTGGGGCTGAGGTTCTTGCTCTAGTGGGTGGTCGGGATAGAAAGGTTTCAGGCTTTAACCGGGCGCTGAATGCAAAACGTCCAGTAGGCTCGCTGCTTAAGCCAGCGATTTATCTAACGGCGCTTAATCGCAGCGAACAGTACACTTTGGCGAGCCGAGTGAGTGATGCAACGGTAAAAGTTAAGACCCCTGAAAATAGCATCTGGCAGCCGCGTAACTTCGACCGCAAGAGTCACGGTGACGTTATGCTCTATGAGGCTTTAGCTAAATCCTATAACCAAGCGGCGGCTCGATTGGGAATGCAGTTGGGCTTAGGTGATGTGTTTGCGAATATCGAAAGGCTCGGAATTGACGCTGAGTTACCCCCCGTTCCGGCAGTACTCTTGGGAGCGGTTGAGTTGTCAGCCATGGATGTTTCTTCTTTCTATCACACCTTGGCTAATGAAGGGGTCTACTCCCCTATGCGAGCTATTCGTGAGGTTACCTCTAGTGCTGGTCAGCCGCTAAAGCGTTACCCCTTGCAGGTCGAGCAGCGTTTCTCATCAGATTCTGTGTATTTGAATCAATTTGCCATGCAGGCGGCTATGAGGATTGGAAGTGGCCGCTCGGCGTACAAAGAGTTGCCCCAGAGTTTAGAGGTGGCAGGTAAAACAGGTACCACTAATGATCAGCGCGATAGCTGGTTTGCTGGGTTTAGCGGTTCACATCTAGCCGTTGTCTGGCTTGGTCGCGATGACAATGGCAGTACTCCATTAACCGGCTCAAGCGGCGCCCTGCGAGTATGGTCAGACATCTTCGCTAATATACCCACTCAGTCTTTGGTTGCTCAGCCGCCCCTGGGGGTGGAGTATCATTGGATTGATGTCGCTAGCGGAAAACTGAGCCAAGCTGAGTGCCCAGGGGCAATTGAGCTCCCCTTCATTGCCGGCAGCCAGCCTCAGGAGCAAATATATTGTCAGCCTCGCCAGCCCAAAAAACGTAGCTGGTGGGAGCGTTTGTTTGGTCGAGGTTAATCTCGGCGAGTTATGATTTAGGAGTCTGAAAATGATTAAGGGTTTAGTCGCGCTAAGTTTGCCATTGCTATTGGTGGCCTGTGCGAGCCAATCGCCCGCACCTCAGCAAGATTTAGCAAATGGTCGGGGCGCGGCGAGCGAGATGTCTAATGAGTCATCGTTGCCTCCGCAAACAGGGGCGCGAGCTACAACACATAAGCCAGATGGTTCACCAGCAGCGTCGAGGCCAGCCCAGCCGCCTCAGCAACCGGTTCCTATCAGGGAGAGAGAGTCTCGCAGGGGGGCATTGCCTGGTGCAGCTCAGAGCTTGTTAGCAGCTGCCTCCAGCTCTTTTAAAGCTGGCGACTATAGTGCCGCTATAGCAAGTGCAGAGCGTGGCTTGCGGATAGCAAGAACATCTCCAGAGCTGCTCTTGGTACTGGCCCGCAGCTATGAGCAGCAAGGTGATTATGCCCAGGCTAGGGTGTTTGCTGAGCGAGGTATGCGTTATCTGTCGGCTGGCGAGCGTCGCGGTGAATTTGAAAGCTTATTGGGGCGCCTTGGCCAATAAGCTTATATTAAACGCAGACAAACTCGATATTCCCACTAATGCTGCTAAAATGGTCAGGCGAGTCACTGGGTAATAGTGAATAATTAGATAGATATTGTCGTCATTCGTGGTTTTTAGATGACAATTTTGCTGGAGACTCGACTAAACTCAAAAGGTAGTACAGTAAACCAAGGATTGGGCTGCGCACCTTGCTTGTTTGGCCATGGATGTAAAAGAAGCAAAAATTATGAGCAATTTGAGTAACGACAAGTCCGCAACTTCGGCAATCTCCCCTTTCACTAGCGCGCAGATAAAACAGCTATTAGAACGTTGCCGAGACATCGTTGTAGAGCATGCAGGGCCTCGACTGGAAGAGTGCCTGGAAAGCCTAGATGAGCAACTATTAGAGTTTGCCACCGATGCACCGACAGATGCTGAGCAAATGCAGTATTTTGATGTGCAGCGAGATTTCCGCAAGCGTTCGGCATCGTTAGTTCAGTTATTTGGGGAATGTTTGGCAGGGTGCTTTATTAAGTTTGCCAATGGCCAATTAAATACCCAAACAGGCGAAGAGAAATTTTCTCGAGATATGTTGTCCTTGGTGGATAATGAAGATCTCGAAGAAACCATCGCCATCTCATCAATCAATCATGCGGCAACCGATAACTTTGGCGAAAGCTTGTGGTTGGTTGCTATGCGTTTTGGGCAATTACGCGGTGGTAAGGAGTTACCACCTGAGCAGAACCCTGTCAGCCCTGTGCAGTTTTGTGAGTCTTTGCGCCAAACCCTGCAGACGGTTGGCTGTGCTACCAAAATTAAAATTCTGTGTTATCGCACCTTTAGCAAAATATTTATTCCCGTTCTTGATGATATTTATCAGGAGCTGAATCAGTACCTTAGCTCAGAGGGAGTGTTGCCTGAGTTAAGCTATGCAACGGCTATGGCCTCTGGTCATGCTGGAGACGCTGCGGCGCCAGCAGAAGAAGCGCTTCCTGAGTCGCTCGATGAAGTTTTTGATGAAGCTATCCAGCAAGAAGCTAGCAGCACAGCTGCGCCAGGAAATACTGCGCCTAGAAATGCTGCAGCAGGCCCAGCAGCAGGCATGGCCCCCGGCCAGCAGGTTCGTTTACCGGTGAGTGGTTTTGCTCCACAAGCCGGTGCGGCAAGCCCAGATCCTTCAATGCCATCTCCGCAATATCAGCAGAGCTTGGTCAATGCCATCAGAGTTTTGCAAAACCATTTGGCGACAGATTCTTATCGCACCAGCACGACTCCTGCAGCTTCTCTTGCTCAAGTTGAGCAGTCTAGCGGCAACAACACACTGGTGGTTGATGAGGGTTATAGCGCTAGTTGGAAGACCGCCGCCGTGCCTTCAGAAACAGGTTTTGCTCCTGCTCGTTCTGGAGCTGCGGTCTTTAGTGGGCCGCAGTTATTGCAGGCACTGCAAAATCTTCAGGTCGGCATTAATGCGGGCGAGGGCGAGTTAATCCGCAGTGAAGCACTGCAAGCCGATTCAGATCAATTGCAAATCCAAAGCGTTGCTCAAGTTTCGCAGCAGCTCAGCAGCCAATTGCTTGGTGCCTCAGAAGAAGAGGGACAGGCTGTTGATGTGGACGATATGCAGATTATTGATTTGGTGGGCATGTTATTCGATTACATGTTGTCTGATGATAATCTGCCGAACTCTGTAAAGGCATTGCTGAGCTATTTGCATACTCCATTTTTGAAGATCGCTTTTATTGACCCAGACTTCTTCGAGCAAACTGATCACCCTGCTCGCTTGCTTTTAAACAGCTTGGCTGAAGCAGGCACCCGTTGGGTGAGTAATGACGGTACCGCGCAGTATGATATTTACCCGCGTATCAAGGCAGTGGTTTCGCGAGTGTTGGAAGAATTCCAAAACGATGTTCGCTTATTCGCTGAGTTGCTATTGGAGTTTAGCGGTTACACCAAAAAAATTGCACGTCGCCAAGATTTGATCGAGCGCAGGGCAATGGAAAAGGTTCAAGGCGAAGAAAAGCTCAGAGAAGTAAAGTTGCAAGTTAACGAGCAAGTTAGCATGCGTATTGAAAATACCGAGCTACCGTCTGCTGTTCTGTTGTTGTTATTGCAGCCTTGGTCCGATTATTTGGTCTTTGTGTTGCTTAGGTTTGGTAAAGAGTCTGAGGAATGGCAGTCAGCGCTGACCGTGGTGGATAACGTTATTTGGACTGTGCAGCCAAAAGAGCAAGATAAAGATAAAGCTCGCCAAATGGAAATGCACGATGACTTGTACGAAAAGCTTTCCAAAGGCTTTGATACCATCGCCTATGACCAGACAAAAGCGAATAAGTTGCTAGATGCGTTGTTTACTCTGCAGAAAATGGCATTGCAAAGTCAGCCTTTGCAATTTGCACCTGAGCCAATGCGATCTAAACTGGAAACTATGGCGGCTGAAAAAGCCGGTGCACAGCCCGATGACGAAGATGTCAGCGAAGAAGAGTTGCGCATGGTGGATAGCTTGAAAATGATCGAGTTTGGTACTTGGTTTGAGTTTAGTGACGGCAAGCGCTTAAAGGTTGCCTGGTACAACTCAACCACCTTGCACTATATGTTAGTGGATCAGCTGGGTAAGAAAGTTGATTTGAAAACAGGTTTAGAGTTGGCTAGAGATATGCTTTCCGGGGAAGCCAAGGTGATCTCAGGGGCGACCAAGCCATTCTTTGAACGAGCCCTAGAGAACATCTTCCAAAGCTTAAATGCTAAAGCTGAGACTAACTCTCAGCAAGAAACTACGGAGAGTTGATGTGAGTGAGAATCGTCGCAAATTAGAGCGTCGCCGCGTTGAGATTTCTGTGGTGGCCCACAATGGCGTGGATGATGAGCCGCTTGGGAAACGGGTGAATATTCATGAGGAGGGCCTAATGATAATGAGTGAGGGCCCTTTGCAGACCGAATCAATTTATCAATTAGAGCTTATCTTGGATTCGCCCATTGATAGCCAAAATACGATTCCATTGGTTGCCGATTGCTTGTGGCAGAGCCCTGCAAGCAGTGATGGCAGCTATTGGGTGGGTTTTAAGATTGTTGAGGTGTCGAGTAAATCAATTGATTTAATCGGGCAGCTTTCCCAATAATACCCTAGGTTTATATAGAAAAATTTAAACAAAAAAGCCGGCATTAGCCGGCTTTTTTGTTTTCAAACAGATATTGATCCAATTTACAGGGACTCGCTGCTTAGAGTTTGGCGAAAACCTTCTCCGCTGCGTTTAGGGTGGCGTCGATGTCGGCATCTATATGAGCCGCCGACATAAAGCCTGCTTCATATGATGCGGGTGCTAAATAAACGCCCTCATCAAGCATGCCGTGGAAGAACTTGTTAAAACGCTCTCCGTCGCAAGCCATCACTTGTTGGAAATTTGTAATAGTATCGGCCTCAGTAAAAAAGCCACCCCACATGCTACCTACATGATTGGTAGTAAAGGGGATGCCAGCCGCCACCGCGCGCTCTTTTAAGCCTTTAACTAAAGCTTCGGTTCGTTTGAAGATCGGCTCATAAAAACCCTCGGCTGAAATTAGTTCTAGAGTTTTCATGCCGGCGGCCATTGCTACGGGGTTTCCAGATAGGGTTCCAGCCTGATACACAGGGCCAAGTGGGGCAATGTACTCCATGATTTCACGCTTGCCGCCAAAGGCGCCAACAGGCATGCCGCCACCCATTACTTTGCCTAAGGTCGTCAGGTCGGCTTGTACACCGTAGTGGCCCTGTGCGCCGGTATGGCTGACACGAAAGCCAGTCATCACTTCATCGATGATTAGTACGCTGCCGTACTTGTCACATTGCGCTCGGAGGCATTCCAAAAACCCAGGGATAGGTGGTACACAGTTCATATTGCCAGCTACCGGCTCGACAATAACGCCTGCAACCTGCTCGCCAATTTCAGCAAATGCTTGCTCTACGCCGGCGATGTCATTGTAACTTAGGGTCACAGTGTGCTCGGCAAGCGCGGCCGGCACACCTGGAGAGCTAGGTACTCCCATGGTTAATGCACCGGAGCCTGCTTTGATCAATAAGGAATCAGAATGGCCGTGATAGCAGCCTTCAAATTTAATGATCTTATCGCGTCCGGTGAAGCCGCGGGCCAGGCGAATTGCGCTCATGGTAGCTTCGGTGCCAGAGTTAACAAAGCGAACCATGTCCATGCCAGGCATGAGTGCACATAACTTCTCGGCCAGCTGAGTTTCGATTTCAGTAGGCGCGCCAAAGCTTAAGCCGAGTTGCAGTTTTTCTATAACTGCCGCGATAACTTCAGGGTGGCTGTGCCCGACAATCATCGGCCCCCAAGACTGCACATAATCGATGTACTGTTTGCCATCGGCATCGAAAGTGTAAGCGCCTAGAGCTTTTTCAAAAAATACGGGGGTGCCGCCAACAGCACGAAAAGCCCTAACGGGAGAGTTTACTCCACCGGGTATGCATTGTTGGGCTTCTTGAAATAACTGTTCTGAACGATTCATAAGTTTCCTGAAATCAATTTAGTGTTTTACCAGTGTGGTTTAAGTACGACCAGTAAAACAATGGGGATTAGCAGTAACACTGGCGCTTCATTGAACCAGCGAAAAAATACATGATTGTGTTGGTCTTCGTCTTGCGCCAAAGAGTGCATAAAACGGCGGCAAACAAAGTGATAAATAACCAGTAAGGCCACTAGCGATAGCTTACCCCAGAACCACAAGCTGGACTGATAATAGGCCCAGTTATAGCTGGCTGTCCAAAAGCCTAAGATGATTGTCGCAATCATCGAGGGAGTGGCGATACCTCGATAAAGTTTGCGTTCCATTATCACGAAGCGCTCACGGCTAATCTTGTCTTGGCTCATAGCGTGATAGACAAATAAACGCGGTAGATAAAACAGCGCGGCCATCCAGCAAATTACCGCAATAATATGAAAGGCTTTGAGCCAAAGCATAGTGCATTCCTAAGGGCTAATCGCTTTGTTTAACCGTAGAAGTTATTGATATCTTCTTGGGTAATAACGCCTATTGTAACGGTTTGCAAACGGCTTTGCTTGGTTACGATCAATGCTTCGACTTCTTGTTCTTGCAGGCTAGTTTTTGCCTCAAATAAGTTAGATCTTTGGTCAATAAAGCTGGCTTGAAGGCGGCTGGCGGGAATGGCCAGCAAATCAATCTCGGCATTAGGGTCTTCGACCTCTTCAATGAAACGAGATAAATCGGCGGCCTTCATGACTAGTGGGCTTTTGCTATCCAGTACCAACCAGTTGGGTTTTGGTTTTAATAGCCGCTTGGCAGACTCTAAATCAATCACCGTGCTGCAGCTTTGACAGCGGCCGCTCATAACACTGCGCACGCCAGCGCGGCTAAGAACCTGTTGGCTTGGGGAGGTCTCAATCGCCAAGCCCTGAGTTCGTAATTGAGCTAGAAATATACCGTCATGACAGAACCACTGGCGCGTTGCCAAGCAGGCCACAACAATCATCAGCATAGCCGGAAATATGATGTCGGGTGTTTGGGACAATTCCAATACGGCCAGCAGAGCGGCCAGTGGCGCGTTCAGCACGGCGGCCATCATTGCGGTCGCGCCTAGCAGTGCGTAGAGCTCAGTATTGGTCGAGCCGATCGGGGAGAAGTTGGCCCCCAGTTGTCCAATGACAGCCCCAAGACATGCCCCAATGACCATAACTGGGCCAATTACACCGCCGGTGATGCCGGCACCAGAAGATACGGCGCTAGCGAGGGTTTTGGCTAAAACCAAGGCAATTAATAACTGCAGGCCAAGCTGGCCATTGGCGGACTCTAAAATAGTGTCGTAACCATTGCCCATAATTTGCGGCCAAAAAATCGCTAGCGTGCCAGTTAGCAGTCCTGCGGCCGTTGTTTTTAATACAATCGGTAAATTGTTGATTTGCAATGTCGCCAGATGAAGCCGGATAAATAGCCCTGCTGCTAATGCGATGGCTAAGCCTCCAAGGGCAATGTAGGGCAGTTCCCATAAGCTCAGAAGCTCACCTTGGATGCCTGCAAAGCTCAAGGTCTGAGCAAAGACGGCTTTTGAAATGGCAGCTCCTGCTACCGAGGCCAGAATTACAGGGATAAAACCGCTGATGGTGTACTCCATCAAGACAACTTCCATCGCAAAGATAACACCGGCAATAGGGGTGTCGAATGAGGCAGCAATGGCCGAGGCTACGCCACAACCTACCAGTGTGCGTAAACTGTTATTGGGTAGCTTTAAAAATTGGCCTAGCTGGCTGGCCATACCAGCACCAAGGTGCACAGCTGGGCCTTCTCGCCCCAAGCTTTGGCCGGTAATTTGAGCAAGGCAGGCGCCGATAAACTGCACTGCAATATTGACCCCCGGTAGACGCCCCTGGAAATGGTGCAGCCTTGATAGAACGTGGCCTACAGATAATTGGCGATTTTCGGGTTTTAAGGCTTGTAGAAACAAACCAATAATAATCGCGCCTACTAGAGGCAGTGCGAAGCGCACTTCCGTAGGTAGGTCTTCAAATTTCTTGCCGGAAAAAAAGCTTTCACTCGGCAGGTCGATCGCCAGACGAAACAACACAATTAAACCCGCCGCAAGTAAGCCGCTGAGCAGGCCAAGTATGGTCATTAGGGGGAGCGCTTCAATATGGGCCACACTGTGGCGAGTGTGGTCGGCCAATTGGCTGACTTTCCTCCGCATGGCAAGGGAGAGCTTGCTGGTAGGTGCTTTGCGCTGGCCCATTTTGTTGTCTAAGCCCTTATTTCATGGGGTCTGGAGAGAAATTTTGTCGCCCCAGTTCTTTTGCTTTGGGGCGCTGACCTTTATTATAAGAGATTAATTAGATTTTGGCTGTGTTTAGTACTTGCACTTATAACATTGCACTTTGGCAAGTTTGGACTAAATTTGTGGTGAGGCAACAATTGTCGCTATTGGCCACGCACAGCAGATAAGAACAGTAGTCGTAGCAAATAGCAGTTGAGGTAGTAGTGATTAAAGTAGGCATTGTTGGAGCAACAGGTTATACCGGCGCAGAGTTATTACGTCTTTTGGTTAACCACCCTGAGGTTGAGGTAAGCATGATTACCTCGCGTGCGGAAAAGGGGGTGGCGGTATCCAGCCTGTATCCAAGTTTGCGAGGGCGCTGTGATATCGCCTTTTGCGAGCCTGATGTAGAGCTGCTCGCGCAGTGTGATGTGGTGTTCTTTGCGACCCCGCATGGCGTGGCGCAAAGCATGATGGCACCGTTGATTGCCACGGGAACCCGAGTTATTGATCTGTCGGCTGATTTCCGAATTAAAGATATTGCTTGTTGGGAGCAGTGGTATCAGCAAGCACATGCCTGCCCAGAGTTAGTAGAGCAGGCAGTATACGGTTTGCCAGAGGTAAATCGCGAACAAATTAAAAGCGCTCAGCTGGTGGCTTGCCCAGGTTGTTACCCGACGGCAACTCAGCTGGCACTGATTCCATTGTTGGAAAATGGTCTAGTGGATCCGGCTCGTTTGATCGCCAATGCCGCTTCAGGCGTAAGCGGCGCTGGTCGACAAGCTAAAGTCGATAATCTAATGGCCGAAGTAACAGATAGTTATAAAGCATATGCCGTTGCAGGACATCGACACTTGCCTGAAATTGAGCAGGGCTTGAGAACGGTTCAAGCTGCTGATCAAGTACCAGCAGAAGTGACCTTCGTGCCGCATTTGTTGCCAATGATCCGCGGGATCCAGGTTACGGCCTATGCAGAGCTTAAAACACCGGGCGCGGTGGATTTGCAATCCTTGTTTGCAGAGCGATACGCAAATGAAAGTTTTGTTGATGTGATGCCCGAGGGAAGCTGCCCGCAAACACGCTGGGTGAAAGGGTCTAATCAATGCAAAATTGCGGTGTATCAGCCTCAGGGGAGAAACACTGTAGTTGTGTTGTCTGTTATCGACAATCTTTGTAAAGGAGCCTCAGGGCAGGCGGTTCAAAATATGAACCTAATGCTTGGATTTGAGGAAACATTAGGGCTGGAGCAGTTGGCCCTATTGCCCTAGTACCTAAAGTACTGGGCTGGGGATTCGCCGAAGGGCAAGGATGATGCCAGGCGATTCAATCTTACCTTGATAAAGAGCAGTACTATTGGAGGTGAATATGGCAGTGGTAAAAGGAAGTTATCAATATCGTTTAAGAGTGGTCCAGGATGAGCCGGGCAAGCGCTATGCGGGGCACTTCGTTACCGCAGCATTGGTGCTGACAGTCGGTTTGGCGTCTTATTTTTATGGGCGTTATCAGCTGCAGTCTACGCAAGCTGATGCGACGGCTGAGTTAGTCCAGCTGCGCTCGCAGTTACAGAGCAAGAGCTCTGAAGCTGAGGGGCTGCGCCAAGAGGTGGCGAACTTATCCTTGGGCTCTGAGGTTGATCGCAAGGCCGCTGAAGGTGTGCGCGGTGAAGTCATCCAGCTAAAAGCAAAAATTGCTGAGCTGGAGGAAAATGTCAGCTTCTATCGAGGCTTGATGTCCCCTACGGCCAATAAGCGCGGCCTAACAATTGGCTCACTTGATGTGATTGCCACTAGTACCCCGAGGCATTATCAGTATAAACTCGTGGTCCAGCAATTGGCCTCCAATCACAGTCACCTGCGCGGACACCTGAGTTTTAATGTGGTGGGCAGAGAGACTGATGGAGAAGTTCGCAGTTTTGCGCTTAAAGATTTGTCTAATGATGTTAGTGGTGATCAAATCCGTCTTGGTTTTCGCTACTTTCAGAACGTGACAGGTGAGATGGTATTGCCAGAGGGCTTTACTCCCGAGCGTATTGAGCTGGTGGCCAAGTCTACCGGTAGGGATGCCGTTGAAGTTGAGAAGAAGTTTGGTTGGCTAGTGCAGCAGAGCTAAGGCCCTTGCCTGCCGCTTCTTACTCCACATAACTAAGAGTAAGAGTCTAATCATGTTTCCAAAAAAGGAAAAACCAATGGCATTTGCGGCAGGTTCAACCACTTTAATTTCCAAGGCTACCGAGATTGTTGGTGACTTACACTTTAAGGGTAATCTGGAAATTGAAGGTCGCGTTAAGGGCAATATCGTTGCGGAAGATGGCAGTGATGCCCGTGTAAGGGTTATGGATGGCGGTGAAGTTGAAGGTGAAATTCGAGCACCTTCCATCGTAATCAACGGTAAAGTATCCGGTAACGTAAACTCTAGTAAGCATATCGAGCTTGCTGAAAAAGCGATTGTGCAGGGCAATGTTAATTACCATCTTATCGAGATGGTCAAAGGTGCCCAAGTCAATGGTAGCTTGGTTTACTGTGATGGTAAGCAGGCTGTTCTGACAGCTGTAGATGGCGCCAAAGATCGCGCTGTCGAAGCATAATCTGTAAGAATTCTGTTTTCGGTGGCGCTATTGCGCCGCCGCATTCCCGCTTTACATATGCGCTTCAGCATATCATTCAATAGTTGACTGTTTTCCTAGGTTAAGTGGATAATAGCGGCCGAAGTACAAAGGTTAAAAATATGTCTGAAGCCCAAATGTTTACCCCGCAAGCTCTCGAAGTTACTCCTAGTGCGATCAATAAGGTCCGCAGTCTGGTGGAGGAAGAAGCCAATCCAGAGCTAAAGTTGCGTGTCTTCGTAACGGGTGGCGGCTGCTCAGGCTTTCAGTATGGCTTTACCTTTGATGAGCTGGCAGCAGAAGATGACTCTGTTGTGGAAGTGGATGGCGTTGAAGTGGTTGTGGATGCCATGAGCTACCCCTTTTTAATGGGGGCAACTGTCGATTATGAGGAGGGCTTGGCTGGCTCTAAGTTCGTGATCACCAATCCGAATGCTGCAGCGACCTGTGGCTGTGGTTCTTCCTTTTCTATCTGATCCTTTGCTAGCCTTGTAGGCTTTGAGTCGAGCTCAGAGCTGCTCTGCGGAGTTTCTGTGGGGGCTTGCTTGAAATTGCTATTAGGCTAGGTAGATAGCCCCAAGAATTCTATTTCCTTTAGCGCCTGTCACGCTGGGCAGATTCCCGCTCTTCTTATGTATGCATTGATGAGCAAGCCAGGCGAAAGTCATTGCTTCAACCCAGTCTGGATGAACGCCTAAAGAGCTGGTATCTGCTACTGTAAATTTATCGAGCAGTTCGTCTAGCCGTTTCATGAGTTCGCTGTTATGCGCCCCGCCCCCGCAAACATAGAGTTCGCCCTTGGGCTGCAGTTGCAATACATGCATGGCAATACTGCGGGCGGTAAACTCCATGAGTGTAGCTTGTACATCCTCCGGGCTTAAGTTTAAGCCTGTAAGCTGCTGCTCCAGCCAGGGTATATTAAAGGCCTCTCGGCCGGTGCTCTTAGGTGCGCTTTGTTCTAAAAAGGGATGCTTTAATAGTCTTGATAGTAAGTCATTACTTACTTTTCCGCTCATGGCCCATAGGCCGTTTTCGTCGTAGGGCTTCCCTCTGTGTAGCGTTATCCAGGCATCCATTAATGCATTGCCTGGGCCGGTATCAAAGCCGATGACATCTGCTTGCAGCTGAGCCGCAGGGATATAGCTGATATTGGCCATGCCGCCAATGTTTACGGCAAAGCGATTGCATGTCGGGTGCTGAAATACGGTCTTGTGAAAGGCGGGGGCTAGTGGTGCGCCCTGGCCACCAGCGGCAATATCTCTGCGGCGAAAATCAGCAATGGTACAAATTTGCGTAGCCTCGGCAATGCGGGCCGGGTCGCCAATTTGCAGTGTGTAGCCTGCCTGTGTCTTGCTCTGAGGGATGTGTCTAATGGTTTGACCGTGACTGCCTATGGCGGCGATATCTTCCGGGTTTAAACCTTGTTGTTCGATTAGCTAGAGGCTGGCTTGGGCA
>JAOXRT010000202.1 GCA_025800365.1 Cellvibrionaceae bacterium | reverse complement strand
CACCACGCTGGCAAAGAAGTCCAGCAGCGACACTGCGGCTTTTTGCTGCACTGCGACGCTCTCTCTCAGCCTCTGAAGCTGTCACGCTATCACAGGATCACAGGTGCGCCTGGTGGAGAAGGTGTGTTATTTTGCCAAAACCTTATCGTTTTGGTTATCGTTCTGTTATCGTTTTGGGCTGCGCTTTTCCTACGCTGTTCTGTATCTGAGCCTTCAACGTAGGCGGGCAGGAAGCAAGTGGATAGCTTGGCTTGGATGCGCAAGAGATGCGGCTTGGCTGGACTGCATGACTGCGGGACAGCTTCGCAGGTTGGCAGCTTGGATGATGTTATAGCCTTATAGCATCTCACAAGAACATCTCTTCATCGCGACTTTTGACCCTTGCACATATGTATGTATGTATATGTTTAAATATGTAAGATGATGTATAAGTTTATCATACTCTGTGGCGTTATCGTTTTTTTTCTTCCTTATCGTTTTACAATGGTTTGGACATGTTTTTAGCAACAAGGGACGCTTTGGTCATAAACGGAAGCTACCCGGGTTATTTTACTTCCTCAAATCGGTTTCCACACTCCCGCAATGAAAAACAAATATTGTCCGACGCCAAAACCTTCATTCACATAATGCCTGGAACTATCTTTCCCGTGAGAACCTGATGAATTTCCAGAAAACATACCTTTATAGTGATACAACCAGGAGGTTGTAACATAGATAGCAAGGTTTCATCTTTAATGCAAACCAAAAACGCTTCCCAAGGTTGATCGAATGAGTAAAATCAACATATCCTAAGGATC
>JAOXRT010000199.1 GCA_025800365.1 Cellvibrionaceae bacterium | reverse complement strand
TGCCCAGTAACTCCCGTTCATACGCTGAATAGCGTATTTCTGTGGGATTCAGTTTACGGCTAGAGAATGCAATAGGTTGCAGGCCTGACCCGAAATCCTGTTCGAGTATTGCCCCGATAGCTACGTCACTGGCATCTGTCGTGATGATGAACTGCCGTTCAAAATCAGGCAGACGCAGTATAGGAGCCGTAGCTATTGCAACCTTCAAAGCCGTAAAACTGTGTTCTTGAGCATCTCCCCAGCTCCATGCAACTTTATCCCTAGTTAAGTCCGTCATCGGTTTTGCTAGCTGACTGAAACCTTTAATAAATTTTCGATAATAAGAAGCTAACCCCAAAAATGATCTGACATCATGCACTGACTGCGGCCGAGGCCAATCCAAAACGGCTCTCACCTTTTCAGGTGAGGTGCGAATCCCAGCGCGGCCGACCTCGAACCCGAGGTAGTTCACTTTATCCTTTAGGAATTCGCACTTATGGAGACGCCCATAAAGCGTGGCCCGGCGCAGCTTGTCAAGTGCATGCTGCAGATGTTCCCAATGCTCCTCCATTGAACGACTATATATTAAAATGTCGTCCAAATATACTAATACAAAAGAATTGATCTCCTGCTTAAAACTTCATTCATTAGCCTCTGGAAAGTAATGGGTGCATTGCACA
>JAOXRT010000192.1 GCA_025800365.1 Cellvibrionaceae bacterium | reverse complement strand
GATGCCTTTGGCAATGCGATTGGGAACTCTATGGTTGGAGCGCATAAAGCTGCGGCGAACGAAGCCCGAATGGAGCAGGCTCTGAAGGAGCAAGCACGCCAGCGAATTGCTTCGCACTATAAAACTAAAGGGATGGCGCTCAGAGGGGATAAGCATTACAACGATGTTATAAGCCAATACAATGGCTGGGATCCCGTATTAGCGGCTGAGCTGGCATTGCCTGATAGAATTCGTGGTTACGGAGATGCTTGGGATACTGGACTAGCTGCTGACTACGCTCTACCAAATCGTATTAGGATGTATGGAATTGGAAATTCTGAGCCGGAGTATATTGCTAAGTACGGTGATCCCTCTGCTTGGAAGGTGCCAACCGTTTCTTCCGATCCTGATAATAGAGAGGTATCCGCTGATAATGATCTAGTTCGAGAATTATCTTTTGCTACGAATTTCTCATCAGTTTCTTTGGGTGCTGGCTTGCTCGTCCAGCAACCTCTAGGGAAGGTCAATGATTGGACTAAAGGGTTTACTATGCACCAGTTTATGCCCGCTGGTCACCTCCAGACACCGTCATATCACTCAATTAATGGACAAATTATAGATGGAGCCGAATGGATCTTCGACAGTGGTAAGTTTGTTATGCCACTCGATTTCTCTAGTGGTGCATTGAACGATGGGTTAGATACTTCCGGTCGGTGGCTAAGTGGTGCTGGCCTTGGGCTGAGTATTTATAGTGCCTTTGAAGGGACGTTCCTCAATGAAGAGGCTTATTTGGCTGGCGATGTTAAAGATATGTCTGTATGGACTAAGGAATGGGGGAAAGTTGGAGTTGATGGCCTTGCGGCTGCAACAAGTTTTGCTCCATTAGCACGTTTTTCTCCGATCGGGCTTGCATATACCGCTGCTGATCTTACCGTACAATATACGCCAAGCTATACTATTAGGCATGGGCAATATGCAGGTGATACTAGTGATGGTTGGAGTAAGTTGTTGTATATGTCTAGCGACCAACAGATTGATGTGAAATCTGTGAGCGAGAAGGCATATCACGAGTTATACCTGAAAAGAATGCCTAAATACTGATATTTAAGATGGTGAAAAATGAAGTTTCTTTGGTATGTGTTTTATCACTCGGCTACTCTTAATAAGAAGCAGAAACCACATAGCTCTTACTATTCCAGTGCTATCTTTGAATTGACTATGGGTTTAGGGTTGATTTTGATCTCTATTGTTGCCAGGTTTCTGTTAGAAATTAATGCATGGGATTGGATACTTGAAAATTGGCCATATGACTATGGACGTATTCATTCGAAGAACTTCTTCGCGCCAACGGGCGTCATCGTGATTATTTGTTACTTGGTGACGCGCTGCTGCTTGCGAAGATACTTTCTAAAGGAAGAAATGATAGAAAAAGTGATAACTCAATTTCAAGGAAAAGAATCGCCGCAGCAAATAAAACGAGGAAGCTTTTCTTCTGTTATTTTACTTTTTTATTGTTTGATAACCGCTGTAATTATAATGAGTGGATTTATTGGTGGGATAATATTGTGCATTGGATTTTTTTTAATCTGGGAAATTTGGGTTAGAAAACGTTTTTTTAGTTGATAAATGCTATCAATGGATTTATTTTTTATTTCCAATAAAGGTTGAATGCTACCAATTAGCGTAGTTTATAGGGAATCCATAATAGCTAGTTAGTCACAGATGCCTTTGGCAATGCG
>JAOXRT010000141.1 GCA_025800365.1 Cellvibrionaceae bacterium | reverse complement strand
CTCCTCGAATGATAAGCCCGTTAGCACTCTCAAATGGGGAGTGCCAACGACGGGCATTCATTTAGGCAGAGCGGGTTAAGAAGTCAATAAAGAGACGCAAATTTTTGTGATCGCCTTTTGCATCATACGCTTTTAATGGGCTCATTTTGGGCGTGTGATGTCGAGTTTATGAAAAAGAAATAAAGGGTTGGAGAAACTTTAGGGTCAAAACCCATTGATAGCATTGAACTGGCGAGGCAAATCAGGTTCTATCCGTCCAGTAATCGGATTGGAGGCTTGAATGAGACATCTGTTTTGGTTGTCGGATGCGCAATGGGCGGCTATTGAGCCACTTTTGCCGAATAACAAGGGCGGTGCCCGCCGGGTTGATGATCGTCGGGTAATCTCTGGCATCATCCATGTTTTGAAGGTGGGCTGCCGCTGGTGTGATTGCCCTGCAGATTATGGCCCCTCGACAACGATCTATAACCGGTTCAACAGATGGTCGCACAAACGGTTCTGGGTTGATCTTGTTGAGGCTCTGGCAACATCTGGTGCCGTGACCAAAAGCACCGCTATCGATAGCACCTATGTCAAGGCTCACCGCTCTGCCCATGGCGGTAAAGGGCGGCGAAAAATCAGGCGATCGGGCCGTCTCGGGGTGGTCAAACCACCAAAATCCACGTTCTGACCGATGTCATTGGTCGCCCCTTTGCGTTCAAATTGACTGGTGGCAATGCTGCAGATAGTCCGATTGCGCCTGTATTGCTGAACGGTTTGAAAGGTGCCAGATACCTACTCGCAGACAAAGGTTATGATGCAAACAGTCTGCGAAAGCTCTTGCGTCAGTCAGCCATAATCCCTGTCATTCCAGGACGCTCAAATCGCAAGCGATCAATCCGCTATGATGAGCGCCGTTACAAGGACCGTCACCTTATCGAAAATGCCTTCTGTCGCCTGAAAGACTTCCGCCGCGTTGCAACCCGGTATGACAAACTCGCCAGAAACTTTCTATCTGCAGTCGCCTTGGCAACTCTCATTGCATTCTGGATATGATTGAGTCTGGTGCCTAACATGCTATCATTTGTGTAAGCTTAAATGAATTTCATTTTGAAATTTCGATTTGTATGTATTTGAATAAATTAAAATCTGGAAAATGAAAATAAAAATCCATGACTCATTCGGAAAAATATTTAAGCAGGGGCG
>JAOXRT010000138.1 GCA_025800365.1 Cellvibrionaceae bacterium | reverse complement strand
GTTATACGCCCTGTGAGCACAAACCGAAAACGCCGCTACTGGAGGGCACTGTGTAGCCTCGCCATCGCCTGCATTTGTGTTCTTGCATGGGTTTTATTTGTCGTCATTGATTTAGACCCATGGTATCAACCTAACTATGTTATTCCGATAGCAGGCATGACTTTCGCCAATGGCATGAACGGCTTATCTATCTGTGCGGAACGAATAGAAAAAGAACTCGAGCGAGACACGCCAATAAAACAAGCTTGCTCCCTATCCTTTAATGCCGCCCTTATTCCACAAATAAACTCCTTTTTAGCGGTTGGGCTCGTCGCATTACCAGGCATGATGACAGGACAAATCTTATCTGGCGTATCACCTTTGGTCGCCGTGCGTTATCAAATAATGGTAATGAGCATGGTTATGGCAACAACCTGTTTAGCCGTCGCACTTTACTTATGGTTTGAAAGCAGAAACCGAGCAAACTAAACAGGCAATAGCATTCAATAGCTAGCGCTAGCAACTCAAGTCAATATCTGAGGCATAGCCGGATTAAGCTCAGTATCGCCACAGACTTCTCAGCCATAGAGCCTAGGAAGTTATTTTTAAGGCGTTACGAGTTGGCTGGGTGGAAGCAGCATTAGTAAGCAGGCGCAGGAGCGTTTTTATTGGAAGGTAAAAATAAAAAAGGCCCGCCATAAGGCGAGCCTTCTTTTATTTAAAGCCTGACGATGACCTACTCTCACATGGGACCTCCCACACTACCATCGGCGATGCTTCGTTTCACTTCTGAGTTCGGGATGGGATCAGGTGGTTCCAAAGCTCTATGGTCGTCAGGCAAAACTGCGGTTACCGGTTTAGCCGATAACACTTAATTCTGCTTTCTCTTTAACTAAAACCCTGCTCTTTGAGCATACTGTTTTAACATTCAGTAAGTGGATAGTAACAGCTCTTTTTTAAGAAGAGTAACTTGAGTTCATATCACGCTATTCGGTTTGTTACGACTAGCTCATATCACTTAGCAGTTTCATAAAAAACCACTTGGGTGTTATATAGTCAAGCCTCACGAGCAATTAGTACTGGTTAGCTCAACGCCTCACAACGCTTACACACCCAGCCTATCAACGTCATAGTCTTTAACGGCTCTTTAGGATCCTTAAAGGATCAGGGAAAACTTATCTTGAAGGGGGCTTCCCGCTTAGATGCTTTCAGCGGTTATCCTGTCCGAACATAGCTACCGGGCAATGCGTCTGGCGACACAACCCGAACACCAGAGGTTCGTCCACTCCGGTCCTCTCGTACTAGGAGCAGCTCTTCTCAATTTTCCAACGTCCACGGCAGATAGGGACCGAACTGTCTCACGACGTTCTAAACCCAGCTCGCGTACCACTTTAAATGGCGAACAGCCATACCCTTGGGACCGACTACAGCCCCAGGATGTGATGAGCCGACATCGAGGTGCCAAACACCGCCGTCGATGTGAACTCTTGGGCGGTATCAGCCTGTTATCCCCGGAGTACCTTTTATCCGTTGAGCGATG
>JAOXRT010000134.1 GCA_025800365.1 Cellvibrionaceae bacterium | reverse complement strand
TAGAGGATCGTCTGCTTTGCTGAAATTATTGATGTTCCAGCGGCTATCATTATGTGGCCGAAAACAAATAAAGTCGTTTAGGCGCTGCCAATCTTCGTTTTTCCATCCTGCCGCTAGTAAGCGCTCGGCTAAGCTATCTTTGCTTGCGATAGGGTCCAGGCTAGAGCTTTTTAAAATCGCACTGGAATATCTATGAATGAGCGTGAGGTCTTCGTTAGGATTGGGCGATTGAATATTTTCCAGTAAGAATTTTAGTTGCAATAGTGCAGGGCTTGTTTGGAGATGTTGTAGATTAAAGTCGGTTATACTGTTTAGATTAATACAGGGCGTTGCCGGTGAAAGTTTTGCCTTAATGTTGCTTTCATTTATCGCTAAGCTATAGCTTTCAAACCAAGGCTGTCTAGGATGGCTGCTGTTTTGGCTGCTAATACCTTGAGCGTAGTAGCCAAGCGCGAACTGTTCAATTGCCCCAAGCTCAGTACTAATAGCTTGCTGTTGGTCCTG
>JAOXRT010000109.1 GCA_025800365.1 Cellvibrionaceae bacterium | reverse complement strand
TTCAGAAATCCCAGACTCAAATGGTTGTTACTACCTAATCTGGGCTTATCGCAAGTTACTACGTCTTTCATCGCCTCTGACTGCCAAGGCATCCACCGTATGCGCTTAGTCACTTGACTATATAACCCCAAGTAGTTTCTTACCCCACCTTTTACGAAGTAAGATCTTGAAGTCATACATGACTATTCGTAACGTTTCGCCGAATAACGCTTGATATGAATCTCATATTTCTTCGTTACTCGTGTTATTCACATACAAGCTGATAACAGTATGTAAATAACAACTTAGCAATGTCGTTCGTATCATCACAATACAAACAACGTTTACTATCACTTACCAAATTGTTAAAGAGCATTCCGATCTTCAGATCAGAACTAAATCAACTTAAGAAAGCAGACTTAGTTATGAGCTGACATTTGTCATCGATATTTTGAGTTAGGCCAGGCAAGTTATGAGGAAGTGTATTATCAATACACGATGACTAACTTAACAACGCATAACACAAAATTGGTGGAGCTAAGCAGGATCGAACTGCTGACCTCCTGCGTGCAAGGCAGGCGCTCTCCCAGCTGAGCTATAGCCCCATCTATGGGTATTACTGAGTACACTTCTGAACTTAAGATTTTAGTTAATCGAGGCGAATGCTTACGAAGCGTATTAACAATACGTGAGTAAGGATTCAACGATGAGTAACTGAAATCTGGTAGGCCTGGGCAGACTTGAACTGCCGACCTCACCCTTATCAGGGGTGCGCTCTAACCACCTGAGCTACAGGCCTAGCACTTGTGCGGGCCTATCGCCCTTTTCGCTCTTCAAATACTAACCAAGCAATTCGTGTGAACTCTGACCGAAACGGGTCACGTTTCGTTTAAGGAGGTGATCCAGCCCCAGGTTCCCCTAGGGCTACCTTGTTACGACTTCACCCCAGTCATGAACCACACCGTGGTAATCGTCCTCCCGAAGGTTAGACTAACTACTTCTGGTGCAATCCACTCCCATGGTGTGACGGGCGG
>JAOXRT010000188.1 GCA_025800365.1 Cellvibrionaceae bacterium | reverse complement strand
TCTGAAGATCTACCAGTCGCCTTCCCTGTCGATATCTAAATTTAGTCAGCCAGCAACACAGAAATTAACAGCAGCAAACAACAGCATTAAACAACAACAGGACAAACCAAATGCGCAGAAATGGTTCTGAATTTTTATTTCAGCTTTTTGCTTTAATCATTGCCAGCATTATCGTGCACGCTATTTTCGTCACCGTTATTCGTCCGAATGCCGACGCCATACTGCAGGCCCAAGCCGCCATGCAAGCCAGCGGTCAAACCGTCGTCGTGGAGCGTTCGCTCTATGTGGTACTGCGCGATTACGAACAGGAAGCCTGTTTTATTTTGATGCTCTGGGCCATGTCCATCATGGCCTTTAAAGCCTGGCAAGGCCGAAAAGAGAGACAATTCTTACAGCTGGATCTATTAGGCATTAGCGAAAATAGCGCTATTCGCGTAGAGGATTGTGATCGCCTTATTGCTCCGCTACAGCAACTTCCAGAAGAACAACAACGCTTCTTGTTACCAAGGGCACTACTGCAAGCTTTACGTCGTTTTGGCTCCAGTCATACTATGGCCGATGCGGCAACAGCCGTGAAGGAAGCCTGCACCACCGAATCAGATCGTTTGGATTCAGAACTGGCCATGGTTCGCTATATTGCTTGGGCCATCCCTTCAATTGGATTTATCGGTACCGTACGAGGTATTGGCGAGGCGCTTAGCCAGGCCCATAAAGCCGTCGAAGGTGATATTGTCGGCGTGACGGTTAGCCTTGGCGTGGCTTTTAATTCAACGTTTATCGCGCTGGTAATTAGTATCATCATCATGTTTTTTACACATCAGTTACAGCTCATGCAAGAACGCTTGGTGTTAGATACTCAAGATTACGCCGATACACATTTGCTACGCAATTTACAACTTGGCCAACGTGAGCAGTAGGCGAATAATTCAGCATGGCTCGTAAACGCAAGTTCACTACTTTTAATTTATCCTTTTTGGATATTATGTCCTGCGGTTTTGGCGCGGTGGCGCTGATTTTTCTAATTATCAAACATGATATGGATCGACGTCAGCTGGAAAATCCAAATGAGCTCAGCGCCGAAGTTAATATGCTCAACGAAGATATACAGGCCGCCAAGGCCTTACAGGTTAGAGCCCGCAACAGCCTATCGGATGTTGACCAGCAACTGCTGGAAGCCCAGGGTTTAGCGCGACAAGTTAATGAAGATATTAAAGCCACCCGTACTCGCCTTGCGGACATTGGCAGTGCCGATAAAAACACGCTTGAAGAACTCAAGCAGGAAATTCAGAATCTGCAGCTAAGAAAGTCCGAGCTTGAAGAAGAAAATAAGCGCGGCAACGATTTACGGGAAATTACCGGCCAAGGCAATCGGCAATATTTAACAGGCTTAAAACTCGGCGGCCAGCGCATTGTGATTTTACTGGATGCATCCGCCAGTATGCTGGATGAAACCATTGTTAACGTTATTCGTCGTCGCAATATGAGCCCAGAGCAACAACGCGCAGCCGCCAAATGGCAACGCGCGGTTGCTACCGTGGAGTGGCTAATCGCCAAATTTCCGATTAACAGCCAGTACCAAATTTATACCTTCAATACTGAGGTGAGTCCACTAATTGCCAACACTAAAGGACAGTGGCTCGATGTCAGTAATCGTCGCCAACTACAACAAGGGCTAGACGCGCTTGATCAGCTCACCCCCAAAAACGGCACCAGCTTAATCAGAGCCTTTGAAAGTCTATCCAGCTTTCAACAGCTTCCTGACAATGTCTTTCTAATTACCGATGGTTTGCCAACTCAAGGTAAACAAGCACCACGCAAGAAAACGGTAGATGGCAATGAACGTATGCGCTTATACAATCGCGCGGTAAACGCTCTTCCCAGAGGCCTACCGATCAATATTATTTTGGCACCGATGGAAGGCGATACCATGGCTGCGGCCGCTTATTGGCAACTCGCCCATCGCAGCAAAGGTTCTTTTATGAGCCCATCAAAGGACTGGCCATGAGTAATTCAAGAAAACGCGACCGCCAAGGCGACGATTTTAACGTTTCCTTTCTAGACGTAATCTGCTGTGGTTTTGGGGCCATCGTCTTGCTGCTAATGATCACCAAGAGCTCTTTGCCTGGAGCACTTGAAGTCAGTGACGTTCAGCAGCAAGGTCAACTGAAAAGATTGCAGCAAGAACTCTTTGAGATTCGCGGGGAGACCCGTATTTTAAATCGTGAGCTCACCGCCAAGACCGAACAACTTGATGATGAAACTCTACGTTTGGCTATTTTAAAATCTAGACGCCAGCAACTGCAGAGTGAACTGACCGAGCTAGCGAATGCTTCAGCCGCCGACGATAAAATTCACGCCCGCCTGCAGCTCGCGCTGCAGGATCTCAATGAAGAGATGGAGCGCCTATTGGGGCGCAGTCACTCGGCTAAAAACAGTCTAGTTGGCGGTATCCCGGTCGACAGTGAATACATTATTTTTATTATCGATACCTCAGGCAGTATGTTTAATTATGCCTGGCCTAGGGTCATGGATGAGTTAATCGCCACTTTGAACATTTATCCTAAAGTGAAAGGCATTCAAGTAATGAATGATATGGGTAACTATATGTTCAGTAGCTATCGCGGACAATGGATACCCGACTCTCCTTCGCGACGCAAAGCGATAATTAAACGCTTGCGAACCTGGAATCCTTTTAGTAATTCCAGCCCTGTTGAAGGTATTCAAGGAGCTATCCGCCGATACTATGCACACGATAAGAAAATCAGTCTTTATGTGTTTGGTGATGATTTTTCTGGTGGTTCGATTCGCCGGGTCATTAAAACTGTCGAACGTCTAAACGCTAGTGATAACAAGGGTGAGAGACGCGTTCGCATTCACGCAGTAGGCTTCCCTGTTTTACTTGCGGAGGCGAATCCCGCAGAACAACAAAGCGCCTATCGATTCGCCGCCTTGATGCGCGAGCTAAGCTACCAAAATGGCGGCACCTTTGTAGGATTAAATGATTATCGATAATGCTTTGCTTTATGATATTGCTGCATTGATTTGATCAAATATGTCACGGCAGTGAATAGATGAATAAATCATGACAGGCCAGACAAGAAAAGCGAAGTGTGCTATTAATGTGTAATCGGACTATACAATAATAGAAAGAGTCTTATATGAGAAAACAGTACAGCCGATCATTACTGATGCTAGGCAGTCTGATTTTAGCAGCTTGCTCCAGCCAGCTTACCGTAAAGGGCCAGTTCCCTAGCCCTTTAACAACCGCTATGCCACTGCATGGCGCGGCCTACTACAGCCCAGAATTAACCTCACACAGCTATGTAGAAGACGACAAAGACCGCGCCAAATGGAATATACAAACAGGAGTAGCACAGCAGGAATTTTTCGACAGCCTACTTCCAGCACTCTTTCAAAAATGGGCGGGCCACAGTCCAGACCCTGAGAGTGAAGCCTTCAAATTGCCTGGGGTCGATATTATTGTTAAGCCAACACTAAGCGACTTCCAATATAGCTTACCTCGAGAGACTCGCAGTAAGATTTTTGAGGTTTGGATTAAGTACAATATGCAGCTTTACCAAAACGACGGTCAGCTGTTGGCCGACTGGTTTATTACTGCCTATGGCAAAACCCCTTCTGGTTTTATGCAATCAGATGAAGCCGCTATGAATGAAGCGATCATCGTCGCGCTACGTGATCTCGGGGCCAATCTCACGGTGAACTTTTCCCGCGTACCAGAATTACAAGACTGGATGGGAAAGCGTGACTCAAGTATTCACCAACAACAAGCTGCTGATCGAGGGGGAGTGCAAAATGAGACACCCTAGTTATCTATTGGCTAGCCTTTGCCTACTTAGCTTAAGTGCTTGCACATCGGTTACCATCGATGAGTATCAGCGAGCTGAAACCAGCCTTGCCAGTGGGGATCGCATCGTATTGTTGGGTCGTAGGCATTCTCCGGATTATGAAACTGAGCCTGATCTGATCAATTGTGTTGGCAAAGTCATCAGCGCTAATCAAAGTGGAATCTCGGTCATTCCTGAAAAACAATTTGTCGATGAGCTCTACCCTTGGTTTGAACCACGTATGGCACCGATGCGCCCAAAGCGACTTGCGCATCTGATTAAAAAACCTCAAGTGAGAGAGAAGATCGAAGAACTCAAACTGCGTTACGTTATCTGGATTGATGGCAGCACCCAAAAAACCGGCTCGGCGGGATCTGTTGGCTGCGCCGTTGGTCCAGGTGGCGGCGGTTGTTTTGGCTTTGGAACCTGGGATGATAAATCAGATTACGAGGCCGAAGTGTGGGATTATCAAAAACAAGACCTAGTGGCCAAAGTCAGTGCCGACGCCAAAGGAACCAGTTATATGCCTGCGCTTGTGGTGCCTATCCCACTACTTGCAAGGGTACAAAGTAATGCCTGTAAAGGCTTAGGTGCACAACTTCGAGAAATTTTCGTTCCCGATTCTTCCGCTAACGCAGGAGCATAAGGTTCATGTCCAAATCTATTTTTTACAAACTAAGCATAAGTCTATTGCTCGGCGGCGCTCTACTGCAAACAACATCTTGCTCGGTTAATCCCGCCACAGGCTCCCCCGATGTGGTGTTTCGCTCCGAGTCTTCCGAAATAAAGAAAGGCCAGGAAGTACACGATAAGCTTTTGCAGAGCACGCCTTTGTACCAAGATGAAAAGCTTAATCGCTATGTCAATGAAGTTGGCCAAAAGCTGGCCGCCGTCAGCGATCGTCCAGAGCTTAACTACCAGTTTTTTATTGTTGATAGCCCCGATGTAAATGCTTTTGCAGTTCCTGGCGGTTTTGTGTACATAAATCGCGGCTTGATCGCCTATCTTGAAAACGAAGCGCAACTCGCTGCAATCCTTGGCCATGAAATTGCCCATATAACGGCGCGCCATTCTGTTCGACAAGAAAGTGCTGCCACGGGTGCAAAAACCCTCTCCATCTTAACAGCCATTCTCACCCGTAGCGCCGAAGTCGGCGAGGCCACTGGTCTTTACGCCAGCGCTGCTGTTCAGGGTTATGGTCGTGATATGGAGCTCGAGGCGGATGGCCTGGGCGCAAAATACCTAAGCGCTGCCGGCTACCCCGCTAAAGCCATGTATGAGGTGATTGCAATCTTAAAAGATCACGAGGTCTATCAAAAACGTTTAGCACGTGCGTCGGGTCGCAAAGCCACGGCTTACCACGGAGTGTTTTCTAGCCACCCACGTAATGACAAGCGCCTGCAAAAGCTCATCAATGTAGCCGAAGCAGATCAAGGCGAGCGCAAGACCAGCGCTTTTCGCCAAGCGGTAAACGGCATGGTATTTGGGCATAATAGCGAAGCAACCGTCGGTAATCTTAGCCAACAAGACGAGTCATCATCAGAGCAGGAAAAAGAGCAGCGCTATCGCCACAACAGCCTTGGCTTTAGCTTTGCCTACCCGGCCGGCTGGGATGTAAAGCAAGGCAGCAAAAGTATCAGCGTCAATAACCCTGAAGGCCAGACTGTGCTAAGTGTTGGTATCAATAAATTTTCAGGCACGCCTGTAGAAGAATGGTTGCGTAAACATTACCAGGTAAAGCTTTTGCGACAATCTGAACCTTTATATTTAAAGGGCTTATCGGGTCATACTGGAATCATCGACGATAACAATAAAGGCCAGCAAAGAATCGCCGCCATTGCTCGTGGACGCCTCATGTATACCTTGAGCAGTGAGTGGCAATCTCCAAAGTTAAGCGGCGAGTTCGATAGCCAAGTGATGGATATTATCAGTAGCTTCCGTCCAGAGCGCCGCCAGCTGGCCCAGAAGGGCAATAAAACCCTGCATTTTGTAAAAGCCAATAATCGTACTCGTTTTGAAGATTTAGCCCGCCAGGCCCGTTTAGGGCGCAATGGCGCCGACCTGCTTCGCATCATTAATGGTTACTACCCATCAGGCGAACCTCGCCCGGGCGAGGTTATAAAAATCATTCAATAAAAGCATATCTGCAAGCGGTCGTTTTCAAGGGCAGCTCCAACGCCATTATTCAGTGGTGCCCTAAGCAAAAGGGCGTAATATGTAAAACAATTCGCCCTTTTCAGGCTAGCATCAAACAAGCGTTTGAATTTATACTTGAGCCCGTCCCTCGAGGCTAAAGCCTTGGTGGTCATTGTGGTTAGCGATAAACCACATTGGCCTAGGCACAGCGATGAAAATAAAATGGAGCATCCCATGCAAAGCACGATGATGAATATGCCGCTAAACATCACTTCTGTGATGAACTTTGCGGACAAAGTTTACCCAAATGTCGAAGTGGTCTCAGTAACCGCTGATAACCCTCGCCACCGCTATACCTATAAAGACGCCTTTGCCCGCGTACGCAAACTAGCCAATGCACTAGAGAAACTTGGCGCCAAGCAAGGCGATGTCATCGGCACCTTGGCCTGGAATGACTACCGTCATCTAGAGCTATACTACGCAATCTCTTGTTCTGGCATGGTTTGCCACACAGTAAACCCGCGTTTGTTTGACGAGCAGATTGATTACATTATTAATCACGCTGAAGATCAGTGGGTGTTTATCGATGTGGCCTTTGTTGGCACCATGGAGCGCCTGCAAGATCAGCTAAGCGGCGTAAAAGGCTATGTTGTACTGACCGACGAAGCCCATATGCCAGAAACCAGCCTGCGCAATGTACACTGCTACGAAACTTTGCTGGAAGGCGAATCCGATAGCTTTGATTGGCCGGAACTGGATGAAAATTCAGCATCGGCGATTTGTTATACCTCAGGTACGACAGGTAACCCTAAAGGTGTTGTCTATAGCCACCGCTCTACCGTTTTACATTGCTACGCCAGCTCATTACCTGATGCCTTCTGCTTATCGCGTAATGACGTGACCATGCCTATCGTGCCTATGTTCCACGTTAATGGCTGGGGCTTGGTTTACTCTGCCCCGATGGCAGGTGTGAAATTGGTAATGCCTGGCCCTAAGATGGGTGACGGCGAAACTCTATGCGACCTAATCAACTCTGAGAGCATTACTTGCTCGGCAGGCGTTCCAACCGTTTGGCTAGCGCTACTACAGTACCTAGAAAAAACCGGCAAAACCGTCGATACGCTCAATCGTGTAACCGTTGGTGGCTCAGCTTGTCCACTATCCATCTTCGATGCTTTCCGTGAGCAGTACGATGTTACCGTGCAGCACGCTTGGGGGATGACCGAAATGAGCCCGCTAGGAACCTATAACCGTGTTGCTGAAGATGCCCATGAAAACATGAGCAAGGAAGAATTTGATACTCACCGTCTGCGTCAGGGCCGCCCGATTTATGGGGTAGATCTGCGTATTGTTGATCCAGATGGTAATGAACTGCCTTGGGATGGAGAATCCTCCGGCGCGGTACAAGTGCGCGGCCCATTTATTACCGAGCGTTATCACAAGCTTGATACTGGCGGCGCTGAAGACGGCTGGTTTGAAACCGGTGATGTATCCTTTATGGATGAAAACTCTCTGATGCAAATTACCGATCGCACCAAAGATGTTATTAAATCTGGCGGTGAATGGATTTCTTCTATCGAGCTGGAAAACTGCGCGGTGGATAACCCCAAGATTGCCGAAGCGGCGGTTATTGGTGTATCTCATCCGAAATGGACCGAGCGCCCACTGCTGTTAGCCATCGTTAAAGAAGGCGAAGAAATCAGTAAAGAGGAAATGCTGGACTGGTTTGAAGGTAAGGTTGCCAAATGGTGGATTCCTGCAGATTGCGTTTTCGTCGAGCAATTGCCTCATACCGCAACAGGTAAACTGAGCAAGAAAGATTTACGCGACGAATACCAGAACTTTAAGTGGAGTGATGTGTAAAGCATCTTTCGCGAAAACAAAAAACGGGCCTTAAAGGCCCGTTTTTTGTAGCTTGTTTTATATTGTTAAATTCGCCGCTTACCTTATTTATTAATGCATTGAATTTTTTAGCAATTGCTATAAATTGGCAGCAGGAAGCACAATAGCGAGGCAGGCCATTGGCCAATCAGAATACACAGTGGCGTAAATTTCGCGTTATCGGCGTTGTCGAGCAAGGACGTGTTGTTCCCAATGTACGACATCTCAATCAAAGCGATACTCGCTGGTATGCCCTACTCGCTTTAGATATAGATCCCGCCATTCAGATAAAAGTACCAGCTTATCTTATTGACCAAAATGCACGCTTTGAAGGCTCTATTGTCGAAGCCGCCTATATAGACGGTCAGCTTCGTGGCCGCTATGTTTTACCGATAGCCAATTAGAGAAAAAGCGCTGACTGTATTCAGCCAGTCGCCATTCTCTTTTACTTAATCAACGAGCGTAGGTGTTAATAACAGCTATTAAGCCCAGTTACCCGCCACATCAACTTGGTTTGGCTCCATAAACCAAGGATAGTAATCACGCGGATCATCAAAACCATTCACAAAGCGCTGAGCCATAGCTTCGTCCTCACCACAGGCTGCCAATACTTGTACCATTTTTTCGGTGGGCGGCAGCAATAAAGCATTGGTCCAAGACACAACCCACTGTGCGTAACTCCAATACTTATCGAAGGTTTTTAGCATCCACTTTTCATCAAAGGGCTGATCAGCATTGGCCAAAATACTGGCTAGGTGAACGGCGACACATTTGCTCGCATTATTCGAACCTTGCCCGGTAATAGGGTCGTTCAAACAAACTGTATCAGCAATGCCATAGGCAATTCGGCCGGAAGGCAAACGACCAATTGGATTACGAATGGTAGGAGGAAAGCGCCCGGCCAGAATACCGTTATCATCAGTTAGTTCGATATCCTTAATGCGCTCCATATCTTGCGGAACAAACTCCTCGATAATATCCTTGCTCACCTGCAAGTGTTGGTCAGGTGAGTCTACACCCTTCCAGCAATCCATAGGGCCACCTGGAACACCTTCAAACACCATAATATCGCAAGGGCCACTGGTGGTTAGCGCAGGAAAGGTAAAATACTCACCTACTCCAGGAATAAGATTAAAGTCTACCGCCGAGAAATCTTCACGTGCTTTCATGCCTTTTACGTAGGTCAAACCTAAGGCACGCATAGGTTTATCGAAAGATGAACGCACGGCATCACGCTCAAACATCTTACCGATATCACCTTTACCAGAAGCAACCAGCAACAAATCACACTCAGCAGATAAGCGATCTAAATCAGCCACATCTACTTCATCAATCACTAGCTCACCGCCACGATCTGTGAAGGTTTTCATCCATACTGGCATTTTTACGCGCTGATCTACCGATTGGGCTGGTTTATCTAAACGATGCTGCCAAGCGATAGGGGTATCTTTAATTTTAAAACCAATACCATCAACCCAAGGACAATCATCGTCAAAGAAATTCAAGCCGAGATCGCGCTCATTTTGTAAGGCCATATCGAACATGCACTGACTGGAAAGCACTCGACCAGCAGCAACTTCTTCCGCTGTCTTATTGGTGACAAGCTTCACCTCATAGCCATGCTTCAGCAAACCAATACCCAACTGCAAGCCGCTTTGACCAGCGCCAATAATCGTTATTTTTCTCATCACTTTATCCTCTATGTTACGGCTAAGAAGCGCTTATACACTCTCTTCCACCGCGCTTATTTCCACGCTTATTTTTATTTAACGTGTCGCCGAGCGCGAAAACTATGCGGCTTACGCAGCACCTGTACAAGCCGCGCATAAATCCCTAATCACAGCTAGATATCGGTTCTTTGAACGCTGGAGTCGGGTTATGTTAGCGCAGTGAAAATAACAACATCGAGTGAGGAACCTTCTATGCACAGCAGTGACTACATCATCATTGGCAGCGGCATGAATTCATTAGTTTGCGCAGCACTGCTGGCCAAAGCTGGGCATTCTGTAACTGTGCTAGAGCGAAACGATCATTTTGGTGGCTGTATTAAAACCGAAGAAATAAGCCTGCCAGGTTTTAAACACGAAGTGTTTTCAGCGGTACATCCATTAGTGGTTTCTTCACCAGCCTATGCAGAGCTAGGTGAAGACTTACATCGCCTAGGACTAGAGTATTGCAATAACGACAGCCCTACCGGCGTCGTGCTTCCCAATGGGGACAGCTTAGTACTGCAGCGTGACCGCCAAAAGAACATCGACGCCATGAATCAGCTTAGCCCTGGCGACGGTGATCGCTACCAAGCCGCCATGCAAGACTTAGAGCAGAAAGCCGAATTGGTTTTTGGCTTACTGGGCTCTTCGCTATGGAGCTTTGCAACGGTAAAACTGTTACTAAAATATGCTTGGAAACTTGGACTGCAAGGCATTCTAAATTTTGCAGCTGATGCTATGGCCAATACCCGCAGCTGGTTAGAACGTGATTTCAAATCCCCCGTTTCACGTGCAATGCTAGCACCATGGGTGTTACATGCAGGCCTAGGTCCAGAATCTTCGTTTTCTGGCTTAATGAACCAAGTGATGGCCTTTAGTATTGAACAAACCGGAAACCCCGTCGTAAAGGGGGGCAACCAAGGTATTGTTGAAGCCTACAAAGCACTCATCGAAGAGAATGGCGGCAAGCTTATTGCACAACAAGATATCAACGAAATTATCGTTGAAAACAATAAAGCCACTGCGGTACTGAGCAAGGATGGGACACGCTTTGCTGCCAACAAAGGCGTCATCGCCAATGTGACACCCACCGCTTTATACGGTCAGCTCTTACCCCAAGCCAGCATCCCTGCTGAAGTAAAGCAACAGGCAAAAGACTACCGCTACGGTCGCGGCATGATGATGATCCACATCGCCATGGATGAACCTGCCCAATGGCAAGATCCCAAAATGAAAGATGTGGTTATGCTTCACGTCACCCCGGGCCTCGATGCAGTATCTAAAGCCGTCACCGAGGCCGACTGTGGATTACTACCTGATAAAGCCACCATTGTCGTGTGCCAACCGGTAGCTCTTGATCAGAGCCGAGCTCCAGATGGCAAGTGGATATTATGGATTCAATTGCAGGAAATTCCTCAACTTATCAAAGGTGATGTTCGAGCCGAAATTGAGTGTCCTGCTGATGGACAATGGAACGAAGATATACGAGAAGCCTACGCTGATCGAGTGATTGAACAGCTTAGTGAAAATATTCTTAACCTGAAAGGTGCCTCACTAAAACGTGTGGTTTACTCACCGAAAGATTTGGAAAACGCCAATATTAATTTGTTGCACGGCGATGCCTATTCTGGCGTCTGCAGCTTGGATCAGTTTTTGTTTTGGCGCCCATTAAAAGCCCTTAAAAACCACCAAACGCCAGTAAGCAATGTTTATCACATTGGAGCCTCCACACACCCAGGGCCTGGACTTGGTGGCGGCTCAGGTTATTTGGTCGCAAAATCTATTACCGGATAAACAAAAAAAGCCCTGCTAGGAAAACCTAAGCAGGGCTTTTAGCTCGTAAACTAGATCTTACAGGGAACGAACGTCACCGCTACCATTATCTTTAACAGAAACCTTAGGCGATCCTTTGTAACGTATATCACCACTTCCAGAAACGGCTGCACTAAGTTCTTCAGTCGCATGCAACACAATATCGCCCGAACCATTTACTCTAGCTTGAGCATTGCGCGCTTCCAGTGAGCGTGCATCGATATCGCCGCTGCCATTAACTTTAATACGCAAATCTTTGGTTCGACCATCGACTACGATATCGCCACTCCCATTAACCTCAAGCTCAAGATTACTCACTTCAATATCATCAAGTGAAATATCACCAGAGCCATATACCCGAGCAGCAAAGTCACGCATATGCTCAGCACCTTCTAAGTCGATATCGCCAGAGCCGTATACTTTCACCGCATCCAACTCAGGTACTTCGATATCGATCTTGGTGCCCAGTTTAGTGCTGTAGCTTTTATCGTTAGAGATTACCAAGGTATCGCCCTTGATAGTGAAGCTAACGTTGCTGAGCAGGTTATCGTCCGTAGTTAGGGTAATCTGCTGGGACTTGCCAAGGCTGATCTGAACATCAGCGGAGGAGTTTAAGCGCAGATTTTCGAAACTGCCGATATCAATACTCTGGGTAGATTTCACACCAGAACCCTTAATACGACCCGAGCTGTACGACCAATCACCGTCACCATCTTCCAGGTCCAAATGAATATGACAGGCCGATAAAGAAGCGGTGGCTAGAGCAATGGCGGCAAGCTTAGTGTAAGAACGTAGGTTCATAATGTGTGTCTCGATCTCTTATTGTGTTGGTTACAAACTTAGACGAGCACTTTTCTGAAAAGGGTTACATCACGCTAAAAATTATTTACTTTACATGTAACACTAAGATATAAGCAGGCAACAGCTAATAACCTTTAGTAACTAAAGGAAATCTTGGCTATTCAAAAAACGCAGACATTATTCAAAACCTCCCAAAAACCACGATTTCTATGCGCTAGCATCTGGTCAGGGCCAGTTTGGATGGGTATATTCAAGAAAAAGCACCCTGCTAAAAGCAGTGTTGTAAAGAGTGCCTTAGACAATAATAAGACGGCTGCCGAGATGATGATTCTGCCCAAACACCAGTTATTTCACTCCGATAACCTCGACTTTGTGCGAGCCGAAGTGGCTAAGGTCTACTGTGACCATAAGCTGGGCATGGCTCGAGGTAGCCGCTTAAACGCTCAGCATCACCATGCCAAAATGAGCAACATCTCCCTCAATTACATGCGTTACGGTAATGAGGTTGAGATAGAGCCCGGCGAGCTCGATCGCTTCTTTCTCATTCAGTTACCCCTAAGCGGCTGGGCCGAGATTAATTCAGGTAAAGAAAGCGCCATCTCTACGGAGCATTGTGCGTCTATTCCCTCGCCCAATAAACACCTGTCTATGCGCTGGAGCGAAGACTGCGAGCAGTTAATGGTGCAGATACCCAGACAAGCTATCGAACAAAAGCTATCAGCAATGATCTCACGGCCGTTGAATCAGCCTCTAGAGTTCGATTTACTCATGCAAGGCGACCAACCTAAGGTTAGGGCCTGGTGGCGCCTGATCGACTATATGCTGACCGAATTTGAATCCATATGCCCAATCACCAATAGCCCGGGTGCAGAGCATATGGAGCAATTGATTATTACTCAGCTGCTGCACGCCCAGCGCCACAACTACAGTGATGCACTCCAGGCCAAAGGCCAGTCCATTGCCCCGGCCCATGTTAAAAAAGCTGAAGAGTACATTCGCAACCACATTACCCAGGCGATCACTATTGATGATCTGGTGCAAGAAACGGGCGTCAGCCCACGCTCTTTACACGAAGGCTTTCGTAAGTTTCGCGGCCAAAGCCCACTCAGCTATCTACGTGCGCTACGCTTAGAGCACGCCCGCAACGATCTATTAGCGGCAAACGGCGATAGCGTAACCAATATCGCCACTCGCTGGGGCTTTACCCAGCTGGGCCGCTTCTCAGTTACCTACAAAGAAGTGTACGGCGAATCACCTTCTGAAACCTTTAAGAAAGCCCTGTATTAAAAGCCCCGTTAAAGAAAATAGTAGGGGAATAAAAAAATTGGCAAGCAAGGCCACGAGCGGCCTTGATCGCATCAAATTAACGCTATTTACGAGGCCTCAACTCTTCAATAAATGAGGCGTCTACCCAATATATATCTTCATGCCTATTGAAGAATAAATACTTACCGTCAGGGGTCACGTAAGCGCCCGCCTCCCAAGTGCTGGTGTTAACTTGATCTCCCAAGTTTATAGCGTCTCCCCAAGTGCCGTCCTGCTGCTTGAAACTGATGTACAAATCAGAGTCGCCGTAACCACCTTCTCTTTCGCTATCCCAAATCAACCATGAACCATCAGGTGAAATAAATGGGTGGGCCGTGTACTTACCAGAATTAATTTTAGGGCTCATCAAAATTGGGCTTTGGCGCTGACCATTTTTAAGGGTAGAGATACGAATCACATCGCCATTTTTGTAGTCATCCAAGACGTAAGTACCGTCCTTAGATGATGATAAACGCATGATCCCCCAGTCCCTTCGATCAAACATAGGGCCTAGACTTTTAACTTCAGACCAAGCTGCAGAAGTTCTTTCCATGTAGGACTTGCCCAGATGCATTATTTTTCCATCAGGCGATATAGTTGGTCGCCCTATCCTAGGGCCAACCGTAATTCCACACCAACTATTGCTTTCATTTTGTATGAAGGCCTCCAATGTCCATTTTTCTGATTGCTTATCCATCCGAGTGAAATAAAACTCTTTCATATCAGGCGTAAAGAAACCGCTTAGATCACGCTGCTTGGCAGAAACAATACCCGGGGCGAATATTTTAGCTATTGATCCAGGAGGCGACTGACCAAGGTATGGCCCTTCCAAGCCCGCTGAAGGCTCGCTACATTGCTCCGCATTCGCAAGAGTAGCGAAAGAAAATACCGACATCATAAACGACAACACAAATTTCACAGAAAACTCCGAGATAATCAAAAGCAATCACCTTAGAAAACCGTTCGCTGGCCCAGTAAGGTTTTCACTAGTTAACAAGACGAAGTCATTAAATCGAATGCGAGTTATTATCGCTACACGACTTATCGAAATATAAACTCTGCTTAGCTGATCTTACGCCAGACTCTTTTTTATCACTCTACATCAGTTAAGCCCGCACTATCCCTCAAGTACTTTTCTATGAGCATAAAAAAACCCGCTTAAAAGCGGGTTTGACAAACTGTCACAATAAGCACATTGACTTTCAATTCACTGTAACAAACTCTTAAAGGAGTCTAGCTAGCAGCCGTTATTTAGCCGCCTCAACTGCCCGCATCATCGCTACCATGCAAGATTCAGCTGCCTCTGGGCCTAGGGCAGAGTATCCACCGTCTACGGGCAACTCGGCACCGGTAATAAAGGATGCATGATCGGAACATAGGAACAATACCGCGTCTGCTACTTCTTCAGCTTCAACAACGCGCCCTAAAGGCTGATAGTTCGCACAGACTTCATCGGCGATATCACGGTTGTTTTCCGTCAGCCCTGCCACTGGCACACTCCAGGTGATGCCGGCCATAATGGTATTCGCGCGAATTTTATCCTTTGCTAAATCCAAAGCCATATTGCGAGTTAACTGATGGATAGCAGCCTTAGATACTGGATAGGTCCAGCGATCTGCCTGAGCGATATTGGAGGAAATGCTACCAAAGTTAACGACCGCCGCGCCCTCGCTTTTACATAAGTGCGGGTATGCTTCACGCACCAAAATTGCATGACCATTAATATTGGTATCGAAGGTATCGCGCCACTGCTCACGGGTTGAATTCATCCCATCGTCAGCATATAAGGCCGCTACGTTGATAACAAAATCAATTTGGCCAAAGCTTTCAACAGTAGCACTTACAAGTTTCTGAATATCACTGTCTTGCTGTAAATCCGTTGCGGTAAACGCCGCCAACTCACCCAGCTCTGCTGCCAAAGCTGTACCAACATCGGCGCTGCGCGCTGCTATCATAACTTTCACACCAGCATTAACCAAAGCACGACTCACGGCCTCGCCAATACTCGCTGCTCCGCCAGTAACAATAGCCACTTTACCTTGTAGTCCACGCATAGTTCTTTCCTCGTTATTCTAAATATATTTCTCTAAAGTCTTTGAGATCGATTTACCCACTGAGATTTTTAAGATCTCGCCAACCACACTACTCACCTGTCCAGGCGATCAATTTACGTAGCGATGCTTTTAGCTGGCGTGCCTCTTCAGCAGTAAAAACACCAAGAGCATCCGCCTCATTGGTTTTGGCAGCTTTCAACATGGGTTCTAGGCGCTCTTCTCCGGCCTTAGTGAGATGAATATAGGTTTCATCTTCTTTGTACTCCCGGCTAAGCAAGCCCATGGTTTCTAAATGGCGTAAACGATCATTCACCTCATCCTCAGATAAAATCGCGTTATGAACTAGCTCCGACAGAGTACAGCCTGACAAGCCGCCTAGAGAGGCCAAAACGCGAAATTCATTTTCATCTAATCCTTGGCCACGCAGTACCACTTCAAGTTTATCCATAATTTGGCTAAAGCTTTTACCTACCAGGTAGTGAAGATAATCGTCAACAAAGGCTTTGTTTTCCACAGATTCGGCAGAAGGATCTTGATTGCAGGGGTGAAAGCTAGAGACTACATAGCGCCCCGAGTGAAACATCAAACCTTTACGGCCAGTAGTATCAAAGTCAACAACTTCTCCTACAATAATCAGATGATCACCACCTTCATAAATATGCTGGGTGCGACACTGAAAGCGAGCGGCACAGCCTTTTAAGAGCGGCGCGCCGCCGACTCCGTTTTCAAAATCAATTCCCGCAAACTTATCTTCTTGCTGACGCGCAAAGTGGTTTGATAAAGACACTTGATCCGCCGCCAATACATTGACTGCGAAATACTCTGCATTTTCGTACACCGGTAAGCTACGGGCTTTTTTATCAATGCTCCAAAGTATCAATGGCGGATCTAGTGATACAGAATTGAAACTACTGGCAGTGGTGCCCACATAGCTGCTTTTGGAGCTATCTGAATCATCTTTTGCGGTAACCACGGTTACACCGGTGGCGAAACTTCCCAAGGCCTGGCGAAAGGCCATTGGATCGATACCTTGATTGGCTTGTGCAGTATTAGGCATAATATTTATCTCTTTTATGTGCACTTTTTTGCTAGCTGCAATTCGATATAAGTAATGACTTATTTCTAATTGCTTGCTGCTACTCGGTTAGACATCGTTCTTTACGTCGATGGAACAATGCTATTTTGAGCAGGCACTGCTTAGATATGCGGAAAAAGACATCGTTATGCAGGGAGGGCAGATAGTTCGCCTAGATCACTTTTATGAAAGAAGATGCTACGCTAATCAAAGCTTCTCCATGACTATCCACTCGTTTCTGCTTTTGTAAATACCTCCCCTTATTCAAATCTTTCCCCATCGCCTAGCACTTTTTGCATACAGACTGCAAAAAGCGAATAGTTAATTACATGTAACCTATTCAAACTCAAGCTCAAGAAAATAAACAATAATGATATTGCCCGAGGATATGAATATGAGCCCACGGCCACAAAAGCTTGCCTACTCCATTCAACAAGCCTGTAAAAATAAAAGAGCCGCACTACCTTTAAGCCTAGTGTGCGGCAGTGCTTTACTCGCCACTACCCTGCCCGCTAGTGCCCAAGAAGGCTCTGGCTGGCAAATCGAAGAAGTTACCGTTACTGCTCGAAAACGTGAAGAAAGCCTGCAGGATACGCCTATTGCCGTAACAGCCTTCAGCGGTGAAGGCATGGAAAAGCGTGGCATGACCAAGCTCAACGGCATAGCGGCTTATAGTCCCAATATGAGCTTTCAGAGCAACCCAAGCTTTGGCGGTGCCTCTAATGCTGCGTCGATTTATATCCGTGGTGTTGGTCAAAAAGAGTTCTTACCGACCACAGAGCCAGGAGTGGGTCTTTATGTTGACGGCGTGTATATCGCCCGCAGCGTAGGCGCTATCTTAGATCTTGTAGATATCGCCCAAGTAGAAGTACTGCGTGGTCCACAAGGCACGCTGTTTGGCCGCAACACCATCGGTGGTGCCATCAGCATCACTAGTCAAAAACCCAGCGAAGAGTTCTCCGGGAAAATTAGCGCTACAGTCGGCACTGATAGCAAACGCGTTATCAAGGGCAGTGTAGATATCCCGCTATCTGAAAATTTACTAAGCCGAATTTCCTTCGCGGACATGCAGCAAGATGGCTATGTTCATCGCACAGACGGCATCGACCTAGGTGATGACAACACTCAAACCGGCCGCTTAAATCTATTATGGACACCAAGCGATAGCAGCGAAGTGAATTTCTCTTTAGAATTTTCAAAAGATCGTGAAAACGGCCCTGCTATGAGCCTGCTGGGCATCAACCTTGGAAACCCTATCGACCCAGAAACCCCACCAATGGCGGTAATTCATAACGTCGGTGCTAATGCAGCTGCGGGCGCGACCAATGGGGCACCTTGTGCTAACCCTGGTATGCCGATCAATTTAGCTGTACCTGGTTGTTACGATCTACGTTATAAAGTGGGTGATGATCAGAACCTTGGTACAGCACCGGCATTTTCCAATAGCGATTTTATGGCTAGCAACTTAAACGTTAGCTTAGATCTAAACGATAATATCAGTTTTAAATCCATCACCGCTTGGCGTGATTTGGACGCTGAATTTGCCCGCGATGGCGATCACTCGCCCCACCGCGTTTCTCAGTTCCATGACACCTTAGAGCAGAAGCAATTTACTCAAGAGTTTCAGCTTTTGGGCAATCACTTTGATGACTCCTTAAACTGGATTTTTGGTTTGTACTACTTCAAAGAAGACGGCAATAATGTAAACACCCTAGACTTTGTCATGTCCAACTTTACCAGTGGCGGTCGCTTTGAAAATACTTCTAAAGCGGCATTCGGCCAGGCCACATGGAATGTCAATGATTGGTTTAGCCTAACCATGGGGCTTCGTTACACAGAAGAAGACAAGTCTTTCTCACCTGACCAAGTAATTTTAAACAACTACTTTGCGGGCTCCGGTCACCCACTATTAGATGCGCCGTTTATGCAGGTTGGCACCCGAGTATTGCCATTCGCTACCGATAGCCAATCTATCTCTGAGCTGACCCCAATGATCAATGCCAGCTTTCACGTCAGTGATGAGTTGATGGTCTATAGCAGCTATTCAGAAGGCTTTAAGTCAGGTGGTTTTACCCAACGTGTATTCCCACCACAGGTTGCTGGATTTACTGCGCCGGCTGGCGCAACAGATCAGGAATTGATTCCAGACTTCGCTCCAGAATTCGTAGAAGTCTATGAACTGGGCGCCAAGTACACCGGCTTAGATGGTCGCCTTCGAATCAACGGTGCCGTTTTCCATACCGTTTACGATGACTTGCAAGTACAAGTATTTACCAGCGTAGCACCGGTAACCAAAAACGCCGCTTCGGCAAAAATTACCGGCTGGGAGCTGGAAACCCAATGGCTGCCCGCTGAAAACTGGCTAATTGAAGCTAGCTACGGCTGGCTAAATGCTCGCTATGATGACATTTCATTCGAAGAAACATTTATTCGCGCGGACAATGAATTTGAACGTGTGCCAGAAAGAACCGCCAGTATCGCTATCAACCATGACTGGGATTTGGGAGAAGCAGGTACTTTAACGGGTAGATTAGATTGGTCTTACCGTTCGAAGGAATATATGGATTCCTTTAATACGGAGCTGATTGCACAACCCAGCTATGATCTCCTTAATGCCAACTTAAACTGGACCAGCGCTGATGAACAATGGGAAGTATTACTCGCACTGAAAAACCTAAGTGATGAGAAATACCTAATGACCGGTATTATTGGTGATGCTTTTCAAACCTATGAAGGTATTTACAATCGTGGGCGTGAGTTCAGTTTGACGGCGCAGTATCATTTCTAAGCAGATGTAAGCTGTTAGCTTTGAGCTAATCTACGAGCAATAAAAACCCAGCGATTACGCTGGGTTTTTATTGCTCGTCTAGGAATCAGAATCTATAAGCGTAAATCACTTTTCTCTTGGGGCAATACATACTTTAGGTCATATACCAAACCATCTTTGGTACACAAATCACGTATCTTATCACCGCCCATTTCGATAAATTGCTCGTGAGCGACAGCCAAAATAACGGCATTGTAATGCCCTTCTTTCAGCTGATCGATTGGGCGCAAGCCATACTCAGCATTCACTTCATCGTGATCTACCCAAGGGTCATAAACATCGACGTTTAAGTGAAAATCTTCCAAGCCCTTTACCACATCATAGACTCTAGAGTTACGCACATCGGGGCAATTCTCCTTAAAGGTAAAGCCCATAACCAAGACATTACCTTTAGCAACAGGAACGCCCTTGCGTAACATCTCTTTGACCAATGTGTCTGCCACGTAACCTCCCATACCATCATTAATGCGACGACTCGCGATAATAATGTCTGGAATATAACCAGCAGCCTGCGCCTTATGGGATAGATAGTATGGATCAATACCAATACAGTGGCCGCCCACCAAACCGGGGCGGAAGGGTAGGAAATTCCATTTGCTTCCAGCGGCTAGCAGCACCTCTTCTGTATCAATATCCAAAGCATTAAAAATTAGAGCCAACTCATTTATTAAGGCAATATTGACATCGCGCTGGGTGTTTTCAATAACCTTTGCAGCTTCTGCGACTTTAATCGAACTGGCCTTGTATGTACCTGCAATAATGATTTTGCCGTACATGGCATCAATTAAATCAGCAATTTCTGCTGTTGAGCCCGAAGTGATTTTACGAATATTTGGCAGTCGATTGACCTTATCACCTGGATTAATTCTCTCTGGGCTATAGGCCGCAAAGAAATCTTGATTAATGACTAAACCAGAATCACGCTCCAGTACGGGCACACAAACTTCTTCCGTTGCACCAGGGTAAACCGTTGATTCATAGACAACGATATCCCCTTTTGAGAGAACCTTTGCAACCGTTTCACTCGCTCGACGTAACGGATTGAGATCAGGGTTTTTATGATCATCAATTGGGGTAGGCACTGTCACAATGTAAACATTACATTCGGCCATGGTCTTAATATCAGTGCTGAAACTAATATCCCCCGCAGCGGCCATTTCTTCATCTGAAACTTCTAAGGTCGAATCGTGCCCATTACTTAACTGTCCAACGCGCTGGCTGTTAATATCAAAGCCAATAGTTTTAAAATGCTTAGAAAGCTCAACGGCCAAAGGCAAGCCTACGTAGCCAAGGCCAATAACGGCGATTTTCAACTGCTCTAATTGCACTATTTCTATCCTCAAAGATTCTCTAATGCCTGCCACACTTGGCTCGGGCTAACTTTGGCCATACATTGTTCAGCTGGATGCTGGGCGAAACATTCCATCGGGGCTTGCAAGGTAGCAACCCGCTTACCAATAGGGTGCACCCTTGATGCATCCGTTGGCCCACATATTACCACCATGGCAATATCAGCTGCAGCGGCCAAATGTGCTGTACCCGTATCGTTTGACACCATGTATTGGGCTTGTTCAGCAATTACGGGAATTTCTAGCAACTGAGTTTTACCGCATAGATTTACCGCTTTTTCACCAATTCTATCTGCCAACTGGTTACACAGTTCGATCTCATCCGGGCCACCTAAAATCGCACAACTTTCCACACCCTGCTCAAAAAATAGCTCGGCCATGGCGGTATAGTTTTTAACGCCCCAGCGCTTTTTAGCGCCACTCAAACTGCTACCTGGTACTAAAACGGCAAAACTCTTAGCTTGTAAGCCATTTTCTCGCAATAGCGCTTCAGCCGATTGCTGATATTCATTAGGAATACTCAAAACTGGCTGCTCGGTTTGGCAATCAACTCCCAAGCCTTTTGCTGCTGCTCTCAAAATCTCTAGAGCATGTACCTTTTCACCGTAAGGCGATGCTTCAAGGTTGTAGGCCAAGCCCGATTTTGTACCCATTCGATACTTTGGTGCTATACCGAACAAGCGCGCCAAATTCAGCAATATCATGCTACGATCGTTACACTGCAAATCGATAATTAGATCAAATTTCTCACGGCGTAACATAGATAGCCAAGCCCGCGTAGAGCCCAACCTTGGCGCCTTACGAACTTTTATATTATGAATTTTGGAAAAGCGAGTATAACCTTGGAATAATTTATCCCAAGGGGGCTCTACGTTCAGCTGTATTTCAACATCACTAAAGTGCTTACAAATATCGTTAATGACCGCAGAACAGATGGCCAAATCACCCATACTGCCCCAGCGCATAATTAGTATCTTTTTAACGTCTTTTGAATTAAACACTAGTAACGCGCCCTATCTCGTCCTGACTTCCGCTCTCAGATTTAAGGTGAGGAGTAGATTTCTTATTCAGTTCATACAAGCTATACGCCAAACCCGCCAAGGTAAACAAATAGAATCGAGCGAATATTGAATGCAAGCTCTTGTCAAAAAATAGCACAACGACAGTCGCTGCTGCACTGGCTAAAATCACCGCCGCTTGTCGCCGATCAGCTTTAGGCCAATGCTTACTCTTACGTACTGCCGGCAAAAATGCACAAGCCATAAAGCAGAAGATTGCGAGCAAACCTAAAATGCCGGTTTCATAAACAATTTCTAAAACGATATTGTGAATATGCCGGATATCATTGGGTAGGAATTCAGCTCTCACACTGCTATACAAGCCGTGACCGTACCATAATGATTCCTTGCAGGCCTCTATAGCAGCACTCCATATTTCCATTCGGGAAGAACTAATTTGATTCAAACTGGCAAAATTGATGTTCTCTGACCTGCCGTTGGACATTAGCTCTGGTAATAACACCAGCAACAACAATAAAGGAACAAATAGTAAAAGCCAGCGCAAACTCTTCCAACAACAAAGCTGATAAACACACAATGCAACTAATAAAGCCAATACTTCTGTGCGGCTGTCCAGTAACATTAACAGCCCCATCAGAGAAAACATTAGAAGCCACTTTTTAAGTACAGACCAGGCACTATGAATAAATATCCAAGGTGCCAATACTGCGGCAACTGGGCCCGTTATTTCACGTGCTACTTGTAACTCTTTGAGACCAACTACCCATATAAAGTACAACCAATGAACAGCTAAAGCCGCGACTGCCAGCAATGCGATTTGAGCAGCTTTATCTCGCTGTTCACGAAAATCCGGCGGATAAAGCTGAAGGCAAAAGAAAACCATCGCGCTACATACAGTACTCAACCAATATTTCAACGCCCAGGGCGGGAATGTTTCGGCAGCACCAATTCCCGCAGTACTGAACAAGATAATGTACGCCGCTAAAGACAAGCCAAAAACCGGTAAGCGAAGCAACTGCTGCCAATTGCTTAATAGCGTCAAAGCGCAGAAAATCGCCAACGGGCCCCAGAGCATATTGCCAGGCCCGCGGCCGAACTGAAACAAAGCAACGGCCAATAAAGACCATAGCATGAGGTTTTTAGTAAGAAGTTCTCGAAGCCCTGGCAAGCTCACAAGTAGGCGTGACTGGTTTGGCAAACTCAAGCACCCACCTTTTTTGTTTGTACTGCAGTTAGCACATTTACCGTAGCTTGAGTCATATATTCAACACTCAAGACATCTCCCGCCCAGGCAAATAGCTTATCCAAGTCCCCCTGATATTCCGCACCTTCAGCGATAAAGTGTTTAACCTTGTCACCTAACTGCTTAGAGTCGCCCAAGGCAACCTGCAAGCTTAAAGGCAGCGCCTCTTTTGCGGCCGCTACCTGAGTTGAAATAACTGGCACCTTGGCACAAAGAGCTTCTACCATCGCATAAGGAAAACCTTCTCGATCTGAACTGATAACCATCAAGTCGGCACCAGGCAGCAATTTCGCGGCATCTTTTACAAAGCCGCAAAAGTGAACACTCCCTTGCTCAATCAAACTCTTGCCTTGCAGTTCTAATTCGCTGCGCAATGGGCCATCACCAATGATCAATAAATCAGCATCAACTCCAGCCCAAGCCTTTAATAAGACGTCGATCCTTTTTACTTCTACCAAACGCACCAAGGCCACTGCAATGGGGCGCTCACCCTCTACCCCGGCAAGTTCCTTTAATTCTTGCCTGCAGCTTTCAGCATCTAGGGACAAACTCTGATCCACACCGTTATAGATACAGTGCTTATTACTGTGATTAACGACTGAACAAGCACCCTTACTGACACCGATTACGGCATCCATTGAGCGGAACATCGCGGATTTAGATTTCTGATTGTGGATAGTGCCAACGCATGGCACAGATAAAAACCTTTTTACCCGACTCAGCAAACTAGCCGCCTTATTGGCTTGGGCATGCACCACATCGGGTTTAATTGCCTTTATCAGTTTCAAAAGCTGCCATAATAGCAATGGATTATTTCGGCTACGCTGCATGTTTAAGCAATGCACGGTTACAGCTGCATCAAAACGTTCAGCGAAGTATGGATCGACAATAACATGAACTTCATTGCCCATGGCGGCCATCTTATTGCATAAATCCAGCATATGCTTTTCTAGCCCGCCTTCACCCGTGCTAGCTAATATTTCACAAATTCTCATATTCAACTCTAAGACCTACCAAGCAACTCTTTATAGACAGCAAGGGTTTGGTCTAGCATTTCTTCTTTTAGGTATAAAGTATTTTTAATTGGCTTAACGCCAGTTTCCAATACTTGAGTAACGGTTTTAATCAAAGCCTCCTCATCAAAGCAAGGAACCCTGCCCTGGGGGAACAAGTTTTCTAGCTGCTCTCCAACACCGCCATGATCGAAAGCGACCACTGGCACCCCCATACTTAGGGCCTCGGTAGTTGTTCGGCCAAATGACTCTGGCTTGCTCGATAAGGACAGCACTATTGCTGCCTGGCTGTAGACTTCGCGCATATCTGAGCGAGCCCCACAGAAAGTTATATTATCCTCTAGTCCTAGATCTCGAACTTTCTGCCTTAACTCTTCAGCATAGGCCAAGCGTTTGGGATCTTCACCCCCAACGATAATCGCGTGCAGATCCTCGAACTGGCTCTTTAAGGAAGCCATAAGATTTAACAAATATTGATGGCCTTTCAAACGGGTAAGCCGACCGGGAAGGCAAATCAGCCGCTTACCCTTGAGCTTCGGAAATTCAGTGTGCCAATGTTCTTGCCATTGCTCAGACGCTTGGTAGCCCCAAGGGTACTCTGCAGGGCTTATTCCTCGATTAATGACCTGCACCTTGCCCATATCGGTTCGGGGATAGTTTTTCGCAATATACTGCTTTACGGTTTCAGATACAGCGATAACCTTCTCGCTGCGACACATGATTTCACTGTAGGCAGATACCGAATGCAAACCATGCATGGTGCTCACCAAATGAGGTCTACACTCTTTAGGTAAACCACGCCAAGCTAAATACACCAACCATGCCGGCATACGCGAGCGAACATGCAATATATGAGCGTCTTGAGCGGCAATCCATTTACGTAAACGCCAAATATGGCGAAAGGTAAAAGGGGACTTCTTGCCCAAATCCCAAAGCAGGTGAGTTGACCCATCAGCCCTTAATCGCTCCACCATCGGGCCGCCTGCAGATACCACTATGGACTCATGCCCAGCTTCTACTAGAGCTTTTGCAAGCTCTAAAGTACCGACCTCGACACCGCCACCACGCAAGCTAGGTAAAAACTGAATCACTTTTAACGGCATCAACTAAACCACCCGATCTACAATATTTAAAGCCAAAAGTTTACGGGCTATTTTATCGGCCTGATTAAAAGCTTCGCTATTGGCCTTAAGCTCACCTTTACCACGCTCACTCCAAGCAGGGTAATTATCGACTCGCGCTTGCTCAGAAAGTTCTCGCACACCTTTGGCCACTCGACTTACCGGCAATTTGACCGGCATATCAAATATAGCGACTTGTGCCTCGGCCGTTAGGGCTTCATAAACCATAGAGACGCTATCTGGACTTACCCAGCAAAGCGAAGCCATGGGAAGCTGTTCAGCAAGCCAGCCGCCGGGAACATCATCAGGGTGTATAAGCTTGAACGCGGCGGCAGCAAGGCCTTCATCTTCATCACCGTTTGATAACCAGTTTTGTAGCGCCGCCTTAAAACTTTCAGGAGTGCGTCTGGAGGTCAAAACCATCCAAGGCTCAGCTTTATCAGGGCCAGCCTCGCTTAGAATATCTTTAAGCTGTCCTAACAAACCCTCTTCCAGCCATTCGAAATGTTTAGAAGGGCCACCCAGCAGTATCATTTTATGGCGTTTCTTTTGCCCCTGGTAATACACCGGGTTTAAAGCGCCTTGGCTTAACAAGGTATTGCCCTTCTCTTCCAAACCGTCATGCTGGGGTACTACACAGAAGTCGAAAAGCGTTCTAGGCAAGCTCGGCCTCATCAGCACCACCGATTTAGCACCATAGCATTTTGACGCTGCAAGAATGGTTAGATGGCTTGCATGGCCAGCGCCAATCACGATATCGGCTTGTTCAGGCCAATCAGCAGGCTTAATTCCAAGACCTAAACCAAGGTTTTGGAGAAGCGATAAGGGCGGCTGAATTGAACAGCTGCAAGCAAACTGTTTTGACAAGGACCTTTCAAGTGCTGCCTGCAAACCTAAGCTCTGATTTAAATGTCCGGGCTTACCATCACTAACGATCAGCAGATTCAGCTCTGATAAGGATGGATTGGTAGCCACCGAATAGCTCACTTAGGTCTCCAGATAGAGTTGCCAAGGCGCTCTGAGGGCCTTTTGGACAGGTGGAATCAAAAGCGCAAGACTAACAAATCTGGGGACTTGAGGCCATGAATAAAAGCCTTACTCCGCTAGGCCTGCCGGGTTGATGGAACAACGGATCTCATCGCTTTTGGGCGGCAGTGGTTTTATACTGACCGCCTCAACTCAAATAGCGAAAGACAAAGACAAAAGCTCTTTAATTAGGCCCCATAACACATGTCTGAAAATCAAGCTTCTACACCGCTTCAATTACTTGCAATCGGTGACTGTAATACTGGCGGAACCCGTGAACATGGCACCCATTTTAATGTTCCCAAGCAGTTAAAAGAAAAGCTGCAACGCCTGGGCATTGACTGCGAATTGCACAATTACGGCACCACTATGAGCACTTGCCGTGAAGGTGTACAGATGTCTATGGACCATCAACAGGCCGCTGATTACCTGCTGTTAAATTTTGGTTTAGTAGACGCTTGGAAAACCAGCATTCCGCAGATTTACATCAGCTATTACCCTGATAATAAATTGAAAAAGTTCGCCCGAAAGCTACTTAAATCACTTAAAAAGCGCCTTCGCGGCCCAGCTCGTAAAGGCTGGGTAAAGTCTGGATTTGCCGTAGAGCCAGACGAATATCAATCAAAGATGCGATCAATTATTGAGCTTCAGCTACGCTTGAACCCGAAATTAAAAGTTATTCTTTGGGGGAGCGCACCGACAGACAATGAGGAACGCAATACTTGGCTGGCGAGCTACGACAAATATCTGAAGGAAATTGCCAGTGGCGAATACCATTATTTAGATACCGCAGGCCTAATTAAACAGGCGATAGACAGTGGCGCCGAAAGAAATGATATATATGACGATAGCGTACACCTTTCAGCTCAAGGCGCTAGCCTGATTGCATCCGCTATGCAAAGTATCATTGTTGAGGATATGAAACAGCCTACTTAGTGTCAGCTGTCCTTGTTTTAAGCAGCATAGAGCCAGCCACTAGGGGGCTGGCTCTATAATTCAGCTCTTAGAGCTTAAGAATGACGAAAATCATCCGTGCGGTCAGTCGCATGACGTTTCGGCTTAGCTTTGCGCTGCAACTCTAGCTGTTGCTCGCGCGCCTTACCTTGAACTGAATAGGCTTGGGCCTGACCACTGAGATATTGCTTCTCCCAGCCTTGATCCACTTCCACACCATAGCGGGCCGCTTCGTGGCGGGTGAAGTATGGGTTCCAAAGATGGGGGCGCCCAATCGCCACCAGATCAGCTCGGCGGGTATGCAATACCGTATTAATTTGGCCGCCATCAGTGATATTGCCCACCGCCATGGTTGCCAAGCCAGTTAGATTGCGAATCGCTTCTGAGAACTGCACTTGGAACATACGACCATAGGTTGGTTTTTGCTCAGCTACCGTTTGCCCTGCAGAAACATCAATGAGGTCACAACCTGCCGTATTAAAGGCCTTAGCAATCTCGACGGTATCCTCTTCGCTAATACCGCCTTCTACCCAGTCACAGGCGGAAATTCGAATTGCCATCGGCTTATTGTCCGGCCAAACATCGCGAATCGCTTTAAAGACCTCTAATGGGAAGCGCATGCGGTTTTCAACACTGCCACCATACTCGTCGCTGCGCTGGTTCGTTAACGGTGATAGGAAGCTTGCTAACAAATAGCCGTGGGCACAGTGCAGCTCCAACATATCAAAGCCAGCGCGATCAGCACGGGCTGCTGCCTGCACAAAATCGGTAATAATTTGATCCATCGCCGCACGATCCAGCTCAGCAGGCACCTGTGAAATACCATCAAAGTAAGGTAAAGGTGAGGCGGAAACCAGTGGCCAATTTGAATCGCTATCGGCGATTGGCATATCCATCTTTTCCCAACCCAACTGGGTAGAACCTTTGCGACCAGCATGACCAAGCTGCATACAAATTTTAGTTTCGGTATTGTCGTGCACAAAATCGACAATACGCTTCCACTGAGCTTCATGCTCGTCGGTCCACATGCCCGGGCAGCCTTCGGTAATACGCGCAGCAGCAGACGGACAAGTCATTTCGGTGTACATCAAACCCATACCACCAGTGGCTCGGCTGCTGTAGTGAATATGATGCCACTCAGTGAGGTTACCATCCTTATCCGCTGAGTATTGAGCCATCGGTGACATCACCACGCGGTTACGCAGCTCCATGTCGCGCAATTTATAAGGCGTAAACATTGGAGTCGGGCGAGATTCACGCACATCAACGCCAGTTTCTTCAAAGTAGCGCTGATACCACTCAGTATCGGCTTTTTCCACGAAGCCTTCATCGCGCAGAATCAAGTTGTCATAAGTAACCGACTTGGCACGACACATAACCACCATCGCAAACTGCATTGGATCCATATCCCATGAGCGATCCATATGCTCAAACCAAGCCAAGGATACATCAGCATTGTGCTGTACAATTTGTGCAGGGGTACGACGTAATTCGTCATAACGCTTAAAGCAGGCCTCGACACCCTCTTCATGCTTCTCCATTACGGCATCGTGTAGACCAATGGCACACTCCATCGCCAACTTAGTACCCGAACCGATTGAGTAGTGGGCTGAAGCCTTCGCATCACCTAAGATGGTGATATTTTTGTGGTACCAATTATTACAGAAGATACGCGGGAATTGACGCCACCAGCTACGGTTTAGGATTAAGCCGTGACCTTCCAGCTCCTCTTCAAAAATCTTTTCTAATTTGGCGCGGCTGTCTTCTTCATTTTGCTCTTCGAACTCAAAGCCCTGGTAGCACTCATCCGACATTTCAAAGATCCAAGTCGACATGCCCGGCTCATATTGATAGGTGTGGGCACAAATCAAGCCATGCTCAGTTTCTTTAAAGAAGTAGGTGAAATCTTTTAGCGGACGCTTAGAGCCCATCCAAACAAAGCGGTTAGATTTAATCTCAGTGCTAGGATTGAAACCTTCTTTGAAGTACTCACGGGTAGCTGAAGCAATACCGTCAGAAGCCAAGATCATATCGGAATCTGCAAAGCGAGTTTCATACTCAGATGGATCAATACGCGCCTCGAAGTGCATCTTGATGCCCAATTCTTGGCAACGTCCCTGCAATAGGTTCAATAGACTAACGCGGGAAGTACCGCAGAAGCCATTACCGGAACAGCGAATCTTCTCGCCCTTATAGCTGATGACGATATCGTCCCAGTAGGCAAAATCATCGCGAATACGCTCATAGGATTCAGGGTCGCGGGATAGGAACTCGTCCAAAGTATCATCAGAAAAGACCACACCAAAACCAAAGGTGTCATCACACTTATTCTGTTCGTAAATCTCAATATCCCAATCTGGCTGCGCTTTTTTGGTAAGCAGCGCAAAGTACATTCCGCCAGGTCCACCGCCGATCACTGTAATTTTCATGGCCATAACCCCTTCTTGTTAAGAGCAATTTATTAAGAGCAATTATTTACTTTGAGCCCGCCTTAACTCGCCTTGAAAGCCAGCAAACGCACCCAGATTTCGAACTTTATGATCACAATATATATTACACGTAATATATAAACAAGTCATATTTTGCCCTGGTGAATAATTACCCTTAAAATACCTCCCTAGACGCCTACAAAAACAACAGCAAAGGCGAGGAAGGAAGTTAAGCCACATGAGCAGTGATAAGTACCTAAGAGTTTGGCTACAACTAGCGAAAAGCTCTAAATCCATTGAGCAAGAGATGGAAACCCGCTTTCACCAGCGCTTTAAGCAGAGCATGTCTCGCTTTGATGTGCTGGCACAGTTATACCGCTATTCCCCTGAAGGCCTGCCCATGGGCAAAGTTGCTGAGCAGCTATTAGCGAGCCGAGGCAATATCACTCGCCTAGTCGATAGAATGGTTAATGAGCACCTTATTGAGCGCAGCGCCAGCCCCTTGGATCGACGCGTAATACAAATTCGTATTACCGATAAAGGGCTACAGCTATTTGAGGAAATGGCCCAAGCCCATGCCGACTGGAGCCAAGAGCTGCTTGGCGATCTCACCCCTCTGGAAATTGATCAGCTCTTACATCTATTGAAACGCGCCAACAGTGCCTTTAAGGTAGCCACCGAACCCGAATAACCATTAACCCAATCGGCAGGAAGCCCCGTGCGCTTTTGGACTCACCCTGAAAACAGCTCCCTAGTAAGTTACACCCGCCACCTACGTTGGTATCTGTTTGGGGCCCTGCTAGCGATCGCCCTGTTTTTTAATTTGAGCCCGAGCCCCGGTGAAGGCTTCACCATCATCTGGGATAAAGCTCTCCACTTTATCTGTTGGGCAGCCGTCACCGGCGCACTGGGTTTGGCCCGCTACCCTACTGTTATTAAAAACATCGACATGATCGCTATGCTATTGATTTCCAGCGCGGCAGAAACAGGCCAGTTGTGGGTGCAGGGTCGTAGCTTTGATCCTGCGGACCTTCTAGCCAACAGCTTAGGCATTGCTTCGGCGTTCATCATTTGGCAAACCATAAACCATTTGCGTAAGCACTATAGCCCCAACTAATTTCACGTTTCGCGTTTAGCAAAGCTGGAAGTTTTGACTATGCTCAAAATAGCAGTGGCGGCATAGTGAACTTACAATAAGGGGTCATAGGTGTTTGAAGATGATAGTAAATGGCAGCAAGGTGAAATGCTGTCTAACAGCGAAGTGGCCACACTCTTACAACAGCGCGCAGGCACAGGCCAAGCCATGCGCAACTTCAAATTAAAATCCTGTAATCTCGAAAATATTAATCTGGTTAATCGAAACTCTAAGCATGGTCATCGACTGATCGACAGTGATTTATATCGCGCCAATATGCGCGGCGCACACTGCTTTATGCTTGATCTTAGCGGCAGTTCTTTAATGAAAGCTGACTTTACTGGCGCGAATTTGCATTGCGCAAACCTCAGCGATTGTAATCTCCTGGGCACCAAGTTTCATGACGCCAAGCTTGAGAATGTTAATTGGGGCAATAAAGTTATTCAGGAAGAACAAGCCGACCAAAGTGAGAACCAAGAAGAAAAGCTTGATCTGTACGAGCAAGCCGAAGAAATCTATCGCCACTTACGTAAGGTTTTTGAAAACCAAGGCCTGTTTGAAAATGCCGGCTACTTTTTTGAACGAGAAATGGTGGTACGGCGCAAGCAAATGCCGAAATATTCCACCAAGCGTTTGATATCTAAAATCGTGGATTTATTTTGTGGCTACGGTGAGCAGCCGATTAGAGTCGTGGTCTTTAGTAGTATTACTATCTTAGGCTTTGCTACGCTTTACTTTTTTTCCGGGGTAAATTTCTCTGGCGAAGAAGTGGCCTTCAACTCTTCACTTAGCGCTAAAGCTAACGCACTCGCCTATTTAGAGAGCATCTATTTCAGCATTGTAACCTTTACCACACTAGGCTATGGCGATATAACACCCACAGGCCTATCCAGGCTATTTGCCGCCATAGAAGCTTTAATGGGGAGTTTTACACTGGCTTTGTTCGTGGTGGTTTTTGTTAAAAAGATGACCCGCTAAATTAATAACTAACAGCAAACGCGATAATAAAAGCCACTATAAATGCAAAGACTGAATATTTAATAGCAAGGGAATTCAACCACGGCCTTGCAATAGCCATCTCACCCCCAAAAGCCGTATTGGAACCAGCGTTCTTTTGATCCAACAAATCGCTAACATCAATACTGTAGCTAGCGCAAATCGCCTTAACAGTTTCTGGAGAGGCGACACCGCTTTTTTCAACCCGTTGAACCGTTCTTAAACTCACTCCTGCAACATCTGCAAGGTGGGACTGACTCCAGGCTCTGTGCTCACGTAGCTGCTTTAACTTTTCTGTATTTAACTGCATATCCATAATTGTATCCTCGGAAACAAACCAATGAGATGATTGCCGGGATACACCTTTTTATAAACGTCTTATGTATGACATACCATGACATATATGCGACAGCATTGCGACACTAGGCAAACCAGGCTCTACATGTACATTTGGTTCAAACGTCATGTTCAGGGAAACAACAAAGGAAGAGAAAATAAAGGTGCTTACAGCGAAGTGCTTAAACGGAGGAGCTTAAAGCGAATATCTTGTGCTAGCGGTGCCAAAAGGCGAACAGGGCCGAAACCTTAAAGGTTTCGACCCCAAGTGCAATATAAATGCAATAGGCGCAGTCCGAATTAACGCGGTTGCATACGAATACCACCATCCAAGCGGATAGTTTCGGCATTCAGATAAGCAGTCTGCGCAATACTCACCACCAGTTCACCAAATTCAGATGGCAAACCCAAACGCTTAGGGAATTGAACATTAGCGATTAGAGCATCTTTTACATTGTCTGGTAGAGACTCCAACAATGGTGTTCCCATAATGCCAGGTGCAATGGTATTAACTCGAACGCCAACGCTCGCCAAATCACGCGCCATTGGCAAAGTCATGCCAACAATACCGCCTTTACTCGCTGAATAAGCAGCTTGTCCCATTTGGCCATCAAAGGCCGCAACCGAAGCGGTATTGATGATAACGCCACGCTCAAGCGCTTCACCCATTGGCTCATTTTTAGCCATTTGCTCAGCAGCTAAGCGAGCTACATTGAAAGAGCCAATAAGGTTTACGCTGATCACCTTGTTAAAGTCGCCAAGATCCAAGGCCTGACCTTCACGGTTAAGCACTTTACCGGCCGTCGCAATACCGGCGCAGTTCACTAGAATATGAATCGCACCAAAGGCATTCATAGCATCGCTAATACCCGCTGCTACCGAAGCCTCATCCGCAACATTTACTACGCTAAAGCAAGCGCGATCACTGCCTAAATCGGCAACTGCCTGCTGACCAGCTTCTTCATTCATATCAAAGATAGCCACTTTAACGCCAGCAGCAACTAGCTGGTCACAAGTAGCACGGCCCAAACCAGAGGCGCCGCCCGTTACAATTGCGACTTTATTATTGAGTTCCATAAGATCTCCAAGGATTATTTTCTTAGTAGCCCAGCTCAGTGCCAGGCGATCACAAATTGGTGAGCAGTTATACCATAAAGATGGCCATCTCCCCCTGTCCGATTCTTACAATTGGCTTGATCAGCCTGCTTGGCGCCCCAATCAACCATACTTCAAAAGAATCGACTATTTTTCACACAGGTTACGCTCGTCTAATTTGTCGGTAAATTTATTGGCATTTAGTGACAGATCCAAATATCTGACTAGACTTAGGACATTAAACTAAAAGTTAGAGAGATATTAGGATGTCGGATACCTTTGCCCTGGATGAATTTGATCGCAAGATTCTGCGCGCCTTGCAGGAAAATGCTGATTATTCTATGGCCGAGCTGGGAGAGGCAGTTGGCCTTTCTCATACCCCTTGTTGGAGGCGTATCAAACGCTTAGAAAAAGAAGGGATTATTCAAGGGCGAGTCACATTATTAAACCCTGACTCGCTTTCACTTGGCGTCTCAGTCCACGCTTACATCACCATGACTAAGCACGATGAAGACTCTTTGACGGCTTTTGAAAATGCCGTACAAGAGTTTCCAGAAATTGTGGAGTGTTATTCCACCAGTGGTGAGAAAGACTATTTGCTGAAGGTGGTTGTAGGCAGCGTTGATCACTATGAAACAGTGTTGAAAACCCGCTTAGTGCATCTGCCGAATGTAGCCTCGGTGAATTCCACCTTTGCATTGAAACAGGTTAAATTCACAACCCAGCTGCCAATCTAGCGATCGTCCTCATATGCTTAGGGAAGAGCAGCTTAAGTCTTCCCTAATGTTTCAACACTCCTACTACCTCGCACAACGGCCGGCTTTCTCAAGCAGCGGTTCAACTACGCGAGCTTATTACAGGCAAAAAAAAACCCGTCTGCTAGGACGGGTTAAGTATTCAATATAGGAGGAGAGCAATTAACTTGCTGTCTTCTTAGTCTGCCAGCCCCCTATTTAGTTCCAAGCCCAGCCAAGATTTACGGAAATTAACCGTTAATATCTACCCAACGGTCAATTAGAACGGGGGAAGGTCATTTTTGACCATATTAACTTACCTACTAGTAGGTTAATTTATGCAACCTCAAATAGTGGAAAACCCCTATGTCAGCGCAACTCAGTCCGATCAAGCAGGTTCGTAAGAAGAACCGTAAGCAGGAGATTATTCAAATTAGCCTTGAGTTGTTGCAAACCCATGGCTATGAAAACTTTAGCTATCAAGACATCTCCAGTGCCCTGGGCATTACCAAAGCGAGTATTCACTACCACTTCCCCAAAAAGGAAGACTTGGGGCAAGCGCTATGTGAAGCCATTAAGCAATGGCATGAAGATCTTTTTCGGCAATTGCGAGCCAGTGACATTAGTGCCCATGAGAAATTACATTCCTTTGTACAAGCACTACTCAGCTATGCCAAAGGCCCAAATAAAGTCTGTCCTTTAAGTTCCCTGCAAGCCGATGTCGCCAAACTGCCCATGGCCTTGTTGCCAACCCTACAAGACTTGGACCGGCACGAACTCGACTTTATCAGCCAAGTATTGGAAGAAGGTCGCCAAACTGGTGAGTTTAGCTTTCCAGGCGATGCCAATGCCCAAGCGAGTATTTTCGTTTTGAGCCTAAAAGGCGCGCTGCAATATTCCAGAATTCATGGTGGCGAGTGGATCGCCCCTGTCTTACAACAACTTGATCAATTGCTACTAGCAGGCGATCACTAACCATCGTTCAAAGAGAGCATTATGAGCAACTCAGAAACCTTATTTCGCCCCGCCAAGCTGGGTAACTTAGAATTGCCAAACCGTATCGTTATGGCCCCCATGACCCGCACCGCATCTCCAGGTAATGTGCCTAATGATATGGTCGTTGATTACTATCGTCGCCGTGCTGCTGGCGGCACAGGTTTAATCATTACCGAAGGTACCTGTATCGATCATAAAGCCGCTAATGGCTACGAAAATGTCCCTTACTTCTACGGTGAGGATGCTTTAGCTGGATGGAAAAAAGTTGTCGATGCCGTTCACGCTGAAGGTGGCAAGATCGCGCCACAACTTTGGCATGTCGGTGCTATTCGCCGCCCTGGAACCGAGCCCGACAAAGAAGTACCAGGTTATAGCCCAAGCGGCATGGCCAAAGCCGGTAAAGTTACCGGTCACGCTATGAGCAAAGAAGATATTGCTGATGTTGTCGCCGCTTTTGCCCAAGGAGCGAAAGACGCGAAAGCCATCGGTATGGACGCTATTGAGCTACATGGCGCCCACGGCTACCTTATCGATCAATTTTTCTGGGAAGGCAGCAACCAACGCGATGATGAATACGGCGGCAGCTTAGAAAACCGCTCACGTTTTGCAATTGAAATCATTAAAGCCTGCCGCGAAGCCGTAGGCCCAGATTTCCCAATTATCTTCCGCTGGTCTCAGTGGAAGCAGCAAGACTACCCTGCCCGCTTGGTAAACACTCCAGAAGAGCTGGAGCAGTTCATCCAGCCTTTATCCGAAGCAGGCGTGGATATCTTCCACTGCTCCACTCGTCGTTTCTGGGAGCCAGAATTCGAAGGTAGCGATCTAAATCTTGCCGGTTGGGTAAAGAAAATTACTGGAAAACCTACCATCACTGTCGGTAGCGTAAGCTTGAACCAGGATTTCCTACCGGTTGATGGCACACCAATGTTCCGTGAGGCAGAGCCTGCAAGTCTAGACAACTTGATTCAACGTATGGAAGCGGATGAGTTTGATCTGGTTGCTGTGGGTCGCGCCCTTATTGCCAACCCAGACTGGCCGAAGATTGTTCGCGAAGGCCGTATGGATGACATGGCGGCTTATGAAAAAGACATGCTGTTTAAGCTAGTCTAATCCGGCAATAGGCTAGAGCCGAAACAGCGGTTCTAGCCTATTTTTACAACATTTTGAGAAATCCCTCAAAGGCCATTAGGCCAAACCTTCATTCCTAAGCTATAACTATTCTATATAGCAGTTTTTTCCTGCGAACTTCCAACTAAAAAGAAAGGCAGGCAAGCCATAATCCATGCGACAACATTATCGCTTGATTCCTCTATTAACCCTCTGGCTGATGAGCAGCGCGCTATTCGCAGAGAGTAGCAATGGTGGCAGTGACTATGAGGGTTTATTTCAAAGCGGCTCCCCTTACTTTCACGAGCTAAAACGTGAAGGCTTTGAAACCACCTCAATTCTCAGTTTTGCCAAAGACCACTATGGCCGTCTATGGATGGGAGGGCGTTATGGTATCGTTTGGTATGACGGCTTTGATTACCACAGAATAAAGAGTGACGACAAAACTGTCGGCGGACAATCTCCCATTTATAAAGTGATTAGCGCCAATGAAAAAGGCATGTGGTTTCTAACACACCGAAAAACCGTTTCTTTTTATTCATTTGCTGCAAAAAGGGAGTTTAGTGATATTACCTTACAGCATTTTCAAGCTGAGGATATTATCGCCCACCAAGCCAATGACTTACTCGTTGCCAGCGATAAAGGGATATACAAAATTTCTTTTGATAACAAAAGCAATCGTTTTGATATCACAGAAATTCACTCCAGCAAGAACTCCGCCTATTACATTTCCAGTTTTCAAGATCAGATATTTTTCAGCACTCAGGAAGGGCTGTTTCAACTTAATGACAAAGGAGAACTTAGCCCTCTTGGCTTCACAGGGAAAATCAGCTCTAGATTAATTGCTGACCATGAAGGCGGCCTATGGTTTTCCAACGAAGGGGACTTACTGCGCCTTAAAGACCAAGACATAGACCGCCGAGTGGATAATCTCGGATTAATTACTGAAATGGTCTTCAGCGTAGATGGTAGCCTATGGATTGGTACTCGAGGTAACGGCGTATGGCAGATAAACCCGGGCGATGGCAGCGTAATCAAGCAACACCCTATTAACTCCGTTCACGGACTGGCCCTAGGCGCCGACACAGTCAATGCAATCTATGAGGATGATGCCGGAATTATTTGGTTAGGTCGTTTTTCAAAGCCTTCTATGTTTATTAACCCAGAACGGCAGGCCATTCGCAATATTGCCAATAATCCCTGGCTGCCAAATCAAATACTGAACAATTCGATTTTCTATATATTAAAACACAGCTCTGGGCGTGTTTGGCTTGCACACTCGCGTCAAGGGATCAGCATATTGCGCGCTGATGGTAGCTTGTATTCGCATATCGAGAGCAGTAGTAAAAAACTAGAAAGGGCATTACCTGAAGGATCTATTTACGCTTTAGCCGAGGATAGCTCAGCGAGTGTCTATGCTTCTGTTGGCGAAAAAGGCGTCTATAAAATAAGTCCGGATCTAGAGTCCGTTCAAGCTTTGCCAGATAGCAAGCATGAGATCGGAAGAAAATACTTCAACCTTGTCTTTGATAAGAAACAGCAGTTATACGCATCAGGTAGCCATGGCATTTTTAGATACTCAAGCAAGCAAAAGCAGTTTGAAGAAGTAAATTTAGACAAGCTAGAGCCGTACTCCCCGAGAACGAATCACTCCTTCACAGATAAAGACCACAATCTATGGTTTGCTGGGAAAGATTATATTGCCGTCATTGAAGCGGGCGGCGACTCGATTAATGCTCTATTACATGCGGGACATATCAAAGAAATTTCCCGTGACACTCGAATTCGATACGCTTTTCCAGCACGCAGTCAACAAGCCATGTTGTCCTTTGGCGACAAGCTATACCAGGCCAATTATGATAACAAGAAACAGACTATATCCTTGGAAGAAGTTCCACTTGAGCAGCCGATTTCAGGTCGCTTCTTTGAAGATGATAAAGGCCAACTTTGGTCATCTCATGAAAACGTCAATATCCATTCTGGACAGTATCGGAAACTCGGCCGCGCTGAGGGGCTGCTGCCACATATTGATCGATACTTTGCTCAAGTGGAACTTACAAGTAATCGTCAGCTACACGGTAGCGCCGAGGGTTTGGTATTTCTTAAACGTGATCAATTAAGACCATGGCGCTTCGATACACCCACTGTGATTTCTAAAGTGACTATCGATGGTCAGCCTATAGATTTAACAGCCAATGCTATAAACCACCCTATTTCAGTGGCAGCAGATGCACAGCTTGTCGAGATCACTGCGGCGGCCTTAGATTACAGCGCTCCCAATCAAAATCGCTATGCCTACCGAATCAAAGGTTATCAAGACAACTGGATTGAATCGGCTTATCAAGGGCGCCGCATAAGCTTAAACAAGCTTCCACCGGGGGCCTACCTATTAGAAATCAAAGGCAGTAACCGTGTGGGCGAATGGGGCAGCCAAACTTTAAAGTTGCCACTGAAGGTACTTCCAGCGTGGTATGAGACGTATTGGTTTCGCCTAGTGCTCATTGTCCTTGCTCTGCTACTTCTCTATTTACTTTATCGTTGGCGTGTACAACAACTAACCAATAAACAAAAATGGCTTGAAGAGACGGTAAATGAGCGTACTAGCGAATTAAATGAATCCTTAGATAACTTACAAAAAACGCAAAATCAGCTAATCGAAAGTGAAAAGCAAGCTTCTCTCGGACGCTTAGTAAGAGGGGTTTCCCATGAACTTAATACGCCGATTGGCATCTTGAAGAGCAGCAATAGCGGGCTGCAAAATTTAGCAAAAGATACTCAAGATGCTTTTGATGGCGGGCAGCTGACCGAGCAAAAACTAAAATCACTGATGAAAAACACCATCAGTAGCAGCGACCTAATGGCAAGAAATATTGAACGTATGGCCCAGCTGACCAGCCGATTCAAACAAAGCGCAGCTGAAGAATTGCCAGTGGAAAAACAAGTTGTTTATTTGCATAAGATAATCGAAGCAAGCCTTGCTACTATAAAAGATAAACTCGATGCTCACAATGTAGATGTACATATCGATTGTGATAAAACTCTTTCACTGGATAGCTATCCAGTTGTACTTAAAAATATCATCACCGAAATCCTGAGCAACAGTGTGTACCATGGCTTTAGCGAGCTAAGTAAAACTGGAGAGAGCACAGGTAGAGAGAACACAGGTAGAGAGAAAATAGGTAGAGATAATATAGGTAGAGAGAACCAAGAAAGCCCTCGTGCCACTATAAAGATCCGAGTCAGACCTCATGCAAATAACTATAGAATAACCATCACCGACAACGGTTGCGGAATGTCTGCAAGTGAACGAGCGCAGATCTTTGAGCCGTTCCATACCAGTTCCCAAGAGGCTGAGCGTATCGGCCTAGGAATGCACTCGGTTTTTAATTGGGTCAACCAAATATTGAATGCAAGAATTATCTGTCGGTCGCTTCCCAACAAAGGCACTGCCATAGTACTTATTTTGCCTGATAATCTTTAAGCCATAAGCTTCCGACGGCAGCCAACACTCAAAATGGTTCAGTTCCGAAACCCGCTAGTCAACAGTAGTATTCGCGTTACAATGAGCAAAACCACTAGCGAGAAGCAACATGAGCCAAACGCTCAATATCGACCAGTTTCACCAAGCCAGGCTTAGCCGCGACGCCCGCTTTGACGGCTTATTCTTCGTTGCCGTCAAAACGACTGGAATATACTGCCGACCAATCTGCCCAGCGCCCGCAGCGAAGGAGAAAAACGTCGATTACTATGAGCATGCCTGGCAAGCTCAAGCAGAAGGCTATCGCCCCTGTTACCGCTGTCGACCCGATGCCAGCCCTGGATCGGCCGCATGGCGCGGAACGCACAGCAGCGTGACTCGAGCCATGGGCATGATTGATGATGGCGTACTGGATGAACAGTCGATGCCTGAACTCGCTGAACGCTTGGGTATTAGCGATCGATATTTGCGCAAGCTATTCCAGGAGCATATTGGCCTATCTCCACAACACTATGCCCAACTCAAGCGCTGCGACTTTGCCAAACAACTTCTACAGAACAGTCAGCTCAGTATTACCGATATCGCTCTGGCCAGCGGATTTGGTAGTGTTCGTCAGTTCAACGATATTTTTAAAAAGTACGCTGGCCAAACACCTTCGACATTACGTAAAAAAGCGCATAAAACAAGTGCCGAGAACCTCATTGAGTTACCGCTATATTATCGCCCACCTTATAACTGGAAACAGTTGCACAGCTTCTTGAGTAAACGCTATTTAGCGGGCTTGGAATGGCTTAGTGAGGATAGCTACGGCCGCAGCTTTAGTTGGCAAAGCCAAGAGCATTTGAGTTATGGAAAATTTACCGCGCGACATCTACCTGACAAAAATGGCTTTCTATTGAAGCTTGAAATTGACCGCCTAGAAGATTTACGCGCTGTCATTGCCAATATCAAAAGGCTTCTGGACTTGGATGCCAATAGTTTACTTATAGAACAGCAGCTACATAAAGCAGCGCCTAAGTTACAGCTCTGCGAAGGCTTGCGCCTACCTGGAACGTGGGACAGCTTTGAAGCCGGTATTCGAGCCATTTTGGGCCAGCAAATATCGGTAGCTGCGGCGAAACAACATATGGAGAGCCTTTTGCAACATTATGGAGAATACAGAAACGAACAACTGTACTTTCCTCAAGCTAGAGCTTTGGCTCAGCAAGATTTCGAGATTTTTAAGATGCCCGGAGCTCGCAAACAATGTTTACAGAACTTCGCCCGTTATTACCAAGACCAATTACCTTGGCAACTTAATGCTGAAGAATGGTCCAATATTAAAGGCATTGGTCCATGGACCATTAACTATGCCGCATTAAGGGGAGCTAGCCAGCCTGACATTCTTCTGGATGGAGATCTAGGCGTTAAAAAGGCACTCGATAAATACGGTATCGACATTAATAGCGAGTTGGCCGGGCCTTGGCGCAGTTACTTAACCCTGCAACTCTGGGAACAATTATCTTAAAGAACCACTCTGCTTAAAGAACCACTATGAATAAAAATCTCAAAAGCAACAGTAAGGGCACAGACAAGAGTCGATACCCCTATCGTGAATTTATTGAAACCCCAGTGGGCTGCCTGCAAATTTGCGCTCTGGAAGATGGCCTGTGCGCCCTCCTCTATGCCCCAGAAGAAGGCGCTAGCGAACAGGGCAACGAGCACACCCAGTTAGCCAAAAAGCAGTTACAGGAGTACTTCACTGGTAAGCGCAAAGAATTCCACCTCAGCTTGAGCGTTGAGGGCACCGACTTCCAAAAACAGGTTTGGCAGCAACTAAAGGCCATCCCCTATGGAGAGTGCCGTAGCTATGGTGATATCGCCCAAGCGCTAAACAAACCCAAAGCCATGCGTGCCGTAGGGGCCGCTAATGGGCGCAACCCTTTACCGATTATTGTGCCCTGCCATAGGGTGATAGGCAGTAATGGCACACTAACCGGCTTTGCCGGCGGCTTAGACATGAAGGAATGGCTGCTGCGTCATGAGGGCTATTTGCTGGTTTAATAGTCAACAGGATTACTATTCGCCATTTTTATCAAGAAACGTTAATCTTCGCCTCTAAGTCTTAGACAATGACGTCTAAAGTAGTAAGACAATCAGCGAGGAGAAGCAATGTTACGTTTAGTGCTCAATATTTTATGGCTATTGCTAGGTGGCGGTATCGTGGCCGGCCTAGTATGGATGTTCATCAGCCTAATATGCTTTATTTCCATCATCGGTATCCCGTGGGGACGTGCATGTTTCAATATTGCTCTATTCAGCTTCTGGCCATTTGGCAGCGATGCGATCGATAGAGAAGAACTCAGCGGAAAAGACGATATTGGCACCAGCCCATTTGGCACCATCGGTAATATTATTTGGTTCTTCCTAGCGGGCATCTGGTTAGCCATCGCCCATGTTTGTGTGGCCATTTGTTATGCCGTAACCATTATCGGCATCCCATTCGCCATTCAGCATATTAAGTTCGCTGGCATATCACTAGCCCCGATCGGTAAGTCCGTCGTGAGCTATGAAGTGGCAGCAGCGGCTAAAGCGAAGAATGCAGCAGCCAAAGTAGATGCAATGAGATCTTAAGTATCCAGATAAAGAGCGCCCTATTGGCGCTCTTTTTGATTTAGAGTATTAATCTGCCTTGGCAATGTTTATACAACTTTTTTGAATCTAATCACACAGATTAATTAACGACTCAAGCGCAATATCTCCGCAAGACTCATCGCCTCCTGTCCACTCATATAACTCATTTGTGCTAGAAACAATTCTGCAGTTGCTAAAGCATCAGTTAAGGCATTATGGGCTTTATAAGCGGGTAGATTATATCGATCGCGACACTGGTTTAATCGCAAGGAATTAGCCACAGGCTGCCCTTGGCGAGTGCGGCGTTGAAATTCGATTTGCATAGTATCCGCCGCTAGCAGCTTGCTGTACTCGCTTTGATGTTTCGCGAGAAAGGCTAAATCCAAGCCGGCATGATGCAACAATAGTACTTTTCCTTGTCGCGCCTGATCCAACTGCGCCAGAGCATCTTCCATGGTATGACCACCATCAGTATCACAATCGCGAATTCCATGGATAATCGCGCTATCACCTACCCCCGAATGCTCACTGATTAAACAATGGCGCCCTTCACCCGGGCAGATAAAACCCTCGATGATGGGCACATAGCCAATACTTAGGATATCTCCTTCTTGAGGATCTAAAGAGGTTAATTCTAGATCCAAGGCAAGGAATTCAAGCTGGCGAAAATCTTTATTAAGGGCATCAACAAACCAATCTTCCTGGCCGCGCCCTAAAGATAATTTGTTGAGCCACTGCAACATTACATCATACCTCGAGTAAATTTGAGCTTAAGACCCGACTGGCTTCGACTCACCACATCGAAGGCATCTTTCAGCTGATGTCGCGATAAACTAGAAACATCTTCTGGGCTTAGATAATTATCAGGTTTTTCGCCAGCGGCCATTTTACGCCCTTGGTGTTCTAGGCGTAAATGTGAAATAAACTCATAGGCATCACAAAGATCACGGGCATCTTTTAGGGCTAACATCTTACCTTGCGAGATTTGCTGTAGGCGTTTTAAGGTATTAACTTCTTTGCAGCCAGTAGCCAGCGCATAAATTCGGGCAATATCCGTTACCGGCATTACACCACGCAATTTCATATCAAAAGTATTTTTATGTTCACCATCACGAGTAACTACAAACTTCTTAAAGAAGCTCAACGGTGGGGTAAGCTGTAATGCATTATGGGTAAGGCTAGCTAGAAATATGCTGTTGCCTTGGCAGCGCTTAAGCACAGAATCTTGAAGATTTTCAAATAAAGGTTCATCACCATAAATCATTCTCATATCAAAGAAGATGCTTGAATGCATTAAGGCTTTTGGAGAAGGCTGGTCGATCCAACGGGAGAAACACTCCTGCCATTTATTCAATGGCTGACGCCAACGATCTGTGGTGGCCATAATATCGCCTGGGCAATACACATAACCACACTCGTTTAAACCGTCACAGACATAATTGGCAAGAGATTTGAAATAGGCATCATGCTCTGGTTTTACCTTATTGGATAACAGCAAACCATTGTCCTGATCCGATTTGGCTGATTGCTCCTGTCGCCCTTGAGAGCCAAAAGCCAACCAGGCGAACGGCACGGGTGGCTCACCATACTCTTCGATGGCCTGATGGATTAATTGTCGAGTAATCGCATCGGTTACCGTGGTAACCACTCGCCCTACTTCTTCGGCACGAGCATCACGGGCGATCATATTCCGTAATAGCGTGGGAATATCTTTGGCAATTTGCACTAAGCCAGCACGATCTTTGACTCGACTGGCTTCACCAATCAAATAAACAGGCTCAGAGCGCTGATGCTTAATCACATCGGTGGCGGTCAGAATACCTTTGATTTGTTCTTTACCTTCAGCATCTTGGTCAACCACTGGCAGGTGATGAATATTATGGGTAGACATAATCATCAATGCTTCGAATAACATGGCATCGTGCGCGACGGTAATAGGTTCCGTTGTCATAACCTCAGACACGGCAGCACTATAGTCTAGGCCTGCAGCTACTACTCTAGAGCGCAAATCCCTATCGGTTAATACGCCACTTAAGCCCCTGTCACCAACCACCAATAAACTAGATACCCTATCTTCTGTCATTTTCTGGGCGGCCTCTTTTACCGTAGCATCTATGGCAATGGTAATGGGTGATCGACTAATGACATCGGCTACCGTTTCAGTGAGTTGGGAATTTCGTTCTTTGAAGCGAACCGCCTGCCTTAAGCGCTTGGCATGAGCCTGATTAAAAAATCGGTCAAAAATTCGATTATCTCGCCGCAAACTTTGAAAGGTAGCTTCATCGATTTGATACAGCAAACCATCTTCCAACACTACGCAATGGTTGGTAACTTTATGCCCAGTTAATAGAGATGGAAACCCAAAATAGCCGCCAACGTCCACTTGGTCGACCAGCTCATTGTTTTGATCTCGAATCTCGAAGGCGCCGCTACGAACAATAAAAAGCTTGGGATTTTCTTCTTGAAAGAGATCTGGCGTTGTACCTTGACGATGGTAGGCAATTTTGACGGAATTGGCGGCCCGCTGTAATAGCGGTTCCTCTAGATGATCAAAGGGCACACATTCCAGTAAGAACTGTTCAATCTCTTGAACTTCAATTGAACTCTCTTCGCTCATATCCACTCCTTGCCCATAAACAAAAAAAGCAACTTACTCTAGTCGTTTTGGGGGAAGAGTAAGCTGCCAAAGTGCGGTTGGGAACCGTACATTCGCTAAACAGATTGTGACTGATGAAGAGTTTTCTGTCTTGCGATACCTCAAAAGAGATTAAAAAAGTGCCCGGCCATTTAGCCGGGCTTGGTATTTAGTAATACTTAGTGGTCGTGAGCTGCGCCCGCACCTTTCGGGAAGCGGATACTCTCAACCAGATCTTGCACTTCTACTGGGGTAGATGGGGTCATGCGGCTAACCACGATGGATACCACAAAGTTCAACATCATACCTAAAGTACCAATGCCTTCCGGAGACACACCAAACCACCAGTGCTCGGCATTGTTGGCAGAAGGATCGATAAACTTGAAGTAAACAATGTAAGCGGTAGTAAACAACACACCTGTAACCATACCGGCGATCGCACCTTCTTTGTTCATCGACTTGGTGAAGATACCCAAGATGATGGCAGGGAAGAAGGAGGCTGCGGCCAGGCCGAAGGCGAAGGCTACTACCTGGGCCACAAATCCAGGCGGATAGATCCCCAGTAATCCTGAGAAGACAATCGCTGTGGCGGCGGCTATTCGAGCAAACATAAGCTCTTTCTTATCACTGATGTCTGGCGCCAAATCCCGTTTGAGTAAGTCATGGGATATCGACGTCGAAATTACCAAGAGCAAGCCGGCTGAAGTCGATAGTGCCGCTGCAATACCACCGGCCGCTACCAGTGCAATTACCCATGCTGGTAGGTCAGCAATCTCTGGGTTAGCCAATACGATGATGTCACGGTCAACTTTCATTTCGTTGCGCTCGTCACCAGAATAGAACATTTTGCCGTCGCCGTTCTTATCTTCCCAGCTGATCAAACCAGTCTTTTCCCAGTTCTTAATCCAGCTTGGTGCCTTGGCATATTCAGTACCATGAGCTTCTGGGCCGTTAATGGTGTTTACCATATTTACGCGAGCGAAAGTCGCTACGGCAGGAGCCGTGGTGTACAAGAAGGCAATGAACAGTAGTGCCCAACCGGCAGACTTTCGTGCATCACGTACTTTAGGTACAGTGAAGAAACGTACGATTACGTGCGGAAGACCTGCAGTACCAACCATCAATGCCGCTGTAATAAAGAATACATCGATGGTCGATTTCTTACCGGCGGTATATTCCGTAAAGCCGAGTTCTCGAGAGAGCCCATCTAGCTTGTCTAGGATAAACACATCAGTGCCAGCTTCTTTATCACCAAAACCTAACTGAGGAATTGGGTTACCGGTCATCAACATAGAGATAAAGATTGCCGGTACGGTGTAGGCAAAAATCAATACGCAGTACTGAGCAACTTGGGTGTAAGTAATACCCTTCATGCCACCTAGTACAGCATAGAAGAATACGACGATACCGCCCAAAATTACGCCGGTGGCAACTTCCACTTCTAAGAAGCGAGAAAATACTACGCCAACACCACGCATTTGACCTGCGATGTAGGTAAAGGATACGAAGATTGCACACAATACCGCTACGCGACGAGCCACCTGGGAGTAGTAGCGATCACCGATAAAGTCAGGCACGGTAAACTTACCGAACTTACGTAGGTAAGGTGCCAAACATAGAGCAAGCAGTACATAACCACCGGTCCAACCCATTAGGTAAACCGAGCCGTCATAACCGATAAAGGAAATGATACCGGCCATGGAGATAAAGGAGGCTGCACTCATCCAGTCGGCGGCTGTTGCCATACCGTTAGCAACGGGGTGAACACCACCACCAGCTACGTAGAATTCTTTTGTCGAACCCGCACGAGCCCAGATTGCGATGGCAATATAAAGTGCGAAGCTCGCACCTACCATGATTATCGTTAAAGTTTGGACATCCATGAGCTTACTCCTCTCTCACGCCGTATTTAGCATCGAGCTTGTTCATCAACCAAACGTAGATGAAAATCAAGCACACGAATACGTAGATTGAGCCTTGCTGGGCAAACCAGAAGCCAAGTTTAAAACCACCCAAGCGGATAGAGTTAAGTTCATCTACAAATAGAATTCCGCAGCCAAAAGAGACTACGAACCATACCGATAGTAATATCAGCATGAGTCGGACATTCTCCGACCAGTAGGCTTTCGCCTTATCACCACTTTCAAAAGCCATTACGCTTCCCCCTTTTTGCCCTCTGGGCATTTATTGTTTACCGTTTTGGTTTCGGACACTGGCAATGTAACAAAGCCGGAGTCAAATCGAATTTAGACATTGGTCTATTGATCTACTAAGGTATAAATCTGCTATCCATTACGCATTTGAGACTTTATAAGTACGCAACTCCTGGCCGCTCTAAAAGGGTGTGTGAGCTTGTCTGGAACGCGCTTAAACCGTCCAGGGGCGCTCGACTTCGCGCCGTCCATGGCGCTCCACGGTTCCTGACAAGCTCACACACCCTTTCAGAGCTACATTAAGTTAATATTATTCAAGCTTTTGGTCTGCACTCTCTAGGTAAAAGGTGGGGCTTGTCTTGCTGAACAATTAGAGCGAGCGCCGAACGAGCAAAAAAGACTCGCGTCTTTTTGCGAGGCTTTTTTGTGACTGAGGGAAGCCTGGAAGGCCGCCGATCGTGAAGCAAGGCAAGCCCCACCTTTTACCGACAGAACTCCGCCAAACATTTATAAAGCCCATAAAAAACTGGGCGATTCCCTCTCGGAAATCGCCCAGCAAACAAAGACTGTGATCAACTCAGCTTAGAAAGCGTATTTCACAGACAACAACAAGCGTTTAAGGGAACCTTTATCATCATCAAGAACGTTACCAGTGTTCTCTAGCTCTTTAGTCGCGTAAATGTATTCACCACCTAGCGTTAAACGCTTGATTGGAGAGTACAATAGATTCGCGTGAATACTGGTGTAATCAGCAGCCGTAGTCGCTGCCAAGTAATCTGGGTTATCCGCACTTGAAGCAGACAAGGTTAAGTTGGAGCGCCACTTATTATTCCAGTGATGCTTCCAGTTAATGAAACCACCCCAAGCATCAATCAGCTCGATTTCACCGTCATCACGAATAGCACCGGCACGGAAACCGTTCAGGCCCATATAACGACCTAGAGCATCACCGTAGTTAAACATCACACGGATTTCATCACTGGTCATAGTGTATTTACCAGCAACGCTTAGAGCATAGCCTTGATCATCAGCGCTTGCCGCACCGGTATCGTATTTCAGCTCGCGAGTCATAGCCGCTAGAGAGTAACTAAAGCTGCCAGATTTACCGTTATAACGGGCGATTAGATCAGGGATACTGTTATCGTCATAGGGGTTTTCGCTGGCACCATATAAAGTAGTAGCTGGGTTTTCGGCCGCTAACATAAAGCTGCCGCCATCAAGCTTACGGGTGTAACGTAATTGCGGCTGACGCTCAAAGATTGTGCCTACTGGACCAACAAAGTCTAAAGACTCTGGCAGTGTGCCGACGTTAAAGAAGGTAGACCAAGTCTGACCGGCCAACACCGAGTTTTTACCATCGATATTCCAATCGATAAAGGCGTGGCGTAAACGCTCAGCCGAAGAGTTAGAGATTCGCTCATCACCCTGACCACTGGCAATGGCATCGAATTCCATAAAGGTACGGACATGACCTGTATCGGTTTTCGTCTTGGTAGAAATATTAAAGCGAGAAGTCTTAGCGTGAGCGTGGAATTTAACATCACCACCTTCACCACCGACAGGAATCACCGAAGGCACCAAGAAGTCTTCACCGATGCCCGCAAGTGCAGCGGCGCCGTCTGAGTAATCAGAGAAGTTCATATCGAACTTCACGAAACCACCGATATTCACATCAGTGTTACCAATACGGAAGTTACTTGGATCACCTCCAAAGGTTTTACCTTTAGAAGGCTTAGCAGCTGGAGCATTAGCAACCTTAGAACCTAGATCCTGTACGGCCACCTTATTTTTGTTCATTTGTTGCATGAGCATTTTTACTTGTGCTTGCAACTCGGCTACTTGCTGTTCCAGCTCTGCATTGCTTGCCGCGTGAGCGGCCTGGGTGCTTAAGCTAATTGCTGCGACGCCGGCCAACATAAGTGGCCAGGATTTTCTTTCATTATTTTTCTTAAACATCGAATAGTTCTCCTCAGAATGACTTCTGGCTATTGAAGCTGGGAGGCATTGTCAGAGGCTATGAGCTATTAGAATATTGGCCATTAGTCTAAAGCTTGCGCTAACTCGACTAATGTCTAAGAAAAATCTTTACAGACACTCGACTAAAGTCGAATAGGAGAATACAAAAATCTCAAAGCAGCAACTTCTCGACCTATGTCTAATGGCTTACACACTGCTAGTTGCAGCAAAATCGAGCTATTCAAATAAAAGCAATAAACACACTTTGCACTCTGTCTGAATGATCGATAGAGAGAAACAATAAGAGAGAAACGATTATGAGCAATGAACGGATACCCGTCGGCGCCTCTTACCGCGAGCAAGCCCTGATTAACAACGAGCGTTATCTGGACATGTATCAACGCTCAATCGACTCACCCGATGAATTTTGGTCTGAGCAGGCCGCACGTCTTAGCTGGCGCAAACCCTTTACTAAGGTTAAAAATGTTTCCTTCGCCAAGGATGATTTGCATATACGCTGGTTCGAAGACGGCCAGTTGAATGCCAGTGAGAACTGCCTAGACCGCCACCTGCTAGAGCGCGGAGATCAAACCGCTCTGATTTGGGAACCAGACGAAGAAGGCGCCGAAGCGGTTAAATACAGCTATCGTGAACTACACGCCGAAGTTTGTAAGCTGGCCAATGGTTTAAAAGCCATGGGCGTAAACAAAGGCGATGTGGTAACCATCTACCTACCAATGATTCCACTGATTACTATCTCCATGCTGGCCTGTGCCCGCATCGGCGCTATTCATTCCGTGGTATTTGGCGGCTTCTCACCGGAGGCTATTGCTGGGCGAATCGACGATGGTCATTCCCGCATCGTGATTACCGCTGATGAAGGCTTGCGTGGCGGCAAGCATGTTCCACTAAAGCAAAATGTTGATAATGCTCTTGATCACTGCCAGCACAGCGAAGTTGAAAAGATTTTAGTGCTGCGCCACACCCAAGGCGATATTGACTGGCATGCCGATCGCGATGTGGATCTTGCCGAGCTAGTCAATCAACAAAGCAGCGAATGCCCCGCCGAGACCATGGGCGCTGAAGACCCACTATTTATTTTGTACACCTCAGGCTCCACAGGTAAACCCAAGGGCGTATTGCACACCACCGGCGGCTATCTAACTTATGTTTCCTTAAGCCATGAAACTGTATTCGACTACAAAGCCGGGGAAACCTATTGGTGTATGGCCGATATTGGCTGGATTACCGGTCATAGCTATGCGGTATACGGCCCACTGAGTAATGCCGCGACCGTAGTCATGTACGAAGGTGTACCCAACTATCCAGATTGTGGCCGTATGGCTCGCTTGATTGAGAAACATCAAATCAACATCGTTTACACAGCACCTACAGCGATTCGCGCCTTAATGGCTGATGGTGATCAAGCCGTAGAAGGTACCGATTTAAGCTGTATTCGAATTCTAGCAACCGCGGGTGAACCCATTAACCCTGAAGCTTGGCGCTGGTTCCATGAAAAATTTGGCGATAACAATGCTCCTATTTTGGACACCTGGTGGCAAACCGAAACTGGCGGCATGATGATCACTCCAATGCCAGGCGCAACCGATTTAAAACCTGGCTCGGCTACTCGCCCTTTCTTCGGTGTGCAGCCGGCTCTAATGGACACTGATGGCAATGAAATCCACGGCGCCGGTGAAGGTAGCTTGGTCATCAAAGATAGCTGGCCATCACAGATGCGTACCATCTATGGCGACCATCAGCGCTTTATCGATACCTATTTCAGTACCTTTGATAACTGCTACTTTACTAGCGATGGTGCCAAACGTGATGAAGATGGTTACTACTGGATTACTGGCCGCATGGATGATGTTCTCAATGTCGCCGGTCATCGCATGGGAACCGCCGAAATCGAAAGTGCCTTAGTGGCACACGCCACCGTAGCCGAAGCCGCCGTAGTTGGCATTCCACACGATATTAAAGGCCAAGGTATTTATGTCTATGTCACCTTAGCCGCTGGTGTTGAAGCTACCGAAGAACTGCGCAAGGAGTTACGCGCTTGGGTCCGAGAAGAGATTGGCCCTATTGCCACGCCTGAAGCAATTCAGTGGGCACCGGGCTTGCCTAAAACTCGCTCCGGGAAAATTATGCGCAGAGTGCTGCGCAAAATTGCCTGCAGCGAATACGATCAACTAGGTGATACCTCAACTCTGGCCGATCCCCATGTGGTAGATGATCTAATCGCCGAACACAAAGCCATCAGTTGATGGGCTAACTGAGCAGTACCTTTATTACTCCGAGCGCAGATCGAACTTACTAAAATAGTCGCTAAGCGTAGTAAAGGTACTGACCATAAGTATTTTTACGATAACAAGAAAACAATAATAAAGTGCGGACAGCTGCCAAGCTGTCTATCTAGAGGCAGACGAATATCTTTACTTAAGGTATGCTAAATCAAAAGGGGCAATGAACAGCTCCAAATAAATAAGTAGAACAATAATTGGCTCGCAATAATAGGCCAAAGCAATATTACATTAAGTACTACACAGTCGGTCTATCGCTATCATGTGATAAGAGTGAGGGGAATAAAAATGCCAAAATTCATAGTGGCAGATGATCACCCGTTGTTTCGCGGTGCGCTTGTGCAAGCCCTTGGGCAGCACTTTGCTGATGCCGAGGTGATCCAAGCCGAAGATGTCGATTCATTGCAGAAACAAGTACAAACCCATAGCGACGCGGATCTGCTACTGCTGGATCTGCATATGCCGGGTGCAAGCGGCTTCAGTGGACTCATTTTTATTAACGGCCAATACCCTCAAATTCCTATCATGGTAGTATCGGCCAATGAACAAGCCAGCATTATTCACCAGGCAATTGAATACGGCGCCGCAGGCTTTTTACCCAAATCTTCGCCACCGGAAATGATTGGCTCATCAATCGAAAAGGTTCTTGAAGGCGAGATTTGGCTTCCTGCCGATTTACCACCAGCAGACGCACTCGATAACGATGACAAGGCCGCTATCGCCGAAGTGGTAGCGAGCTTTACTCCGCAACAATTTCGAGTTGCCAATATGCTTGCCGATGGCTTGTTGAACAAACAAATTGCCTATGAGATGGACGTTACCGAGGCAACGGTCAAAGCCCACTTAACGGCTATATTCAGAAAGCTGGGTGTCCACTCGCGCACCCAAGCCGTGCTGGCCATGAACCAGCTTGATCTAAGCCCGCCGCAAATTGAAAGTTAGTTTTATTCGGGGGCTGAAAGCTTCAGCCCCCAACCACTCCGCCATACATATCACCTCATACACATCCACATCCACATCTTTTACAGGCGCCAAGCAAAGCTTGTTGAAATAGCCACTAAAAAGATTCTTATGACGTCAAATTTACCACTAACAACTACAGCCCGCCCAGATCGAGCTATATTAAATAGATATATTGGCGAAGAACTATAAGCCTTAAGCTTTTCGATTTTTTGCCGATAAATGGCTATTCGATACACCAAAACTGCCCTTTGATAGTAAGTTTTAATCAATAAGGTTTATTTTATGGATTTTGCACCCTCCGATCTCTCGCTTTTGCTGGTTGAGCCATCAAGCACTCAGCAAAAAATCATTCGCGCCCAGCTTGAGACCGAAGACGTTACCAATGTCAGCATCGCCTCTTCTGTCAACGAGGCTAGAGAGCTATTGCAAAGCCAACACCCCGACTTGATCGCCAGCGCCATGTACTTTAATGATGGCACTGGCCTAGACTTGCTAAAATCCATTCGTGCCGACGATGCCTTGGGCGAAACACCTTTTATGCTGGTTTCCAGCGAGTGGCGTAAAGAGCAATTGGAAGAATTTAAGCAATCTGGCGTAGTTGCTATTTTGCCAAAGCCTTTTAGCCGCGAGCATTTAGGTAAGGCGCTCAATGCTACGGTAGATCTGCTTAACTGCGAAGAGCTTGAGCTGGAGCTCTTTGATGTGACTGAGCTGCGCGTTTTAGTCGTTGATGACAGCGCCCTAGCAAGAAAATACATTGCCAAAGTTCTGGGCACCCTAGGAATGCAACGTATCAGCTATGCCACCGATGGCCGAGAAGCCATCGATTTAATTTATGAGCAAATGTTTGATCTAGTGGTCACCGATTACAATATGCCCAATGTCAACGGCCGTGAGCTCACCGAGTATATTCGAACCCAAAGCGACCAATCCCATATTCCGGTTTTGATGGTATCTTCTGAAGCTAATGAAACTCACTTGCAGCAGATTGAAGATTCGGGTGTAAACGCACTCTGTGACAAACCTTTTGAGCCAGAAACGGTTCGCCACCTGCTGTATCAACTGCTAGAGCACTAGGGCACCTGTGAATAATGCAGATTTTGCTCAGCGGAGCCCTAACATCAATCCCTACATCGACTTAAACCGCCAAAACCATGATGGTTCCGGCGGTTTAATGACCATGCGATTTCTTCCGACATAAACGGCGAATTAAACTACGCAAAGCAGCAGGTTTAACCGGCTTGGGCAAATAGTAAAAACCTCGGCTCGTCGCCGCATCTTTTAAGGTTTCTGAATTATCCGCGCTAATCACAATACCTGCCAAATCTTGTTGCTTGGCCTGTTCGAGCTCTGATAATTGATCAATAAGCTGAATACCCGTTTCTTCATTATCCAAATGGTAATCGGCAATAATAAAATCGGGCTGCTCGCTTAGATACAGATCTTGCGCTGTTTTTATATCGGGTGCTCCCCAAACGGTACAGCCCCAAGTTTCCAGTAAACCACGCATCCCCTGCAGAATAGACTCTTCATTGTCGACACAAAGAATACGCGCCTGGCTGAGATCGGCCCCAGCTAAGCTGGTAGTATTAACCGCAGCCTTACGAGCAACAGGCTCTGTTTTCGGCACTAGGATTGAAAACATCGTTCCGCGACCTGTTGCAGACTTCAGCTGAATTGGATGATCAAGAATATCGGCGCTGCGTTTTGAAATCGCCAGGCCCAATCCAAGGCCTTTATCCGCTTTTTTACGGCTACCGCCCAAGCGTACAAACTCCTCAAAAATTCGACTTTGCTCATGGGGCTCAATGCCTGGGCCGCTGTCCCAAACTTGAATCTCTATTCCATTCGTTCGACGCCGACAGCCCAACATAACGGTGCCCTTTTCGGTGTAGCGCAGTGCGTTACTTAAAAAATTCTGCAAAATTCTTCGCAATAAATGCGCGTCACTTTCCACCCAAGCTGAACAGCTCTGATAATGGAATCGTAATCCCACCCTCGCCGCTTCAGCAGCGAATTCTGCGGCGAGCGTCTGCAATAAGTCATCGAGCGCAAAGGCTTCTTTTTTGGCGGTTAGCTCACCCGCATCCAGTTTAGATATTTCTCGTAAAGCACCAATTAAATCTTCGGCAGAAGCCAGCGCTGAATCAATATTGGCAATGTCTTCGGCCACCTCATGCCAGCGTCGAAGGGATAATTTTTCTTGTACGCTGGCTGCGAATAAACGTGCAGCATTAATTGGCTGCAATAAATCGTGACTGGTGTGAGCAAGAAAGCGGGTTTTATCGTTGTGCTGTTCCCACAATCTTTGCTCCGCATCGGCACGGCGCTTATTCTCAGCAGCCAACTCTTCGTTAGTAATAGAAAGCTCTTGGGTACGTTGAACTACACGCTGTTCCAAACTCGCTGTAGTTTCCTCCAAGGCGTTTACTACCGCCTTAAAATCACTAATATCAGTATAAGTCGTAACAAAACCACCATTCGGCATTGGCGTACCGCGCACATCTACAACAATGCCATTGGGTAATTTACGCTCAAAACGATGAGCACTGCCGTGCCGCAATAGATCTAAGCGCCTTGCAACATCTTGCTCAAAATTATCAGGGTTATCGCCATACATACCTCGCTCGGCATTAATGCGATACAGGTTTTCCACAGGGCAGCCGATATATAAAATCCGTTCTGGATAATCAAATAATTTGGCGTAATGTTCGTTCCAAGCCACCAAACGCAACTCAGCGTCCACAACACTAATACCCTGGCTAACGGTTTCTACTGTGGTTTGCAATAAGTCTTGATTAAAACGCAATTGCTGTGAGGCATTGTCCACAAGCTCGGCAAAATCTTGCAGCTTTAATGGGCGATCACGGCTCAACAGTTTCATCGAGCGCTGCGCGGTTGCAGCACCCAAAATACTTGCCATTACGCCTTCGACTTCTTGCAGAACAAACTGCGGGGCGTAATCATCAACCATCAAACGTTGTCCACTGCGATGCTCGAATAAGCGCCAGTATTCCTGCATCCGCTCGCGGCCAACCAAGGGCTCCAATAAGCTCTGTACTTGCCCCATATGCACTTCTGTCAACGCCAAGGGCTCGCTGTCTTTTTCTTCACTAAGGTGATCGATAAATAAGCGCGCTTGCTGGGTATCTTTGTAACTCAAGGTGCTGAACTTCGACACCAATAATAAGGCCAAGACATTGAAGAGCAGGCTCCAGAAAACTCCGTGGGCCAATGGGTCCCAATTCTCAGCGCCAAATAGGTGTTGCGGTCGCAACCAATCTATCGCCCAAGGCCCGAGCTGAACAACATTATGTTCAGGCACCAAAGCTGGCAGAACCAAGCAATACAACCAAATTCCGTAACCGGCGATTAAACCAATCAATACACCTAATCGATGAGCATTGCGCCAATAAAGACCTGCAATTATCGCTGGTGCAAACTGCGCTGCTGCCGCGAAAGACAGCAAGCCAATAGGAGCGAGGCCCTCCATCGAGGTAATGGCTTTATGAACCAGCCAGCTTAAGATCAATAAAGCGAAAATACTGAGGCGGCGAATTAAGCGCAGGTGATTACTCAGCGAAGCAACCGAAAGCGATCGATCACGATTTATTCGCAACCACAGCGGTGCCACCAGCTCATTGGAAATCATCACCGCTAGGGTAACCGCCGCAACAATTACCATACCGGTCGCCGCCGAAAAGCCACCAATAAATGCTAATACCGAAACCGCGGTGTATCCTTGGCTGCTAGGCAGGCTCAATACCAAGGTATCCCCGGCAGCTTCTGCACCTAATAAATGTCCAACCAATACAATCGGTATTACCAGCACAGCAAACAAGCCTACATATATAGGCGCAATAAAACGTGCCTTGCGTAAATCTCTTGGTTCTTGATATTCAACCACCGCCATATGGAACTGCCTGGGTAAGCAGATAATGGCGACCGCGGCCAATAAAGTCTGGGTAATAAAGCTGGCCATTCCTGGATTGCTATTAAAACCCGAAACCTCCAACAACTGTGGCCAACTGGATTTGTCGATATTGCTAAACAGCAAACCAATTGCCGCCATAGCGACCACTACAAAAGCAATTAGCTTAATAATCGACTCGAGAGCTACCGCTGCCATCACACCGCGATTGCGCTCTCGCCCTTCTAAATGGCGGGTACCAAAGAGCACCGCAAACACGCCCATTAAAAGAGCCGTTATCAGAGCGGTATCAATATTCAGCTGTGCAGTAGGGCCATGACTGCCAAGCACCTCCCAGGCCATGGAAACAGCGCGTAGCTGCAAGGCGATATAGGGTAAGGAGCCGACAATGGCTAAAATGGCGACAAGAGCAGACAACCATTGGGATTTGCCATAGCGTGAGCCAATAAAATCGGCGATGGAGGTAACCTTGTGGTATTCGCCAACGCGTAGCAGCTTTCTTAAGAAGCGGTAGCCCAGCAAAAAAACCAGTATCGGCCCCAGGTAAATCGGTAAGTGGCTCCACATATTGTCCATGGATTGCCCCACCGCGCCATAGAAGGTCCATGAGCTACAGTAGACTCCCAAGGCAAGTGCGAACAGCATGGGCCGATGACGATTGTACCAATGCTGAGATTGATCAGCCCACCAGGCCACCAAAAACAATAAGCCCACATAGAGAAGAGCTATCAACAAGAGAAAGGGCTGATCAATCATTAACAATCCACAGTACTTTGGGTAAAAAACGTTTTAGCATGGTCTGACAACCATCATAGAGCCATTAGACATTAGTCGCAGCCGCCAAATTGAAAAGTTGCTGATGATTTCCCCTGCAAATTGATTGTCTATACAACAATAAAGCTAAATTTTATCCACATCCTGAGTTACCCACATCTTCTGTGGATAAGTGTGTTAAAAGTTAGGTGAAAACCAACGCAATACACGGCAGCTCGGCCCTAGCAGCATTTTGTATATTTTTTATACAGCTATTTATACTGATTAAAAAACAACAAGTTACGCTATTTTTGCAGCATAAAACTGATTAACAGCACATTTACCGTGCCTATTTCACAGTTTTTTTGACACTTGTGAATAAAAAACGCGAAAAACCAGTAGGCAGTCACTTACCGGCTAGCCTAAGAAGTAGGCTTTGCTGTCACTTAGTACTTTTTAACGAAAAGGAAATAGGTGCCAAAGGGCCGTTGTACACAGCCCATAAGATTTTACGCAGTTCAATCGGCGAGGAATTTAAGGCACAGGCGAGCAAAGGTTTCTGGCTTTTGAGCATGCAGCCAATGAGTGCAGCCCTGCATAACTTTTAGTTGCACATTAGGGAAGCGTGAGATTACCGCCTCACGGTGCTCTTCCAAAACATAGTCGGAAAGCTCACCCTTGATGAACAAGCTTGGCCCTTGGTAGTTCCCAGGGCTAGGAGCGGCAACAAACTCATTGTAAGCCTGATACAAGCCTTCCAAATTCATTCGCCACTGGTACTGACCATGTTCGTTTTTGTAGAGGCTCTTGAGCAAAAACTGCCTAACCCCGGCTTCCTCGATTTTATCTTGTAGAAATTGATCGGCCTCTCGGCGTCCGCTCAAATTATCTAATGGCAAGGCCCGCAAGGCCGCGAAGATGCCATCATGACGACGCTGGTATTGGACTGGAGCTATATCTGCGGCAATAAAACGCGTTATACGCTCGGGGGCTGCCATCGCTAACTCCATCGCAACCTTACCACCTAAGGAATGCCCCAATAAGGCACAGCGCTCCACAGCTAGCTGATCTAATAGCGCTAGTAGCTGCGCAGCCATCGCTGGCAAGCTCATTTCGCTCTCTGGAACCCAGGATGAGCGCCCATGATTAGGTAAATCAACGGATATTACACGATAGTCTTCTTGCAAGGCCCGAGCGATAGCACCCAAGTTTTCTAGAGAACCAAATAAACCGTGGATTAATACCACCGTGTCTTTGCTCTCACCCTCGTTTCCATCATCACCGTCAATGCGATAATTCGGCAACTCAGCCATATTTACTCCGCGGGGCTCGGCTTGCTGGGCATTCCAGGGAACTGAGCAATCTTATCGCTTGGGCTAATATCACTGACCTTCCCCGTGCCCTGTTGCTCAACCTCGTCGATGCGAATAATAGCCTGCATTGGAATAAAAGAGCGCTTAACGGCGGCAAACTCGTTTTTGAGCTTTTCTTCGCCTGGATCAACCAAAAGCTGGCTGCGCTCACCAAAAACGAACTCTTCAACTTCGATAAAGCCATACATTTCGCTTTGATAAATCGCCTTGGCATACACTTCATACACTTGGCTCTGGTTGTAAAAAATCACTTTATAAAAAGACTGCTCAGCCATAACGCTCTCAAATAACGGCCTCGATAATATAGAGGCATAAAAAATAGGGATTTGCCCTTGGGCTATGGCCTCTTAAATGGGGGCGAAAGCTCAGAATACAAGCGCCTTTGAGGCAAATTAGGTACTGGGCATTCACCCTCTCTGCCGCTATAATGCTCCGCCCGCGAATTAGCGCGTTTTTTAAGCAATTGAGAGTAATATGTCAGCCAGCGAGTCAAACCCAGCCAGCCCAACAGAATCGGCCGAAAGCAGCGTGAAAAAACTGTTTATTCAGACCCATGGCTGCCAAATGAATGAATATGACTCGGCTCGTATGCGTGATCTATTGGGTGATAGCCACCAGATGGAAACCACCGAGGATCCAGCTGAAGCCGATGTATTGTTGGTAAACACTTGCTCTATTCGCGAGAAGGCCCAAGACAAGCTCTACCACCAGCTAGGGCGCTGGAAAAAGTACAAAGACAAAAACCCAGATTTGATCATCGGTGTTGGCGGCTGTGTTGCCAGCCAAGAAGGTGACGCTATTGCAAAACGCGCACCCCATGTCGATCTAATTTTTGGCCCGCAGACTTTGCACCGTCTGCCGGAGATGATGGAAACCCACAAAACCGACAATGGCGCGGTGGTGGTTGATATCAGTTTCCCAGAAATTGAAAAGTTCGATAATTTACCAACCCCAGAAGCCGACGGGGTTAGCGCTTTCGTATCGATTATGGAAGGTTGCTCTAAATACTGTACCTTCTGCGTTGTGCCTTACACCCGCGGTGAAGAAGTCAGCCGCCCGGTGCAGGATGTGATGGCCGAAGTCGCCGCATTGGCCACCCAAGGCGTACGTGAAATTAATCTGTTAGGCCAAAACGTTAACGCTTACCGCGGTGACAACGGCGCTGGCGACATTGTCGATTTAGCCGAATTAATCACCTATGTCGCCGCGGTTGATGGCATTGACCGTATTCGCTTTACCACCTCTCACCCGGTGGAATTCTCCGACAGCTTAATTGATGTATATGGCGAAGTGCCGGAATTGGTCAGCCATATCCATCTTCCTGTACAAAGCGGTTCAGATCGAATTTTAATGGCCATGAAACGTGGCCATACCTGTATCGAATACAAATCCAAATTGCGTCGCCTAAAAGCCATTCGCCCAGATATTTGCTTCTCTTCTGATTTTATTATTGGATTCCCAGGTGAAACCGAGCAAGATTTTGAAGCCACGATGAAGTTAATTGGCGATATGAATTTTGATATGTCGTTTTCCTTTATTTATAGCGCACGCCCGGGAACACCAGCGGCAGATTTAGCGGACGACACTGACGAATCTGTTAAAAAGCAGCGTTTGAAAATCCTGCAGGATCGTATTAACCAGCAAGCTATGGATATCAGCCGCAAAATGGTGGGCAATGTAGAGCGCGTGTTGGTTAGTGGTTACTCAAAGAAAGACCCAGGTCAATTAGCAGGCCGCACAGAGAATAACCGTGTGGTGAACTTCCGCTGCGAACAAGCCGAGCTGATCGGTAAGTTTGCCGATATTCTTATTGAAGAAGCTTTACCAAACTCTTTGCGCGGCACTTTAATCAGCAGCGAGTTAGACGAAGCTTAGAGATTCGCCTTATTGTCACATTTAGACCATAAGCATCGTCTATATTATTAGGGTATCTCTATTACTAGGACACCTTTGAATAATGCAGATTAGCTCAGGCTTTCACGCTGGGCTAATAAACAAGCGCAATAACAGCGTACTTTTTAGGACATAAGCGATATTTCGCCTATTGGGCTTTTGCAGTAAGCTGGAGCCATTAACAGACACCGCGAGAATAGAAACACTTTTGGACAGTACCACCAGCAAACAAACCGAGACAAAGACTGCTAAACACAATAAGCAGAAAGACTCCCGGAACAAAAACTCTAAATCCGATGCCAGTCATCGTATTGCTTTAGAGCCTGCCGACAGCCGCCGCTTGGCTAACCTTAACGGCCAATTCGACCGACACCTGCGTCAAATAGAAGAGCGTTTAGGAATCGAAATTAGAAACCGCGGCAATCAATTCAGTTTTATCGGTCAACAGGGTAAAGCCCATGCCGCCGCAAAAATCTTGCAGCAGCTATACCGTATTACCGAAAAAGAAGAATTAACCCCAGATGAAATTCACCTCGCCTTACAAGACAACAGCGTAGAAGAACATATGTCAGAAGCTCCCGTTGCCGAACAGAACAGCAGCAAAGTTGAAATGCCGCTTACCTTAATCCGCACTAAAAAGTGTACGGTTAAACCCAGAGGTAAAAATCAACAAAAATACGTTCGCGCTGTACAGACCAATGATATTAATTTTGGTATTGGCCCAGCGGGTACCGGTAAAACCTATTTGGCGGTTGCCTGCGCTGTGGAAGCTCTTCTCAAAGATGAGATTGAACGTATCTTATTGGTACGCCCAGCCGTAGAAGCCGGTGAAAAACTCGGTTTCTTACCAGGTGATCTGTCACAGAAAGTCGATCCGTACTTGCGCCCGCTATATGACGCGCTTTATGAAATGTTGGGTTTTGAAACCGTCGACAAACTCATCGAGCGTAATGTAATTGAAGTCGCCCCGCTAGCTTATATGCGCGGCCGAACTTTAAATAATGCCTTTGTTATTCTGGATGAAAGCCAAAATACTACACGCGAACAAATGAAGATGTTCCTAACTCGAATTGGCTTTGGTTCTACCGCGGTTATTAATGGCGACCCAAGCCAGATCGATTTACCTCGTGGCATTGCTTCAGGCCTGCGTCATGCTATTGAAGTGTTAGAAGGTGTTAACGGTATCAGCTTTACCTTTTTCAACTCCAAAGATGTGGTACGTCATCCCTTGGTTCAACGCATTGTCGAAGCCTACGATGACTTCGATGCGCAGCTAGAGAATAGCGACAAGTGACAGCGCTGCATATCGACCTTGAGGATGTTTCGAACGGAGACAACCCAGGGGAAGCCGACTTTACGCGATGGATAAGCGCTGCCCTAAGCGGCTTGCGTGATGAGGCCGAACTCAGCATTCGCATTGTCGATAGGGACGAAAGCCAGGCTTTAAATAAGCAGTACCGAGATAAAGATAAGCCCACTAATGTTCTATCTTTTCCAGCCGATCTTCCTCCTGAAGTGGACATTCCACTTTTGGGTGATTTGGTCATTTGTGCCAGTGTCGTAGAGCAGGAAGCTCAAGAGCAGAATAAATCACTGGAGGCCCATTGGGCCCATATGGCGATCCACGGATGCTTGCATTTACTGGGTTTCGACCATATAGAAGATACTGAGGCCGAAGAGATGGAAGCCTTAGAAAGCCGTTTAATTACCGGGCTTGGCTACGCCGAGCCCTACCCAGACGAAAGCAACTAGCACGGCCCAACTAAAATCATGGTTTTTCTATGAAATGCAGTGCTAGAATAGTCGCCCCAAAAAATAGAGGAGCCTAATTCGCCATGAGCGAAGACCCGTCGAGTAGCCAGTCTAATGGCCAAGAGAAATCTTGGTTAGATCGCTTTTTTAGTAATTTTTCCAGTGAGCCAAACTCCCGTGAGGAGCTGCTGGCCATCATCAAAGAAGCCGCCGAGCGCGAGCTCTTAGATGAAGAAGCCCTGAGCATTATTGAAGGGGCTCTGGATGTAGCCGACCAACAGGTTCGCGAAGTATTGATCCCCCGCCCACAGATGGTGGTACTCAATATTGAAGACAGCCCAGCTGAGCTACTCCCGAAAGTGATTGAATCTGGTCATTCCCGCTTCCCAGTGATTGGGGAGTCGATTGACGATATCAAAGGCATCCTACTAGCCAAAGACCTGCTACCCCTTATCCTCGGTGGCACCGAAGACTTCGATCTCAGCAAAATCATCCGCCCTGCAGTCGTTATTCCTGAAAGCAAGCGCTTGAATGTGCTGCTGCGCGAGTTCCGAGAAAATCGCTACCATATGGCCATGGTTATCGACGAGTATGGCGGTATTGCCGGCCTAGTTACGATTGAAGACCTGCTTGAGGAAATCGTGGGTGAAATCGAAGATGAGACCGATGAAGAGGAAGAAGAAGCCTCAATTCGTCAGGTCTCTGACAGCGATTACATTGTCAAAGCCTTGACGCCTATTGAAGAGTTCAATGAGCAGTTTGAATCTGGCTTCAGTGAAGATGAATTCGATACCATTGGTGGTATCGTGATGCAGGCCTTCGGTCACCTACCTAGCCGTAATGAGCAGGTCGAGATTCAAGGCTATGTTTTCAAGGTACTCTACTCTGATAGTCGCAAGATACATCTACTGCGCCTAACAATCCCCAGCAAAGACGACTAGCCCAAGCAAGGAAAACTGGCGATAGTGGAAGATCTAGACCCTCGCATGCTGCTGGAGTTGGTTCAGCAGCAAATGCCCTATGGCAAGTACCAAGGTCGCCTACTGGCCGACTTGCCTGAGCCCTATTTAGTCTGGATGCACTCCAAAGGTGGCTTTCCTGACAATAAGCTAGGGCGACAGCTGGCCTTGCTGTACCAAATCAAGCTCAATGGTTTGGAATACCTGCTTGAACCTCTGCGCAATGGGCAAGTTCCGAAATTCCATTGATTCTTGCGTAAGCCCATGGGCTTAGCGTCTCGAAAGCTCACAGTTGGCACAAAGAGTGCTTAGTACTTGCTAAGTATTCTTTTTCCGTCAACCGATCGACACTGAGCTACGCACCATGGAAAGCTTAAACTACTGGCCAATGCTGGAATCCTCTATCAATATCGCCCTAGGCGCCATTATTGCTGGCGTGAGCACCTGGGTGGTCATGCGTCAAAAAGATGTATATCAAGATAAACTCGAGAGCGGTGACCGCCGGGTAGACATATTGGAGGCCATCTCCACCGATGTCGGCCAGGTGAATCATATCTTTGCCAAGTATTCGGCATTGGTCATCGAGTCTTACCGCTTTGGCGATCAGTGGCCTCAAGGGCGACGCGAAGAGCTATCCCAAGTTAATGCTGATTTGATCAAAGAGTTTAAAAAGCTAGCCGATGCTGAAACTAGGCTTTTGATGCTAGGCGAAAAGTTGATGGAGCGAAGCTTACGTCTCTATGGCGCCAAGATTGCTCACTTTCGCAAAGAAGTCTTCGTGGGGCGCCAAGATATCAAGGAAGCCGATATTGTCAGCATGAAGCAGGACGTCGCGACCCAGCGCGAAAAGTTTTATGACTTATTGAGCAAGCGTTACGACCGCTTAATAGCCGCCTAATGGCTTTAATAAGCTCCTAGAAAGAAGATATTTAGGGGCCGGATATATTCCAGCCCCATTTTCCACACTAGTTGAAGCTGGAAAAATCTGGCGCACGCTTTTCAAAGAATGCGGTCACTGCTTCCATAAACTCCTTGCCTTGCAGCCCCTTACTAAACAACACCATCTCTTCATCCATAACATCGGCACCTTCCTGGCGACGAGGAGCACGCAATAACAGTTTGGTCGCGCGAATTGCGGCCGGAGGTTGCTGAGCCAGCTTATTGGCTTTTTCGGTGACCAATGCAAGTAGCTCTGATGATCCAACGACTTCATTGACAATACCGCACTCTTTAGCCGTTTGAGCATCAAAAGGCTCGCCAAACAAAAGCAGCTCAGAGGCTTTTACATGTCCACAAATACGCGGTAAAACATAACTTGAAGCGTACTCAGGACACAAACCCAAGCTTACAAATGGCATCTGCAAACGAGCACTGTCTGCGGCATAAACCAAATCGCAGTGCAGCAACATCGTGGTACCGATACCAACCGCATCGCCATCAACCGCTGCCAATACTGGCTTCGGGCAGTTATATAGATTGCGCATAAAGGTCGCCACTGGGCTGTCATTACCCTGGGGCGGGTTCTTCATAAAATCTTCAAGATCATTACCACTGGTAAAGCAGTCGGCTTCGCCACGCAGTACGATATTACGTACTTCATCATTTTCAACGGCATCGTTGATCGCTTCTGCCATAGCGCTGTACATCGCCATAGTCAGCGCATTTTTACGCTTAGGGCGATCCATTACGATGTGCAGGCTACGCCCTTCCAATTTGATCTGAATATCGTCCGTCATCACCGGCTCCACTGTTTTATTTATGTGTGTCTTCTTTTCTGATTTCAAATTATAAATCTATGCTTCGGCGGTTCAATTGACGAAAAAGCGCAAAGCCGTCGACCTTAGCCCTTATTTAGGCAATTTATACCAGTGTAAAAGCCGAACAAATTAGTAACATATGTTACCAAGATGACATCGGTATTAATTTGGCAGAAGGCTATTCAAACTTCTAGCCTTACAGGGAGAGCGGCAATACATGCAACATCACCAAATGGGCATCAGTATTGAAGAGGAAGGTGAACAGGAACTATGTTGGTTGATTAACGATTTAACCCGCATTATGACCAATGAGTTTAATCGTCGCTTACGCCTGCAAGGTTTTGAGTTAAGCCGCTCTCAATCACGCATTCTTATCCGCTTATCACGCCAAGACGGCCAAAGCCAAACCGAGCTTGCCGAAAACCTAGGCATGGAAAAAGCCCCCCTTGGCACCATTATCGATAAGATGGAAAGTGCTGATCTTATAGAGCGCCGTCCTGACCCTAGCGATGGCCGACGGCGCCTTGTCTATGCCACCGAGAAAGCCATTGCCCTGTTACCGGATATCGACAAGTTAACAGAAGAGCTAGCCCAACAAGCTCTGGAAGGCTTAAGTAAAGTCAGGCGCATGCAGCTTTCACAAAACTTAAATCATATGAAACTCAATATGCAAAGGGGTCGTTGAGAATACTATGAGCGAGTCCACCATGAACGATACGAAGCAGAAGTTATCCGCCAATAAAAAACGCCCTTTAATTATTGCTAGCAGCCTAATCGCTTTAATCTTAATAGGCCAATGGCTGTATAAGCGCAGCTACACGGTATATCTTGATGATGCCCATATCGCCAGTAATATTGTTTCGCTATCGAGTCGAGTTCCTGGCTGGATCGTGGAAATGCCGGTAAACAGCGGTCAAACCGTCGACAGAGATACACTGCTTATTCAGATGGATTCAAGACAAACAGAGCTGTCTTTAAAAACCATCGAATTAAAAATTGCCAATCAACAGCTCAGCATCGAACGTGCTCGCGCTCAATTGCAGCTAGTGGGCAGTAATGTCGATAATCAATATGCCGCCAGTGTCGCTGCCGTTGAGCGCAATCAAGCCAGCTTAAAGAAAGCAGCATCGGTTGTATCAGCAGCACAATCAAATTTTGAGCGTTCAAAAAGCATGTGGCAAAAAAAGTTAATTAGCGCTCAAGTCTGGGAAGATGCTCAGCTAGAACACTCTAAATCCCGCCATGCATACGATGAAGCCGAGGCGCAATTACATCAGTTAGAATCCGCCATGTCGCAGGCCAAAGCAGCTTTGCAGGAGCGCGAAATTCAAACCAAAACACTGGCTATTTTAGAGCGTGAACTGGAACTGCTGCAGGTTGAGAAACACAATACCGAGATTGCCTTAAACGATCGTAAAATTTATAGCCCTTTAACAACTGCCGTAGTAGATAAAACCTTTGTTCACGCAGGCGAGTTTATGCCAGCGGGCCGACGCTTACTGATGCTGCATGACCCTAACGATATTTGGATCAAGGCTAATATTAAAGAGACTCAGGTACGTCATATCAGTGTTGGCGACAAGGCCTCGGTATCGGTAGATGCTTATCCAGACAAAGAATTTACGGCCATCGTCGAGCGTATTGATCACGCCACCAGCAGCCAATTCGCCCTATTGCCTAACCCCAATCCGAGTGGCAATTTTACCAAAGTTACTCAGCGATTAAGCTTGCGCTTAGCGATAGAGCAAGAAGAGGGCCTACTAAAGCCTGGCATGATGGTAGAAGTAGAAATCGATACCCGTGACCACTAATCACAGTAGAAACTTCGATTCACTGTTTGCGCATTATGGCGAGAACTATCGCTGGTTTGCGGTAATAACTATTGGCATTGGTGCTATCACCACAGCCATGAGCAGCACCAGTGTAAACGTCGCTATTCCTCCTATCATGGGCGCCTTTGGTATCACCCAAAGTACTGCACAATGGATTTCCTCTGGCTATCTGGCGGCATCAACCATCACCATGTTGATTACTGCTTGGCTAATCGAATCCTTAGGTATTCGCCGAACTGTCATTGCAGCGCTCGCGCTATTTTCCGCCAGCTCTATTCTGGGGGCTGTCAGCAGCAATATTGAGTTATTGATTACTTCAAGAATTATCCAAGGTGCCGCCAGCGGTATATTTATGCCACTGGCCACCTATGTGATGAGCCGGGTTTTTCCACCCGAGAAGCAAGGCACCGCAATGGGCCTTTTCGGCATTATCGTGGTGATGGCGCCAGCACTAGGCCCCTACCTTGGCGGCCTATTAGTCGATGCTTTTAACTGGCGTATGGCATTTTTCTTACCACTGCCATTGGCCGTAGCAGGTGCGCTACTGACTTTACAATTTATGCCGGAGCGAGAAGCGAGCGGACCGATTGCTAAGCTCGATTTAATCGCTTTAAGCGCATTAAGTGCCGGTATTTTTGTTCTCTTATTGGCTTTAAGTAAAGGCCAAAGTAAAGGCTGGGGCTCAGACTTCTCGCTGATTTGCTATGCGTTGTTTTTTATTTTTAGTTACTTATTTATCTATCGCCAAAAACATGCCAGCAAGCCTTTATTAGATCTCAGCTTATTCAGCTATCAGGGTTTTATACCCGCGGCTATCGTAGCTGCCGTATTTGGTGCGGGCCTTTATAGTAGCTTTTATCTTGCACCGTTATTTTTACAAAACATCCAAGGTCTAAGTGCCACTGAGGCCGGCTTGGTACTGTTACCTGGCGGGATAATGCTTGGCATTTCACTACCGATTGCAGGGCGATTGGCAGACAAAATCTCACCGCGTTTTTTGATTGCTTTCGGTATCTTTCTATTTGCCTACTCCTGCTGGCTTACCGCCGCTGCAGATTTTCGAACACCATTTATTATCTTTACTTGGTGGGTCATTATTGGCCGTATTGGTATGGGCTTTATCATGCCGCCACTGACAGTAGCATCATTTAAGCACTTACCCATGGAAAAGCTCAGCCAAGGGTCTGGTGCAAGCAACTTTATTCGTCAATTTGGTGGGGCCTTAGGGGTGAACCTCTGCGCGATTTACCTAGAGCGTCGCAGCAGTTTCCATATGGGGCATATCTTAGCTGAGCAAAACGAAGGCAATCAGCAATCTGTTTTCGCAGTACAACAAATCATGCCCTATCTTCAACAACAGGGCATTGATTATCTACAGCAAATAGAATTGGCCAGCGCCATTATGGGGCAGGAATTTTATCGGCAAGCAGCCACCCTAGCCTTCCAAGATACCTTTGCTTTGAGTGCACTTCTGTTTACTTTATTGATTGTACCGGTGTATTTTCTGGCACGTGCGCCGCGTTAAAACTCGATACCATCAAGATTATGTGGCCCCATATTAATAAGCTGGCGCTCGCCACATAGGGCCATGGTGGTGTCCATTTCGGCGCGCATGATATCTAAGGTCTTACTGACCCCAGCTTTACCCATCGCCCCTAATCCGTACAAGAAGGGGCGACCAATATAAGTGCCTTTTGCCCCCAAACACATAGCCTTTAAGGCATCTTGGCCACTGCGAATACCGCCATCAAATTGCACTTCGATTTCATCGCCAACCGCTTCAACAATTTCTGGCAAAACACGAATCGAAGAGCGAGCTCCATCAAGTTGGCGGCCACCATGATTCGATACCACCAAGGCGTCTCCACCTACGTCTACACAGCGTTTCGCATCATCTTTATCTAGCACACCCTTCAGAATCAACGGCCCGCCCCAGCGCTCCTTGATCCAAGCAATGTCATCCCAAGAAAGATCCGGGTCAAACTGTCCGGCAACCCACTCAGAAAGTGAAGCATTATCAGCGATTTCCTTCACATGCCCCATAATATTGCCAAAGCCCTTATGCTGGCTTTTCGCCATCCCCATACACCAACGAGGCTTAGAGATTAGCTGCAGTATTTGTTTTGGCCCAAAAGTGCCCAAGCCATTGCGTATATCATTGTGGCGCTGCCCTAGTATTTGTAGATCTAAGGTGAGCATCAAAGCAGAACATCCTGCCGCTTTTGCCCGGTCGATGAGATCCCCCACAAAGCCACGGTCACGCATGACATAAAGCTGAAACCAAAATGGCTTTTTGGTTGCAGCCGCGACTGCCTCCAAAGAACAGATGCTCATAGTAGACAGAGTAAAAGGCACTCCGGCTTCCTCAGCGGCTTGAGCCGCCAGAATCTCACCGTCAGCATACTGCATGCCACATAGACCGGTTGGCGCTAAAGCAATGGGCATGCTGACATCTTGGCCCAACATCTTAGTGGCTAAGCTGCGATCACTCATATTCACAGCAACACGCTGACGTAGATAGACTTTGTTGAAATCTGCCTCATTGGCTCTGTAAGTCGACTCAGTCCAAGAGCCAGAGTCAGCATACTCAAAGAACATTTTAGGTACGCGTCGGCGAGCCATCTCTTTAAGATCGTTAATTTCAACAACAGTGGTCATATTTGGCCTCAGTAATGTTTATTTCAGCGGATCACAGCTTACTCTAGTGTGGCTACAATGACTGTCATATAGCTGACAAGCCCAGAGCTATTTATAGTAGGTGATTCATTAGCGCCAACATAGATAGCCATTAGTGTTAACAGGCCCTAGTAGATTGTGATACGAGCGCTATTGGGCCCTATTGTCATAGCGTTACAATAGAGCAACATAACAATAAAGATCTAAGCACAAGGAACCTAACAAATGCCCCTATCGCAAAAAGGCTTTAGCAGCAAACTGCTATTGGGCCTGCTCGCCATTTTTATTCTAAGCGTTTTCTTCTTTAGAGTGGAAATTCAACGGATCTACCATGGACTAACCTTATTCGACAAAGCCAATATTGTCGAAAACATGCGCAACTCTGATCAGCATTATGCTTCAAGCAATGTTGAAGCTGGAAAGCAGACATGGCAGCTCCACAAAGGCGAGCCATTAAGCATGCCTGAAACCTTTAACTATTATGGCGAAGCAATAAATACCGCCGACTACATTAACTATACTCACACTGGAAGCTTGTTGGTGATGCAGCATGGCGATATTCGCTACGAAAATTACTTTCGTGGTGAAACCGAAAACGACCGCCATATTTCTTTTTCTGTCGCTAAGTCTTTCATTTCAGCCCTATTCGGAATTGCTGTTTCTGAAGGCAAGATAGACATCTATAAAAACGCTGACGACTATCTCCCTATCCTTAAAGGCAGCGGCTATGAACGTGTGCGAATTAAAGATATTTTGCAAATGTCTTCAGGGGTCGCCTTCAATGAAGATTACGCCGATTTAAACTCCGATATTAATCGCTTTGGTCGTATTTTGGCGCTCGGCGGAAGCTTCGATGAATTTGCCGCCAGCTTAGAAAACGAAGTTACACCTGGCACTCGCCGACTTTACGTCAGCATCGACACCCAAGTTCTGGGAATGATATTAAGGGAAGCAACTGGCCGTAGCATCAGCGACTATATGCAAGAAAAGCTGTGGCAGCCGATGGGCGCCGAAAGCGATGCTTACTGGGTTACCGATAGTCATAAGATGGAAATGGCCCTTGGCGGTTTTAATGCTGTCCTGCGAGACTATGCGCGCTTCGGCCAACTGGCCATGCAGAACGGGCAACATGACGGCAAACAAATTATTCCCGCTCAGTGGATGCAAGATTCTTTGACCATGGATGCCGATCACCTGCAAGCCAAAGAAGACGACAATACCCTAGCTAGTTGGGGCTACGGTTTTCAATGGTGGATACCTCCAGCACATGCAGAACACCCAGAAGTATTTATGGCCGTAGGGATATACGACCAATATATTTACATCGATCGCGCTAGAGAATTACTTATAGTTAAATTATCGGGAAATCCCCACTACACTAAAGATAATTACAACTCAATTCCTAAAACACTGGCACTGTTTCGCGCCATTGCCACAGCCGCCACGCAATAAAATTAGCAACCCCATGTGCAGATTGCTCTGCACATGGGGTTGAAAGCAATCTAGTCAATTTGACAGCTTTCAAACAAGGCAACAAAATCTGTTGCTATGGCAGTAAGCGATTTCCAACGACGTGTTGCCCAACCAAAGCAAACCGCTTGTAAATCTACTATCTGAACATAGCGGATTGCGTATTGCTTTTCCAAATTTTGCGCATGGCGTAAAGGCGTGATGGCGTAACCTAATCCCATATCTACAAACTGAATAGCGGTGTCCCAGTCGTCAACTGTCGTCGTGGTTTGATAATCAACCCCCTGTTTAACTAACTGCCTCTGTAACTGATTCTGAGCAGTGGAACTTTCCTTTAAAGACACAAATGACAGTGCCCCTAATTGTTTTACAGTCATCGTATTATTACTCAAGGGATCTTCACTGGTCATAACCAGCACCCATGGCATTTCAATACAGGATCGTTGCTCTATGCCTTTTATAGGCTCTCCAATAGTGATAAAGGCCAAATCCACTTCAGCGCTTCGCAGCGCCTCAATACAAGCTTTATGTGTGTTGTTAGAACATAGTTGCAGCTGAACCTGGGGGTAACGATGTCGAAAATTGACCACGGCGTCAGACATAAAGTGCCGTATAGTGGTGCCACCAGTACTAATACTGAGCTGGCCCGCCTCTCCGGCGCTGATTTGCTGTACTTGATGAACCCCCATACGAATCTGATTGAGCCCCGAACTAACATACTCATATAAGATTTCCCCGGCATGAGTAGCTTGCACTCCACGGGCTTGACGCTCAAAAAGAGCAACGCCCAGCTCTTTTTCTAAACGCACAATATGCTGACTAACCGCCGGCTGCGAGCACTGCATATGGCGAGCAACAACGCTCAGGTTCTTATGCTTATAAACCGCAATAAAGGTATTTAAATCATCTAAGGTCATAAAATTATCGTTAGAGAAGTAGCTAATTGTACAAAGTGAGCATCCTTAAGTTGCCTAGCAAAACCTCGCAATTTCGCGCCTAGTGCCCCAAGCCATGGCGACACTTAGCTTGGGTAGTCAACTTTCAAGGCATAAGTATTTGCTTATTCTATCAAATATTTTAATAGAATTTACTTTGATATAAGTCTGGGGCAATCTTGCTCGCCTGTCTAGCTTAAGATGAATCGTCAACCACCATTAGGAAGCCACATGAGCGAGCTACCCAATTCAACAATGACCGTCCCCATTATTCAGAGTATGAAAAACCAGCGTAAACTGGTGATGCTTACCGCCTATGATCACACTATGGCAAAACTGCTAGATCAACATGCAGATATATTACTAGTAGGTGATACTTTAGGCTGTGTGGTGCAAGGTGACCAAACCACTCTAGGAGTCACTTTAGAACAAATGTGCTATCACGCAGCGATGGTCAAGCGCGGAGCGCAAAATGCCCTAGTGGTAGCTGACCTCCCCTTCGGGAGCTATCAAAGCAGTGCGAGCGATGCTATTCAGGCGGCCATTCGATTGATAAAAGAAACAGGGGTTTCTGCAGTAAAGCTGGAAGGGGGCGGTGGTTCCTTAGCCGCTATTGAGCAAATCAGTCGTGCCGGCATACCCGTCATGGGACACCTCGGATTAACGCCTCAGTCGTATCACTCAATGGGCGGCAATAAAGTTCAAGGGAAAACTCAGAGCGCAGCCCAGAAGCTACTAGAAGAAGCCAAAGCTGTAGAAGCTGCTGGCGCTTTTTCACTGGTACTGGAGGCTATTCCTGCTGATCTTGCCAAAATTATTACCCAAGCCTTATCCATTCCAACAATAGGTATCGGTGCAGGTTCCGACTGCGATGGACAGGTATTAGTAATCAATGACATGATCGGCTTAAATCAAAACCAAGCCCCTATGCGATTCAACAAAGAATATTGCGCCGTGAGAAAGATGATCACCAAAGCCGCACAGCAATACGCAAGCGAGGTTCGCGATGGAAGCTTCCCCTGCCCGCAGTACAGCTACCTTTGAAGCTAGGTGTCTAAGGACAAGAATCGTTAAAGAGTTAATTATGAAGGGGTGAATGAACATCACCCCAGAGCAGTTTTACAATCAATTGCGACGACGATTACCAGCGGAGCGTGAGCGATTTTGCCCCTGATTTGAGCTTCGCTTGCGCGCCGGTAACGGTGGGTGCTCTAGCAATAAATTTTCTGGCGGTACTTCACACTTTAACTTATCACCCAAAAGCGTTTCGATAGGCTCTAATCGTAAAGCATCATCTTCACAAGCTAGACTGATCGATGTACCTGAACGGCCAGCACGACCTGTTCGACCAATACGGTGTACATAATCTTCAGGCTCTTCTGGCAAGGTGTAATTCACAACGTGACTGATGCCATCGATATGAATACCGCGACCAGCTACGTCGGTTGCTACCAATACATTTAACTGGCCAGTTTTAAAACCTTCTAAGGTTTTTACACGTTTATTTTGGGGAACGTCACCAGACAAGATGCCAACCTTGAAACCGTGGGCTTCCAGCTTCTCATGCAGACGTCTACATTGATCGCGGCGGTTGGCGAATACAATCAAACTTTCTACATCATCTTGCTTTAATACGTTGTACAGCAAGGTGTACTTTTCTTCCGTGGCTAACATGTAGACTTTTTGAGTGACCGTGTCAGTAGCAACTGATTCAGGCTCAATTTCAATCATTACAGGATCGATGGTCCATTGCTCGGCCAAATTCAGTACATCTTGGGTAAAGGTCGCTGAAAATAACAAAGTCTGGCGATGGGTTTTCTTCGGTGTTTGACGAATGATACGACGCACCTGAGGAATAAAGCCCATATCTAACATGCGATCAGCTTCATCAATTACCATGATTTCAAGTTGATCTAAATGCACATCTCGATTGCCACAGAAATCCAATAAGCGACCTGGAGTAGCCACTAGGATATCCACATAGGAATCTTCCAGCTTACGTTGCTGCTTGCCATAATCCATACCGCCGACCAAGGTGTGAACTTGTAAGTCTGTGTGCTTTACCAACTCCTTGGCATCATCTGCAATTTGAATCACCAACTCTCGCGTAGGCGCGATAACCAAAGCGCGCGCCTCTCCTGCAAAACGCTCACCTTCTAAGGGATTGCGAAGCAAGTCATCGATTATGGTCAACAAGAAAGCCGCTGTTTTACCCGTACCGGTTTGGGCTTTACCCACCACATCATGGCCATCTAGGCTGTGCGGCAAGGACTGAGCTTGAATAGGAGAACAATATTCAAAGCCAAGATCGGCAATGCCATGCATCAAATCATTGTGTAGGTTTAGGTCATGAAAGCGGGTTTTGCCTTCGGCAGGCTCAACCTGGAACTGACTGATATCCCAAGGGGCGGCTGGTTTTTTAGCTTTGGGCTTACGGCGGCGGTTACGTGGCTTTTTAGGGTCAGCTTTTTTGTCAGCAGAGTTTTGCCCTGTTGGCGCATTGGCCTTATTGGCTTTAGAGGTCTTTTCCTGCTGGGAAGACTTGGTTTTTTCTGCCTCTGGGGCAGCGGATTTTCGCTTAAACAACCTGCCGATCAAAATACAGCCCTATTGTGGATAAAATAATCGGCGGAGTATAACACGACTGTCGTCGAATTGTTCCCTAAAGAATGTAGGTTTAAAGAGAGTCAATTGACCCCCTTTAATAGCATTTAGGCCTCTTTATTAAGCCTGAGGCTTAGGAAAAACCTTAGCTAAGTAGTGATCGACACTGACATAGCGACCACCACCCGTGAAGAATAGGCTCAACAACATAATAAAATACGTCGCCGCGAACTCAATACCGTTGTTCAGCACTACAAAACTGCCCTTGCCACTAAGCCAGCTATAATTACCGTTTTCTTCCAAAATTTCCTTAGCTCGACCTAAACGAGTCGCCACTTCTACACTGTTCTCTAAGCTCTCTTTAGCACCAGGAAAGCCAACCATTTCAAGCACATAGGCAATACTGGTTTCTTGGCTGCTGGAGGCAATCGCAAACCAGCCATTATCCCAGTGCGCGGTCAAAGCGGCGACTAGCATAGTGATCATTAAAGGAATCGCCACTAATCGTGTTGCCAAACCCAATAGCAGCACAAAACCACCTAGGAACTCGGTATACGCCGCCAAATAAGCCATCAGCTCTGGTGCCGGTAAACCTAAGCCCCAATCTGGATTCCCAAACCAAGAAATAATGTCTTCTATATGATTGATCTTGTGCAGGCCAGCGGTAATAAAAATAGGTGCTAAATACAGGCGCAACAATAACGCCGGCAGACCATCAATATGCGCAAAGGCATCTACGGTGCGGTAGTAAAGCGCACTGACATTTGCTACTAGAGACATAACTCAATCCTCAATATTTTGGCGGAAGCTTTCATTAAAACGTGCACCGCCGATTTTTATTAACGTTATAAGCTTGAATTTAAGCTTTCGATTCCTAGGCCAAGCACAACATGCCGTTACTGATGTAGTTTTGCAGCCGGCTATGCAAAAAGCTGGGAATCTCTTCTTCTGATATATAATCCAACAATTGCTCACAAGCATGGCTCAAGTTGTCACCATTCGCCAGTGATTGCAGCAAAGCAATTTCCACCCCCATAAGCGAAGTAAACTGAGTTAGGCGCTCTGCGTTGCGCCATATAGCCCAGCGGCTGCGCTGTTCTATAGGCGCCGGTGGCGCTTGCTCTTGCTTCAACTCTTGCCAAATAGGGACCACATTGAATTGGCAGTCAAATATCTGCAATGATGGATGCCAGCTAAAACGACAAGCGGGCCAGTCTTCTGGCGCTAGCTGTTGCAAAAAGTCAGCAGCCAAAGGCTCAGCATCAGCGGCATCAAAGCTAAACATTAACCGTCTCTCAAAAGCCGCCAATTCTGCCAACTGGGGATATTGCGCATAGTGCTCCGCCAAAAAATCAGGCAGTGTTTCTGCGAAATATCGCAAAGATTTATTCTGTGATGGGTTAGCTTCAACAAAGCTATTACATAGCTCATCAAACGCTTCATCTCCCATATAGCTAGCTAAGACATCGTGATCGACCGCCAAAGTTTCCTTTAGGCGCAAACGATAGCCATTGCTGTAAATCGCTAAACGCTGATTGCCGTCAACCAACTCATTGCTACTGATATGCTCAGCAATTTGATCATCGCCTGCCAATAAAAAGGCCATCATCTGAGCTTGCCGCTCTTGTAAACTAGCCATTAGCGAGACTCCCGATAGTAAGTCCAGCTAGAGCTTCAGCGCTAATTTGACGAGCCTGGTTTAATTCTTCGATAAGCTCAGCCAAAACCGGGATATCGTCATCGCGCTCGATCATTGTACTTACCGGACCAAAGCGTTGAATCGCTTTGGCGTACAACTGCCAAACTGAATCGACCACCGGATGATCATGGGTATCAATAATGTAATCACCGTAATCGCTATGCCCTGCTAAGTGCATTTGGCGAACACGCTGCGGATTAATAGCCGCCAAATATTGCTCGGCATCGAAGTGATGATTACGAGCGCTGACGTAAATATTATTAATATCCAGCAGCATCAAACAATCCGCTTCCTCAACCACGGCCGAATAAAACTCCCACTCCGTCATGGCCGATTCGCGGTAGCTTATGTAACTAGAAACATTTTCGATCAGCATTTGCCGCCCTAAAAAATCTTGGGCTTGCTTTATATTCGCAACAATATGTTTCAAGGCTTCTTCGGTATAGGGCATTGGCAATAAGTCATGGCTGTTAAGACCTCCAAGCTGCGACCAACACAAATGATCCGATATCCAGGCTGGTTGCACTTCATCTGCCAGTGACTTCAAGCGCCTTAAATAATCCATATCCAAAGGATCGGTAGATCCAAGCGACATAGACACGCCGTGCATTACAATTGGGTAACGCTCACGCACTTGTTCCAAGTAGTAACGCGGCTTGCCACCGGCTACCATAAAATTCTCTGAGATCACCTCAAACCAATCAACTTTAGGATTGTTCTGCAAAACCTCTTCAAAATGATCCGTTCGCAGACCTAAGCCAAAGCCAAGGTAATCGTCGTTAACTGCTGTTACTTGCCCTTCCATTTCAGCTTCCCCAAGCCGTCGTTCAATTCTTAGATTTGGCCCCGCCGAAAGGCAGGGCCTAAAGCACTTACTTACCTACTGTACCGCCAACATCCTTACAGGATTTGGCTGGCGCTTCGATAAAGCCAGTACCTTTACAAGTCGCATGACCTGCGCAAGCATTTTCTTTGGTCTTACAATCATTGTGACCCTTACAGATATTCACTCCATAGCAATGAATAAGATCTGCACGGGCAATCTCACCAACCCACTCGCGACTTACCTTACCACCAGCGTCCTTACAGGATTTAGTCGGCATTGCCACAAAGCCTTCAGCCTTACAGGAACCATGACCAGCACAGGCATTGCTAGCGGTTTTACAGTCATTATGACCTTTACAAACATTGATGCCGTAACAGTGAATAAGATCGGTTTTTTCAGCAGCTACAGCTGGCTGGGCGGTGGTTTGAGCAGTACCGCAAGCGGCTAGTCCAGCGGCGGCTACAGCTAAACCGGCACCGCGCAATAGGCGTTGATGTTGACTCATGAGCTTTCTCTCTACTTTTGTCTATTAACATTGTGATAAAGGTTCGCCATCACAGCCAGATGGCTTTTATGATGAAGACAGACATAGTGTAGGAGGCAAAACTAACGCAATTATCACAGAGGGATAATCATATAGTGGCAAACAAATATAGATTTACGAGTAGCTATCACGAGGGCTGCAGCGAAAAAAATGATGCCTCGTTGACATAAAGGGGGCTATCAAAGGGCTACTAAAGCGAGTCTAATAATGCAAGAGATCTAGTCAAACCTCTCCCCCACCGATGCAGTAGAGCAAGAGAGAAGTTTTACGGATTCGCTAATAAGAGACTTTAATCAAACACAAAAGGGCAAGCCGCATACTCATTCATGCTTTCCCCCCAACGCCAAACATCATTGGCACGGCGCCAGCGACCATGAAAAAACTCCATCAAACAAGGCCCCTGTTTGAGCTCAACCATAAAGGTATCGCCCTCTTTAACCTTGTCATAATCAGGGTACTCACTCGAACGCTCCCAAGTTAAACCGCCTTTGGAAGCGATATAGCGCTGCCAAAACAGTTCCACATTTTCTTTGCCATCCCAGTTGAGCCTTTCAACCTCAGCTGTCTGTGCATAAGCAGTGGAAGCAATAGAAGAAAGAACTGCGGCAAGAGTACAAAAGGAAACCAGATTGCTTTGAATATTGAGTTTCATTAGGACGGGCCTCAGCTAATATTATTCAGACCCTTCAACTATAGTCGATATTTCGGCAGGAGTTATCGCCAATTCCTCATAGAAATCTGACAATCCGACTGCAAACCTTTGGACAGCCACTCACTGGCGAGTGCCAGCAAGTAGCTTTCAATAGAACGATTAATCTTCTGGCAGGATTCGATACTCAGCCGACCTGGCGTGGGCCTCAAGAGACTCACCGCGTGCTAGCGGCGAAGCGATCTTGCCAAGCTCTGAAGCACCTTGGGCAGAACACATAATTAGAGAACTGCGCTTTTGAAAATCGTAAACGCCTAATGGCGATGAAAAACGAGCAGTACCTGAGGTGGGTAAAACGTGGTTTGGCCCCGCGCAATAATCACCTAGCGCCTCAGCGGTATAACGCCCCATAAAGATAGCGCCCGCGTGGCGAATTTCTGGCAATAAAAGCTCCGGATCTTCAACAGATAATTCCAAATGCTCCGGCGCAATGCGATTAATTAAATCTAAGGCTTGCTGGCGATCAGCAACTTTAATCAAGGCCCCACGTCCTTCCAAAGATGCTCGAGCAATCGTCTCTCTCTCCAAGCCCGGCAATAAGCGATCGATACTAGCTTGCACTTTAGCAATAAATTCTTCACTTTCGGAAATCAGAATCGCTTGAGCTTGCTCATCATGTTCAGCTTGGGAAAACAGATCCATTGCAATCCAATCAGGATCAGTTGCGCCATCACAATAAACTAAAATCTCAGAAGGGCCTGCAATCATATCGATCGCTACTTGGCCAAACACCGCTCTTTTCGCCGTAGCGACGAAAATATTTCCAGGGCCAGTAATCTTATCGACTTTTGCTAAACTTTCAGTTCCATAGGCCAATGCAGCGACGGCTTGTGCACCACCCATGCAAATCACCTCATCAACACCCGCAATAGCAGCAGCGGCCAAAACCATATCATTGGCTTCGCCACCAGGCGTTGGAGTTACCATAATCAGCTCAGGCACTCCGGCGACCTTAGCTGGGATAGCGTTCATCAAAACCGAAGAAGGATAACTGGCTTTGCCACCAGGAACATAAAGACCTACGCGATCTAAGGGGGTAATTTGCTGCCCCAGTAATGTGCCATCCGCTTCTCGATACTGCCAAGAATCTTGACGCTGGTGCAGATGGTAAGCCCGAATTCGTTCCGCGGCTTGCTCTAAGGCCTTGCGCTGCACTGGATCAATTGTTTCAAGGGCCTGTTGCAGGCGCTGCTTTGGTACTCGCAATTCATCAAAATGACTCAGCGACATAGCGTCAAACTTTTCCGTAAAGTGAAGCACCGCTTTATCGCCATCAGCTTTCACTGCGGAGATAATCTCTTCAACGGCTTGATTCACCTTAGGATCGGAAACCGAATCCCAAGCCAACAAGGTATTTAATGCGCTTTCGAAATCAGCACTATTAGCGTCTAGTTTTGCAATGGCACAGCTCATGATAAATTCGTCTTTTTTTGCAGACAGCCCCAAGCAGCTTGGAGCAATAGAAACATTCCCGCCCAGCTGCATTGCCAAACAACACTCAATATCAAATAACGATAAAGGTATTAGTCGAAAAAGCTGGGCTTCAAGATATAAAAACGACTTTCGCTTCGCTTATAAAACTTCAGAGATAGCATCCAAAATCGTTTCGATCTTTTGATGCTTCATTTTCATTGAGGCTTTATTCACAATGATCCGAGAACTGATATCGGCAATATGATCGCGAGCTTCTAATCCGTTGGCGACAAGGGTATTGCCAGTATCGACGATATCGACAATTTCATCGGCCAGATCCATCAATGGTGCCAGCTCCATGCCACCATACAGTTTGATGATATCTACCTGGCGACCTTGCTCCGCGTAATAGCGCTTTGCCACATTGACGTATTTGCTGGCAACTTTGATGCGCCCTTGCTTTGGAGGCACACCTTTGATGCCCGCCGTCATTAATCGGCAGCGCGCGATACCTAAATCGAGGGGTTCGTAGAGGTTGTCACTGCCAGATTCCATTAAAGTGTCTTTACCAGCGACGCCAAGATCGGCGGAGCCAAATTGCACATAGGTGGGCACATCGACACCACGCAGCACCAATAGGCGAACATCTTCTTGGTTGGTCGCAAATTGCAGTTTACGGCTGCTCGCAATATCTTCCGCTGGTTCAATACCAGCACTTGCCAGCAGCGGCAGGGTTTCTTTTAAAATACGACCTTTGGTCAGGGCTATGGTTAACATAATTTTTATCTTGCTTGCTATGGTTGCCCTGGCCGGCTATCCGGCCAAGATCAGTCGGGTACTCGCCTGATATTGGCGCCCAACTGTTGCAGTTTTTCTTCAATACATTCGTAACCGCGATCGATATGGTAAATTCGATCGATCAGGGTCTCCCCTGTGGCAACTAGACCCGCAATCACCAAACTGGCGGATGCTCGTAGATCAGTAGCCATAACTGGCGCGCCTTTTAAGCGTTCCACACCTGTCACGATGGCCGTATTGCCCTCCAGCTTGATATCCGCGCCCATGCGATTCAGTTCATGAACTTGAATTAAGCGGTTTTCAAAAATAGTCTCAACAACCGTACCCGTACCTTCAGCCACTGCATTCATAGCCGTGAACTGAGCCTGCATATCGGTAGGGAATGCCGGGTAAGGCGCGGTACGAAGGTTAACCGCTTTCGGGCGATTCCCCTTCATATCGATACTGATCCAGTCTTCGCCGGTACTTAAATGAGCACCTGCTTCTTCGAGCTTCAACAGTACCGACTCAAGAATGTCTGCACGGGTATCCCGTAGCTTTACACGACCACGGCTAGCGGCAGCCGCAACTAGGAAAGTACCGGTTTCAATTCGGTCTGGCATCACATGGAAAGTACAGCCATTTAGACGCTCTTTACCGTGAATCACCAATGTGTCACTGCCAACACCTTCAATATCGGCACCCATGGCAATTAGGCAGTTGGCCAAATCGACAACTTCTGGCTCGCGCGCGGCGTTTTCTAAGACAGTTTTACCGTCAGCCAACACAGCCGCCATCAAAAGGTTTTCGGTACCGCCTACGGTCACGGTGTCCATAAAGATATGGGCGCCTTTTAATCGGCCATTACTGCGAGCGCGAATATAGCCGTCACTGACTTCAATCTCAGCGCCCATGGCCTCTAAGCCACGCAAGTGAATATCCACTGGGCGGCTACCAATGGCGCAGCCTCCTGGGAACGACACATTGGCTACACCATGGCGTGCCAAGATAGGACCGAGCACCAAAATCGAAGCACGCATGGTTTTCACCAAGTCATAAGGTGCGGTGTAGTCTGTTATAGAATTTGGATCTACCTCGACACACATCTTCTCATCGATAGTTACGCCCACCCCCATGCAGCGCAGCAAGGCCAGCATGGTGGTAATGTCATTAAGATGAGGCAGATTACAAATATGCATCGGCCCATCAGCTAGCAAAGTAGCAGCTAGTATCGGCAAGCCAGCGTTTTTGGCGCCACTGATGCGAATATCACCATCTAGCGGCTCGCTGTGTTTTACGATTAATTTATCCATAGTGCGTCCAAACTCTCAGGTACAGGCTTGTGTACCTGCAAAACTTCTTAGATCCAGCCAAGATAGGGCTAGGCTCAAATCTCTGACGGGGCGCGGGCATCGATGCGATCGATCGCATGAATGGCACCACTGGTAATGGCATCAAATAAGATGGCGTTGACCTTTTGCTGACGCTTTACCTTAGTTAGCCCCTCAAAGTCCGGACTAACGATAGCAAGAGCGATATGGCTACCCTGCACTTCCACGGCAGCTTGGCAATCAGACAGTTGAGATTCGATCAGCGCTTTGATTTCTTCGGCTTGCATAGCGGGCCCCTGTAAAAACCCGCTAGTTTAATGAATGCAGGGCTATATTTCACCTGTTTTTAGGCATTGACAGACTAGATGAGAGGTAATGTAGCGAGGGTTTATGGCATATCGCCAACAATATAGCCTTAAAGCCCCATAGCATGGGGCCATTTATTGTATTGCCTAGGCTTACTGAGCTTCCACCTCGGCGCCCCAGCTTGCAATAACAGCATCTAAATCTTGCTTATGGCGCTGCATGGCGTCGTCAAATTGACCGGCAAAGGTCTTACCCATATTAACGCCATCAAGTACAACATTAATTAGCTTCCACTCTTTAGTCTTACGGGACTGTGCCATGGTATAAGCGATACGGGTTGTACCTTTGGCAGTTACCGCATCTTGCAGTACCGAAACACGACGTTTGCCGCTAACATCTTCGCTAGGGTCGATTACGGTAATGGTAAATTCACCAAGGCCAACCATGCCTTTTGCATAGGTACGAATGAGTTCAGTTTTAAACTTCTCTATAAAGGCCTTCTTTTGCTCGGGGCTCGCACTTTTACGGTGGCTGCCCATTACACCTGCAGCAATACGCTTGAAGCTCACAACAGGGTCCAATATCTTGGCTACCCCATCATTTAAGGCCTCATCACCCTCTAGTTTGCCGGCTCGATAATCGGCCAACAGGGTTTCCACTTGCTGGCTAACATCACGCACAAGATCGTGAGCTGGGCTCTCTGCTGCCTGAGTAGAAAAACTAGCGATAAGCAGTACAGTTGCCAGCCAAAGCGCTTGTAGATTACGCATCATAATGTGTTCGCCTTTTAAAAATTGAATCTGTATATCTGAAGCCAAATAGTCTCTAAAAATCAATGATATAGATAGCCGAGACGACAAAGCAAGTAAATCGGTCAAGGATCAAACAATTCTATACACCTGAATATGACTGCTGCCTAAATCCAGAACCGAATCTTGAATTATGGATTTCCCAAAGGCCAATTAGTTCAAAAGCCGCGAATAAAGCCTTAGCACTATAGCCACGAGACACACAGACAAAGCGAACAAAAAACAAGCAACGCTCTCAGGAAAGCTTTTCACAGGGTATAACCACCAAAAACTCAGCGCCCTTAAGCAGACCAGCATCCACTGAAATACTACCGCTAAGTTTATGCACCACGACGTTGTATACCCTGCTTAAGCCTAAGCCCACCCCACCTTGAGCGCGAAGGGTGGTAAAGAATGGCTCAAAGATATGTTTAACAATATCAGGGGAGATGCCTTTGCCATTATCTCTGACTCTCAATTCTAAGTTTCCAGATTGATGTAACACGCTAATAGTCACCTTAAGCTCCTGCTCAGCGTACTTAGCATGCTTTATGGCGTTTTCTAATAATTGTTCGATGATATCGATCAAATCTTGAGGGCTCAGTAACACCAGTAAATTCTCTGGGCATTTGAAATTTACTCGGAGATCTAACGAATCATTTCTAGAGTATCGACTGAAGACACCTTGAATAGTCTGAAAGACATCAATGCTGGTTTTAACTTCGCTCCCCTCATCTAAACCCAGCCCCCTAAAGCTACTCACTAAGTCATTGGCCTTAGCAAGATTTTGAACCACCATCCCCGAGGATGCACGCAAGACCTTGATCAACTTTTGCAGCTGCTCGGCCGATAAGCTTCCGCCATGAAAGTCTCGTTCCAAGGTCTCCGTACGTAGATCTATGTCAGAGGCCGCCGTTACAGCGACACCTAAAGGCGTATTCACTTCATGCGCTAAGCCTTTTACCATCTTCCCCAAGGCTAAAACTTTTTCTTGTTCAATTAAGCTCTCTTGGGTGGTGTGCAACTCCTCGAGAGTCGAATTCAGAGTCTCGTTTTTCTCGGCTAACTCACTGGTTCGATCAGCAACAATACCCTCTAGCTCTTTACGCTTTTCCTGCAAGTATCGCTCCCTATAGCGGGTAAACAGGAAAACCATAATTAACGCGGCAAATATTAAGAAACTCCTAAACCACCAAGTTTGATGCCAAGCCGGAAGCACTCGCAAATCCACAGTGAGCTCATTATCACTAATAAAGCCACGGTAATTACTGGCTTTTATCTGCAATTTATAACTTCCGGGCGGTAAGTTCTCAAAATCGATATGGCGGTTTTCACTATCGCCTTTCTGCCATGTTTTGTTGTAACCCTTTAAGCGATATTGATATTGCTTACGGTTATTGGATTCAAAATCCAGCGCCACCACATCGAGACTTATTTTTCTTACTTGCGCAGGCAATTCAATATTTTGAAAATCTACGCCCTTTTGACGAACACCATCAATTCTCAATTCACTTATTTGAACAGGGATTGAACGATCCCATTCACTCAAACTTTTCGAATCTATAAGTTGAACACCTTGAAACTTGACGGCTGCCCACTGCCCCTGCGGCAGTTGCAATGGCTCGCCTTGAAACACTCCCTTCATATGATAATTATCGATTCGATTAAGAGCGACAAAGCGGCCAACTTTTAAGTCAAGATAACCTTCTCTACCCCATACCCTGCCTTGATTATCCTTATAGGCAAACTGAGTAAAACGCTGTTCCGCGCCGGGAAAGCGAAGCTCTATTTCCTCCCAAGGTCGTCCCTTTTCCAGAAAATAAAGCCCCAAATCGGTGTCGACCCATAGATTCCTTTCATCATCGAAAAAAACTCTTCCTGAGCGAACGCCGTCTAGGGCAACCAAACTAAACTTGGCTCCGGCTTTCTTTTGATCTTCAGCCTTTAGTAACATCAAACCTAAACTACTTCCTAAAACCCAATCCCCGTTATCAAGAGGTTCTATCCCTGACCAGGCGACAAACTGTGCGCCTGAATCAAAAGCAAAGTAGCGCTGCTCAAGGGATTGCATATCTACCACCAACACACCAGCCTCTTTCTCACACTCAAATGCTAGCAATCCACCCTCCAAAGGGTGTGAGTCATAGGGAATACACTTTCCGAGGCCGAGCTTTATCGATTCGAGGGTTTCATTTTCTAGATCGATCAGCCAGTTGCTGGTGTTTAAAGTTGTCGCCCAAAGGCGGCCCTTTTTATCGACATGAATCAGGTAGGCGTGATTGTTTTCAATCTTCTTGGAGAATGCCTGCAGAATTTCAGGAATATCATCGTAAGCACCAGTAGCCAAGTTGTAACGAACAACCTTTTCCCCAAAGAAAAAGAAATCGTCACCATATTTGATTCCGGTAAAGATCTCTTGTGCTTTTGAATTTCCAATATCAGCTTTGCTTATCCACCTAGCATAGTCCTTCTGCGGAGAGAACATTTGAATTTCAGGTGAGCCGCTATCGTCATTTTCACCAGCCAAAAGCAGCTGTCCGGTTTGCAAACGAAAGCCAGCTCTAGCATCACGAAGCTTCAGGCCATGAGGATAACTATCATCCTCTATTTCGTGCGATAAAATGCTCCCTGAATGGGCATCTAAGACAAATACGCCACTGGTGGAATTCAACACCCAAATTTCATCGTCCATGGGGACAATATCCCAAGTCACTGATTCCGATAGAGTCTTATAAGGCCCATCCAGACGATCATGGCTATGTACCCCACCTTGAGCATCTAACCAAAACAATCCTCCGCTTTGGGAGCCGATCCATATGGTTCCAAACTTATCTTCGGCGACAACATTTAGGGCATTGCCCTTCAACTCAGCACTTTCTTTAGTAAACAAATATCGAAAATCGCTGTCTTGTTTTTTCTTAAACCCTAAACCTCTATCGGTAGCTACATACACATCACCGCTTTTGTTCACGGTAACGGACGTAGCGACAAAATTATCATGCCCTGCAGAAAGGCCCGTATCAGGCCCATAATTTACAAAGCGGCTCGCGCCTACAGGCAGGTGACTTAAGCCTCCATAACCGGCAAACCAAACCCCACCATCTGAATCAATAAATATTTGATTGAGCTCGGTGGTAATTGGCAAGCCCGAGTCCGCATCTCCAGCAGAATAATGTTGAAAAACTTCCGTCTGTGTATCGAAATAGGAAATATGGTGAGAACTGTTGATCCACAAGCCTCCATGCGCATCACCAACAACAGAGTAAATATCATTATCCCGCGGCGTGTTAATATCATCTTTTCGGTGGGGAATGTGCCTCAGTTTATAGCCATCATATCGCCACAAACCATTACTGCCCCCCAACCATAGAAAGCCAAAACTATCTTGGGTCATGGCCCGAGTACGCAAACTGTCATCCAATTGCCCAGCTTGCAGCTGCGAGTACGCTCGTCTTGCCTGAGGTGGAAAATCCGCTACGGCCACATCAACTAAAATGATTAGCAATACAGTTGCAACCGAATACCAACGCATAGATTTACGCCCCCAATTCTCAAAGAACCTAGGGCTTGATTACAGCAATCATAGCTTTGGCGACTGCAATATTGCCCCTGTTTAATTTAAGGGCTATGCGCGGCTAAAAAGCCCTATTTACCTAAAGCATAGTCTAAATAAATAGGATGCCAGCCATGGAAGGATACGACCAAAATGAGAGCGTCATTCGGTAATTACCTTTTCTTAACAACTCTTTAAACAGGAGGCTCGGTTCAAGCAATCCATCGCAGACCGCCCAGGGCTGTCGACTCAAAGCCAAACCCTTAGTCATTCCTTTAACTGCAAGCTGTTATTCCACTTGAAGCCCACCCCTAGGCACTATACCATCCGCTGCGTTTAGCCAAGGCTCAGTTCAGAGGACTCAACCACAATGCCTGATTTATTACTTGCTTGGATTGCCGTAATCGGCGGCCTTACTGTATTGGTATGGAGTGCCGACCGATTTGTTGCAGGCAGTGCCGCTGCAGCTAGCAATCTTGGGATATCCAAGCTGATCATCGGCCTGACTATTGTCTCCTTTGGCACCTCAGCACCTGAAATTTTGGTGGCGATCAATGCCGCCCTAAATGGCATAGGTGATATGGCAATAGGTAATGCCGTGGGCTCTAACCTAGCCAATATCGGTCTAGTACTCGGCATTACTGCTTTAGTAGCCCCGCTACCTACCCAACGCCATCTAATCACCAATGAAATGGTGTTTTTGCTCGCGGTTACGGCCTTTGCTGGCTTTGTGGTTTGGGATCTCCATATTGCTGTTTGGGAAGCCAGCGTGATGCTACTCTCGATTATCCCCATCATCTTTATCATGTCTAAGCGCCAGCAAAGCGACATGAGTGCCGCCGAGAAAGCGGAAGAGGAAGAGGAAATTCCCGACATGAGCAACAAAGCCGCCGCACTGTGGTTTGTTGTTGGCCTAACTCTGTTGATTGCCAGCTCCAAAACCCTGGTTTGGGGTGCTGAGCAGATCGCCTTAGATTTTGGAGTTAGTCCTTTAGTTATCGGCCTAACCCTACTTGCGGTAGGCACTAGCTTGCCAGAGTTAGCCGCCTCAATTATGAGCGCTCTAAAAGGCCACCACGATATCGCCATCGGCAACATCATCGGCTCAAACCTCTTCAATATCTTAGCGGTGATGTCTACTCCTGCCCTGATCTCCAATATTGAAATTAGCCCTGCACTGCTTAGCCGTGATTATTTATCCATGGCTTTGATTACTGTATTACTGGCGGCAGCAATTGCCTGGAGCCAACGCAGCTCGAGCAATAAAAAGCGCATAGGCCGCAGTTTAGGGGCTGTTTTCTTAGCTTTATACGGCGCCTATTACTACTGGCTTTTTGCGGCTGGCGCACTTTAAGGCAGCCCTCTTCGGAACTGAAAAAACCCAATAGACTCAAAGAGCTGCCTAGCCGGTGGCTTTTGTCGCTATAATGGCTTTTTGTATGAGCAATATCTTAGGTATAGGAATGACTGACACTTTAATCAACGCCGGCAAACGCACCATCGAGCTAGAAGCACAGGCCGTGCAAGCCTTGAGTGAGCGTATTAATGATCAGTTTGCCAAAGCTTGCGAAATGATTCTAAATTGCCAACACCGAGTTATTGTTACTGGAATGGGTAAGTCTGGCCACATCGGCGGAAAGATTGCCGCCACCCTCGCCAGCACTGGCACCCCAGCATTCTTTGTACACCCTGGCGAAGCTAGCCATGGCGACCTAGGCATGATCACCAAAAATGATGTGGTCATCGCTATTTCAAACTCTGGCTCATCGGCTGAAGTGGTCACCTTATTGCCTCTATTAAAACGCATGGGTAACCCACTTATCAGCATGACTGGCCAAAAACAATCGCCTTTAGCGAAAGCAGCTCATGCACACCTAGACATCAGCATTGAGCAAGAAGCCTGCCCTTTGAACCTGGCGCCTACTTGCAGCACCACGGCCACTTTAGCTATGGGTGATGCTTTGGCAGTAGCCTTACTGGAAGCACGCGGATTTACCGCCAATGATTTTGCCTTCTCCCACCCGGGCGGAGCCTTAGGCCGTAAGCTTTTACTTAAGGCCGAAGATCTAATGCACAGCGGTAAAGAACTGCCAAAAGTCGACAAAGATGCCCTAATCAGCACGGCGCTGATGGAAATGACCGCCAAAGGCTTTGGAATGACCACTGTTATGGACGGGCAGGAATTGTTAGGCGTGTTCACCGATGGTGATTTACGCCGCAGCCTCGATCAAGGCATAGATTTCAATACCGCCACCATGCTCGACGTTATGACAGCCAGGCCATTGACCATCAATCAAAATCGCTTAGCCGCCGAGGCGCTAGGCTTGATGGATGAAAAGAAGATTACCGCCTTAGTCGTTGAAGATGAAAAGCAGCAGCCTGTCGGCTTATTGCATATGCACGACCTTTTAAAGGCTGGCTTGGTCTAACCCCTCGAAGCCAAAGTAAGAATATTTACGCTAAGGATAACAAGTATGTCCCCAAATCTACCGGCTAACGATGCCGCCAAAGCCATCAAATTGTTAATGCTGGATGTTGATGGTGTATTAAGCGACGGCCGCCTGTATTTTGGCAATGATGGCAGCGAGTTTAAATCCTTCAGCACCCTCGATGGCCAGGGCATCAAAATGCTGCAAGCATCCGGGGTAAAGGTAGGAATCATAACAGGGCGCAGCAGCCAACTTGTTCAAAACCGCGCCAACAACCTTGGCATCAAGATTCTCAAGCAGGGACGCGAAGATAAATTGGTCGCCCTTAACGAGCTTCTCAGTGAACACAAGTTAGAGCTCGATTTTTCCGAGATTGCCTATATGGGTGATGATTACCCAGATCTACCTCTGATCCGTCGTGTTGGGCTTGGCATGGCGCCTGCCAATGCTCACCCTGTAGTAGCAGAGCACGCCATCTGGCAAAGTGAGCGCCGCGGCGGTGAAGGTGCAGTTCGAGAAGCTTGTGATTTTATTATGAAGTGCCAAGGTAGTTTTGACGCCGCCTTAGCACCCTACCTTTAAGAAGCGGTCGCTCAAATATGCCTAAGCATTGGATATCGCTACTACTATTGATCGCATTGACGGTTTTATTCTTGGTTTTTTGGGAGTCTCCCCCCGCCCTGCTAACTGGCGAGAAGGCAAAACCTAAGGCCGAGTTCCCTGCGGCCTATATGATCGATAGTCATAGCCAGTACTTTGATAAAGATGGCCGCTTAAACTATGAGGTAAAGGCCGCCAAGGTAGTGCACTATCAAGCCACTCCAGGACGTCAACAAGAAAGCGATCACGCCGACATCAGTGAGCCTGATATCACCCTCTATACGGCTAATGGCGAGCCTTGGCATATCAGTGCCGCTACGGGGCGCGCCAATGCTGATGGCAGCAAGATTTACCTCAAGTCGGATGTGCATGCATGGCAGGCGGTTTCACAAGGTGAGCGAAATGAACTAAACACCGATGAGCTCGTCATACATACAAAGCGCAATTACGTGGAAACGGACAAAGCTGTTATCATCAGCAGCAGCGGCCATAACATCAAAGCCATCGGCCTAGAAGCCGATCTTAATAAAGAATCATTACGCCTAAAACAGCGCGTAAGAGGTGTACATGAATTTAAACAGTAAGCTCAGCAAAATTCTGCTGGCTATCTCCCTGAGCCTAGGGCTTATTAATGGCGCTTGGGCACTGCCCGAAGACGCCCGCCAACCTATCTATGTGGACGCTGACAAGGCCGAGATAGATAAGAGCACAGGCGTTACGATTTACAAGGGAAACGTAATTATCAACCAAGGCAGCATGAAAATTCTTGCCGACCAGGTGACCATTTTTAATCAGGAAAAGAAAGTCAGCCGTATTGTCGCCAAAGGCAACAAAGGCCAAGCCCAGTATCAGCAAAAACCCAATGCCGAGAAGGACTTGGTTATCGCCAAAGCGGATACCATCGAATACCTCGTTGGCAAAGAGACCCTACACCTGCTGGATAATGCCTACCTCTTGCAAGATGGCGCCACTGTAAAAGGCCACAGAATCGATTACGATGTGCGCGCCTCAATGGCGACGGCTACTGGTCAGGGCGACAAAGGCGAAAAAGCCAATAGCCGTATTCAAGTGGTTATTCCTGCCAAACAACTTAATCGCGAAGATAAATAAGTTTAACCATGCCTGTATTGTCTGCGGCCAACCTGGCCAAGAGTTATAAAGGGCGCGCGGTCGTGCGCGATGTATCCTTAAGCGTTGAAAGCGGCCAGATTGTCGGCCTACTGGGCCCTAATGGCGCCGGTAAAACCACCTGTTTTTACATGATTGCCGGCTTGGTAAACGCTGACAAAGGCAAGGTCAGCATCGATCAACGTGACCTAACCATGCTGCCTATTGATAAGCGTGCCAAAGCGGGCATTGGCTACTTACCCCAAGAAGCCTCGGTGTTTCGCAAGCTTACTGTTACCGAAAATATCTGGGCTATCCTTGAAACGCGCAAAGACCTAAACCGCGAACAGCAATTAGAAAAGCTTGAAGGCTTGCTGCAAGAATTTAATATCACCCACATTCACGACAGCCTTGGTATGGCACTGTCTGGGGGTGAAAGGCGCCGTGTTGAAATTGCTCGCGCCTTGGCCACGGAGCCAGATTTTATTTTGCTTGATGAGCCTTTTGCTGGCGTCGACCCTATTTCGGTCAGCGATATCAAAAGCATTATCAGCCACCTTAAAAACCGAGGCATCGGCGTTCTAATCACGGACCACAACGTTCGTGAAACCCTGGATATCTGTGAAACCGCATACATCGTAAACCAAGGCAGTATTATCGCCTCTGGAGGCCCCAGCGAAGTACTTGACAATGCCAAGGTGCGTAAAGTTTATCTAGGCGAGCAGTTCACCCTCTAACTTATAGCGCCAGCTCAACAATGGGGCGCCTTTAATTAGACCAAAGAAAGCCTTGAAATATTGGCGCCATTAACTAAACTCTAAAGTAGATAGATTGTTTGGTGCCAATGTTTAAAAGCAAGCCTATTAAAAGCAAGCGCTTGTAAAACCATCCAACCCTCAGTCAATCATCACAGCTCCTTGAGCCACTTCAAACTTGAGTTATCAAGTCTCCTTATTAAGCCCGATTGTTTTATAATCAAAAACGACTAAAACGGCATATTTTTTGCTTGTAAAAATATTCAAGGTTCGATAGCCTGAGAGTATTCGCCTTACCGGCCAACTGCCGAAAGCTCGGCGCCGGCCATATTGCTCTTTGAGCTAAGGACTCTAGAAGTTTCGATGAAGCAGTCGCTACAACTTAAGCTCGGCCAGCAGCTCACCATGACTCCGCAGCTGCAACAAGCCATCCGCCTGTTACAGCTTTCTACGCTCGACCTACAGCAAGAGATCCAAGAAGCCTTGGAGTCTAACCCTATGCTTGAGGTTAACGAAGGTGAAGCCGAAAGCAGCAACCAAGAGCAAAGCGACAATGAAAACTCTACTGAAGCATCAAACCCTAGCGACGAAAATGTTCAAAACGAAGGCCTAAGCCAAGGCCCGGAAGATCTCGCCGTTAATAGCAATACCGAAGCCGTCTCTTCTGAAGCTGATGCAGACGGTGAATGGAGTGAATCCATCCCGCAAGATCTTCCCGTCGACACCGATTGGGATGCCGTATATCAAAGCAGCTCTCCGGCAAGTAGCGCGCCCGCCCCTGACGATGACAGCGATTTTGAATCTCGCCGCAGCGTTGGCGAAAGCCTGCAAGACCATCTGCTTTGGCAGCTAAACCTAACCCCAATGGAAGACCGCGATCGTGTTATCGCCATGGCGATTATTGATGCCGTGCAACCAAATGGATTATTGGATAGCAGCGCAGAAGAAATTTTCCAAGGTCTTGGCGATCAGCTCAACGATTCAGAAAACGAATTCGAAGCAGAGCTGGAAATCGACGAGGTAATGGCCGTATTGCATCGCGTCCAGCAGTTTGATCCGCCAGGTGTTGCTGGCGAAAACCTTGCCGACTGCTTGCTCATTCAACTGCGCCAGCTACCTGCCGACCTACCGCATTTAGCTGCCGCGAAAACAGTTGTCAGTGAACACATTGCCCTTTTAGGCAATCGCGATTACAAAACCATCATGAAGAAGGCTAAGCTAAAAGAAGCTGAGCTGAAAAGTGTTATTGAAATCATTCAATCGCTAAACCCAAGTCCGGGTGACAGCATCAGCGAAAGCACAGCGGAATATGTCGTACCTGATGTTTTTGTGAGCAAAAATGAAGGGCGCTGGATGGTTCAACTCAATCCAGAGATCGCACCCAAAATTCGAATTAATAATGACTACGCTTCATTAATTAAGCGTGCTGACAGTAGCAGCGAAAACACTTTTTTACGCGACAATTTACAAGAAGCTCGTTGGTTTTTGAAAAGTTTGCAAAGTCGCAACGAAACCTTGCTGAAAGTTGCCAGCTGCATTGTCGAGAAACAACAAGGCTTTCTTGATTATGGACCCGAGGCAATGAAGCCGATGATCCTGCACGACATTGCTGACGAAGTCGATATGCACGAATCAACGATTTCCAGGGTAACCACACAAAAGTTTATGCATACCCCGCAGGGTATTTTTGAATTAAAGTATTTTTTCTCTAGCCATGTAGCAACCAGCTCCGGCGGTGAATGTTCGTCCACGGCAATTAGAGCCATCATTAAAAAACTGGTGGCCGCGGAAAACCCTAAAAAGCCATTAAGTGATAATAAGATTACCCAATTGCTTGAAGAGCAAGGAATTAAAGTCGCACGAAGAACTATTGCAAAATATCGTGAATCCTTAAACATCCCACCCTCAAACGAACGTAAACGTTTGGTTTAAAAATTGGGATTTTTTACTGATTCGCATCAAGTTTAGGGATAATCTGCAAGACCTTTGTTGTCTAACTTGCTAGACTGAATTAAAAGTTTTTGCGACCTTACTTGAAAAGTGAGTTTGTTTTAAACGTCGGAATAACCGACATCCACGCAACGACACGAGGATCTGCCTATGCAAATCACTATCAGCGGCCACCATGTAGATGTAACCGAGGCCATGCATGATTATGTCAATAACAAGCTGGAGAAACTAAGCAGGCACCACGACCGAATAACCAGCACCAACGTTATCCTCTCTGTCGACAAATTGATCCAAAAAGCCGAAGCCACAATTCATGTGAGCGGAAAAGACCTATTTGCCGATGCATCCCACGAAGACATGTATACCGCGATTGACCAGCTCTCAGACAAGCTTGATCGCCAATTGATCAAGCATAAAGAAAAAATTCGCGCACACCGCTAATTTAAAGCCTAGACACTCCTCGTGACCGAGGAGTGTCTAAAAAATCTTAAAAACTTCATACAGCAGACACTCAATTCAGCTATAGTTGCCATAAAGATACTGCCTTAAGCAGTCCTCAACCATTAGCAATAGAGATTTGTATGCGCCTGCTCATCATTAGTGGTCGTTCTGGCTCTGGAAAAAGTACCGCCCTCAATGTCCTCGAAGACATAGGCTTTACTTGTATTGATAATTTACCAGCGAGCCTTTTAACCACCCTGATTCGCCAAGTTCGCAGTCATGGCGACAAAGACGATAGCGCCTACGCTGTCAGTATTGATGCCCGCAATGATCAAGATGACTTGCAGGAATTTCCAGATTTCGTGGTCGCACTGCGCCAGCAGGGTTTGGATTGCGAGCTTCTCTATTTTGATGCCGACGAGGGCACGCTGCTAAAGCGCTTTAGCGAGACCCGTCGCAAACACCCTTTGACCGACGACCAAACTGATCTTCGAGCGGCTATAGATCAGGAAAGCGAGCTGCTTGCCCCCATTGCATCCATCGCAGATCTAACCATCGACTCAAGCCACTTATCACTGCATCAGCTTAGGGATCTAGTGAAAAAGCGGGTTGCTGGCCGAGAGTCACCCGGCATGGCGGTACTGTTGCAGTCTTTTGGTTTCAAACATGGCCCAGCCAACGACTGCGACTTGGTATTTGATGTTCGCTGTCTGCCCAACCCCCACTGGAATCAAAGCTTGCGTGCACTAACAGGACAAGACGAAGCCGTTGCTGAATTCTTATCCGGTCATGAAGATGTACGCGATATGCTGGACGATATCGAAAGCTACCTACAACGCTGGTTACCCAAGTTTGCCGATGATAATCGCAGCTATATGACCATCGGCATTGGCTGCACCGGCGGCCAGCACCGCTCGGTCTTCATCGCTGAGCAGCTTCATCAGCGTATAGAGGCTACGTTTAACAATGTGCAACTGCGTCATCGTGAGCTACGCAAATAATAATGAATTAAATGGCTAAGCCTAAGGGGTAGCTTAGCCATTTAGGATAGTCATTTAGAAAGCCATGCTAAGTGCTTGATGCTCAATCGGTTTTTCTGCGTTAAAATAGTTTGAATTCTCACAGGCAGATAGCTGCCCCGGCCACTCTTGGCCCCAGTGACGGCGGAGAACGAAATGCAGGCAAATTCAGACGAACTCCATATCCAAACCCAGACCCAGCTTGGTGAGCTCTTCGAGGCTTTGGATAGTGGTACCTTCAAACAGGTTAAGCGCATGCTTAACGGTTTGTCGCCTGTAGAAATCGCCCACCTTCTAGAATCATCCCCGCCTGCTTCTCGACGTGCCCTTTGGCGTCTAGTCGATAAAGAAAAAGAAGGCGATATTTTACAAGAGCTACCTGACGATATTCAGGCACAGTTCCTGCGCCGCATGGACGCCCAAGAAGTCGCCCATATCACCGAAGGCATGGATACCGATGACATTGCGGATATTCTGCAACAACTGCCGGACCGGGTGATCAAAGAAGTCTTAAAGGCCATGGGCGAGCAGGATCGCCAGCGTGTTGAAACCGTCCTCAGCTATGACGAGGACACCGCCGGCGGCATGATGGACACCGATACCATCACGGTGCGCCCGCGCTTTACCCTGGATGTGGTTTTACGCTATCTGCGCCGCCATGAGGAACTGCCAGCCTCTACTGACAGCCTAATTGTGGTCAATCGCAAGGACGAGTTCCTCGGCTTATTGCCGCTATCCAAACTCCTCACCACCGACCCAAGCATTACCGTTCGAGAAGTAATGAGCACCGATGTTGAAGCCATTGATGCCAACCTCTCAGATACCGAAGTCGCCAATCTATTTGAGCGCAACGACTGGGTATCGGCACCTGTTGTTGACGACAACGGCAAGGTCGTCGGCCGAATCACAATCGACGATGTAGTTGATGTGATTCGTGAAGACGCCGATCACTCTTTGATGAGTATGGCTGGTCTCGACGAAGAGGAAGATACCTTCGCACCAGTAATGCGCACCACTCCAAGACGCGCTATTTGGCTCGGCGTAAACCTGCTTACCGCCATTACCGCCTCGGCGGTTATCAGTATCTTCCAAGATACCATTGATAAAGTGGTCGCACTGGCCGTGCTTATGCCCATTGTCGCCAGCATGGGTGGCGTCGCTGGCAGCCAGACCCTAACCGTCGTGATTCGCGGTATGGCACTTAGCCAAGTCGGCCGACACAATCTTGGCTATCTATTATCGAAAGAAGCTACCGTAGGCCTTATCAATGGCTTCCTTTGGGCACTGGTCATGGGTGGTATTGCGGCCTACTGGTTCCAAGATATCAATCTGGCCATCATCATTGCGGCCGCCATGGTGATAAATCTACTCACGGCCGCTACCATGGGCGCCCTATTACCCGTATTATTGCGGGCTATGAAGATTGACCCAGCCTTAGCGGGCAGTGTAGCCCTAACCACAGTTACCGATGTGGTTGGCTTTTTCGCCTTCCTAGGCTTGGCCACCTATTTTTATGCTTAAGCGCTTTGAGCCTTAAAGCAGCAGATCACAGAAGCTAGAACATGAGTAAAGAAGATTTCGACAGCTACTCGGACGAAGAAGAAGTCGAGTTTATCAGCCGCAGCCAAATCAAGCGCGAAACCCAAGAGCTACAAGAAATGGGTGAGCAGTTGGTAGAGATGAGTAAAAACCAGCTTGCAAATATTCCTTTGAATCAAGAGCTCAGCGAAGCCATCGTACTGGCCCGTCGCCTAAAGAGCCGAGAAGCTAAGCGCAGACAAATCCAGTTTATTGGCAAATTGCTGCGCAATACAGATATGGAGCCTATCCATCAGGCCCTCGAAAAGATTCGTACCCAAGGGCAACGTCATCAACTTTACCGTCAACAGTCCATCGACTGGGCCGAACGCATCTGCCAAGAAGGTCCGAGTATTGTCGAAGAATTTCTTGCTGAGTTTTACCATGGTGACCGACAACAACTTAGGCAACTGCAACGCGCCGCCGCAAAAGAAGCAGCCGCTAATGCCAAATTAGAAGACGACAAAAAAGCCAGCAAAACTCAGTTTACTAAACTGCAACAATGCCTACTTGAAGCAATGGAGCTACAGTAATGTCCCTAGCAGCCTGTCTCGCTCGCATTGATGAGGTAAACCGCCAGGATCCAAAACAAGAAGACGATAAGGACGGCAACCGTGTTCCAGCCTGCCTGCTTTATGGTCAACGCATGAGCGCCGCCTTAGCGACCTTTAAACCCGATGCCTCAGAGGTTTTACAAATTGCCGTTCGGGCACAACACATTCAACGCTGGCATATTGCTCGTAGCGAATACCCAATGGATAGGCCCGGCTACTTACGTTGGCGCCAAGAGCTCGCTAAGCATCACGCCGAACTGTGCGCAGAGATAATGGCAAGCTGTGGCTACAGTGAGCAAGATATCGAGCAAGCCAAAGTCATTTTGCGTAAACAGCAGTTGAAGAAAAACCCAGACAGCCAATGCCTGGAAGATGTGGCCTGCCTTGTCTTCCTAGAGCACTACTTTGCTGATTTTGCCAAATCCCACAGTGAAGAGAAGATTATTAGCATCGTGCAAAAAACTTGGCGAAAAATGTCTGAAGATGGTCAAGCCGCCGCCTTGCAGTTGCCTCTTGCTGAAGTAGAACTATCTCTTGTCCAGAAAGCTCTCGCCTCCTAAGCCAAATACGATACACTGCGCGTAGAGCTTAATAACAATAGCCAATAAACAAAAAGGACACACTGTGAGCAGTCTTTACCCGATGTTAAAACATCTACATATGACACTGGCCTTAATCAGTATCTTAGGCTTTATGGTGCGCGCTTTCTGGTCATTAAAAGGATCAGAGATGCTACAAAAACGCTGGGTGAAGATTAGCCCGCATATTGTGGATACTTTCTTATTGTTAAGCGCGATTGGCTTAACCATTGTGCTACAGCTATCCCCACACAGTCAGCCATGGCTGCTAAGCAAAGTGTTTATGCTGTTTCTCTATATTGGCTTTGGTGTTGTCGCATTAAAGGCCCATTTTCCTTTTGCGCTTAGAGCTTTTGCCGCGGTTTGCGCTGTACTCATCTTTGGCCTAATCGCCAGCACAGCATTCAGCAAACTGTCACCCTTACAAGCTATGGGCTTTTTCTAAGGGCTATTCCAATAGGCTCAAGCCAGCAAACAGCTCTCTTTTCAGCCCTGCCACTCCAGCCTGACAGACGTCTCTGTCCGGCTGGTTTATGTTTCACTTTTCCGCCATAATGGCGCGCTTTTTTTGCCTCACTTGCCCCCAACTGGAAACTCTTATGTGGTTTAAAAACTGTCTATTTTATCGCCTCAGTGACGACTTACATTGGGATGAAGACAAGCTCGCCGAACAGCTTGAGAAACTGAAATTTAGCCCATGCGGTAAACGAGAGCCCAGTAAATATGGCTGGGTATCCCCACTTGGCCAAGATCATGATCAGTTGCAACACTGGAGCAATGGCTGCTTTATGCTGTGTGCCCGCAAGGAAGAAAAGATCCTTCCTGCAGCGGTCATCAAAGACAAGCTACAAGAAAAAGTGCAATTGATTGAAGCCCGTGAAGATCGCAAGGTTTATCGTAAAGAACAGCAGACGCTGAAAGACGATATTATTCACGATTGCCTACCCCAGGCTTTCACTAAATCCCAGCGCACCTTTGCTTATATTGATACTCGAAACAATTGGCTCTATGTCGATGCTAGCAGCCACAGCAAAGCTGAGGCGCTTATCAACCTATTAAGAGAAACCGTCGGCAGCTTACCGCTGATGCTGCCACAGGTGCAGGAGTCTCCAGCCGTTGTCATGAGCCAATGGTTACGCGCGGAAGATGTACCTGAAGATATTGTGCTGGGTAATGAATGCGAGCTTCGCGAGTTCGGAGAAGAAGGCAGCATACTGCGCTGTAAGAATCAGGATCTGCTCAGCGAAGAGATTAGCCAGCACCTAGATGCCGGTAAACAAGTGGTGAAGCTGGCATTAAATTGGCAGGATTGTATTCAGCTAGTATTGAGCGATGACCTCAGCCTAAAACGACTAAAATTCTCAGACAAGCTTATCACTGAGGGTGAAGAAGCGGGAGATGCCGACCCAATAGCTCGATTCGACGCGGATTTTTCTTTGCTAAGCGCCGAACTAGCGCGTTTAACGCCAAGCCTGCTGGACTGGTTTGGTGGACGTCGCGCCGATCCAATTTAAGAATAAAGCCTTCCCTGATAGATGGCGAAAAATCAATTTGTGATCAACATCACCTTTTTTCGCCATAATCATTCTGCCGTCGCCCCAGCCCTTGACGGCCACCTTAAAAATCTTTACAAACCAATATCTACGGAAAGTCCTACGGGGAATGACCTTCATTAACCCCGGGTATGGTGTTGTTATTAGCCTACCGACGATAATTAAAAGAAAATAATAAAAAAGGCCAACACAATGTTGAAGGCTAACAGTTCGCGCATTGCATGCGCGCTGATGTTTATGTTGTTAAATCTAGGCAGCCCCTTAGCCTATGCTTGTGATGAAAACTGCAAGCGTGCGCAGGCCGAAGAGCGCTTAAAGATTAAATATCCCTCTTATCTCAACAAACGCTATTGTCGAGACGTCAGCGGTCAGTTTTTGACAACAGCTGCTAAGTCCTTACAACGCTATCGAGATAATCAACTATCGGACCTGCATCGCGGCGGTATGTACAACACCAGAAAGTTTCTTGTACAACGCAAAGAGTGGTTAAAAGAGTGTGATGATTACCTTCAGCAAGTTAGCCGGTATCGTGTCTTTCGCAACGACAAAACAACCAAAGATATCTTTAGCGCGATAGACAAGGTAAATACTATTCTGGCGGCTTTAGTGAATGGTGCGACTTATGTCAGCGATGAAGGCTATGACTCCCTCACCGCTGTCAGTGAGCGCTTTGATAATTTGCTAAAACTGATGGACAACCACAAAACTCAGATGCAGCTGGCCGGTCAGTTAAACATTGATTAGCTTTTCTTTTTGAGGGACAGCTTCGGTTTACGCTGGCGGTTTGGATCGCTAGCGTACTGTTCTGCAGCCTTTTTGGCGGCTACCGCTGCTGAACTGGGTTTTACACCTTGTTTGGCCGCTTTTGCGATGGCATCAAGACCATGTCGCAATAGTCGAGCCTGCTCTAAAGCATCCAAATCTTTTGGTGCTGAGCTAGGACATACCTCAGATGGATTAGCCGGATTGCCTTCAATTCGTATACTCCAGCCACAGGCATGGCTGGCCGAGCGGCCGTCATCACTGACGACCCACTGGTCATAATTCATATTGTCACCCTAAAAATTGCCGCAGGTTTATACCTGTCTTTGCATAGATTCCGCTGCATTGTACCCTTTTTCCAATAGCGGCTCTAGCCAAGCTCAAGCCCAATGGATAACCCCCTCAGAATTGTCCACGATGATTGAACGGCATTTAGGGCTGTATTAGGGCAAAAGAGCCTCTAGCTTAGGCAATAAGGCTGCGGAGCCTTCTCCGGCAGCCCAATAGATAGGGATTTCTGACAGGGAATAGTGTTTGAGGGCCTGCACCGTACCATGCCCAACAGCAGCCTCAAATGGGCGCTCATAGTTCAGAAGGTAACGGCCAGGTTTCTCTTTTAGAAGCGCCAAAGCTTGCTGGTGACTATTCGCAAAAAGAAGACGAACACGGTTTTCGGGAATATTTAAATAATCCCGCAAATAACCGTAGCTAAAGCCTTTTAAAAGAATAACCTCTTTGCCCCGAAGATCTGATCTAGCTCTAATATTTTTAGCATCGCTAAAGTAAGCATGTAATCGCAGGTAACTTAAGGGCCGCGAACCAAAGCTAACGCTCTTTTTGGGAACAGGAAATGCGCCGATCAAGTGCACCAAACCCAAACTAGCCTCAGCACTCAAAGTGGCTAATTCCTCTAAGCTGACTCGCCGAAAATGATGGGGGTGATCTAACTCATTAAGCAAAGCAGAAGTCTTTCGAAGCAGCAAGCCATCCGCCTCACCGGAACTATTTAGATAGGTCAACGGGGGCATATCAACATAGATCACTTCTAAGCTTTGCTGCTCAGACGCCCAAGCAGGCGTAAGCGAAAGCAAATTTAAAAGTACAGCAATATGTAATAACAACCGTTGCAGGCCTGTCATCGCCCTTCTCTATTATCTTTTGGCAGCATCATAGCACAGCTAATCGCCAGGGGTGTCAAACGAGCTAGATGTGAGATGTGAGATGTGAGATGTGAGAATTCAACCACATTGCAGGGGGCAAGCGTCAATGGCATTTTCAAACAAATGCCGTAATGGGAACGAGACGACGCTGAACTCAAAATAGGAGTTTTGAGAACAACAGTAGGTAAAGAATCAGCACAGGAGTGCTGACCATAAGTGAGAGCGCCTAAGCGATCTTACTTATGCGAGTCGCATACCCGCCAGCATTTTCACACAAATGCGCCAGCTGGGACGCGACGACGTTGCTCTCAAAATAGGAATTTTGAGAGCAACAGTAGGTTGAGAATCAGCACAGGAGTGCTGACCACAGAAGAGAGCGCCTAAGCGTTCTCTTCTGTGCGAGTCGCAGTTAGGCCAGCATTTTCACACAAATGCGCCAGCCTAGCTGCGACGACGTTGTTATCAAAATAGGAATTTTGATAACAACAGTAGGTAAAGAAAGCAAAAAAAACCCGGGCATTGCCCGGGTAGCACAGAAGGTGGAGAACTACATTTTGTACTGCACACTTAAAGTCACGGTACGTGGGTCACCGTAGTAACCAATCACCGAAGATTCCAAACCTAAGTTGGCAAAGTTGTAACCGCCTACACGGTACTCTTTATCGCTTAGGTTTTTACCATGAAGACCGACTGTCCAATGCTCGTCAGGGGCATACCAAATTACCGAGGCATCCCAAAGCGTGTAGGCATCTTCATCGACTAGAGAAGCGACCTGCGGGAATATCTGAGTTTCGCCACGATAAGCTAGGCTAGTAGAAGCTACCAAGCTGCCGTTATCACCAAGGTCATGGTTGTAGACGAAACGTAAAGAGCTGGTCAAATCAGGTGTATTGGCAAATTCCCAGGTATTAGCTACGTTCACACCACCGGAGATAACTTCATCAAACTCAGCGTCAATATAACCAAGAGTAAACTCAGCCGTTAGATCCTTGCTCAGCTGAGCAACCGCTTCCAATTCACCACCCTGAATGGTCGCAGCACCAGCATTCAATACTGCGGATACGAAGTTAGAACCGCCATCGGCTGATTGCTGCACTGTTACCTGTACATCTTCATAATCACTATAGAATAAGGCGGCATTTAGGCGTAAGCGCTTATTCAGCAACTCGGATTTAACACCCACTTCCCAAGTGTCCACCGTTTCAGGATCATAACCGTCAACAGTCGATGGTAGCTTACTCGCATCACCGCGCATATCAAAACCACCAGCCTTAAAGCCTTGGGCAAATGAAGCATAAACCATGGTGTCATTATTAATCTGATAATCAACGCCGGCCCGTAAAGTAAACTCGCTCCAGCTATCCGAGTTTGTGTAATCCGTAGCCGCAGGGAAGGCTCCTAAAACCTCACCACCTAATCGATCAGAGCGGCCATTTACCCCTTGGGTTTGCTTAAATACCGTGGCTTCTTTTTCGTCACGGGTATAGCGTCCACCTAGGTTAGCTCTCAATTTTTCAGTAATATCAAAATTCACGTCGGCAAAAATTGAATAGCTATCGGTATCTACATTACCCGCTGTCAATGCATTGAAATTTCCAGGTAGTGCAGGACCAAAGAAGCCATCAAATGCCCCCAATAAAACATCGAAAGCACCTGATGCATTACCTGTGTAATAGTAAACACCGGTTATAGCGTTGACACCTTCACCTTCATACTTTAATTGAAATTCTTGCGAGGCTTGATGATCATCATAAACCGCTGGTACGTGCAAAGACGGTAAAGAGGTATTATCAAAATCAATATTGGTATAGGTTTCACCCTCTCTATAGGCCGTTATCGATTTAAAGATCAACTGCTTGCTTATATCGTACTCAACCGTTAAAGAGCCACCCGAGCTCTTCACCTCATTATTCGTATCCATATCCGCATTGCTATCGAATACATCATTCGGGGTCACTTCAGTAGGAATACGCAAACTTGGCGTTAAACGATGGCCACCCTTTGCATTGGAATCATCATCTGACATATCCGCAGCCAGCCTGATAAATAAATCCTCACTAGGGGTATATTCCATGCTGATGCGAGCGGAGAAAATATCCTTGTTGTAGTTCTCTTCGCCACTTTGTAAAAAGGTACCAAAACCATCGCGCTCTTTGCGAGAGATCGCCGCGCCGATAGCCAGCTCATTTTCAATCAAAGGCATTTGGCCAGATAATTCGATCTCACGCTGACCATAGGTTCCTACCGCGGCTTTAGCCATAAATTCTGGCTCACCCGTTAAACGCTTAGTGACATACTTAACCGCACCACCAATGGTATTTTTACCGTACAAAGTACCCTGTGGACCACGCAGCACTTCCACGCGCTCCACATCATAAACATCGAGCACACCCGCCTGAGGGCGAGCCAAATACACATCATCGACATACAAACCAACACCAGGCTCAAAACCCCAAAGCGGATCAGCCTGTCCAATACCGCGAACATAAGCAGTCAATGTACTATTGGTACCCCGGCTTACTTGCAAGGTGGTGTTTGGCGCAGAACGCTGAAGATCTACGATAGTCGCTGTGCCAGCCTGCTCCAATGCATCAGCACTAAATGCTGTTACGGCAATTGGCACATCTTGCAACGATTGCTCACGGCGCTGTGCGGTTACCGTGACTTCTTCAAGGGCAACGGTCTCTTGGGCGAAAACCTGGGGGGCGGTAATGCCAGCACTCAGTCCGATAGCGACAATCGCTTGGGGCAAGCACTTAAGGGTAAATGAAGGCTGTTTCATCGTCTCAGTCCTATTCTCTTTTAGCTTTATAATTTTGTAGTGCAGTTTATGTGGTGACTGTAATGTCTGTTTAGACGCTTTTACTCACCAGTTTTTCTTATTGCTCATCACTGTACTGGATCTTTTTTCTACTGGCCTCTAGACCAAGGTATGATCACCCAAGTAAGTTAAAGTTGTTATTCGCTCCTTAGCCCTTTGTTTAAAGGCGGCAAGCTCGTCTCTGAAGTATTTTTTAGGCCTAAATAAACTCAAGCTTCCTACCAAGGTATAGTGGAGTCGGAACCTGACAACATCAACAATGTGTACCTTTACTAATAATGGCATTGCAAAGACATTGCCAGGCCCTAAGGACACACAATGTTAAGTATTATTGGTCTAGCAGGCGCATTAACCTTGTTAATCGTCTTAACAATCCGCGGTATGAATCTTTTGATCGCAGCACCGCTGTGCGCCTTAATCGTGGCCTTAACAAGCGGCTTGCAAATGTTTCCGCCACTAGACGATAAAGCCGCCGTCAGCTTTGTTACCAGTTATATGAGTGGCTTCAGTGGCTTTGTGGCGGCTTGGTTTTTTATGTTTTTGCTGGGCTCACTATTTGGCAAGCTGATGGAAGACAGCGGCAGCGCCGACAGTATCGCGCTGTGGATTACCAGTCATATAGGGCAACACAATGCAGCCTTAGCGGTAGTTTTGGCCTGCGCCATTTTAACTTATGGTGGTGTTTCAGTTTTTGTAGTCGCCTTTGCGGCCTACCCTATGGCAGTTAGCTTATTTAAGCGAGCAAACCTACCTCGGCGTTTTATTCCTGCTGTTATGGCCTTTGGCTCCGTCACCTTTACGATGACCTCTGCTGGCTCACCAGAAATTCAAAATTGGATTCCAATAGAGTACTTGGGTACTTCACCCTATGCGGCATGGGAGGTCAGTGCAGTAGTTGCCGTTGCGATGGCGGCGATGGGCTTTATCTGGCTGCAATATATGTTGAAAAAAGCCGTAGCCAATGGCGAACAATTTATTGCCCGTGAAGGTGATAAAGAAGTGAGCGAACATAAGCTTCCATCTCCCGTTCTAGCAATGATTCCTATCGCGGCTGTTCTAGGCGTCACATTTTTTACTCATGAGATTTATGGCAAATACGCACTTATTGTCGCCCTGCTGGCCGGCTGTATTGCCGCTGCCTTAATTAATACGCAGCGTCTAGGCAATATGTCACTGGCCATTGGCGTTGCTACCACCGGAGCACTATTGGCGATTGGGAATACCGCCGCGGTCGTTGGCTTTGGCTCTGTCGCCAAGGCTTCACCCGCGTTTGCCATGGCCGTCGACGCCATTACCGGCATTCCTGGCGATGCCTTAATAGGTGCCGCAATCGCGGTAACGACTATCGCCGCACTCACCGGTTCAGCTTCAGGAGGACAGTCGATCGCCCTGCCAATTTTAGGGCCTCATTATGTCGATGCGGGTGTCGATCCCGAAGCTCTGCACCGGGTAATAGCGATTTCTTCTGGCGCACTTGATTCCTTACCTCACAATGGCTATGTGGTAACTACCATCAGAGCGATTTGCGGCGAAACCCATAAAGATGCCTATTGGCCGATGGGCGCCCTAACAGTTGTGGTACCTTTAATCGGTACTGCCTTAGCTATCCTATTACTGATTTAGTGAGCAAGTTATGAGCTTTATTTGTCATCATTCATCGGCTATTCCAAGCAGTAAAAAGCTACTTGCAGCAGCAATGGGTCTATTGAGTCTTAGCGCTTGTGCTAGCTCTGAAAAAATACCACAAGAAGCAAAGCTGCTAAATTTCAAGCACAGTGATATCCAACACAGTTATTTTGATGGGAAAAGTAACGACTTGTTGAGCGCCGGCTTAGGTTTTCAGGGGTTGCAGAATCCAAAACAACCCAGTTTAGAAAACCCAGATAATATTAGCGAAGAAGACTTGCGTCGCGCAGCCATCTATAACAATTATCGCGCTATTGTCAGCACTAATTCCGATGCGGGATTTGGTCGTCTCTACGGGCCAAGCGCGCAACAAAAACCTATTGCCGGACATGAATATAGCAGTAGCATTCACTATTCGGATGGTGAGCTGGCGGCCAATATTGTGGTCCAGATCCCAGACAGCTTTAATCCCCAAAAGCCCTGCATAATTGCCGCACCGAGTTCAGGTTCAAGAGGCGTCTGGGGGGCTATAGGTACTGCCGGGGATTGGGGACTAAGGCATTCCTGTGCAGTAGCCTACACCGATAAAGGTACCGGCACAGGCTTTCAGTTTTTAGACAATGGCGACCGCTATAAAAGCAATGGTCTTTTAAGCAGCGACCAAACAACGACTTTTGACCCGAAGGATTTACGCATCGCAAGCAAGCACGCTCATAGTGGCAAGCACGTTGAAAAAGATTGGGGACGCTTTACCCTGCAAGCGGTACAGATGGCCTTCTACCTTTTGAATCAACATCACCGCGATGACAGCAAACGCTACTTCACGAAGGCCAACACCCATGTTATTGCGGCCAGCATTTCTAACGGCGGTAATAGTGTCATCCAAGCGGCCGAACTTGATAAAAGTGACTGGATTGATGCGGTAGTAGCTTCAGAGCCAACCTTAAATGTGCCTGCAGACTTTAAATTTGAAGTTCAACATGAGCAGGATAGCTACCGCGGAACGGCCAAAGATATCCTGTATGTGGGTATTCAACATGCGCTGTATCAACCCTGTGCACTACTCGCCACAAAAAGCAATGAAAGTTCATTGTTCCACAGCGCGAGCCAATTGGCCCAAGCAGCTTTGAACAAACGCTGCGAAAACTTAAAAAGCGCTGGCCTTATCAAAGGTAATGAAAATCTAGCCGACGCCGCACGTGAGCAGCTAGAGAAAACCGGCATGCTAAGCCCAAGCTACTCTTTGCAAGCTTTTGCGGTAGTTAATCAACTATGGCCATCGATAGCGATTAATTATGCCAATGCTTATGGCGCTCGCGACGTTAAAGACGATCTTTGCGGTTTTAGCTTTGTGTATCAACAAGCCGGTAAATCCATGGCAATGCCTAAAGCGGCAAGGCAAGCTCTTTATGGGCTTAGTAGCGGCATTCCAAACACCGGCGGTGTTAGCCTTGCCTATAAGGGGCAACCACTCAACATCTTTGATCCAATGGACAGCAGTTTTGAAGGCTTTCAGTGCTTGGCCAAGTTCTACCAAGACGAGCAACTGCAAAGTAATTTGAAAAGCTTGGCGCTCAGCGGCGATATTGATAAGAAGCCCTCCATCATCATTCATGGTAGCCACGATAGCTTAGTGGGCCCCAATCATAATGCCCGCGCCTATATGGTGCTGCGAGCGAAGCGCTTCCCAGATCGCGACAATGTGCGCTATATCGAGATCGATAATGGCCAGCATTTTGATGCCTTACTCAGCTTTCCTGAGTTCCGCCAAGATCTGGTGCCAATGCATGTTTACTTCGAGCGTGCGTTAGACGCTATGTGGCAACATTTAGAGCATGGTAAAGCACTGCCAGCTCACCAGCGTGTACACAGTACAGGGCAACTGAAGCTTGAAGCTAAGGGAGTACCGAACTTTAGCCAGACAAGCAATATTGAAATTACCGCTGAGCGAATCAAGTTGTAAATAGACTTTATCGCGTCATAAACCCAAGGGGGCAAGCAGCCAAAGCAAAAATAGCTTCAGGCAACTTTATTAGGGCCACTTTATTGGGGCAGCTTTATTGAGGTTACTTTTTTAGAGTTTCTGAAGCTTCAAGCTTGGCCCCTTTTAGTTTGCCTGTTAGTGTTAGCTTTTTAACAACCTAATAACAGCATGCTCAACCCAGTTGATATCTCCATACTTTCCATAGCCTATTTGCTCTGCTTATTTGCAGTGGCCTATATTGGCGATCGCGCCTCAAAAGCATGGCTAGAAAAAGTAAAACCCTGGGTGATCGGATTATCCCTCACTATTTACTGCACGGCTTGGAGCTTCTATGGCACCACCAGCCAGGCGGTGTATAACGGCTGGTGGTTCCCTCCAACCTTTATTGGTGCAGTGCTAACCTTGGTTCTCGCAGCACCTCTGGTGCGGAAAGTCATTCGAATCAGCAAACAGGAAAACAGCACTTCAATTGCCGACTTTTTAGGTAGCCGTTATGGGCGCAGCCAAGCCCTTTCGGTTAGCATTACCATCATCTCTGTCATTGCTCTGCTGCCTTATATCTCCCTGCAATTAAAAGCCATCGCAGGGAGCTTTCATACCCTTAGTCATTCTGTAAGCGGCGCACAATTACCCACGCAGCCCTCTTTACTGCAAGATACCGCGCTTTATACCGCGATTGCGTTGGCACTGTTTACCATTCTTTTTGGTACTCGCCGGATTGATCGCAATGAGCATCATGACGGCTTAATGCTGGCTATCGCCTTTGAATCCGTGCTGAAGCTTCTGGTTTTCTTATTACTGGCGCTTGTCATCTGCTTTAACTATTTCGACAGCCCTTGGCAATTGTGGCAAGAAATAAACAGTGATGGTTATGTTCAACAAATCGTCAATAGTCGCGAACAAGACCAAGGCTTTATCGCTGCATTGGTGCTAGGTGCCGCTGCAATTTTATGTCTCCCGAGACAATTCCACGCCCTCGTTGTAGAAAGCCGCAGTGAAGAAGATTTAAAACCTGCCGGCCGTATTTTATTTGTCTACCTATTGATTTTTGGCATCGCTATTTTGCCGATTGCCTATGGCGGTTTGCTGTTGCTGCAAGGGCAAGGCTTAAGCCCAGAAAAATTTGCCCTTCTCTTGCCTCTGCAAAACGGTGATAGCGTACTGGCCACTTTAGTTTATCTCGGCGGTCTATCAGCGGGCAGCTCCATGGTTATCGTGGCTTGCGTGGCCGTATCAACCATGATCAGTAATGAACTGATCATGCCCGCACTATATCGTAGTCGCTGGTTAGCCGAGCAGCCCGATTTAAGTAAAGCATTGCGCCTGTTTAGACGTCTAGCAATCATCTGCTTGTTGGCGCTGTCTTATATTTATTATCGCTGGTTAGGCTCCAGTGAAGCCTTGGGCTCAATTGGCCTGCTATCAATGGCACTAGTTGCTCAATTCGCCCCAGCATTGCTTGCTGCCTTGTTTTGGAAAGCCCGTAGCGCCCGAGGTGCTCTGGGTGGATTGCTACTGGGCTTTATTATATGGGCCTATACCTTACTGGCTCCGGCCCTGGCCTTAGCCGGATGGATTGACTCAAACTTTATTGAATACGGCCCATTTGGTATCGATGTACTGAGACCGCAACAGCTATTCGCTATCGATGGCTTATCGCCAATCAGTAATGGTGTGTTGTGGAGTTTGTTTTTCAATTGCCTGGCTTTTATTGGCCTTAGCCTTTGGGATCGCCGTAAAGAAACTAACTTGCCTCAACGCTTAATTCATCCGCAGCAGTTACAACGACTAGCCAGCAGCTTTTTAGGTGCAGAACAAGCTAAGTTAGCTATGGATCAGTTTTACAGCCAACACCCCGAAAGCGAAAGTCAGCAGCAATGGGCAGACGATCAAGCAATCGACTTTGTTGAAAACTTGCTCTCTGGTGTTATTGGCAGTGTTAGCGCCAATCATATTATCCGCTACGCGGGACAATTAAATCGCCCTAAGCTGCATTCCGACTTGGAACTGCTGCAGGAAACTTCGCAAATATTCCAGTTCAGCCGCAGTACCTTGCAATCTAGTATCGATAGCATCAGCCAAGGCATTAGTGTAGTAGACAGCAACCAGCAGCTAGTAGCTTGGAATCAGCGTTATTTGGAATTGTTCGATTACCCAGACAAATTAATTCATGTCGGCCGTCCGGTTGCCGATCTGGTTCGCTTTAATGCGGAGCGCGGACAGTGTGGCCCTGGAGATGTAGAAGAGCATATTCAAAAACGAATGGACTATCTGGCTGCTCGGCAGCCCTATGTTTTTGAAAGGCAAAGGGCCGATAATACCGTTCTAGAAATTCGCGGTAACCCTTTACCGGATGGTGGCTATGTAACGACATATACGGATATAACTGATTATCGTGGAGCCTTAACCGAACTAACCGAGCACAAAAATCTTCTTGAACAAAAAGTTGCCGAGCGTACCGCTGAATTGCAGCGTATGAACTCACTGCTCGCCGAAGCAGATCAAAACAAAACCCGCTTTTTAGCCGAAGCAGGCCACGATCTAGCGCAGCCCTTAAACGCCGCCCGTTTATTTACTGAAGCTTTGCAACAAAAACTGGGGAATCAAGAGCCCATATTGGATCGCATTGGCTCAGCAATTCAATCTAGCGAATATCTCATTTCGCAGCTGCTCAATATCGCCAAACTTGATAGTGGTGCAATTCAGGCCCAGCATAGCGTTTTTCCCGCGAGCGAAATTATGCGAGCAGCCTGCGATAGCTTTCAGCTCAGCGCAGAACGCAAAGGTATTCAGCTACGCTGCCAGCAAAGCTCTGCGCACATTGAGAGTGACCCTAAACTACTGTTACGTATTATTCAAAATCTGGTTTGCAATGGGGTTCGATACACGGCTGCAGGCAAAGTGTTACTGGGTGCAAGAAGAAAAGGCGAACAACTACTTTTTGAAGTTTGGGACACTGGCATTGGCATCCCCCTAGAAAGCCATGAGAGCATATTCCAAGAGTTTACCCGCCTTAATGCGGTCAACGAGGAAGGCTCAGGTTTGGGCTTGGCGACTGTGCAAAGGCTCTGCAATTTACTCAAACTTCCTCTGAGCTTTCAATCTAGCGTAGGGCAAGGGAGTATTTTCCGTGTTGCCGTACCACTGGCAAAAGCTAGCAAGCACTGCAATGCAAGCATTGAACCTGCTCCACAAGAAAAGCCTCCCAGCCAACACAACAGATCGCAGCGCGACATCTACCTTATCGAAAACGAAAACGAGACCGTAGATGCAATGCGCCTTTTATTGGAGCAATGGGGCTTTGGGGTAAATCACCTAAGCTCTATCGAGCAAGTAAAGAGCGAAGCAAGTATAGAGCTGCTGATTGCTGATTATCACCTTGACAAAGGGGAAACCGGTTTAGACTGGATAGCCCAAATTCAAAGGCAACAACAGAAAGACTTAAAGGCGATTATTATTTCGGCGGACAGAACCGGAACTGCCAAGCAACAGGCCACCGCCGCAGGGCATTACTTTTTAAAGAAACCGGTAAAGCCAGCAGCGCTTAGAGCTTTGCTCGATAAAATCAGTAAATAGGGTTAACAGGTCCAAGGCACGTAGAAGTCGAAAGCAAGTAGAAGTCGGAAGCAAATACAAAAAGCTGTGCAGATTTTAGCTTTCTAAAATCTGCTGATTTAAATCCTCTACGGATTCACTCAAGCTATTGGCAACAATAATAACCTCAGTACGTTTGCGCACCCCCAACTTCTTGAAAATAGCCGTCACATGGGATTTAACTGTCGGCTCAGATATTCCAAGATGATAAGCGATTTGCTTATTCAGCAAGCCCTGGGCAATCATAACGAAGACACGAAACTGATGCGGAGTTAAGCTAGCCACTTTCTGAGCCAACTCATCTTTTTCATCACTCTCCCTATCTTCAGGTAATTCACCAAACCAGTGCTCACCTGCCAATAAGGCCTGCATGGCTTCGAGCAACTGGGGCGTTTCGCAAGACTTTGAAATAAACCCCGCCGCACCGAAACTGGCCGCCTTACTTTGCACATCAACACTGTCATTACCGGAAACCATAACCACCGGAATTTCGGGATAACAGCCACGCAGGTTAATCAAGCCCGAAAAGCCCTGGGCGCCCGGCATATGCAAATCAAGAATGATTAAATCGATATCCTCCTCTGATTCCAGAAGATGATGCACCTCAGCTACCGATTGCGCCTCGAACAACAAAGTTTCTTGGCCATCAAAGGCCTGCGCCAAGGTTTGACTTAATGCCGCACGGTATAAAGGATGGTCATCGGCGACTATCAATTTAATCATGGTTTTCTTTAACTCTAGTTAGGCAGACTCAAAATAGAAAAAGTGGACAAGCTAACTTCGCGCAATTAACAGTTTCGCTATTACTGAGATGTCCAAGCGCCATCAACGGGTAAGGCGGTGCCGGTCATTGTAGCGGCATCGTCAGAACACAAAAAGACCGCTAAGGCTCCAAGCATAGCAGGCTGAGTCATACTGGTCATGGCTTGCTTTTGTCCAACCAACTCAGCACGCGCCTGTTCATAGGAAACCGATTGCTGATCAGCTATGGCTTGAATTTGTGGTTTTACTAGATCGGTCTCAACCCAACCCGGGCAGATGGCATTGACGGTAATCCCTGCATCAGCGTTTTCTAAGGCAGCAACTTTTGTAAGCCCTACCACCCCATGCTTGGCTGCACAGTAAGCCGATTTCTGAGCAGAGGCGACCAAGCCGTGAACCGAGGCAATATTAATGATTCGCCCCCAACCACGCTCGCGCATTGCAGGAATCGCTGCTTGCATTGCAAAAAATGCACTGCTGAGATTAATGGCGATAATGTCGTGCCATTTTTGTTCGGGGAAGTCTTCAAGGCGCTCGGTGTACTGAATCCCCGCATTGTTGACCAAGATATCAACACTGCCAAGCTCTTCGATACACTGTTCCACTAAGGCCTTCACCGCAGCCGGATCCCTTAAATCGGCATCGCTGAAACTACTGCGAACTTGATGCTGCTCGGCAAAGCTTGCGGCCATTGCCTGCCCTTCGGTTACATCCATTAAACCATGCAACATTAGATCATAGCCCGCTGCGGCCAACTGACGGGCAATACCGAGACCGATGCCACTGCTACTGCCGGTTACTAGGGCGACTTTATTCAATTTGGCGGAAGCTGCTGTACTCATATTAACCTCATCTATTCATTGAGGCGCTACTGTAGCAAGGCCTTGCGGGCTTGCCCCTAAGACCTTAGTCGGATCTTGGCTCAGCCCGTTCAAAACCTAGACTTTCAAGCAAATCAGGCTGATCAAAATAGCGCTCACTGGTAAAAGCAATTTGGTGGCGCCCACGGCTGCGCATACTGCCCGCAGCCCTTACTCCCAAAGGCGCAAACAAAAACCGCTCCAAGCGAGCGGACTCAGCTAACAAGCCCTGTTTATCAAACAAGCTATTCAACTCACTATAAGGCTTGGCATTAAGCGGGATGATCTCTTTGCCGGCTACCTCCCAAGCTCGATCTCGCCATGGCAGCAATGCCTGCAATTGATGCTGGTTGGCCGAAAGGACAACTATGGGGGCCTTGTTACCCGGCCAAAAGGGCGATAGGTACACAGGCTCGCCTTCTGCCTTTTTAGCCTGACGCAATTTAGGCGAGCTAAACAACTGATACCAACAACCACAGCTATGCATCGCGTCATAGGCTAAGACATTGCCTTGTAAATCCAAATGACTGCGAAGCTGGATCCCATCGAACTGCCCAGCTAAAAGGTCGATCCAGCTTTCTGGCTTTCGCTCAGTAAGCCAAATCACATAATTAAGCTGCAAAATAATCTCGCCCTGCAAGCGGCCATAACTGATATATCGATAAATACTTGGCGATCTATCGATCTGCAATTCACCCGATACTCTAGCTAAGCTTAGCGGTCGATCATTTTCAGCCATGCTATCTATTGCCCAAAGCGGCTGCCATTTATCAAGCAATGCTTCTCTTTGCAGCGCACTTAACACAGGCAATCCCAATGGGCTAAGCGGTACCTTGGACAATTGAAAACTGAGGCTTGGATTAACACTTCGACCATACCACTGATAATTCTTTAGCATTCCCATATCTAATGGATGTGCTACCGCGCGAAATTTCTTTTCAATGCCTTTATTGTGATTAATCTCTTGTTCAACGGCACGATTGACAAAAGGCTTCATAATATCGGCGATCACAGGCCAAGATGCATAGAGGTTTGAATTCCACTCACTGGAAAGTTCTTCGCGTAATTGGTAAACCGCATCACTGCGCAGTGCTTTCATGCATGACTTTGATGGCAGTGCGGGTTTGCTATTTTGCTGTTGCAGAGCAGAAAGCTCATCAAGCCATGCTTGCCACTGTGTAAAACTAAGCGGCTGTTTTTGATAGCTTAATAAAAAGCGGTTAGCCGCCAATACTGGCCAACGAGGATGATGAATAAGCTGCGGGGAAGTCGTGACATCATCTCCCTCACAAGCAACTAATAAAGACTTAAGTTTGGCAGATGACGGATTATTTAAAGGCAGCTGGGAACAGGATGCCAGTAAGAACAAGGAAGGCAACAGCAAAGTTTTTAGATATTGAAAAACAATGCTGCTACTCTTTTTCATTGGCTTTATAAGCCTTAACTATTTGCGCTGCGCCGCTAAACTGGCTTCACGCTGGGCAGCCTTTAAGGCTTGCTTACGCGCACGGTTTTGCTCTTGCAAGCTATGCACATCACCACCAATATGATCCTGTCCCTGTGCTTTTGCACGTTGGATTTGCTGTTGGCGCATTCGAAAGCGTTGGCGCTGTTCTTCGCTCAAGCTATCAGAACATTTCGGACAGCTAACGCCCTCTTCAAATTTTTCTGAGTTACGAGCATCCTCATCTATCGGGTGTCGGCAGCCATGGCAAAGCTCATAGTGGCCAGGCTGCAATTGATGATCAACAGTCACTCGACCATCGAATACAAAACACTCACCTTCCCAAAGACTGTCCTTTTCGTCCACCTCTTCTAGATACTTTAAGATGCCGCCTTCTAAATGGTAAACCTCTTCAAAACCCTGCTCTTTCATATAAGCGGTAGATTTCTCACAGCGAATACCACCGGTGCAGAACATGGCGACTTTCTTGTGCTTATTAGGATCTAAGGTTTTTGCGACATAGTCAGGGAATTCACGAAAGCTGGTCGTATTAGGGTCTAGCGCCCCCTTAAAAGTACCCAGCTCCACTTCATAATCATTGCGGGTATCTACCAGCACGACTTCTGGATCAGAAATCAAGGCATTCCAGTCTTCGGGTTTCACATAACTTCCGACAACCTTCAGAGGATCAATTGCTGGCACCCCCATGGTCACAATTTCTTTTTTGAGTTTAACCTTGCTGCGATTAAAGGGCTGCTCTTTACAGAAAGATTCCTTGTAGCTGAAATCAGCCAATGCAGGAATGCTGTTTAAATAATTCTTTATGGCCTCAATGCCATCGCGCTCTGCGGCCACGGTGCCGTTTATGCCTTCTGCGGCAATAAGCAAAGAGCCTTTTACATGATGATCTGCCATGGCTGCCTGAATGCCTTCGCGCCAATCGGCAAAATCGGCAAAGGGAGTAAATTTATACAGCGCCATGACCACATAGCGTTCTTCTTGCAAATTCATCAACTAACCCTCGCTCTTTTTATCATGCAGACTTCCGCCCAAACAATTCGGGGACTCTGGAACAGCCTGCTCAGACCACTCTTCAGGGCTAAATGTGTGCAAAGCTAAGGCGTGCACCGGGCCGGCCATCTCTTCGGCTAAAAGGCCGTATATTTTTTGGTGCCTCGGCACTTGGCGTAAGCCGCTAAAGGCTTCACTTACTAGCACAACCTTAAAATGCGATTCCGAGCCTGCCGGCACATTATGCCCATGGCTCTCATTGGCGACTTCTAGATGGCTGGGCGCAAGTGCCTGCAGCTTTTCGATAATGGCCGACTGAACTGGGCCTTCTGTTCTTTGCTGTGACATATCTGTCCTAATTCATTACTAATACCAGGCTGCAACTGAACAGTTTCACAGGGAGCTAAGGGGCTCGGTGAGATACAGATCACAAGGGATTTCGGCAGCTCTGCACAATTCTGGGTCATTTCCGGCCGAGGGCTAGACCTCGAACACAACAAAGCGCATTATAGCGAACTTTTAAAAGTGACAGGCAGTTCAATTTGATGGCCGATTACATCGGGCCATATACAACAGCAGATTAGACCATACTAAAAATAAGGATAATGCAGCTAAATCATTTTCTACTATACTTTGGCTGTAACAATAGGTTTGATGCATATGAGTAAGATTTTTGTCGATAGACGAAAAGGCGCTGACCGCCGCCTAGAGCAGGACCGCTGTAAAGATCTCCCGCTGGACCTCTTCCATAGAAAACGCCGCAAATCGGCTGATAGAAGGGCCTCAGGGCGCACACTGACCGAAGACTATTTCGCCTTTATGGAGGCTGGACAGAGCCCCGAAGAACCTTGCCAAGCAACTGGGGACTTCACCAGCAAGATCAGCAATCTAGTTGACCAAGAAGACAAGCCTTCTATCAACTAAGTCTCGTCGGTAAGCCCTTGCTAGGGCTTACTCCTTATCTACTTATCTCCTTGATAGCCACTATTTAGCTGTTGACCACTGTTTCAAGCTACGCAGACTCAGCTATCTTTAGCGGGACCCCGCCCCGAGATCACCCCGGTGGCCAAGCCTGTACCCAATAAGGTCACCGCAGAAGCGAGCAGCATAAACATTGAGACTTCTTCGTTAAGCAAAGTCGCGCCCCATAGCATGCCAAATACCGGAACAATAAAGGTCACGGTCGTCGCCCGCGCTGGCCCAACCGTATGAATCAAGCGGAAAAACATCAGATAAGCTAAGGCTGAGCAAACGATAGCCAAGGCGATGGCCGACAGCCAACTGAGCATACTCGGTGATTGATCAGGCCAATAGATTAACGCTAAGGGCAGCAATAGCAGGCTTGCCCCCAACATAGAGCCTGTAGATAAAACCATACTGTCGACACCATTTAGGTAGCGCTTGGTAAAGATGGCCGATATGGCATAAAACAAGGTGGCAACGACACCTGCAGCAATCGCCAAGGCCACTTGCACGGTATCATCTTGGCTAACATAGAGCTTATTCCAAGCCAGCAAGGTTACCCCAGCTATCCCGATCAGCATCCCTATACTCTTAAGCCGCGGCATTCTTTCACCTAGCCAAACTAGACCCACGATGGCGGTAGCAATAGGGGTTACAGCGTTTAAGATAGAGGCGAAACCAGAGCTCAAGGTCAGCAAAGAATAAGCAATAAGGCAAAAAGGAATCGCCGAATTAGTCCATCCATTAATAAAGCTCAAATGCCAAACTTTCTTTAAGCCTGCCAACTTGCCCTGCCACAGCAGCAAAGGCAGCAAAAACAAAGCCGCTAAACCAACGCGTAAAAAGATCAGCGGGGCAACGCCAAATTCAGGAACGGAATAACGCATAAACAAGAATGAGCCACCCCATATGGCGGCCAGCAGAACCAGCATAACACTGTCTTTGAACGACACAGACTTCCCCTTAAGCAAAGATGCCCAGAACAGGCAGGGGCACATTAAAACAGATGACCTAAGACGACACTAGCGCTTTTCGGAACCGGCCTTGGAGAAACTCTTTGACCAGAGTTCGTAAGAAACTTATTATAGGTTCCATATTGGAACCACCGTATTGCAAGTTAAAGCAATAAGTTAAAGCAACTATTTAAATCAACAATTCAAATTACCGCTAACAAGGCTTAAACCCAACACAGGGTACAGCTAGGGAGATAATAATGAGCAAAACCATAGAGTTTTATTTTGACTTCGGCAGCCCCACAGCATTTCTAGCCCATATGCGCTTACAACAATTATCGAAGCAGTATGACTGCCAGGTAGAATATCGCCCAATGCTACTCGGTGGTATTTTTAAGGCCACAGGCAATACTTCACCAGTCGCCATCCCGGCAAAGGGTGAATATATGCTGATCCATGACCTGCCTCGTTTTGCTAAGCGCTATCAGGTGGAGCTCAAATTCAACCCACACTTCCCTATCAACACTCTTTATCTAATGCGTGCCGCCATTGCTGCCCAAGAATTGAATTGCTTTGCGCAGTATGTCGATTGCGTTTACCAAGCCATTTGGCAGCAAGAAAAGAATATGGGGGATATGGACGTTGTTAGCAGCACCTTGCTCGAAGCGGGCTTGGATGCAAAAGCGCTGATAGAGCTTAGCCAGAGCGATGAGGTTAAAGCTGAATTAATTAAAGCCACGGAACAGGCTGCGGAAAGAAAAATCTTTGGCGCACCTACCATGTTCTTAGAAGGAGAGATGTTCTTTGGTCAAGATCGACTGGACTTTGTTGAAGAGCTCTTAGCGAAGGCTTAGCTCGACAATCTGCCAACAGGCGCGGTGGGCAGCATACCCACCGCATCTTAAAGATCTCAAAATGTCTCAAAGAAGCTCATCGGGTCGACATGCTTTTGGCTTTTCATCACTTCAAAATGTAAATGCGGGCCGGTTCCACGATAAGGTGATCCTATTTCTGCGATCTGCTGGCCAGAGCGAACCCAATCATTTTCTTTAACTTGAATGTTCCCTAGCTGGAAATATCGACTGACTATCCCTTGGCCATGATCAATATAGACATACCTAGGCTTGGAACCTCTATCTTCAACCACCTTTACAACCTTACCATCGGCAACCGCAAACACATGGCTACCGAGGCTGGCTGGCAAGTCGATACCATTGTGCTGTTTTAATTTGCCACTTATTGGGTGCTTTCGCATACCAAAAGCCGACGAGATTCTCTTGCTGAGCAAGGGCCTTTTAAACAGCAAAGTTTTTGACTGATTTTTTACTCCACTCGCCTCACTGTGACTTTCAGACCAAGCCTCCATTGGCAAAACAAAACTCAGCAAGCAAATCATCAACAGCAGACTTGATAACTTGTGTGCAAAACCGTAGTTCAATCTATTTTCAACCAATGCTTCTATCCTTAATTTCACCAGTAAATACTGACCACCAACACTGGGGGCAACACTCGCAAAGCGATTCAATGTTGATTTTTCGATATAGTTCAATAAGGCCTTGGCATATTGTTTGGGCTCTAGAGAAGAATTTTGTACCACTACAATATCGGTGAGCCTCTCACGCTGCTGGGTGATCTGAGCCTGTGCATAGCACATCGCAGGGTGAAAAAAGAACAAGCAACGTATTAAATTCAGGCAGCACAGCAATAGATCATCATAGGCTTTCACATGCGCGAGCTCGTGATAAATTATGGCGCGGCGATCTTGTACATCCAATTCGTCCCACAGTTTTCCTGGCAAACATATGACAGGGTTTATGGTTCCCAGCGTAAAAGCAGAATTGGCGTCGCTGCTTTTAAAGAGCGTCACATTTCTTCGACATGATAAATCACGCTGCGCATTTCTTAGGATTTGTAGATCCTCACCAGATTCTATAGCTATCGCACCTTTGATTTGCTTATTGAGATTCTCTCTAGCCCTTAAAAAGTTTATTAAAGAGAAAGTAAAGCCACCCAGCCAAAGAACAAAAAATAAATACTGCCAAACCGAAAGTTTCTGCTCGACCAACGGAGTATTAGCGACAGGTTCAATCTGTGACTGATGCCAGGGTTCATCAATCGCCGATGTCGTTTCGCTAAACTCCACGGGCAAGTTTCCAATCCAGCTCGCTAAGCTGTATTCAAATGACAAATCAGTAGGTGCAAGCAAGCGCAGGGGAATCAACAACCAGATAACCACCAACATGCCAGGATAAGATTTACGCAAACCGTAAACCGCGAGCAATATTCCCGGAAAAAGAATGGCGGCCCAAAGTGACTGCTGATACAAAAAATCTAGCCATAACGCAATCAGTTCAGTCATCATCCTTCTCCAATAGCTCACGCAGCTGCTTAATCTCTTTTGGGCTTAGCGCCTCACTTTTCGCAAACATCGAAACTACAGATTTGCCATCAAGCTCTAGGACACGCTCGGCAAAATAACGCACCATCTTTACTAACCCTTCAGGCTTACTGAGCAGAGCACTGTATTGATTGCCTTCAGAATCTTTATAACGTTTTAACAAGCCGCGCTTTACCATTCTATCCATATGGGTCTTGGTGGTGGTGTATGCCCAATCGGTCGACTCAGCCAATTGGTCATGAACGGCTCTAACCGTGCTATCCCCGGAGCGCCAAAGTTCACGTAATATTTCATACTCGGCTTTACTGAGTTCAGGAAGTCTCTTCACTTTTTCTTACCATTTATCGTCTTTACAGCACGCAAGCCCTTCAGCTATCGCAGCTTTCAATCTCACAAGCTGCCGTTTACAATCCATAAACTACTACAATGTAGCAGGCGAAATTAACACAACTACTACAATGTAGCAAGCCTGCAATTTGGCCGCCCCATAGAAGCTCGAAAAGAGCCGAAGAGGAAGTGGCGCGATATAAAACTGCAATGCTCTCTTGCAATTTCAGCACTATACAGGGCGTTTGCTATGGGATATGTTTTGCTGAGTTTCTAGGGCCTAAAGATTTGAAAGTGAAAGGAATACAGCATGCAAGTAAATGATGCCTATAGCATGACCGTTTTAGTGATGGGATTAATGGCGGCGCTTAGTTTTGCACAGCTGCTTATCTTGGATGTTGCTGGCTTAAAGAGTCGACATAAACCAGGACACCCCATTGAAGTTGATCAAAGCAGCTTTTTGTTTAGAGCGTTTAGAAGCCATGCGAACACTAACGAAAGCGTCGCCATTTTTATTCTACTGGCCATGTTTGGAATGTTTTCTGCCGCATCGCCAAACTGGCTAAACAATAGCGCAGCGCTGTACTTACTTGGCCGCCTGCTGCATATGCTGTTTTACTACTCTAATTATTCGCTGGCTAGAAGTGTGGCCTTTGGCTTGAGCTTATTTGGATTAGCAGGCATGTTAATCGCTGGCTTCCTGCCTTGGCTTTAGCCTTGGCCTCAGGGCTGAGGTCTATTTGAGGTATCGCTTTTCGAAATCCGCCAGCGGCAAAGGTTTATCAAACAAAAAGCCTTGCAGCTGATCGGCGCCTAAATCGGTTAATAGGCTGGCGGTTTCCTGATCCTCTACCCCTTCAGCAACAACCCGCATGCTGAAGTTTCTGGCCAAATCAATAACCGCTTTTACGATGGCCATATCCTTTTCAGATTCACGCATGGCCAGCACAAAGCTCTTATCTATTTTAAGCTCATTGGCAGGCAAGTTGCGAAACTGGGCCAGTGAAGAATAACCTGTACCAAAATCGTCAATGGAAATTCTGACACCGATATCATGCAGAGAATGTAAATTCAGAACCAAGTGTTCATAATCACTGATCATCAAGTTCTCGGTGATTTCGATGGTTAAGCGATGCGGCGCAACGCTGTATATCGCCAAGGCATCTGATAGCACCGTCACGATTTCATCATCGAGCAATAAGCAAGGTGGCACATTCACCGAAATGCCGAGATTATCCGGCCAATTGCGTAAGCGCGCTACCGCTGATTTCATTACCCACCAAGTAATTGGGCGAATAACATCATGTCGCTCAGCAACATCGATAAACTGCACCGGGTTAATCACTTTCTTATCGCTACTGTGCCAACGCAACAGCGCCTCGGCACCAATTACCGTCCGATAACCGGTGTGTAACTTTGGCTGATAATAGAGTTGAAACTCACCTCGATCCAAGGCTCGCTCAAGCGCTTCAACTAAACGTGGTTCGTCATCAAGGCTGGCTTGAAATTCATGATGATATATCTGAATAGCCAGCCCACCCTTGCGAGCTTGGCGCAAGGCTATTCGACAGCGCAACAGCGTTTGCTCGGCATCCTGCCCTTCATGTAAGCAAAAGCCGGCATGGAATTTTATCGGCGCAGTGATGCCCATCAAATCACAGGGCGCTTCGAATAGACGGATAAGCTTGGCCGTTGCAAGTTGCAACTGAGCATCATCATGCACACCATCTAGCATGACCATAAAGCGCCTATTTTTAAGTACCTTGGCTTGATCTTGGGGACGAGCCCAACGCTGTAAACGCTGATAAAACTCTTCGAGTAATAACTGAGCAGAGGCTGGGCCATGCCGACCAACTAAGCCTTCATAATCAGCAATTTCAATTAGCCCGATATATGATGGTTTGCTTTTCTTCCCACTCATATAAAGTACTCTTCGCTGTTTACGCCATAGCTGCCTGCCTGCAGGCCTTTGGTAATCCAATGGCTAATGGATACATTTTCATCAGCCAGATCCAGCAATTTAAGCGCTGCTAATTTTTCTTTATTCTTGTCCAATACCAACACGACTTCCGGTTTAAGTCGGCGCATTTCATTTTGCTTAACAACAATACCCACCTCACCGGTATTGAGCTCCACCAAGGAACCGGTAGGGAATAGGCCAATCGCCTGGACAAATTGCTCTACCAGAGCGTCCTGGAATAAAACGCCTTTGCTCTTGATCAGCTCCTGCACCGCATCATAAGAGGAGACGCCTGGGGCATATGGCCGCGGCGTGATCATGGCATCGTAAGCGTCGACTAAACCCGCCACCCTTGCCAAGAGCGGAATATCAGCCCCTGTCAAACCTTCTGGGTATCCGCTACCATCGAAGCGCTCGTGATGGCTTTTGATAATCGCCAGCACCTCAATATCAGCATCACCATTCTCATCAACCATCTGCACACCTAGGCGCGTATGCAGCTCCACCATTTGACGCTGGTATTCGGTTAAGCCTGATGACTGCTTAAAAATTTCATCGGGCAAACGGGTCATTCCCACATCGCACATGGCGCAACCCACCACCAGCTTTTCTAGCTCATCGATGGGCAATCCAATATGGCGCCCTAGAATCGCGGCCCAGACTGCCATGGAAATACCATGTTGATAGCGATAATCTGAGGATTCCTTCATCCTAACCAGAGCCGCCATAGCCTCCTTGTTCTTAAAGACACCATCGATTAAAGGCTGTACGGATTCACGAACGACTTGGATATCGGTTTGCGCCCCATTGTTGAGGGCGCTAAACACTCTATCGAGAGACTCACTGGCCGAATTAAAAGAGCTTTTGGCCTGTTCAAAATCAGCTTTGATACTCAGGCGTTCTTTAATAACCGTTTTTTGCTTTGGCTGCTCAGGCAGGAATAGATTGGAACCAGCATAATCGGCATCAATATAAACAAAATCCACATAGCGACCGATATACAGAACATCTTCATCGTCGCGGACGACAAAGCCTTGTAGGGTAAACGGAGTTTCCAGCCAGGGACGGTCTAGCTCGGCAACGAACATGCCGGGGCGCAGGTTTTCGGCTTGAACCTTTAACAAACGCATGAAACAAAATTGCCTATGTAATACAAAAACGGAGCCATAAGCATGCTATCGGCATATTCCTTCAAATATTAAGCTCGGAAGCAAACTCAAAGATACCTTAAGTGTAGCCCGCTACTGCACATTTTCATCCTCAAGCGCCAGAGAAATGAAATTCTGAACAAAGTCGGTTTTATTACACAAGTAGCGCGATATACTGACCGCCATCTCACGAGATAATAACAATGAAGGACTCGCAAATGCCCAAACGATTAATGGCTCAAATTGCCAAATACCCTGCACAAATAAACCATAAGCGCTACACCCTGCCACTCTGCGTGATTGGCCTTGGCCTATTAAGCGCCTGCAGCCAGCAAGATGAGCCAGCCAAGCAGGCTGAAACTAAAGCCTCAGAAGAAAGCTACCACTACTCGGCCGATGTGCATTTGGATAAATATGCTGTGCCTCATATCGTGGCCAAGGACTACGGCAGCTTGGGCTATGCCAGCGGCTATATGCAAGCTAGAGAAAACCTTTGCACACTTTCTGAGCAAATCCGTAATGTTAGAGGCGAGGCAGCGCTTTATTTAGGGGCCGGCCCACAGCATAAATACATCTTAGCTGATGTAGCCTACAAATCTCTTGGTTTGCTTGATCGTGCTAAGACTCTTTACCCTGCCCTACAGCCTGATATGCAGAATTTGTTACAAGGCTATGTTGACGGTTTTAATAAAAATCTCAGTGAACGTGAAGATCCGAGCCAATACCCTTCGCCTTGCCGCAATGCGGATTGGGTCAGCAGCATCACCGTGGAAGATCTATTAGCCTATCATATGGATTTGGCACTGCTATCGAGTAGCCGAGCTTTTCTAGGAGCTATTGCATCAGCAAAACCACCCGGAGAAAAAGTTAGCCTCACGACACCTAGCTTAGATGCTGAACATTTATTGACCTCCCGAGGCATTGGCAGTAATGGCTGGGCTATCGGTAAAGAGAAAGCCAGTGACGCAAACAGCTTGCTAATGGCCAATCCTCACTTCCCTTATGATGGCGAGTTGCGTTTCTACCAACAGCATCTCACCATCCCAGGCGAGCTCAGTATTGCCGGTGTCGGCATGATTGGTTTACCCGGGGTAAGCATTGGCTTCAATGAAAACCTTGGCTGGACCCACACCGTTTCTCAATCCAAGCGCTTTACCCTTTATCAACTTGAGCTAGATCCTAGCAACCCGATGCGCTACCGATATGAAAATGGCTTTAAAGATATCACCGCTAAAACAGTCAGTATTAAAGTGAAGACTCCGGCTAATAACCAAGACGGCACAGCAAATGACAGTGAGCTACAAACCCAAGAGCATACTGTCTACAATAGCCATTTCGGCCCGATTGTTAATCTAGGCTCGCTGGCCCCCAGCCTTGCTTGGACTGATAAATCGGCCATCAGCATTCGCGACGCCAATTTAGATAATACCGGCATGCTCAGTCATTGGGTTGCCATGGCCAAAGCGCAGAGCCCAGAAGAGTTCTTACAAGCCTTTAGCGATCACCGCTCCATCCCTTGGGTGAATACAATGATGGCCGCCAAAGATGGACGTGTTCTGTATATCGATGGCACTCAAACACCTAAGCTCAGCGAAGCGGCTGAAGGCTATTGGCGCAAAGCCATGCACAGCCCAGAACTCGCTGGGCTATGGCGTGATGGCGGTGGTGCCATGTTACTGCCAGGAAATAAAGCTGCCTTTGAATGGCAGCCCACCGAGGGCGCTCGCCAAAGCGGCTTAATTCCAATTCAAGAAGCGCCACAGGCTTTACGTAATGACTATGTATTTAATGCTAACTCCAGCCATTGGCTGAGTCATATTGAAGAACCCTTGGAAGGCTTTAGTATTGTTTACGGGCCGGAGCGCAGCCATCGCAGCCCCCGTACACGCTTTAATGCCCTATTGATCAGTAATCGTAGCGCAGACAAGCCAGCCGGCGAGGACAATCTATTTAGCTATGAAGAGCTCAAATCTGTTTTCACTGACAATCACTCTTTGTTTGGCCAACAGCTTCGAGCCAGCCTAGCCGAGCGCTGTGAAGCTTCCCCGCTGCAAACTTTGGACAGTGGCGAATATGATTTATCAGCCGCATGTGCCAGCCTAAAAAATTGGGATGGCCGCTATCTGCTTGAAAGCCAAGGCGCACACTTAATGCGTGAGTTTTTGGCAGAGTTCCGTGTACGTGGTCATCGTGACCTTAATGACAAATTGTTTGCCAATGCCTTTGACCCTGCCAAACCCGCAATGACACCAGGTGGCCTAGCCCCTGCGACCAATGCAGAGCAAGATGAAGTGTTGCTGGCTCTTGCCAAAGCGGCGAAACGATTGGAAGACAATGCAGTAGCGCTGGATGCAAAACTGGGTGATATTCAAAATATCCCTAAAGCCCCAGGCCTAGAGCCCATTGCCATTAGTGGCGGTTATTCTTGGGAAGGTATTTTTAACTACTCCCATACCCGAGCACGAAATCGTGGTCATTCAGAGTTAGCTCTAGTGGATATCGGTAAGGCGGCCAGTTCACAACCCTTTAGCCCACTGCGAACTCGTCAGCAAGCTGAGCAATCGGTTTCTGGCTATCCAGTAAACTACGGCTCGAGTTTTGTGATGGCATTACAGTTTGACGAGCAAGGTCCCAAGGGCGAAATGTTCCTAAGCTATGGCCAAGCCCATGATCCTGAATCGCCGCATTTTATTGATCAGAGTAAATTGTTCAGCCAGCAACAGTGGCGTCCAATTGAATTGTTCGGTGAAAACTTACCAAGCGTAGAATTTAAACTGCGCGCAAATAAGCCCTAAACTTCGCACAGCAACGGGGGCAGAACCCTCGGGTTCTGACCCCACATCGAAGCCGAGATCTAAATTTTAAAACCAAGATCTACCTGCAGCTCCTCCATATAAAACAGCAATTCCAGAACCATTGTGCCAAACCCAGGGTCAGAACCCTTAGGTTCTGACCCCACATCGAAGTCGAGATCTAAAATTTAAAACCAAGATCTACCTGCGGCTCCTCCATATAAAACAGCAATTCCAGAACCATTGGGTTCTGACCCCTTCTTTATGCTTGCAACTTACTTATTTAAAAACGGCTCTAATAAACGCTTAGGGTGCTTACCATCAACCATGCCCATAAACGGCCCAAAGATTGAATAGCCCAGCATTCGTTTTATATCCTCCGAACATTGCGCCGCCCGCTCCAAAGGCACAGACAAACTAAAATTCTCTTGAGGCCGAATAAACCCCTCACAGTATTGCGCCGTAGCCGCTAAGCGAGGCTGATCAGAAACATTAGCACCACCACCGTGCCATAAGGTTCCCAAGAAAAATACCGCCGAGCCCGCTTTCATTTCACAATGAATTTGATTTTTTAAATCACTTTCATCTGGATGCTTATCCCCCCAATTATGGGAGCCTGGAATAACCATCGTGCCGCCGTTTTCTGCGGTAAAGTCATCAATAGCCCACACCGTAGCGGCACTGACAAATTTTCTTGGACGCGGCATTTGCACATAGCCATCATCGGCATGGAGCGGCTGTTGCTTTTCACCGGGTAAAATATTGATAACCTGCAACTGAGACAATAAATAGCTCGGCATCAAAACAGCGTCAAGTAGAGCTAAGATCATCGGATGCTCAACCATCGGATTCAAGGCGAAGGTTTTCGCCATAACCGAATAAATCCGCTGGGTAAGCTCACCCTCAAAAAAATTGCGCCCTTTATGGTTCAACATAGGCGTGACTTCTTCACGGATAATATCAATCTGCTCCTGGCTCAAGAGATCTGGCACTACTACATAGCCATCTTGCATCAGCTTATCTAAATATTGCTGTAACTGCTCTTGATCTACGCGATCTTTCGCATTGGACTGGGTTTTCTTATATTTGGTGGCTGTCTCCATACTATGGTAGACATCCGATTTTAAGACATCACTCATGGCGTCCTCCCGGCTAATCGTTATAGCGATAATATAGGGCGACGTGGAAAACCTGGAAAGTCGAATACTTGCAGAAATTTGTTATTTTTTGACAGCACCAGAGCGCCTTGCATGATAGCGCTGCCAATACTGTTTGGGGGAGCAGTCGAACCACGATTTAAAGGCCCGGCTAAAAGAGGCCATTTCGATATAACCTAGAGCTTCAGCGAGTTGTTCTATACTCATGGCATTCGCCGAGGCGCCAGCATCAGCGCTATGCAGGTACTGCAAGGCCTTATCTTTTCTAACCTGCGAGAGAATATCGGAATAGCTGCTGCCCTTTTCTTTTAAACGGCGCCCCAATGTCGCTTTCGACAAATGCAATCGCTCAGCGACATGATCAGCAGAAAAGGCAGCATCATGAAGATGAGCAGCAATATCGCCATAGACCATTTTTTGCAGATCACTCTCATTGCGCCACAATAATGAGTGCACTCGATTTTCTTTAGCGTACTGCTCGGCATCAATAGCAGGGGCTACGGCTTTACTCAAAACACTAGGGTGAAACTGAATACAAGCACGCGGCTGTTGATAATCCGGCCAGGCGCCAAATAAATAGGCAAACTCTTTATCAAACTGAGTGGGGGCAAAACTAAAACTCAAGCTTTTTAGGGGGAGCTGCTCCTGACATAGCCATGAACTCAACTTTAACACGCGCATCAAGCTAGCAATTTCTAAATGCTCAACCTTTGCACATACCCCCATGTAAACCTTTTGTTCCTTTTGCCACCGCGATAAATCTAATAGTTGCTCCTCACCATCAAGAAACAAACTAAAGAAACGATTTACATTAGATAGGGCGGTAAAAAGATCAGGGCTTGGATGCAACAGATGCAATAAGGCAACATGACTGCCCAGCGGCACAGCCTTATCCAATAACCCAAGCCATTCATCCTGGGTGTGCAAACAAAGCTGTTCACTGAATTCGCTGTACTGAGCAACCGTCAACTTATCAAGAGCCAACAAGCATTGATAGTCATCGAGCAAAGCAGCAGGAAAGCGATCTTCCGCTAGTAAAGGCTCAGCCAAATGCTGCAGAAAGCCCGCTGGAATCGTGGGAATATGCAGATAACTTGGCTCTAAGCGCTCAACTGACATCGATCGCTTACTTATTCTTGTGCCGCTGAGCTAGGCGATGCATTAGTATCGCCGCCTTATGGATATTCTTTTGAAAGCTATCCATATCCGCCACTTCATCAACAGTGTGTCCTCCAGCCCCCATCAAACCAAGGCCGTCCATTGCCATCTCTACATGATCCGCGGCAAAAGAAATATCCGCGGCACCAGCTTTACGAGGGTTCACCGCCGCAACAGGGCCATAATCTAAATCTTCACTGACCTGGCTATACCAAGACAACAGCTCTTTGTTAGCCTCTGTAGGCGGCATCGGCGGGTAACCCTCTGCAAAAACAAGCTCAGCTTCGGTGTGTTTTAAATTAGCAGCAACAATTGCTTTCATTTTTGCTTGAGCCTGAGCCAGCTCTGCTGGGCTTAAAGTGCGTAAATCACCTTTTACATAGGCCAATTGCGGAACGATATTGCTTTTACCCGCCATAGCGATCGCGTTCGTCGCATCCATTTTCATCTGGCCATTACCCGCTGCGAGTAAACCGGGGTTTACCGTAGCGGCACCCAGGCCATCAATTTGCCCCCTGAAGGCATTTAGAATTCTAGCCATCTCATAGGCAGCACCATAGCCAACCTCTTCGCTAAATACCTGAGAGGAGTGCGCCGGGCGCCCCTTCACTTTTAGAGTCCATCCCATTGAACCGCGACGCGCAACTACAGCCGTTTTAATACTGCTATCACCATCTTCAAAGCCCAATGCAATATCTGCCCATTTAGCTCCTTCTATAATCGCTTTTTTTGACAAAGACAAAGGCCGGCCACTGCTTTCCTCATCACCAGTAAAAACAACACGAACCTGCATCTCATCTAATAGTCCTTCGGCTTTCAAGGCGCGTAGAGCGGCAACTACAATAGTATTTCCGCCTTTCATATCCGTAATACCAGGGCCGGCTACTTTGCCATTTCCCAAATCCTGAAAACGTTGAAATGTACTCTCTTTCCCGAATACCGTATCTAAGTGGCCAATCATAAGTAGCTTTGGACCGCGATTACCATAGCTGGCTTGAAGGTGGCCAGCTCGATTAAACGACTCTCCAGGCAACCATTGTGTATCAAAGCCCAATTGATCGAACTGAGCTTGATATAAGCGCCCTACCTTCTCAACACCGGCAAAATTCATAGTACCACTGTTGATATTTACCGCCGCCGCCAACTCCTGCTGAGCCATCGGTAACTGCTGAATAACACGCTCTCGCAAACGAGATTCAGGCTCACTAAGCCCAGCAAAGGTCAAGCCGCTTGAAATCAAGGAAAAAGCCAGCAACGCACACTTGGCTATCGGTTGGATTATTTTAAGCATGGTATTACCTTGGAAAATTCAAATTTACAAGAAGAATAATAACATTGAATTCCCAAAATAAAGAATAGCGAAGCGAAAGCGACAGCAAGTCGCCCTATAAAAGCCTTTAGGGTTTATGTATTAAGAATTGGCCATCCGTTTGAAGCTACCATTTCGCTATCAATCGGTATTATTGCCCCGGAAATACAAATGGTATTTTCGTTGCCCCCTAAAGCTCCCTCGATTGCTTTCTGCCATCTTGGCAACAAAATTTACTTAATCGGGGAGACTAAAAAGCGAATAGCATTTAAACCTGAAATTGCTTCACAAGATCTTTCACTTCATTTGAGGTGGCATCCATTTTCTTAATAGATGCTGACGTATTTTGAGCAAGTTTTTCACAATCCGTCGCTGCATCTGAAATAGTGTTTAAATTCTTGCTGATTTCTTGAGACGCACCAAACTGTTGTTCTGTTGCTACTGAAATCTGTCCGGATAAAGCATCCACTTGCTTGACCGACGCATGAATCTTTTCCAAGGACTGTCCAGCAATATCGGCCATTCCCATAAGTTCGTTGAGCTGACTTTGGTTTGCCCCCATTTTGGAAACAGAAAGGTCTGAATTTTTCTGCAAACTTTCGATCACCGAGGCCACCTCAGAGGTAGATTCCTGAGTTTGCTGTGCCAGCATTCTTACCTCGTCTGCAACTACGGCAAACCCTCGTCCTTTTTCGCCCGCACGAGCAGCCTCGATAGCTGCATTCAAAGCCAATAAGTTAGTTTGTTCAGCAATGCCGTTGATGACTTCCAGTACCTTGTTGATTTGCAAAGCTGATTGACTAACATCATCAACTGTCTTTTTCATCTCGTCCAAGTTGAGCTTTAGACTATTTGCCTCGTTCACCACTTTGCTTACCGAGCTTAACCCGTCTTCCGCATCACCCCGGGCGATTGATATATTCTTAGCGACTTGGGACACATTTTCAGTAACGTCCTTTGAACTGTGAGACATCTCTTCTACAGAAGCTGAAACCTGAACACTTTCATTTTGCTGGAAAGAAATTGCTTTCAATGTGGCTTCCATATCTCCCTGGATTACCTCACCTTGTTCGTTCAATGTCATGACCGATTGATCCAACTTCACAATCATGTCAGCCTGATTTTTAACAAACTGGTTAAAAGCTCGGGATAAGTCTCCTACCTCATCGGCCCGATCGGAGTTTAGGCGTGTGGTTAGATCTCCCCCTCCACTCGCGACTTCATTAAACTTGTCAACAATGTGACTCAGCGGCCGACTGACCATGGCATTAATCAATCCATATACTACCCCACACATAACAAGAAGAAGAGCTAAGGCCGTGAGAATAGACTCCTGAGTACTGCTAAGTACCGGCGCAAGAACCTCCTGAGATTCAACCGTTGTTACCAATCCCCAATCACCGGTGTTGATCACTGTGTAAATCACAAATATTTCCTGCCCATTAATAGGGTCAATCCCCGTTGTCACTCGGCTTTTGCTTCCGCTTGTCGGTTTAACAAAAAGCGATTCTAAGGCGGGATAGTCACTCAGTGGCTTCATCGATAATTCGCTAACGCGATCTGTCGAGGTGATTATTTTCCCAAGGCGGCTGATTAAATAACTTTTACTCGAATTGTATGGCTTAAACCCATCAATTAGATCTAACAAACTGTCGAGGCGGCGATCTACACCCGCGATGCCTTTGAACTCGCCGTCAATGATGATTGGGAAAACCTGCTCAACGAGTGGCACTCCCTCATATACATAGGGCTCTGTAATCAAGCCCTGAACATCTTTGTTTTTATTCGCTTCCCAAATTTCCTTCACCCCCTGATAGTAGAGACTGCTCTCCATATCAGCGAGAGGCGATAGTTCAATACCGGTTTCAGCGCGTGAAAAATACGGTAGAAATCGTCCGTCCACACAACAACTTTCCGTCGTGGCTTCTGCTAAATCTAGCTCTACAGGGGGTATGCCTAGCTGCGAGTTGGGCTCATAACCAAAGTAAGCCCCCTGGTATTCTGGGTGAGTCAAGAGAATTTGCTGCGCAAACTTAAGAGACTGCTGATACGCTCCAAATAGACCTGAAACTTGGGTCGCTGCCATGGTCTCTGCTGTCGATACTGCATTGAAATTCTTACCATCAATCGAAGCTCCTAGAGCTTCCAACTCCACAGTCAGCTCTCGCAACGCTCCCTTCTCAACATCTTGGCGATAAGAACTCAGAAGCAAAGCTAGAGTCGTTACCAAAATAACGCAGGCCGGTAAGATACTGATTAGTATCGATTTGGAGCGTATTTTCATAATGTAGAAACCTCAAGTTTTAAGCATAGATCCGTGCGGCAAGCCACTACTGAGAAACGGTTAATCTCTTTCATCTTTGCCCTGTAATAATTCATTATCGTAAGCACAGCCTTTGGAATCTTTCCTGCATTCTACAAGTAAGCGTTACGGCAGGACGCCAAAAGGCAGCAGGCGTGAAAGAGATCTACTAATTAGCTTTTCGACCAGAATGGTCTAGACTTTAACCGGACTTATAAGAGGTATTCCACCCCGGCATAATTGGCGGCACCAATAAGCTGGGCATCGACATTGTCATTTAGAGAAGGGTTCCCCAAACACTATTAGCTTAAACCGGCTAAGCAACAGAGCCCACTGTGACACAGTTTTTTCCATTTTCTTTAGACTGATACAGAGCTTTATCCGCTCGATGAAGTAGGGTTTCCATGCTGCTGTCCGATGAGCTCAAAGAGGCAACCCCTAGACTTATGCTGAAGTTCAGGCTATCGCCATTAGCTAGCTTTATGCCTGAATGCTCTACACTTTCACGAATACCCTGGGCTAGCTTTAATGCCTCTTGTTCGGAAGTTTTTGGCAACACAATGATGAACTCTTCCCCTCCGATTCTGGCGACTGTATCAGAAGGGCGAATAGTTTTAGCGCAACATTCAACCACCCCCTTGATCACATAATCTCCAACAGGATGGCCGTAACGATCATTGATGCTTTTAAAGTCATCAATATCGATAATAATCAAGCTTAGATTACGATTTGCACTTAAGGACTCAAAAAACTCCTGATCGTAATAAACGTCGAAATAGCGACGATTGTAACAATTGGCCAAGGGGTCTCGGTTGGCAAGATCAAAGTTCTCCCGAGACCGCTGCTCCAATTCAAATTGTGCTTGATCTCGACTACGACCATCAGCGGCGATAACCACAGCATAAAATACGGCTACTGCCTCACCCATAGCTAAAAAATACAGGGATACCGGGTCAAGAATATGTTCGGCGGGCCCCGGCAGTAAATAAGCGATCAATAGCGGTAATAGCAGCATCACAGCAATAACAGACAGCGACGCCCAAATCGTACTGCACAGTAAAATTACCGCAAATGTTGCCAATATCTGAGAAAAGACGAAATGGTAATTGGCATCTTCTAAGCCATTATCAAAATACAAGGCATGTTGCATAGAAAATACCGCTGCCCCTAGGACAACTATAATATCGATGTACTGTTTCATCGCCTTAAGCTTGGTCATTAACCCCAGCCCCGCCAAACACAGGCAGGTAACAGAGCTTATTAGCAATGGTGAATATCTGTCCGTGACAATTCCATCCAGTGCATAAACCTCCAGCAATGCCGTCGACATATACAGTAAAATCGACACGATAACGCCCTTTTGCGTTCTCGAATGCAGCTCAGACTTTCGAACGGAATAGAAACTTGAATCGAACATCATATCTATATTCAAATATAGCGAGTTACTTTAAGCATATCGTTAATACAGCCCTTCTGATTTGGACAAGCTATAAGTAAGCATCAAAAATGGGATATTGCAAACTTCTGTTGATCTGGTCAATTGAGACGACCTGATATTAAACTCAAATTTCAAAAGATAGCCAGAATCCCCACGATAGATTTAAAACTGATAGAATAGAGTCCAATTCATAGATTTATAGAACAACATGAACCGACGCTTCACCCTAGCCCCCATGATGGATTGGTCCGACCGCCATTGCCGTTACCTTTGGCGCCTGATCAGTAAGCACTCAGTGGTATATAGCGAGATGGTGACCACAGCGGCTTTGATTCAAGGCGGCAAGCATGAGCGACACTTGAGTTTTAGTGAGGTGGAGCACCCTATTGCCTTGCAGCTTGGCGGCTCTGCGCCTGCGGATCTGGGGCACTGCGCGAAGCTTGCTGAAGATTGGGGCTACGATGAGGTGAACCTGAATTGCGGCTGCCCTAGTGATCGCGTGCAAGAAGGTAAGATCGGCGCAATATTGATGGCCGAGCCGGAGCTTGTGGCTGATTGCATTAAAGCGATGCAGGATGCTTGTAGCATTGATGTCACCATTAAGCATCGTATCGGCATTGATGATATGGAAGACTACGCTGATATGTGCCGTTTTGTGGAAGCTATTGCCGCTACAGGCTGCAAAACCTTTATCGTGCATGCACGCAAAGCTTGGCTACAAGGCCTAAGCCCAAAAGAAAATCGTGAAGTACCGCCGCTACGTTACCCATTGGTTCACAAGTTAAAGCAAGAATATCCTGAGCTAGAGATCATAATTAACGGGGGGCTAAAAAACCTCGATGATTGTGAAGAGCAACTGCAGGAAGTCGACGGGGTTATGGTGGGCCGCGAAGCGTATAGCAACCCTTATTTATTGGCTGAAGTCGATAAGCGTATATATCAAGACGAGCGCACTATTCCCGATAGAATGACTATCTACAAACAGTATCTGGACTATTGCAGTGAGCAGCTATTGAACGGGCACAAGCTTAACTTTATGAGCCGCCATGTACTGGGTTTGTTTCAAGGTCAGCCTGGCGCTCGCCAATTTCGTCGCCATATCAGTGAAAATATTCACAAGACTGGAGCAGGTATTGAAGTTATGGAAGATGCGGCAGCTTTTATTCGTTGAGCGCGATTTACTAAGAATTAACTGGCTCAAATCTTCTTAGGCTTAAGCCAGTTTATTGAGTAAGCTTAGCAAGCGATGATTAAAAGCTTCGGCTTGATCCAACATTAAAAAGTGCCCAGCCTTACTGATACAAATGACCTCGATACGATCCCCAAAAGCGGGCTGAAAGTCTTCTTCTACATAGGTATCTTCTGCGGCTATCGCAAAGACCGGGCCATGGTATGCATCTAACTTTTCCCGCAAGCTCCACAACATAAACTGTTCTAAGATAGCGGCACCCACAGGGACATTAGCCGCCGCCATGGTTTTCGCCACCCAGTTGCGCAATTCGGCGTCGGAACCGGGCGGAAAGTACTCGTCCATCAGGCCATTTAAACTGCCAGTAAAATCATCCATTAACCCTTGCTTTACAGCCATCGCGGTTTGCATATCAGCTTGCGGATAGAGATTCATATAGGTAAAAGAATCTGCACCGATAACCACTTTGATTCGAGTATCTATCTCTGCAAGTGTTAATGCCAAAGCGCCACCAATGGAATGGCCTATCGCAATGCAATCCTCAATACCTTCTCGATCAAGAGCCATCTTTATTAGTTCGGCGTGAAAGTTCAGATTACAAGACGCCTCATTCGCCGACAGAAAGTGCGAGCGACCAAAGCCAGGGTAATCAAAAATCAAGCAATTGAAGCGCCCACTAAGAGCATTTAACTGCCGCTGCCACATTTCCGCCGCACCGGCCCAACCTGGAATTAAAATTAGCGTTGGCAAATCTGCTGGTGCGGCGATAGTTTTATAGTAATAGAGTTTGCCTTCAGGAAAGTTAAGGCAAGCCGAATCAAGGCTAAAGTGATCAATTAAAGTTAATGACATCGCGCTACCAAATCCTGAATTTTCAAATGTGAAACTTAATTGTCAATTAGCAAGAATGAGGCCCTGCCAGACAAA
>JAOXRT010000104.1 GCA_025800365.1 Cellvibrionaceae bacterium | reverse complement strand
TTCAGAACCATTTCTGCGCATTTGGTTTGTCCTGTTGTTGTTTAATGCTGTTGTTTGCTGCTGTTAATTTCTGTGTTGCTGGCTGACTAAATTTAGATATCGACAGGGAAGGCGACTGGTAGATCTTCAGATATCTCTTCAGTCGGTTTAAATACCTGCTCATTTTTAGCCCCCTTGGCTGCTTTGCTGGTTTTATCTTTGTTTTTTACGGCTTGCTTTTCAGTTTTAGCGCTCTGTTTTTCTTGATTTTGTAGCTTGCCTTCCAATTTTTGAGAATCCTGGCTCTGGGCAAAGCTTGCTAGGGCTAAGCTCAACAGCAGTATGCATACAGTCCTGGTGGTATTAAACATTAGCTTTACTCGTTGCTGTTCTTTAAATATTGCTTCGTTGTGGCTTTTTCGTTTGACCCATCATTTGCCGCTAAAGTGCATTACGAGCAATTCTAAAGCCAACATGGCGTTTGCCTGCATTGCCATAGTCACGGAAGGCCAAGCGTAAGTCACTCATTGTCCCGCTGGTCCAGTTAGGGCCTCGAATAACATAGTGTTGGCCGCTTTGTTTACCCATAGGGTTTTCTAGTTCAGTCTTATTCAGGCCAGTGCTGATGCCATAAACATCATGTACCCATTCGGCCATGTTGCCACCTAGATCATAAATTCCGTGCTTATTGGCAGGGAATTTTCCGCTTGGTGCACTGGCCGCAAAGCCGTCATCATAGTTATTGAGTATGCTGCCAACTTGAGTGGCCGCAGAGCGATCCGCATAATTACCTGCATAGCTCGCTTTGCTGGCAGAGTGTTGCATTCGATCGCCCCAAGCGTATTTTTTCATTTTTCCGGCATCATATCGTGCAATCCAGGCCCATTCCGCTTCTGTTGGTAAGCGATAGCCATTGGCGCTTTCATCGAAGCCGCTGACTTTGCCTTGTTGCACTTTATAAAACGGTTTTAATTTCTCCTTCTGGGACAGCCAATTGCAGTATAGGGCTGCATCTTGCCAGCTAATATTGGCTACAGGATATTTATCATTGTTTAAGCTGACGCCCTTACTGTGGTTTGAGTTATGGCTGCTTTTAAATTGACGAAAGGCTTTATTGCTCACTTCATGGGTGGCCAAATAAAAAGCTCTATTTAATTTAACCTTACGCTGACTTTCATTTGCGCGTCGCCCTTGCTCACGCCTGGACGCACCCATGGTAAAACTGTGTTTGGGCTTAAATAGTTTAAGTTGTTCGCCATTGCTGTTGCGGTACACTGGTTTTAGATTCGCAAACTTTTGCTCGGCCAAAGTGAGTAATTGAATATCGAGTTGCAGTGGCCTGTTTTGACTTGGTGTTATTCGATGGCTCTGACTAGCATAACCAGGAGCCTCAAAGCGAAGAGTTTGGGGATGACTGGCCAAATTGACGACGCCCTTGTTTAGCTTTAAGGCTTTATTGTTTAAGAAAACTTTTGTGTTACTGGGGAAAAGCTTCAAGCTCACTTTGCCTAAAACCGGTAATAGAGAGGCTTGTAATGTTTGTTGCTCCTTCTCTTTTAGCGTCACGGTTTTGCTGAAACGTTGATAGCCATCTTTATAGAGCTTGATGCTTTGAGCTTCCCCGGGGCTAAGGGCTAGGGTGATTGGAGTTTGCCCCTGGAACTGGCCGTTGACAAGCACATTGGCCGCGCTAGGTGTTGAACTCAAAGTCAAGCTGGCATCGGCTGGTAGTAGTTCAGCGAAATCAACTGCTAGTTCTTGTTTTGCCTCCAGCTCTACCCAATGGCATTGGCTTTTGTAGCCTTCCTGTTCTAAACATACATCGTAATCACCCACAGCCAGAGCGATTTTTTCCTCGCTAAGGTTTTCTTCCTTTTCATTGATTCGCAGTTGGGCCCCAGGGTTTTTGTGAGAAATATGGATCAAGCCATAGTCGGCTTGTAGTACAAGCTCTTGCTCTTGGCTTTTGCCCATTCCGGTGATTTCAATATTTTGCTCTAGGGGGAGATACAAAGGGTGTTCAACACGCAATTGGTATTGGCCTGCTTCTACACTTGGGAAATCTGTTGTTGCTGAGTAGCTCTCTTTTAACGGGCTTAACTGGATTAAGGTGCTCTTCAGCTCATCGTTAATTAATTGTTGCGTCCAGCCGTCTTTGGCATTTAGTTTAAGTTGACCTGGCAACTTTTTCATATTGATGTTGAGCTCTAAGCTATCATCGCCAAGCTCGAAGCTATCTTCGTAGGGATGATAGCCGGGCGCAGTGGCACTCACCGTGTATTTTCCAGGCAACATCAATACATCCTGGCCAAAAGGTAGTTTTAACCAATATCCAATCTGAGTTTGGGCAAAAGCGGGCGTTGGTCGAATTAACACTGCGCTCGCTGCACTAATAAACCAAGCTATTAGGGCGGTTAAGATAAAGAAAGCCGCAATTAATAGCTGCTTTTTACGGCTAAAGCGCCCTTGCTTTTGTATAGGTTTAAATAACTCTTTGGCGGCGTTGGCCTGTGCGTTTTGGTCGCTCAAATCTTTGTCTCGCTTTAAATAAGCTAACTATTGGTCGAAGATGACTTTATTTGTTAGCTGCAAAGGCATAAAGTTGCATTTAAACATTAAAATATTTCTATTTACCGTCAGCTGGCTGGAGGCCCAGATGCCATTGTTTAATGAGAATAAGTTAATCAATTGCATATGCCTTGTGCTAGCCACGCTTGCTAGTGTTCTATCCAGTACTTCAATTCGCGCTGAAACCACTAAAGATCTCACCTTGCTAGTGGGGCAGGCAATGCCACCGTATATCTGTCCTGATAATGAGCAGGGTTTAGAGCTTGAACTGGTTCGTATGGCCTTGGCGATCGAGGGTTATCGTGTAATCCCCAAGCGAATGCCACTGGCCAGAATTCCTCGTGCTTTAAATGCTGCCCAGGCGGATGGCGCGCTGACCCTGAGCCCCGATCTACCTTTAGAGCATGTCTATCTTTCGGATTCTCATATCAGTTACCAAAATGCCTTCTTCAGCCTTGATAAATTCGATATCACGCTGAATTCCATTAATGATATTAAAGGCAAATCTATAGTCGCTTTTCAAAACGCTCAACATTATCTTGGTGATCACTTTAGTGATTTGGTAAAGGATAATCAGCTATACCAAGAACATCACAATCAAGCAAAGCAGGTGTCCATGTTGCTAAAAGAGCGCACTCAGCTAGTCGTCATGGATAAGCACATTTTTCAATATTACTATAATAAATCTCCCCAAGAAGCCATGTCGCAGAAAATACGCAGCCATGATCTATTACCGGTGAACCAATATCATGTCGGTTTTTTGCGCGATAGCTGGCGTGATGCCTTTAATCGTGGTTTAAAAAAACTCAAACAGCGCGGTATTTACAAGCAGATCACCAGTAAATACCTTGATTGCGCCCAGTTGTATGTTAAATCAGCTCCCGACAAGCCACCTCAAGCGGCGGAATGTCCTTGTTAAGTTCGACCTCAAAGTTTATTCGTACATCTCTATAGCCTTTTCGCTGTCCTAGTAGCGTGTAGCTGCCGGGCGGTAAATCCATTTGAAGCTCTGAAAATAAGCCTAAGCGTTTATGCCGTAATAGGCTAACCTGGGTGTGCCCATCGGACTGCAGGGTTATCTCCACCGGAGTTTGGGATTTAATCAATGCTACTTTTAACTCGGCTATTTGGCGATTAAGATTGTCATCATTGCTTTTAAGTTGACTGGCCTCTTCGATAAGCTCTTGCGCTCGCCGTCTTATTTGCTGGTCTTGTAAGGTGCTCGGTTGCTCAAGAATGGCTTTAAATCTTTGATCAATATCCAAGCGGGCTTTGGCTTTGATTAAACCGACCCTTGCACTCACTTCGGCAGGTGCCATTGATTGTACTTTCTGATATTGCTCCACCGAGCGCTGCCAGTCTTCATCTTGGGCCGCTTTTTCAGCGCGGCTTAAATGGTTTTGTATTGAAGCCTGTAGTCGAGCAGTCTTGGTTTCACTCAAAGCTGATTTAGCCGAGCTATCTCCAAGCTTTAATTTTTGGGCTTTACTGAACCAGTTTTCGGCCGTCTTGTACTGCTTGTTTTCCAAGGCTGAATAGCCATTGCTCATTGCTTGCGAGTACTGCTGCTCCGTAGTCGCACTGGCCATGCGTTGTGCGGCTTCACTGGCGACTTCACTTTCGGGATCAAGTTGTAGGGCTTGTTGATAGAGTTTTTCGGCATTTGGCCAATCTTGTTGGCGTTCGAACCGCTTGCCCTTGCGTATTAGGTCGTTGACTTCATCAGCAATATCTATTCGTTTGAGCAGCTTTTGTGCATCATCTAAGTTGCTCGCTAAACTGGTTTTGAGTTTGCTGGCTAAGGTTGCTTGTTCTTTGGCCTGTGTTAGCTTTTGTTCACGCAAATTTTGTTTGGCCAAGTCCATGTATTGTTGATAAACATCGTCGACTCGTCCTAGTAGATCTTCCATTGCTTTTAAAGCGGCCTGATATTGCCCCATGGCTTGCTCGAAACTTTGTTGGCGATAGAGTTGATCACCTGATTGAGCGAAATCTACAGCGCTTTGAAAATCTTGCTCAGCCCATTGTTCAACCGCCTGCTGTTCAAGAGCTTCTTGACTCTGAAGCAGTTTGGCAAGTATGTCTTGGGCGGCGCGACGTTGTTTGCCCAATTGAGCATCTTGCCATGGGGACTGCTGAATAAGCTTGTTTGCTGATGCAGGGCTAGCATTGATTTGTGGGTTTATAGTTTCTGCAGAAGGCTCTTTAACCATACTGGGCAGCCAAAACACGACGCTTAGCAATACTATTGCCAAAATGCTCAAGACAGGTATTAGAAAACGCTTTTGTTTTAAAACCCCTGGCTCTTGAGTGGGGGCTAAGCTGGCGAAGGTTTGTTCTGCTTTGTTTGGCATTGTTTTAATGAATATCTCGAATTCGTAGTTAGCGGCTTAATTTGGCGTTGGGCTTCTTAGAGGCTTAATTGACCATTTTCCACTTCATAAAGTTCACGTAGGATTTGTCGCCATTGTTGATACTGCTGTTGCACCGAGCCGCTAAGGGTAATCGTTCTATCTTCCAGCTCGATAACCTGTGGTTGAATGGCGGCCTCTAAAGAATCACCTAGCTCGCGAATCGTTTCACTGTGCATATCGGCTTCAGCGCGCTTACCAAAACCTTCTTTTACCAAAAAGCCGCCGCCTCCAATAGCCACTGCGCCAGCGGTTCGCACCGCGCTATTATTGCTTGTTGCAGCGGCGATACCCGCAAGTACAGAAACAATGCCAGCAATGGTTTGATTACGAGCCTGCTCTTTGACTTCCCGTAGGTTCTTAACTTCTTGATAGGTTTGTTTACGCCAATCTCTGTAAGGGTTATCTATTTGCTGAATAAAGCTGCCGTAAAAATCCTGTAGGGTATCGATATATAAATGATCGCGTTCTCGAATGGTTCTAATGCGCTCCAGCATAGGGTCGTTTTCTGCGGGAAGGCGTTCGATCTGGTAGATACCTTTTTTGTCTCGCTGTAGCTGGCCAGTAAAAGATTGGGGGGCAAAGCTTTCTGCAAAGCGTAGCTCGCCGACTAGGCGTGTGCGGCGCAGATATTCGGCATCGAGTTGTTGGCGATATCGCAGTAAATCATTGGATATTTGATGGTAAATCGTTTGGAAGGGATCGGCCTTGCTAGCGGTTTCGCGGCGATAGGCATAGCGACTCGCAATTGCTTTGTATTCCTTGCTATACCAATGTTGCCCGGTCACATCTTTAACATCAATGGCAAGTTGTAAGGTTTCGCCATCTGAGTGAAGAATACGGCCACTGAGTTGAACATCGACTAAGGTTGCTGCACCAGGAATGAGTCTTACCGCGCCCCAAGCTGAGCTGGCCTGGATGGCATCACGAATATGGCCAGCCATGTAATGGGATTCAGCTTTGCGAACTTCCGCAAAAACTAGGGCATCGTCATCCTCGATTTGCTCCAAATTGGGATCTAAAATTTCGACCCCAACATCCAATAGCCGGCTTTCGGGTATCTCAGCCGTTTCTTGCTGTAGTTGTACATAGCGGGTTGTCTTGACCGTATGTGAGGCGCAAGCACCCAATAAAAGACTACAAAGAATAGTGCATAGTGCAGGCCAGGGCTTATTTGAAAGCGACATATTAAATCCTATTAATCTGACTAGCGTTGCTTGTATTTGCGGTATTCCTCCCAGAGCTTCTCTCTGAGTTTTGGATCTTTTTCTGCCATGGCCGCTTCGCGAATTTGACGGGCGACAATATCGTCATCGCTGCCATCGGGAATGTCATCGGGAACCGGAGGTAAACCGTTATTCGCTGGTTTGCCTTTCGCGCCCTGATAATCGCCGTTGTTTTCTCCTCTAGCGGCAGGGCCTTGGCCATCACCGCTATTAGACGAGTCCGCGCCAGATTGGGTGTTAGGTGCACCATAGGGGCTATTGCCACCTTCACTAGTTCCGTCACCTTGGCCAAACCCAGGATCTTCTTGTTCCAGTTGGTCTTCTGCGCCCCTAGCGGCGCCATCGGCCAGCACTTTATCCCGCTCGCGCAGGATCATACCGTCATAGCGACCAAAGGAGCCTTCAAGTTCAGCTTCCAGGCTGGCCTGTCTTTCGGCGGTGGATTGGCCGTTGCCGCCGGCTGCGGCAGTGCTTTCATCAAAGCTTATGTCAGCGGTTTCTGCACGAGCTCCGGGAGATGTACTGGCATCGCTAACGTCGGCGTAGGTAAAGTTGCGTAGGCATTTCGCGTAGGCAGATGGAGCAACATGTCTAATTCCTCTTTACTTGTATTGTATCATCTAAAAAAGTGACATGGAACATTTGCAGTTGCAGGACCTTGGTGAACTTGCAATGGAACAGTAAGCTAACAGGGAATCCCTAGGTTATAAGGCTAGTGGCTACAGCTAACAGGCTCAGAAAGGTGAACAGGTGCAGGAACATGGCCGAATGGACGGTGGAAGAGAAGACCAGGCTCAATAAGCAAAACCACCAAACATTGAATGTTTTTATACAATTTGTTTGAAGGGAAATAACGTTTTATTCCAAAACTTAGGCAACCTCCGCATAGGCTCTGCGTAGGCTCTGCGTAGGCATTCGCGTAGGCATTTGGTTCCAATGCCATCTATGGCCCAGCAACCCCTCAAATCCCCTTATTGATCCTTATTGTATTTGATGTTGGCAGCCGCAGCC
>JAOXRT010000090.1 GCA_025800365.1 Cellvibrionaceae bacterium | reverse complement strand
GGGTATAAACTTGGTCATATATCGAGCAAATTATATACAGTCACATGGCGATTATTAAGACGAAACAACATGCTAAAAGTCGATAAAGCTAAAGTCAACCTTCAAAAGACACTTTATTGCACGCATCAGCCTCAGCAGAGCTCGGGAGCATCGATTCCAAGCGCGGGTATATTTTGCATTGAACACTGCTCGCTGTTTGGTGTTAGCGTCTTGTGGCCGGCGGCGCTTAACATGGAGACTGCAACGCCGCTGTAGCGCGGAGATGGGTTCAAACTTTCGGTCGGCGCTCAACAGCTACGCGTTTTTGAGACGGAACATATATTGGAAATCTTCCTTAAATACTTCAGCGCCATAAAATATCGTATGGACAGATAGATTCTAGATTGACGACACACCCTACTACACAACAACTGACGTAGATACGACCGTCAAACTTTTATGAAACATTCCTTAGTAGGTGTTCTTAAACGCCACACTATCCCCGGGTCCAGCCATGACCCAGGTCATTACCAGGAGAGTTCAGCGGCGAACGGTTGTATTTTTCTTTCTCCGCCAAGCTCTGAACAGGCAACCATGGAAGTTTAGCCCTGGATTCCAAAACAGAGCTGTTGGCACGATTTTCGCTGTCAGAAGAGTGTTTGTGAGCA
>JAOXRT010000072.1 GCA_025800365.1 Cellvibrionaceae bacterium | reverse complement strand
TTTATCAGCCCTGAATGAATAGTCGGGTATAGAGCGTTACGGAAAGACATTAACCTCAGGAGTTGCGCAGATTATTAAGACCAGACAGATAAGATCGGCCCATTTAATCCTTTGACGCGCCTTGGCTCTTTGAAGCCGTGTAGGAGATTAGGAGAATGGGCGCACATCTCATAATGGCTCGGGGCTGTACACCCCATCGATGAAGCCGGATATAAGCGTGCAACTCATCTTAAAGGTCGAAAATAGTTTGCAAAACAGAGGTGGGTCCATATAAGGCGCTTCTAGCGGCGATTTGTGGTTTGGTTTTATCGGGCCTGGAAGGCCCTCGCTACACGTTATTGTAGGAGGCGCTTTTAGCGGCGATTTGTGGGTCGGTTTTATCGGGCATGGAAGGCCCTCGCTACACGTTATTGTAGGAGGTGTAGTGGTCAACTAATTCCGGACAGTAAATTAGGACTTTTCTCTGCTTTTGCAGGCGGTAGTCCCTCGTTGTACTGATGCGGCCTTTCCCAGTTGTAATACCGCATCAGATAATCTCCAATATCTTTCTGAGTCTCTGCTTTTGATACATAGCCCATTGATGGAACCCATTCAGTTTTCAGGCTTCTGAAGAGCCTTTCCATTGGTGCATTATCCCAACAGTTACCACGACGACTCATACTCTGCTTAATGCGGTATCGCCATAACCGCTGACG
>JAOXRT010000183.1 GCA_025800365.1 Cellvibrionaceae bacterium | reverse complement strand
CGATTTGTCCACGGCGGGTCATGACGGACATGCTGAAAGTGCCCGCAAGCTAATCGAGCTACCCAATGATTTTCTTCATCTTGGTGATAGCCCACAATTGGCTGTTTCATTAGTGTTCTAGCCTCTAGGCGATTCGGGTAGCCGTCTTTCTGTGCTGTCTTTTGGAGTATCCAGCTTAACAGACTTAAGCCACTAAATAGCGGGCTTGCCCGTTGATCTATCTAGCGGAGAGCTGTGGGCCATGAGTCTGTTCAAAAAAACATCGTATCCTGGCGTCCATTCTGCTATGGTCGCGCCCCAGATTGGCCCCTGAAAATCTTCGCAGCATGGGCTGAATTGGATCGTAGGTACTTTTGTTGCCCGTTAGTTGTTGACCGTTAATTGCCGGCTGTTCGTACTTTTTACCACTAGAGCTGCGCTTTGTTCATTATTGTTTAGGAATACCCCCTTGATCTCCACCGCAAATATCACCATGCAGTTTGGCGCTAAGCCCTTATTTGAAAATATCTCCGTTAAGTTTGGCAATGGCAACCGCTATGGCCTAATCGGCGCTAATGGTTGCGGCAAGTCAACCTTCATGAAGATCCTCGACGGCAGCTTAGCACCGAGCTCAGGCACTGTGAGTATTACCCCAAATGAGCGGGTAGGTAAGCTTAGTCAGGACCAATTTGCCTTTGAAGAGTACACAGTGGTAGATACGGTGATAATGGGGCATGCTGAGCTTTGGGCAATCAAACAAGAGCGTGACAGGATCTATGGCCTAGCGGAAATGTCCGAGGAAGAGGGCATGAAGGTTGCCGATCTAGAAACTCAATTCGCTGAAATGGATGGCTATAGCGCTGAAAGTCGTGCTGAAGAAATTTTGATTGGTGCTGGCATTAGCCAAGATCTGCACTATGGCCCGATGAGTGAGGTAGCCCCCGGTTGGAAACTCCGTGTGTTACTGGCACAGGCCTTGTTTTCTGATCCAGATATTTTATTGCTGGATGAGCCGACCAACAACTTGGATATGGATACCATCCGTTGGCTTGAAGCTGTGCTCAATGAGCGCAAAAGTACCATGATTATTATTTCGCACGATCGACACTTTCTTAATGCTGTTTGTACGCATATGGCTGATATTGACTATGGTGAGCTGCGTGTGTATCCCGGTAATTACGATGATTTTATGACTGCTTCGACTGCCGTGCAGGAACGGCTGCAGTCTGAAAATGCTAAGAAATCAGCACAAATTGCAGAACTGCAACAATTTGTCAGCCGCTTCTCAGCAAATGCATCGAAGGCTAAACAGGCCACTTCTCGTGCCAAGCAAATCGATAAAATCAAGCTGGAAGATATCAAGCCATCGAGCCGAGTTAGTCCTTACATTCGCTTTCAGCAGGAGAAAAAGCTCCATCGTCAGGCATTAACCTTAGAGGGGTTTGGTCATGGCTTTGACGGTGAGATGCTATACAGTGGCGGAAATATGATTTTAGAGGCCGGGACGCGCCTTGCAGTAATTGGTGAAAACGGCGCCGGTAAAACAACCTTCTTGCGATGCTTGATGAATGAACTAGAGGCTAGTGAAGGAAAAGTTCAGTGGGCCGAAAATGCCAGTTTGGGTTACTGCCCTCAGGATGCGAGTGCTGATTTTGACAGTGAACTCAATCTTTTTGATTGGATGAGTCAGTGGCGCAAACCGAGTCATGGCGACCAAATAGTACGTGCAACACTGGGGCGAATGCTGTTTTCAGCGGATGATTTTAAAAAGAAAGTAAAGGTATGTTCAGGTGGAGAGAAGAACCGTTTGCTCTTTGGCAAACTGATGATGACCGATGCGAATGTGCTGTTAATGGATGAGCCTACTAACCACCTTGATATGGAATCGATTGAGGCGCTCAACCTGGCTTTAGAGCATTACGCCGGCACTTTGATCTTCGTTAGTCATGATAGAGAGTTTGTTTCTTCCTTGGCGAATCGTATCGTGGAGATAAAAAGTAATAAGCTGGAAGATTTTCAGGGCACTTACGATGAGTTCTTGGCGGAGAAAGAGCGCTTAGAGAGTAAGTGAAACATCAGCTCTTATCGCTAGAGATTTTGGATTCTAAAGTGGATTTTACAAGCTACATTATTGAGGCAGTGATCATTGAATAGAAAGCAAGAATTACAAACCATTAACAACAAGTTGGATAAATTACGACGTCGATTAGAGAAGGCTAAGCTTGAGCATAATCAAGCGGTAATGGTGAATATTAAGTGGGAGCTTGATCAGTTAACTAAGCAAAAGGCCGAAATAAGTGGTCAGCAGGCTCGTCACAATGCTTCGAAGGCTGAAAAAATCAAATCAATGGCTTTTAGTCGAGTGCTCAGTAAGACGGAGCAAGCTGATATGGGTAAGCTGAAAAAAGCTGTACGTGGTCTAGTCGTGGTTCACCCGATGACAGCCCTTGGTAAGGAAATGAAGCTGAGTGAAGTTACTGGTTTTGCCCCTAAAAAATTCTAAGCTCCGCTTCCTAATGACAATGCTTGAACTCTAAAAGACCAGTTGATAATGGGCGCCTATTTCTCTGATGACTAATAGAATCTTCCTTGTATCTATCGACGCACTGCTTTAAGTTGCTACTTGATGTAAATGGAAAACTAAGCGAATCTGGAGAGTGTCATGTGGGAATACAAGATTATCGACTCTAATAAGGCGGAAAAAGGCGGGTTTTTGAAAGGGCGGACCATTGAACAAGCAGAAGCTTATTTAAATGAGCTTGGTGCGCAAGGTTGGGAAATCATAGATCTTGATTTTAATATGGATCCAACCATGCCGGGTGGGGCCGCCCATTTTCATGGCGTTGCTAAGCGGGCAAAGTAATATCTACTTTTGAAGAGCTAATAAACTGATTGGATAGGAGGTGTTTATGCGCCACTTTTCTTTTAGCCTTAGTATTCTTTCTTTATGGCTATTGGTAAGTCAAATAGCCATGGCTGATTATTTTTTGTCTGCCGGCCACCGTATTTACTTTAGCGATAATCAAGCGCATGGGCCGAGTGTTGTACTGGTTCATGGCTTTGCTATGGATTCTAGCATGTGGCAGAACACAGATTTCTATAGCCACCTTAATACTAACTATAGAGTCATCACCATTGATCTGAGAGGGCACGGTCAAAGCGACAAGTCGACTTCTGTTGATGAATACGGCCCCAATGTTGGCCTAGATATAGTTAGACTGTTGGATCATCTTAAGATTGAATCCAGTCATATGATCGGTTTTTCTATGGGTTCTTACATGATAGCTAGATTACTGGTCTCTCATCCTGAAAGGATTAAGTCAGCCGTTCTAGTGTCTGGTTTCTTTCCCGGAAACAGCAAGCAAGAAACAAAGTTCCAAGAGCATGTTGCCGAAGATATGCTCGAACATGGAGAATTGGCTCTAGCCGCTGTGGCCAAAGGCTGGGCTTTTGATGCAGTGACTAAAAAACAAATCTCAGCTATAGAGGTACCGCTGCAGTTTGTTTTTGGAAGTGAAGAGTTAGACGATTTTTATCGCTCCCAAAAAGCCATGCTAGAGCTACCAAGAAATTCGCAGCCCATTAAGGTTATAGCGGGAGCGGATCATGATAGCCAAAGGGCTGCAATTCTACATCCAGAGCTTAGGTCCATCATTATTGATTTTTACCGGGCGCTTAAACCAGAGCCTTAAACCAGAGTCTTAAATCAGTACCTTGAAAAGACAGTATAATAAGTGCTGCTGCCGTAATTAGTGGAAGTATAGGCGCTTGATAATATCGAGGCTGTGTTTTGCGGATGTTTTATCATCACAAACATAAGCTCGATTAATGGCGCCGTCTACCAATAAACAGATTGAGTCGAGCAGTTCGGTCGATTCGTTTGACAGCTTGCTGTTGATTAAGTCCCGGAATTTGAACTGATGTTCTTTGCAGTATTCGGTGATCTCTCCGCTATTTCCTTTGTATTCATAGGCGACATTAATAAAGAAGCAACCCTTAAAATCACCTAGCACTTCGTTGTTTCCTGAAAACCAAAGATCAAGACCCGAAAATAGCGCATCAACAACTTCTTGTTCGCTGGCGTCAGCAGGAATTATGGCGTCAATCCATTGTAAGTATTCTTCACTGCGTAATTTTAAAGCCTCTAAGATCAAGCTCTCTTTACTATCAAAGTGTTTATAGAGAGTTTTCTTTGAAATCCCCGAGATTTGTAGGATTTCATTGATACCTACGCTGTTCACCCCTTTTTGGTAAAACAGCTTGAGTGCGCATTCTAGTAATTCTTGTTTTTTATCTGACATTTTCGAACGTATGTTTTTGTAAGGCATATTGACGAGGTATACCGATCTGTCTACCATGGTAGACAGATCGGTATACCTCTATGGTAATGCCAAATAGATTTTCAGGTAAAGTATTTAGTTTAAATTATATGTTGAGTGTGTTTTCAGGCCTATGTGCGGCGGTGGCCATTTCTATATTGGCTTTTTCCAATGAGCTGTTTCCACAATATGGCATGTTAATGGCCCCCTTTGGAGCGACTGCGGTATTGGTATTCGGCTTGCCAAATAGCCCTTTGGCGCAGGCCAAAAATGTGATCTTCGGCCATGTCATTACGGCTAGTATTGGAGTCATCGTGTTTTACGCTTTAGGGGCTAGCCCTTGGTCAATGGGCTTGGCAACTGGCTTAGGTATTTCGGCAATGCTGCTTAGTGGTACAACACATCCACCGGCGGGTGCTAATCCTATTTTGGCAATCATGACAGCCCAAGGCTGGGAGTTTGTTTTGTCTCCGGTCTTATTGGGTGCTTTGAGTATTTGCCTTATGGGGTATCTAGCGAATTTAATTCGCTCTCGAATAGAGCCTGTAGGTATGTAGTTTTTAAGCTGATCGGTAAACGATCCAAAAATATTAAAAATGTCAAAAACGCTAGATGAGTAGGTAAAAAATAATGTTTAAACGTAAACTTCTAAATGTATTGGCGCTTTGTCTATTGGCGTTAAGCCCATTAACCAGCAGCTATGGACAAACACCTTATACTAATGGTTTTGACCATATAGGCTTAACCGTTAAAGATCTGCAAGCCTCTACAAGCTTCTTTGTGGACACCTTGGGTTGGCGCTTAACTTACGAAGATAAAGAGTATCCGGCAAGTTTTGTCAGTGATGGCAATATGTTTTTAACGCTTTGGCAGGTTAAAGATAAGGCTCAAGCCGTGGATTTTAACCGCAAGCAAAATGTCGGCTTGCACCATTTGGCGATTAAAGTAAAAAGCTTTGAAGCGCTCGATAAGTTGTATGAAAAGTTGAAGGAGCATCCGGGTGTCGTTATCGAATTCGCTCCAGAGCTATCCTATGGCGGCCCAGCAAAACATATGATGGTTCGCGAGCCTAGCGGCAACCGTTTGGAGTTTAAACACTCGCCAGCTCGATAGTCTTTATGCTGGCGCTGTATATTTTGGGGTTTTCTTAAGTTCTATTCTGTCTTAAGTTTCTACCATAAATGAGCAGCGCCAATCACCCCTGCAGAATCACCTTGCCTTGCTGCGACAATGCGGCACAGTATTTCATCGCTAAATACATATCGTTCCAAGGCGCTAGGTAAATCTTCATACAGCTGATCAATGTTTGAAAGCCCGCCGCCAAGCACGATAACCTCTGGATCAATTGTATTGATGACGTTCGCTAAGGCGAGGGCCAACATTTCTGCATAGTGCTTCAGTGTTTGCTGGGCTTTGGCTTCTCCTTCGGCGGCTGCTTGGGCAATGCTCGCCGCACTTCTAAGAGATGCTGGTTTGTTCAGCTCCCAATCGCTTTGGCTTAGGGCAGGGCCGCTTAACCAGCTTTCTACACAGTTGTGGCGGCCGCAATAACAAGGGCGTTTGTTTTGGTAGTGGCTTAATTGATTGAGTTTTAAGTTCTCGCTATCAACTAAAGCGTCTAGGGCCAGTGGGTTATGGCCCCATTCACCGGCGATATGGCTGGGCCCTTGTAAAAGCTTTTGATTGATGACAATGCCGCCACCTACGCCGGTGCCCAAGATGACGCCAAAAACAGAGTTGGCTCCTTTTGCCGCACCGCTACAAGCTTCGGCTAAGGCAAAACAATCAGCATCATTGGCCAAGCGGACAGCTCGCTTCAGCCGTTTCTCTAGATCGTCTTTGAGTGGCTGGCCATTCAAACAGGTGCTGTTGCAGTTCTTCATTAAATTGTCGCGAGTGGAAGGTGAGCCTGGGGTGCCTATCCCTAAAGGTAGTGATTCACTTGAGTGTTTTTTGTCCAGTTGTTCTAGCAATGCAGCAATGCTGTTTAAGGTGGCTTGATAGTCATCTTGTGGGGTGGCCACGCGAATGCGCTCTATGACCGTTCCATCAATTCCTAATAAAGCCGCTTCTATTTTGCTGCCGCCTAGGTCTACCCCTAGCTTTCTTTTATCTGCCATCTTTATGTTGCCAAGTCCCCATTTACAGGCCGCTGGATTTATACCCAGCCACTCAATTCGCCATGGTATCGGTCGTCTCACTTTCTTGCTACCGCCTGAGCTGCTAAAATCACGCCTTTTTAAAGCAGTGATGGACGATTCCTATGGGCAGAGCCTTCCAAAACCGAAAAGAGTCGATGGCCAAAACATCGAACATGAAAGCCAAGATTTACAGCAAATATGGCCGTGAAATCTATGTTTGTGCGAAATCAGGTGGTGTTGACCCTGACGGTAACCTAGCCTTACGTTCGATGATCGAACGCGCCAAGAAAGATCAGGTGCCAAGCCATGTGATTCAAAAGGCCATCGACAAGGCCAAAGGTGGCGGTGGAGAAGATTACGCAGCTGCTCGCTATGAGGGCTTTGGGCCTAGTAATACCATGGTGATTGTCGAGTGTTTAACCGATAATCCAAACCGTACTTTCGGTGATGTGCGTACCTGCTTCAACAAGGCTAAGGCCAAGATTGGCTCCCAGGGTACTGTAAGCCATATGTTCGATCATTCCGCGATTTTGGTATTCGCTGGCGATGATGAAGAGGCTGTGTTGGAAGCACTGATGATGGCAGATGTCGATGTTACTGATATCGAGCTGGAAGATGGCAAGGTAACAGTATTTGCGCCACACACTGAGTCCCATAAAGCCAAGCAGGCCTTGTTAGAAGCAATGGGTGAAATCGAGTTCGATGTCGATGAAATTCAGTTCGTGCCACAAACCACAACCCCTGTAGCGCCTGATGACCAAGAGAATTTCGATAAGCTTATCGATATGCTAGAAGACTTGGATGATGTTCAGCGAGTTTTCCATAACGCTGAATAATACGCTTCTGAATCTAGCTATTAACCTTAAAACCAGTTTTGAGGTTAATAGCGCTTACTCTATTTTTAGCTTATTAATAGCTTTATCCCTATCCTCCCCAATTTCCCCATCGTCAAATTTCAGCAATTTAAATCTAAGCACAATGTAGCGTGTTCTGGCGGCCTTAGGGCTTATCAGGGCTTGTCCGAATCGGATGAGGACGAGAGCTGGCATGGAGGCTGCTTTTTGCGACCCTGAGAAGCCCTAAGGTCGCCAGAGCATGCGGCTGCCATCACTAATCCTACAATGTTGTTTATATGCAGCTGGGCCATTTTCAATAATGAGAGAATAATTGGCTTTTAATATAGCCTTCATATCCAAGCACTAAGCTACAATCGATAAAAATACAGGATATCGATATGCATTCTCCTCTAGCTTCACTACTGCTTATTAGCACCTTATTGATGGCATCGCTTGCAGCTCAAGTTACGGCATCACCGAAACAAGCCCATGCAAATAACAGCAAAGCACTGGTGATAGCCCACCGTGGCGCGAGTGGCTATTTGCCAGAGCATAGCCTTGCAGCAAAGGCTCTAGCGTATGGCATGGGAGCGGATTATATCGAACAAGATGTGGTGATGAGTAAGGACAACGCGCTACTGGTATTGCATGACCCTTATTTAGATCGCGTCACCAATGTTGCCGAGCGATTCCCAGGGCGTGCCAGAGAAGATGGCCGCTATTACGCAATCGATTTCACTCTAGCAGAGATCAAGCAGCTAGAGATGACCGAGATTTTCGAGCGCAAAGACGACAAGCCCCAACAAAAATACCCCGAGCGATTCCCCATTTGGAGATCCAGTTTTAAAGTTTCCACTCTGGCAGAAGAGTTGGAGCTTATTCAAGGACTTAATCAGAGTACCGGTAAAAACATAGGTATATATCCAGAAATTAAAGCGCCGGCCCTGCACCGAGCTGCAGGTAAAGATATTAGTTTAGCGGTGTTGAAAGAGCTAAAAAAGTTTGGCTATAGCAAAGCAAGCGATAAAGTATTTCTACAGTGCTTCGATGCTGATGAACTGCAGCGAATCAACTCAAAGCTAATGCCCAAACTGGGGATGGATCTAAAGCTGGTGCAGCTGATTGCAATGACTGAGTGGGGTGAAACCCTGCGTAATAACGCCATGGGCTTAAAACCAGAGCCCTATAATTATGACTGGATGATGAAGCCTGGTGCAGCGCAGAAAATCGCCAAATATGCCGAAGGTATAGGCCCTTGGTTTCCCATGCTGGTCGATAGAAAAACAGCTAAGCCCAATCATATGGTACAAGAAGCCCATCAAGCTGGCCTGCTGGTTCACCCATATACTTTTAGAGCTGACAATGGACTGATCCCACCGCAGTTTAAAAGCTTCGAAGAGTACTTGGCCTATTTCTATAGCATTGTAGGCGTTGATGGGGTTTTTACAGACTTTCCGGATAGGGCAGTGAAGCTACGAGATTCACTTTAGGAAAAGTGCTAACTTTTATGGCTTGTGATCTTATCTTTCAATAGAACTGCTTTCTTATGCAAGTACCAATTGAATAGATAGTAGGCTAAGCCAAAGAAGCTGCACCCAATACGATAGTCGCTGATACAAACCGACGGCGCCTTTTTCTTTAAAGACTTTCGCCAATTTATAAAGGAAATAGCCCGCAAGCAACACCGCCAATACTGATATCGCTCTAAACCAAGTAGGCAAGAAGGCTGCCTCAGGTGCGAATGCGATCAGCAGCGGAGCGATAAACAAAGACAGCAGCATAAAAAAGCCGGCCCAAGAATGAATTTGGCAGGCGCTGCTGGGCGTTTCGGTATAAGGGTCTTTATCCATAGGGAAGAAACCGGCGACCCAAGTGCCCAAGCCATGCACAATAATCATCACCCCGCTGAGTGTTAAAGCCCAATTGTTTTCTGGCAGTGCTAACAAATAGCCACCAAAGGCACAAAAGATAAAGCCAAGTGGGTAATTATTAATAAGTGGCGACAGGGTTTGGGTAGGGCTTCCGGCTGCGCCCAGCTCACTGCAGAACTGCTGACGATGATTATAGTTGGGGTAAAACTTTGCGGCGATATACACACCGAGGGAAATCCATACAGTGGCAATTAATCCGCTGAGTGCAAGTAGCTGCTCTAGCACGAGCTTGATCCTTGTTGGCAAATAACAAACGTCGAGAGCTGATTTTATTTGCCTGTGATGGTCTTTTGCAATAGCGCTGTTAATTGCTGCTTCTCATCTTGGCTTAAATGAGAGAAGGTTTGTTGTTCGTGCGTATTGGCCAAAGGAATCAGCTCCTCCATCAAGGCTTTGCCCTTGGGAGTAAGCGAAACAAAGACCTGGCGCCGATTCTCGATATCTTTATTACGCTCTAGAAGTCCATCTTTGGCTAAGCGGTCTAGGGATTTACTGACCGTGGGTTGGTTGAGTAAAACCATTTCCACCAATTCACTGACGGTGCGTTTATCATCCCAGCAGCTGGCGAGAATACGCCAGCTACTTATAGGAATCTGATATTGCTTGAGCCGTAAATGGAATTCACTGCTGGTGATATGGCTAGCTTTAGCCAATAAAAAGCCCAGGTAGTTCTGTGCAAATCCCTGGGGCATTAGACAACCGTGTTTTCTAAGTGCTTACGAAGCTTGCCTACGGTTTCTATCAGCATCTTTTCTTCTTCATTGCTGAGTACGCTAAAAACATGGTCTACCCAGTTTTCATGGTCATTTACCATGCGTTGAAACTCTTCGCGGCCTTTGTCGGCTAAAAATACATCACTGATGCGGCGATCTTCACGGTTTGGCTTGCGAATGATTAGCTGGTCTTCTTCCATACGATCGAGCAAGCGAGTGATATTGCCTTTGGAAGCCAAAAGGCTTTTGGCAAGCTTGGTGGTGCTTACTGTTTCACCATCCATAGCATCTAGGTTCGCTAGTACATCAAAGCGGGTGAGGGAGCTTTTAAAGGTCTTATCTAGATGACTATTGGTCATCTGCTCCATACGTTTGGAGCATTTCAAAAGCTGGAGCCAAGCGCGCAGGGCGTTCTTACTGTGACTGTCGTTATAGGTTTTGTCTTGTTGTGCTGTGTCCATGGATTCTTATCGTCTCAATTGCGGGTGCCTACCATTGCACCATTAGGCCATTGTACCCCTGAATGCCAGTGTATAAGAACCTTACACGGCATGTATTTGACACAGATCGTAAAAACCTAGCTTAATTCTTGGTTTTTCCTGCCAGCTCCAGATTTATCGCATTTCATGGGGCTAAGAATAGTGTTTGTTAAAATTGTTTACAAGTTAAAGAATTACTCATAATATATATTTCAACATAAGGCATTAGCTGCGTTTGCAGCATGGCCATAGTGTGGCAAAGTATGGTTTTGCAAGTACGGAAAACGAGGATTAGCTCCATTACTGGGTGTTAATCCATTGAATCGAATAAATAAGAATAGCGAGAGGATTCCCTATGTCTGCGAATAGTCTGATGCAGTTGGCCCAGCAGCTAAGCTCTGGTGCGGTAAAAGTTGTCGATCTAACCCAGGTTTTAGGTCCTGATACCCCGGTTATCCAGCTTCCTGAGCCCTTTGCCAATTCGCCGGCCTTTAAAAGCGAAGTGATTTCTGAATTTGATGATGGTGGCCCAGCTTGGTACTGGAATCAAATTAGCTGCGGTGAGCACACAGGTACACACTTTGATGCTCCAGGTCATTGGATCAGTGGTAAAGAGTACAGCGACGGCACTACCGACACCATTGATGTGAATAATTTGGTAGGCCCAGCATGCGTGATGGATTTCAGTAAAGAATCTGCGGACAACAATGATTTCTTGCTTGAGCCTGAGCATATTAAGGCTTGGGAAGCTGAGCATGGTGATATTGAAGCAGGCTCTTGGGTTTTGATGCGCACCGATTGGTCAAAGCGTGAAGGCGCTGATTTCCTAAACGCTGATGAGAATGGCCCTCACACCCCTGGACCTTCAGAGGCCGCAATCAAGTATCTCATTGAAGAGCGCAATATCATGGGCTGGGGCGTTGAAACCGTAGGCACCGATGCTGGTGCGGCTGGCGGCTTCGAAACCCCGTTCCCAGCGCATACCTTGATGCATGGCGCCAATAAGTATGGCTTGGCCAGCTTAAACAATCTTGATCAACTGCCAGCAAAAGGTGCCATTATCATCGCGCCGCCACTGAAAATTGAGAATGGCTCTGGCAGCCCATTGCGTGTTCTGGCACTTGTAGAGCAATAGAGCACGAGCAGTAAACAGCGGGCAATAGAAATCGAGCGCAAGAACTAGAGCGACAAGCCACAAAAAAGCTCGCTGCATACAGTACATTAAACCTGATTAGCAAGGCCACTGCGAAAGTGGTGGCTGTTTTCCTCTCGAATAGATAGGCGAGGCCTTAACTGTGCCTAGCTGAAGGTAGTTCCCATGGCCGAGCGGTCGTTTAAAAAAGAAGTTCAAATTCTTAGAAAAGGTGCGGGCGAAGAGCTCCATGTCGAAGGTATTCTTGGCGTAACCAAGGCACTTTTACAGTCCGGTGTCGCCTATGTCGGTGGCTACCAAGGCTCACCAATTTCGCATCTCATGGATGTTTTAAATGATGCTCAAGAGATTCTCGAAGAGCTCGACGTGCACTTTGAATCCAACGCCAGCGAAGCCACAGCGGCGGCGATGTTGGCGGCTTCCGTTAACTACCCGCTGCGCGGTGCGGTCGCTTGGAAATCCACAGTAGGCACCAATGTGGCCTCTGATGCCTTGGCTAATCTGGCTTCGGGTGGAGTAAAGGGGGGGGCATTAATCGTAGTCGGTGAGGACTACGGTGAAGGCTCCAGTATTATGCAGGAGCGCTCCCATGCTTTTGCGATGAAATCTCAAATGTGGTTGCTCGATCCAAGACCTAATCTGACGTCTATTACGGATTCGGTTGAATGGGGTTTTCAGTTATCCGAAGCCAGTAGTACTCCGGTGATGTTAGAGCTGCGCATCCGTGCTTGCCATGTGCATGGCAGTTTTACCGCCAAGGACAATGTGCGCCCGCCTTTGACTGTAAAAGAGGCGATGGAAAACCCCGAGCGAGATACCAGTCGAATCGTATTGCCGCCTTCAGTTTTCCTCCATGAAAAAGAAAAGATCGAGGATCGCCTGCCAGCCGCCATTGATTTTATCAAGGCGAATAAGCTTAATGAGTTTTTTGAGCCGCGTAATGGCGGCAATGAAAAGCTTGGCATTATTTTACAAGGTGGCTTGTACAACACCTTGATTCGCGCCCTAAACATCTTAGGCTTGGCTGATGCCTTTGGTAATAGCGATATTCCACTTTACTGCATGAATGTGACTTACCCTTATGTCGATGATGAAATTATCGAGTTTTGTCGTGGTAAAGATGCAGTGTTGGTAGTTGAAGAAGGGCAGCCAGATTATATCGAGCAAGCCATCAATAAAATGTTGCGCAATGCTGATGTAGCAACGCGTTTACATGGTAAAGGAATGCTGCCAGTTTACGGCGAGTATCAAGGCCAGCCTTTGAAAGAAGGTGTAGAGAAGTTTATTCAGGCTGAAGCGCCCCAAATGCTGAAGGCTGAGGCGTTGCCCGCCAACGACGCAAGCATCGCCAATGATAGTGCTAATAACAGCGACAACGTAAGCCCAATAGTCCAGAGCTTTGATCCTAAAGCTGCGGCGCAAGACGTGATCGCTAAAGCCACCGCACAGCCAAGCGCCAAAGCGGATAATCTAATTCCACTTACCGATCTTGATGAGCTGGTACCGCCTAGGCCTGCGGGCTTCTGTGTAGGTTGTCCAGAGCGGCCGATTTTCTCTGCTATCAAACAGTTGCAGTTTGAAAAGGGTGAGTTTCACGTCAGTGCGGATATTGGTTGCCACCTGTTTTCTATCTTGCCGCCTTTTAATTTGGGTAATACCACTATGGGTTATGGCCTAGGTGGTGCAGCTGGTTCGGCCTTTAATGTTGATGGTGTTCGTCGCACCATCAATGTGATGGGCGATGGTGGTTTTTGGCACAATGGCTTAACCAGTAGTATTGGTAGTGCGGTATTTAATGAAAACGATAATGTCTTTTTAATCGTAGATAATAACTACTCAGCGGCAACGGGCGGCCAGGATATTCTTTCCTCAAAGTTTTATGTCGATCATCGCAGCACCCAAAACCCCATCAAAAAAGCGGTGCAAGGTGTAGGTGCCAAATGGGTAAGGGTGGTTGATACCTATGATGTGGAAACCGTAAAAGCTACCTTTAAAGAGGCGATGGAGACCCCAATCAAGGGCCCTAAAATTATTATCGCCCAAAACGAATGCATGCTGAATAAGCAACGTCGAGTTAAGCCGCAAGTTCGTGCCGCCATGAAAGATGGTAAGCGCGTGGTACGCGAACGTTTCTTTGTGGATGATGAAACTTGTACTGGTGATCACGCCTGTATTCGTTTATCCGGCTGTCCATCTCTAACCGTGAAGGAAAACCCTAATCCTTTGAAGTCTGATCCGGTTGCTTATGTTGATAATGACTGCTTGGGTTGTGGTTTGTGTGGCGCCAATGCTCACTCGGCTGTCTTGTGCCCATCTTTTGTAAGAGCGGAAGTTATTTCAAACCCTACTAAGATGGATAACTTTTTGCACGGTATACGTCAGAAAGTAATTGGCTTTTTGCAGGCTAAGCTGCAAGCTAAAATTGATAAACACGCTTTTTAACGCGCATTTGTGAAGAATTCTCTATGACTGAACAGACAGTAAAACCGATCACTATTGCTATCTCTGCCATGGGTGGCCAGGGCGGTGGCGTGCTATCAAATTGGATTCGCGACTTAGCCGAAACGAATGGTTATGTGGCGCAATCAACCTCGGTGCCGGGCGTGGCTCAGCGTACTGGTGCGACAATTTATTACTTGGAATTATTTTCTCAAGCTGCCATGAAAGAGGCAGATCAGGAGCCGGTGTTGGCAATGACGCCAGTGCCTGGTGATGTGGATGTGTTGATTGCAGCGGAGCTTGTCGAAGCCGGTCGTGCTTTGCAGCGAGGCTTTGTCAGTGCTGATCGCACTACTCTGATTGCAACGACTCATCGTTCATATACGGTTGCTGAGCGCCAAGAAAAAGGCAATGGTTTAGTGGATGGCGATAAAATCGTTCAGATTGCTGAGCAGCAAGCTAAGCGTCTTATTGCCTTCGATATGAATCAAGTGGCCATCGAAAATGGCTCGGTTATTAGTTCAGCCTTATTTGGAGCTTTGGCGGCATCCGATGCTTTGCCGTTTAATAAGGCTCAGTTTGAGGCGGCTATTGAAGCGGGCGGTGTGGCAGTGGCCAGCAGCTTAGCGGCTTTTAATGCGGCCTATCAGAAGGGGCGGGAAGATAAAGCCCAGGAGCAAGAGCAAGGGTCCGTTAGCAAAGAAGCTTTTGCCAGCTTGCCGGCAGAGGTGGCTAGCGAATCGGCGCGTGAGCTATTGCAGCGCGTAAAAGATGAGATTCCTGAAGTGTGCCAGGGTTTGGTTTTTGAGGCGGTCAAGCAGTTGGTGGACTACCAAGATCCAGAATATGCCCATGAGTACTTGGATCGCCTAAAGCCATTTATTAGCGAAGATAGTAGTGAGCAGGAGTATCTGCTTAGCCAGGAAGTGGCTAGACAGTTGGCCTTGTGGATGGCCTTTCAAGATACTATTCGTGTTGCTGAGCAGAAAATCCGTGCTGATCGTTTTGAGAAAATTCGACGTGAAGTTAAGGCGAATGATGCCCAGATGGTTTACCCGGTGGAATTTTTACATCCGCGGGTAGAAGAGATTTGTGACAGTATGCCAAAAGCTTTGGGGCAGTGGGCCTTGAACAATAACTTTGCGCGCAGCTGTATTTCGGCTCTTTTCTCCCATGGCCGCAAGTTGCAAAGTGCAAAACTTAGTGGCTTTTTACAGCTGTATTTTTTGGCAAGTATGAAGTCAGGACGAAGAAAAACTCTGCGCTATTTTCATGAAAACAATAATATTGAAGCTTGGTTGCAGCGTGTCCAGCAGGCTGCATCGAAAGATTATCAGACAGCTTTCGAGATAGCCAGGTGCCAAAACTTGATCAAGGGTTATAGTGATACTCATGCCCGTGGTTATGAGAACTTTAATGCCATAATGGCTGAGGTTGATACCTGGCTTGCGAGTGGGCAGGGCAGCTTGGCCGATCGTGTTGCAAACCTAAATAAAGCCGCTTTAACTGGCGAAGATCGAAAAGCCTTTGAGGCAGAGTTGGCCGCGTAAATGTTTTAGCACTGTTCTCAGCTTGTTCGAACTCTAGTGGGGAGTACGATGTTACTCCTCACTTTTGTTTTTCACCCAAGACTCTCGTGATAATCCAATACAAGCGAGCTATTCTTTAAAATACCCTTCTAACTCCTCACGTAAGGGCATTGGTTGTACCGGGCTAATATTGGTGCCCCCAGTATTTCCTAGCGGCACCCAGATCGGCGTTATAATTGGGCTGGCGGCGGCCCTTAATATTTGCCCTAGAATTTCTTTCCAGTCATTTTTCCTCCAGCCAACTTTTAACATCCAAAGGTGGCTAAGTGTGTGGGGCCAAATTTGCTGCTGGCCAAGAACGTGAGCATTCTCAAGCTCATAAAAGCAAGCTTGCCACTGTTTCTTATAATACAAATCTCGGGCTTTATTCATGTGCTGCTCAAAAGCGGCTCGCAATTTCTTTGAGTGTTCCGGACTATATCTCTTCATTTAGGTGACCTCCCCGTAAAGTGATTAAGGCAATTGTTATGCTTCCAGTTGCCGTAAGGTCAAGTTCTATCATTTGTTCCTTATGCCTTGCTCCTAGCTGACTTGTGATACTATCGTGGTCGACCCTCCGTACCTTAGTAGCCATACCTCAGTAGCAATGACCGAAACACCGCAAAAAGAAATTCTGACTGGGCAGTTTATGCATCCGGCTCAGTCCATTGAGCATTGCTACGAAATCAAAAAAAGCGAGTTTATCTGTCAGTTGCATCAGATAGAAGATCGGGCGGCGGCCATGAAAATGTTGGGCGCTGCTCGTGAGCAATACCCGGACGCGCGCCATCATTGCTGGGCTTATATTTTGGGCGACCCAAAACAAGCTGTGTCACAAGCGTTTAATGACGATGGTGAGCCGTCGGGTACCGCTGGTAAGCCCATTCTAAATGTCTTGCAACATCGGGATATGGGAAACACCATGGCCATTGTGGTGCGCTATTTTGGGGGTATAAAGCTTGGCGCTGGGGGCTTGGTTAGGGCTTATTCTCAAGCAACTCAGCAAGCGATTGAGCTTTGTTCATTGTCACCTTTTATACCCAAGCGACAACTAGCGCTTGAATGCCCTTATGATTTAGAGCCGAGCTTGCGTCGCTTTTTAGAACAGCATCATGGGGTTATCGAATCCCAGGAATATACCGAGCTGGCCAAACTTTTAATTTCCCTACCTGAGCAATCAATAGCCAGCTTTAAAATGTGGCTTAGTCATCATTTTCAGATTAAATGCTCTTTTGATGAAGAGTGATCGGCCGATAGGGCTATTAACGGGAACCTAAGCTGCGTAAGCGAGTCTTTGATCTACATTGATTCTTGGCTTAAACCAGCAATGGGTCTTTACTAAGCTAAGATCTTCGATTCACCCTTGGTTAAGTTGCAATGGCTAATTATATGTTGGCCGGAACAAAGGGTTTAAGTAGGTTTAGAGGTATCAAGTAGTATGATTCAGTTAGGTGTGAAGTCTGTGCTGTCGGCGGGTTCAAAGATCACTTTGATCTCGGCAAGTTTTTTGTTTGCATTGCCAGCCGTTGCGAAGTGTAAATACTACTCTTATCTCGATTATGGTGTAGACCCTAGTGTTGGGAAGGTTTTTCGAAGCTCTGGTGTGCGAATGTACCAGCCAGGTTTCGAGGCCGCATACAGCCCCTATGGTCATGTTAAAAAAGACGGTTTTGTGGTGGAAAGTTTGGGGCCGTTTAATAGCTCAAGTGAAGCAAAACTGCATTTGCAGTTGGCACTGCGTAAATTGAAAAGTGAAGGCTATAAACAGCGCTCTGGAGCGTCCTTTCCAAGGGTAATGTTGCTTAATAAAAAGCTTTGCGCGGCCACGGGCTAAAACTCTGCTGGGAAAGCTGCTAAAATCAGCGCCGCAATATTCCCGTATAGAGCCTGAAATCGCTATGAGCCAATCCCCAATCGTTGTCGCCCTTGACTATGATAATGCCGCTGATGCTATTGCATTGGCTGATCGCTTGAACCCTTCTGAGTGCAGACTGAAAGTCGGTAAGGAGCTGTTTACCAGTTCTGGCCCTGCTGTAGTTGAGCAGTTAATGAAGCGTGATTTCGAAGTGTTTTTGGATCTCAAGTTTCACGATATTCCTAACACCTGCGCCAAGGCGGTAAAAGCCGCTGCCGAACTGGGGGTTTGGATGGTTAATGTGCATGCCAGTGGTGGTCAGCGCATGATGGAAGCGGCGCGCAATGAATTAGAGAAATACTCAAGCCCACCACTATTGATTGGTGTTACTGTTTTAACCAGCATGGATGAGCAAGATTTAGTGGGTCTAGGCATCGATGCTACACCTCAGCAGCAGGTTTTAAAGCTCGCGAAACTGGCGCAGCAGTCTGGTATGGATGGCGTGGTTTGCTCCGCTCAAGAGGCTCAATCATTGCGTGAGCAGTCTGGTGGCGACTTTTGCTTGGTGACTCCGGGTATTCGACCTGCTGGCAGTGCTGCGAATGATCAGCGACGGATAGTAACGCCAGTGCAGGCCTTGCAGTGGGGTAGCAGTTATTTAGTGATTGGGAGGCCAATCACTCAAGCGCAAGCACCAGCTGAAGCATGTGCTGCCATTCTTAAAGACATTTCGGCGGCGGGCTAGATTTGGCTATGGTTCAGCAGTCGGCTTTTATTATTACCATTGATGGCCCCAGTGGGGCTGGCAAAGGCACTGTTTCGGCAAGCTTGGCTTTACGCTTAGGTTTTGCTTTGCTGGATAGTGGTGCGCTCTATCGTCTAACGGGTTTGGCAGCGCGTCTGTCAGCTTGTGATTTTGAAGATCATGCCGCCCTTGGTGAGGTGGCTAGAACCTTAGATGTTGAATTTCGCTCAAGCGAGCATGGGGTGACGATTTACTTATCTGGCCAGGATGTTAGTAAAGCCATTCGTACTGAGCAGGCCGGAATGGATGCCTCCAAGGTGGCGGCGGTACCGGTGGTTAGAGAGGCTTTGTTGCAGCGTCAGCGTGATTTTGCAGAGGCACCGGGCCTAGTAGCTGATGGTCGAGATATGGGAAGTACTGTATTCCCAGAGGCTCCGTTAAAAGTGTTCTTAACGGCGAGTGCTGAAGAGCGTGCCAATCGCCGTTTGAAGCAGTTGCAGTTAGCAAATGCTGAGCAGGAATACGATTATCAGCAAATCTTGAGCGATATTGAGGCGCGTGATAAACAAGATAGTGAACGCAGTAGCTCGCCCTTGGCAGCTGCAGCCGATGCTATTCATATCGATAGCAGTCAAATGACAATTGAGGAAGTGTTGACCAAAATTCTAGATTTATATCGCGCTTGTGGCGATTAAATTTCAAGGGTTGATACAAAAACGATAATGGATTTCTGGATTCTGCCTCTGCTGCTGATTTTGTTATTGGCGGCATACTACATCGGGCGACGCGTGCAGCGTCGCCGTTCCCGTCAGCGTCGACAAGATCGCCACTTGATCTTTGATAGCAAGGCGCAGCAGTACATTTCTGGCTTGAATTATCTTTTAAATGAAGAAGGTGATGCCGCCGCAGAAGCCTTTATTGATGCTTTACCGGTTAGTCGACAAACCCTTCAAACCCATCTTTCTCTAGGGCGCATGCTGCGCAAAAACGGCGAAATTTCTTCGGCCATTAGAACTCATCAAAGTTTACTGGCATCACCTTATTTAGAGGCTGATGATGTCGACTTGGTGCAGTTGGAGCTAGCGGTAAACTACGTCGTAGCAGGCTTGTTAGATAGAGCCGAGGCCTTGCTTAAAGATTCCCTTAAAGCTCATGATCCGAAAATTCGTGCCCAAGCGCTGGAGCACTTGGTAGCGCTTTACCGTGAGGAAAAAGAGTGGCAAAAAGCCATTGAGGTGATCAATCGTCATGCTGAGCGACGCTTTGGCCGAGCAACCGAAGATTGGGCCTTGCAGCAAAGCCACTTTAGTTGCGAAATGGCTGAGCAATCCATAGTTAGAGGCGCTTACCAAGAGGCTCAACGCCAGCTCAGGGCGGCTTTGGCTTTTGATAAGCGCTGTCAGCGTGCCCAGTTGTTACAGGCGAGACTGCAGCTGCTTCAGGGTGATTATGTAACAGCCCACAAGCGGCTGAAAAAGCTGATTTTGTCAGGCTCTGATCTGTGGGAGCCAATGGCCGATCTGTTGATACAGGTTTACGAGCAATGTGGGCGTAGCGAAACTATGCTGCAGGAGCTGCGTGAGCTGAGCGTGAATTACGGTGTGGAGCAGCTATTGCCTGTGGTATACCAAGGCTTGCTGGCTCTGGACAAGGAGCAGGCCCGTTGTTATCTGCAGGATATGTTTGAGGCATCAGCCTCCTCGGCAGCGCTGCTGGAGATCTTGGCGGACCAGGAGCAAGAGATCGCGACACTGCGGCCTTTGTTTCAAGAGTATGTAGTTGCACAGCGAGAGTCCCAGATGCCCCATATTTGCTCAAGCTGTGGTTACAGTTCACAGCAGCTGTATTGGCTGTGCCCTACCTGTAAATCTTGGGGAAAGGGGCGTCGTAACATCAAGTTGAAAAGTGCTGAGTTGGGCCGTGTGGCCAATGCTTAGATCTTGGCTCCAACGATTAAGCGCCGAATCAGCACTTATTTTCTGGTAAACCCCCGCCATAGCTGGCTTTTCGTTGAATTTCTTTTGGCTTTCTGGTAGTCTCCGCCCCTCGCAATTTCCTGCCAAGTGCATTTGGCGTGTTGCGAAGGGGGTAATGCCAGCCATGTTTGCCTCCAATTTCATTAACAGACCCATGCGACTGGCCGTGTGGCAAAGTGGTTTACAGGCACTGTCTTTTAAAGCCGTAACCACCTTTATCTATAGGTATTGTAATGAGCGAAAGCTTTGCAGAATTATTTGAAGAAAGTTTAAAGTCCGTTGATATGGTTCCCGGTTCAATCGTAACCGGTGTTGTTATCGACGTAGACAAAGATTGGGTTACCGTTCACGCTGGTTTGAAATCTGAAGGTGTGATTCCTGCGGCCCAATTCCTGAACGAAAGCGGTGAGCTAACACTAAACATTGGTGATGAAGTTCAGGTTGCTCTAGAAAGCGTTGAAGACGGTTTCGGTGAGACTCGCCTATCTCGCGAAAAAGCCAAGCGCGCTGAAGCTTGGACTGTACTTGAAGCGGCTCATGAAGCCGATGAAGTGGTTACTGGTGTTATCAATGGTAAGGTTAAAGGTGGTTTCACCGTTGACGTTTCCAGCATCCGTGCCTTCTTGCCTGGTTCTTTGGTTGACGTTCGCCCAGTTCGCGAAACCGCTCACCTAGAAGGCAAAGAGTTAGAATTCAAAGTAATCAAGCTAGACCAGAAGCGCAACAACGTTGTTGTTTCTCGTCGTGCAGTTCTTGAGCACGCCAACTCTGCTGAGCGTGAAGAATTGCTAGCCAACCTACAAGAAGGTATGGCGGTTAAAGGTATCGTTAAGAACCTAACCGACTACGGTGCTTTCGTTGACCTAGGTGGCGTTGACGGCTTGTTGCACATCACTGACATGGCTTGGAAGCGCATTAAGCACCCAAGCGAGATCGTAAATGTTGGTGACGAGATCGACGTTAAAGTATTGAAGTTCGACCGTGAGCGTAACCGCGTATCTCTAGGTCTTAAGCAGTTGGGTGAAGATCCATGGATCCAGATCACCAACCGTTACCCAGAGGGTGCCCGCATCAAGGCTGTTGTCACTAACTTGACTGACTACGGTTGTTTCGCCGAGTTGGAAGAGGGCGTTGAAGGTCTGGTTCACGTTTCTGAAATGGATTGGACTAACAAGAACATCCACCCATCTAAAGTCGTTAATGTTGGCGACGAGTTGGAAGTGATGGTTCTAGACATCGACGAAGAGCGTCGTCGTATCTCCTTGGGTATCAAGCAGTGTCAAGAAAACCCATGGGATGCCTTCGCACGCACTAGCGCCAAGGGCGACAAAGTTACCGGTAAGATCAAGTCTATCACTGACTTCGGTATCTTCATCGGCCTGGAAGGTGGCATCGACGGTTTGGTTCACTTGTCTGACATTTCTTGGCACGAAGCTGGCGAAGAAGCCGTTCGTAACTACAAGAAAGGCGATGAGCTGGAAACCGTTATCTTGGCCATCGACCCAGAGCGTGAGCGTATCTCTCTAGGTATCAAGCAGTTGGATGCTGATCCGTTCTCTGACTATGTTGCTCAGAACGACAAAGGCGCCATCGTTGTTGGTACCATTAAAGAAGTAGACGCGAAAGCTGCTGTTGTTGTACTAGCTGACGACGTTGAAGCGGTACTGAAAGCCTCTGAAATCAGCCGTGACAAGGTAGAAGATGCCCGTAACGTTCTGAAAGAAGGCGAAGAAGTAGAAGCTAAGATTGTTAGCGTTGATCGTAAGAATCGTGCGATCAACCTATCTATTAAAGCGAAGGACTTCGACGACGAGAAGAGTGCAATGAAAGAGCACTCTGCTAAGCAGACTGAGCAAGTAGCTCCTGCGACTATTGGTGACCTGATCAAGGCGCAAATGGCTAGCCAAGACAAGCAGTAATTTCTGCGAATTCTTAGCTAAAGCTTGAAAAAGGCGGGTTTATCCCGCCTTTTTTGTGCCTGTTCGCTTTTGTTGTGTCAGTGCGACTCCTTTGTTCCAGTCATGGCGTGTCGAGCTTTACTGCTGTGATTTTTAAGTGGAAGGCTGGCCAGGCTCTAGGGGGGGGCTAGTGTTTTTCCGTTCCGGTGTCGCATCCATGCGATTGTGCTGTGTTTCTTAAAGCTGGCCTACCCAAGGCGCTAATCTCTCCAAAGCACGAGCCCCACCCTAGATTCTTAATTGGGTTTCTTTCTCGAGCTTTTCTTTCAGCGGTCAGCTGATATGGGTTTGACAGCTATTGACCAATTCCAGTGCAGCATGCACTAGGTAGAGAGAAGCTTCGCAGGGCTTGCCCGACTTGGAGGAGGGCGAGAGCTTGTATGGACACAGCAGTTTGCGGTCCTGAGAAGCTTCTCTCTACCTAGTGTATGCGGTCCGAAATGCACACCCAGCTGAGCCTCAGCCCGCTAACAGCCCTGGCACACGCTAAGTTACTGAAAGACCTAAAAAGCCCAAATTAACCCCGTCAAAGCCATAAATAAGCCTAATTAAGAGATAAAATCAGCCTAAGTGACTATAATTTTATATAACTTGTTGATTTTTAATGTTTTATCAGGTTATCGTTGCACTGCGGTAGATATTTCAGGTTGACTGAAGGTATGCCATGACCAAATCAGAATTGATCGACAAAATAGCCTTACACCAAGACCAGCTGTCTCAGAAAGATGTCGAGTTAGCGGTAAAATTGATGTTGGAATATATATCCACCATGCTGGCGACTGGTGAACGCATCGAAATAAGAGGCTTTGGGAGCTTTTCATTGCACTATCGTGCTTCTCGCGTGGGTAGAAACCCTAAGACGGGAGATTCGGTAGAGCTTGAAGGAAAGCACGTACCCCATTTCAAGCCAGGTAAAGAGCTTCGCGACCGAGTTAATGAAGGCTTGCATCGCTCTTAGCGCTTCTCTGCTGTAAAATCACGCCAAATTATTTAATAAGGGCATTTAGATGCCCTTTTGCCGTTTTATCTCTAGCTGGCTGACGGCTAGTTAGCTTGAGAGTTTATTGGGATTTTATTAAATGACAGACTCTATTAATCCGAATGGCCGCAAAGGCATTATCTTGGCGGGCGGCTCGGGCACGCGCCTATATCCTATTACCCGCTCCATTAGTAAGCAGATGGTGCCAATTTACGATAAACCCATGGTTTACTACCCGTTGAGCACTCTAATGATGGCCGGTATTCGGGATATTCTACTGATATCCACGCCCCGTGATTTACCGGCGTATGAAGAGCTGTTGGGCAACGGCAAAGAGTGGGGCTTGAATATTCAATATGCCGTTCAAGAAAGTCCTGATGGCCTAGCTCAGGCGTTTATCATCGGCGAAGAGTTCATTGGTGACAGTGATTGCGCTTTGGTGTTGGGCGACAACATTTTCTACTCGCAAGATTTTCATAAGGTTCTCCAGCGCGCGAGCGCCCAGCAAGGTGGCGCTACCGTTTTTGGTTACCATGTAGATGACCCTAGAGCTTATGGTGTCGTGGAATTTAGCCCTGAGGGCAAAGTTCTTTCCATCGAAGAAAAACCTGCGGAGCCTAAATCTAAATACGCGGTTACTGGCCTCTATTTTTACGACAACCGGGTTATCGAGATTGCAAAATCCATCAAGCCATCGGATCGTGGTGAATTGGAAATTACCGATGTTAATAGGGCTTACCTAGAGGGTGGAAGCCTGACTGTCGAACTTTTAGGTCGTGGATCAGCATGGCTTGATACCGGCACACACGATAACTTGCTTGAAGCGGGTTATTTTATAGCGACATTAGAAAAGCGTCAGGGGTTAAAAGTAGCTTGCCCTGAAGAAATCGCTTATCGCATGGGTTATATCGATGCAGAACAGCTTAAGGCACTAGCTAAACCTTTGGAAAAAAGTGGCTACGGCAAGTACTTATTGGATGTCCTAGAGGATCAAGTATTCTAATGGAAATAGAAAAGTGCAATATTCCTGAAGTTTTGCTACTCAAACCCAAAGTTTTTGGTGACGAGCGTGGTTTTTTTCTAGAGACCTTTCGCCAAAGCTGGTTTGAAGAGCAGGGGCTAGATTTTCAGTTTGTTCAAGACAACCACAGTTCATCTGCCAAGGGTGTTTTGCGTGGTTTGCATTATCAAATGGAGCAAACACAGGGCAAACTAGTTCGAGTCGTTCGCGGTGAAGTATTTGATGTTGCCGTCGATATGCGCCAAGGCTCACCAACATTTGGGCAGTATGCATCGGCCATTTTGTCGGAAGAGAACAAGCACTTGTTCTGGGTGCCGCCAGGCTTTGCCCATGGCTTTTTAGTGCTCAGCGAGATGGCCGAGTTTGTTTACAAGTGTACAGACTACTACCATCCCGAAAGTGAGGCTTCGCTGCGTTGGGATGACCCAACGGTGGCAATCGATTGGCCACTTGCGCTACATGGCATAGGTGCCCCAAGTTTGTCAGATAAGGACAAGGAAGGTTTCTTGTTGTCCGACGCCCCGACCTTTGATGGCGGCAAATTCTAAGAGTGGGATGAATTGGGCTTTTAAGTTTTCATGAAAATATTGATTACAGGCGGCAGTGGGCAACTGGGCTATCATTTGCAGAAAATCGCTGCCAAAGACGATAAGTATGACGTTCTCAGTCCTAGTAGCGCTGAGTTTGACCTGGCGAATCCCGAGGCCATTGAATCTTTTTTGATGTCAAATAAGCCTGATGTGATTATCAATGCGGCGGCTTATACGGCGGTTGATAAAGCCGAAACCGAGATTGAGCTTGCAATGGCAATCAATGGCGCCGCGGTCAAAGGTCTCGCCAATTACAGCATTGAACAGCAATGCCCCTTGATCCAAGTTTCCACGGATTTCGTATTTGATGGTCAGCAGGGTAGGCCTTATGCTCCTGATACCAAGTGCCAGCCTCTGGGCGTTTATGGTGAAAGTAAGTATTTAGGTGAGCAGGCCGCGCTGAGATCTCCATATGCCAAGGTAGTGCGTACCTCATGGGTATACAGTGAACATGGTTCTAACTTTGTGAAAACCATGCTGCGTTTAGCCGCAGAACGAGATCAGCTAAGCGTGGTGGCTGATCAAATCGGTAGCCCGAGTTACGCTGGCAACCTTGCTCAATTTATTTGGCAGTTAATAGAAAACCCTAGTGATCAAACTGTTTTACATTGCAGCGATGCCGGCGTTTGTAGCTGGTATGATTTTGCCCATAGTGTTTTTGATTTGGCAAACTCCATGGGCAAGTTGAAAAGTGTGCCGCAGCTTACACCCATTAGAAGTGATGAATACCCGACCGCCGCAAAACGCCCTTCCTACAGTGTATTAGATTGCAGCGAAAGTTATAAATCAGTAGGGCTTGCGCCGCAGCAATGGCGTGAGGCCTTAACGGTAATGTTAGAAAAGCTTAACTAGCTAGAACTATTTCTGAGTGAAAAATATGAAAACTCTGTTGGTAACCGGTGGCGCAGGTTTTATCGGTTCTAATTTTTGTCACTATTGGGCAAAGCACTATCCACAAGACAAAATTGTTGTGCTTGATGCCTTAACGTACGCGGGTCATGAGGAATATCTTAGTGATCTCAAAGGTAGCGTTGGCCTAGAATTTGTCCATGGTGATATTTGCGATTATCCCTTGTTAGAAGCCTTGTTTGAAAAGCACCCCTTTGATCATATTGTGCATTTTGCAGCGGAATCTCATGTTGATCGCTCGATTACAGGTCCTGATGCTTTTATTGAAACCAATATTATTGGTACCCATAACCTATTAAAGTTGGCGAAGCTGCACTGGTTAGATAAAGGGAAAGTAGAGCACCGTTTTCATCATGTTTCCACAGATGAAGTCTACGGCAGTTTAGAGGCGGATGATCCAGCTTTTAGTGAAACTACGGCTTTTGCACCAAACTCACCGTATTCAGCAAGTAAAGCAGCATCCGATCATCTAGTTAGAGCTTATCACCATACCTATGGTTTGAATGTAAGCACCAGCAACTGTTCTAACAACTACGGCCCAAGACAAGACAAAGAAAAGCTTATACCTCTGATTATTCACAATATCTTAAACGGAAAAGCCTTACCTATTTATGGCGATGGTATGAATATTAGAGATTGGTTGTATGTTGATGATCACTGTTATGCGATTGATTTAATACTGCAGCAAGGCATAAATGGCGAAGTGTATAATGTTGGCGGCGAAAACGAGTGGGCCAACCTACATATCGTAGAATTAATTTGTGATCTAATCGATAAAAAGCTTTCAAACGAGCCTGCTTACCTTACCCAATTTCCAGACTCACCAGTAGCCAAAGGTGGCAAGGCGCGGGACTTGATCAGCTTTGTTAAAGATCGCGCTGGGCATGACCGTCGTTACGCTATCGACCCAAGTAAGTGTCATGCAGAACTCAATTACCATCCTAGAGAAACCTTTGAAACAGGTATAGCCAAAACACTCGACTGGTATTTGGCAGAAGCCATCAAGGTTTAGTACTTTGCAAGTTCCACACTTAAGCGCGTCGGTTGTTCTCTATTTCACAAAGGCCGACGTGTTGAATCAACAGCTAGATTCTTTGCAGAAGGCAATGACTGAATTCTGCAAAGAATATCCTAGTGCTAGCTTAACGCTATATTGGATTGATAACAGCGTAGATAAAAATTATCACCAGTCCTTGCTCGATTTAATTGACAGTAGAGCGCTACCTGGAAATATTACTCTCGAGTTGATTCGAAGCCAGGCAAATCGAGGTTATGGCGAGGCTCACAATCAAGCATTACATCGCCTAGAAAATGGTACAGACTTAGATAGTGCCAACGAGAGCTTCGACTCTAAGAAGCAACCACATGACTACCATCTATTGTTAAACCCCGATGTCTATCTATCGAAGGCGTGTCTGCTTGAATGTTTTCAACAAATGGAGCTTGCTCCCAAATTAGGCCTGCTCACCGGAAAGATTAGCGATAACTATGAGTCAGTACCGCATGTGGCCAAGCGCTTTCCGGGTATTAGGTCCTTGCTGGGCAGGTATTTGCGCCTTCCAATCTGGTTGCAGCAGCAACAAAAATACATTTATGCCGACAAAGACCCTAAGAATGCTTTTGATGCGGAATTGGCGGGTGGCTGTTTTTACTTTTGTCGGCTATCGGCATTGCGCTCAGTCGCTGGCTTTGATGAGCGTTATTTTTTGTATTTTGAAGACTTTGATTTATGCCAAAGGCTGCGTAATCAGTCCTGGATTTTACGCTATAGCCCTGACATCACGTTTCAGCATGACGGCGGTGGAGTAAAAGCCAAATCATTGCGCCATCAGTGGTTTTTCTTCTGCTCAGCCTTACGGTTTTACAGTAGCCATGGCTGGCGTTGGTGATTGCTGTAGTACGCCTTTAAAAGTGTGCGCTGGCTCTCAAAACCAAACAAGCCCTAATGATTATTACTGAGTAGCCACTCTTGAGTTTCGTTAGATCTACATAACTATGTAGGTGACTTCATGAGATTCAAATTCCTTACTTTTACTGCGCTGACCGCATTGACCTTAAGTTCGGTTTTGCAAGCTGCAGATCTTCCATTGGAGCGAGATATTCTTGCTCGCTTGCAGCAACTTTCCGAAAATAATGCCTTGTTGGTGCAAGACAGAGAAAGCAGCCTGCAAGATTTTGAGCGTAAGCTTAATGCCGCCAGAGAGGACTTGGCTAATTTGAGGTTAGAGCTGCAAGATAAGGAGCAGGAGCTGGCCCAAGTTACTGCGGCAGGTGAATCCCAAGCCAGACAGCGTAAGTTGGCAGAGCATGCACTTGCTATGGCTAAACGAGGTGTTAAGAATCGCCAGAAACGTGTAGAGCGAATTGAAGGCAAGTTAAGCCAAGAGAAGATTTTACTTGAACAAGCTCGTAGCCGACTAAGTAAAAACGGAGCTGACATAGCTCGCCAAGAGCTTAAGATAGCCCGCTTGAAAGAAGCGCAAAAGAAGCAGCAGCTAGCTAAGGCTGCGGAAGCTAAGCGTCAACAAGAAAGAGCAGCTAAGCCGCAAGTCCAGCAAACATTGGCACAAACTAAACCTAAGTTAGTTTTGGCTGAGCCTAAAATAGAAGCGAAAGTCCCGAAATCAGTTCCTGAGCAAGAGCTGCCCGCTACTGCAGTAAAGCAATCAAGTGACCCTGCACAAGACCAAGATCAGCAGCAAAAGCAACAGCTAGCAATGCTGGATGACCTAGCGAGAAAACAAGCCGCCGCAGAAGAGCAGCGTCTTCAAACCGCGTTAGCTGGACCTGAAAGGTCTGGCCGCCAGCTCTATAAAGGACTACAGATTAAAAGCGATACCGTTGATGGACGCTTCGAATACTTAGGTAATCATCAGTATCGATCCGAAACCGTTGTTACCGCTGGCCGGCATATGTTTACAGTGGGTTCGCACCATTATAGAGGTACGATCCCGAATGCGGATGACGGCCAAATTTATGTGTTTTTGTACGATACCAGCCGTAAAGGAAAACCGCGTTTAAGCATGTATCGAAAATCGCTGTTACCATAAGAACAGCTATAGAGGCGCTTGTGGGCGCCTCGATTAAATTATAAAACGCCTCTTGAAATCCTACTTTATAGCCCCATATAGATAGTAAGCCCGCCTGATGGGGGCTTGCTAAGCTGACAGCAATGGTGCTGTCTCCTTGCTAGGACTGAAAGTCTAGCAACTATAGATATTGCTTATTTAAAGGATATTTCTTATGCGTAACTTTGATTTAACACCACTATACCGTTCTTCTATTGGCTTCGACCGCATGGCCAATATATTAGACAGCTTGAGTGCTACCGAGCAAAACCAGCCAAGCTACCCACCGTACAATATTGAGCTGACTGGTGAGGATAAGTATCGAATCACCATGGCAGTGGCCGGCTTTTCGGAAGCAGAGCTAGGTATCGAGGTAGAAGAGAACAAGTTGTCGATTTCTGGCAAAAAAGAGCCTAGTACAGAGGATAAAACCTATCTGCATCAAGGCATAGCCGCCAGAAATTTCGATCGCCGCTTTCAACTGGCGGATCATGTTCGAGTTGAGCATGCCCATATGGAGAATGGCCTTTTACATATCGACTTACGCAGAGAAATTCCTGAAGCGATGAAACCACGTAGCATCGCAATTTCTAAGACAGGCTTGCTGGAGTCGTAAAGATCTCCCATTGGCCTTAAAAAAGCCTGTACCTTTCGGGGTACAGGCTTTTTTTGTGAAACTTGTCTCATAGGGTGATTGTTTTTGCCATAGAGCTTGGCGGCTTTCGCCTATTATAATTTGTCACTTAAGACGTTAGGGTAAGCCCCAGTTTTTAACTCTTAAAATATTACAGTGACATGTTATGAATGCCACAGCCATAGCCGCAATTTTGTTATCCTTGTGTGTTTTTTGTTCGGTTTCTTATGCTCAATCTATTGAACAGGAAATCAAAGCCACACAGCAATCCATCAAGCAGACCCAAAGACGCATCCCGCAAATGGACGCGCTTGCAGAAGACATAGAGCTTGAACTTCAAGGCTTCTCCCGCAAGCTTGACTCAGCTGAGCAAGATCTAGCTAAATCCAACCGCGATGCTGCTACTGCTCAATCCGCCTTGCAGGCGAGCAAGTCTGCTCACCAAGCACAAGCTTCACAAGATACTGATCGCGCACTGCGCAAGGCTGAGCATGCTTATGCAATGGCTGAGCGAGGCGTTAAGAATCGCAGTAAGCGGGTAGAGCGAATTCAAGGCAAATATCAGGAACTGTTGCTGAGCAAGGAGCGTTTAGCGCAACAGCGTAAATCACTCAGCGCGCAATTAAATACGCAGAATTCAAAGCTGAAACAGCTGCAGAAAAATTTAGTCGAACAGCAAAAACAAGCTCAGTTAGCTGCACTAGAAGACCAGCGCGCTAAAGAATTAGCTGAGCAAAATCGTGCACAGCAATTGGCCGCTCAAAGGCTTGAGAATGAGCGACGTGAGGCTGAGTTAAAGCAGGCGACTATTGTACAAACTATGGCTAAGCAAGCGGCTGCGCAAAAAATTGAGTCTAAGAACTTGAGTGCCGAAGATCAGGCTGCCAAATCAAAGGCCGAATCACTAATCGCTTCGGTTACACAGGAAATTGACAGTAAACCAGGGCGCAAACCGCTCTATAAGCGCCTAGCCTTAAAAGGGCAGAAGTTAATCACAGTGCCCTTTGAATTTATGGGGGCAAACTACTATCGAGCTGAGGCCCGGATAAGCTCAGGTGATCAGTTTTTTGAAGTGTCAAAAAACCGCTTTAAGCGAAATTTACCTGAGGCTGACGATGGGCAGGTCTACGTATTTATTTATCAGGCGAAGTCGGCGTCTCGAGGCATTTTAAATTATTATAAAAAGTCTCTGCTTGAAAAGTAGCCGCTGGGCTCAGCATTGCTGAGCCTTTATTGATTGGCAGAGAAAAGCTTGGCCCGCACAGTTGTACGATATTCGCTCGGTGTGGTTGCTAAGAGCTTTTTGAATAAGCCAGTAAAGTGCCCCATATCTTGATAGCCAACCCGAAAAGCAATTTCATTGATGGATAGGTTGCTGGTCTTAAGTAGGTCTTTGGCTGTTTCTATGCGTACCTCTTGCAGGTACTGCAGTGGAGATTTACCGGTTGCTCCTTTAAAGCGGCGATTGAAGGTCCGCACACTCATATCAAACTTTTCTGCGACATCACTCAGTTTTACTTCTTTGCCATAATTGTCTTGCAGCCAAATCTGAGCTTGCACAATATCTTCATCAGGGTGATTGTTTGAGCAGCCTTCAAAGAATCCGCTTTCCTCGTATGAGCGTCTGATTTCGTGGGAGAAATGACGTTCTACATGGTTTGCTGTCGGGCGATCATACAGTCGCTGAATAAAGTGAACGGTCAGATCGGCCAAAGCATTTACACTGGCCGCACAATATAGATTTGAAGCCTGGGTAATAAAATACTGCCGCTTTAGTTGTACTTGTGGGTAATCCCTTTGAAACTGATCGAAATAGTGCCAGTGCGTGGTGGCCGGTTTGCCATCCAGCAGGCCGGCCTCGGCCAATAGGCAGCAGCCAGTTCCTACGGCGCTGATAGTGGCGCCACTCTCGTAGTGTTGACGCAACCAACTTAAAAGTTGAGGTTGCTTTTTCATTAAAGGACGAGGGTTTCGCCATAGCGCGGGCAGGTAGATCATATCGCTTTGATCGACTTCGGGTAAGCTGAGGTCAGGTTGAAATGAGAAACCAGCTCGTGTGCTAACCGCCTTCCTTTCGATCGCGGCCGTTTGAATGGTCAGCCTTTCGGCTTTGCGATTTTGTGCCAGTGCGGCCGACTCGGCTGCGCGCAGCATTTCAATGGGCAGGGTGGTGCCGGTCGCTAGCATGTGGTCACATAAAACAAAGGTAATCGTTGGCACAGTTAACTCCTAACACTCAAATTACTGGGCTAAATGCTCTGAAAAGGGCATGAAAATAAATCATGGCCACTATGCCTGTAATATTGGCTAAAGTTGCCCCTGGGTGGTTATGGTTATTCTGGTCTTAATTATTGCTATATTGGCCAAAAAAGCTCATAAATGGAACGAGTGGCGCTTTTCCCGAAGGTGCTGGCTGAAATCACAAAATTCTTGCGTTCATAGATTCATAAAATAATCCCTTCAGTTGTCTCTGCAAATAATTGGGGTTGTCTATGTCAAAGCTGCGTTTACCTGTCATTGTTTCAATGGGCGGAATCAATGCCGCTGGTCGCAGTTCGGGTCATCATGCTTATCGTCGAATGGTGTTTGATAAGCTCGATAGCTCATTGCAATACGGTACCTTAAGTTCTTTAGCCTCCATGTGTGGACTTGAGCAGGCAGCAAGCTTTTCTGCAGAGCAACAGCAAGATGTTCTATCGCGCACCCTGATTCGACGAGTTGAGCAGAACCACTTTGACGTAGAAAACTTGTCTTGGATGACGCCTTTGGATACCCATGACCGAGCTGGGAAGGCCATGGAGTTTGAGTGTCGTCGTAAGCAACTGCCCCGTGATTTACCGCCTAATTGGGTGGTTCAAGATCTCGCCGACGATCGAGTTAGCGTTCGAATGGAGGGGCAGGGGAG
>JAOXRT010000032.1 GCA_025800365.1 Cellvibrionaceae bacterium | reverse complement strand
TTGACCTGTGTACGGTGCAGCATTGGCAGTGACACCGAAGTCTTCGATAAGTAAGAAATAGTCCCAGAGAGTGATTTGGTGCAGGTTTTAGCACCGTAGGCCTTTTGGTTGCCCAGTTGCTTATTATCGTCAGTTCAGTTTTTGACCCGAGCTGACCTTTGTTGACCTCTGTAGGCCGTACCGTTGGGAGTGACGCCGAATGTTGTTGGATATCAATTACTTGCACCCTTATACATATGTATGGTAAATTTCAGCCCGATCGGAGATGATTGAAACTTGGCCTAATTCTGCTACCTACCTATAACCATAGTGATTTTTTACACTTTTTCATTTATCAACGCGTAACGGTAATGTTTATCAACTAGCCGTTTGCGGGGCATGTTACTACGTCCTGGGTGCTGAAGGATTCCATATTTTTCGTTTGATTTATTGTATTTCGCTTACCTGAAATCTGCTGTGCAGTGTGTTTTCTAGATGACCTCGCAAATGCCCTAAGGCAACATATGACCTTAAGAGGTCAACTAACTATCAGGAATGTAAGAATGGGTCCAGGTGAGTAGTTTAGCGTCGTTATTGGCGCTCAATCTATTCTGAGTCGGCCACAATCGGCTGTGCAAATTTTGAACGGGTGACCTTTGTTGACCTCTGTAGGGCGCCCCTTTGGGAGTGACACCGAATGCTTCTGTGTATGGATTCGCAGTGCCTTCCTGCATGTTTGGTGTAAATTTTAGCCGGATTGGAGGTGTCCCGAACCTGGGCTGAACCTGGGCTGAACCTGGGCTGAATATGGGCTGTCTTGATGGACATTCTAATTTGAACAGTGCGAGTTAATACCC
>JAOXRT010000014.1 GCA_025800365.1 Cellvibrionaceae bacterium | reverse complement strand
AATAATGCCCAGGTTTACGAAAGTTTCGCCCATCAGTGCCTTGGTCGAGCCGATACGCAGATCACACATGCAGGTCAGATCGAAGCCTGCACCGATGGCTGGACCATTGACTGCGGCAATTACAGGGATATCGATATTTGCCAGTGCCAGGGGAATGCGCTGAATACCCTGACGGTATTTATTCTGTACAGTGTATACATCGCCACCGAAGGCTCCGTCTTTATGGATACCTTCTCGCTCGGTCATCTCCTTGATATTTCCGCCGGCGGAGAATGCACTGCCGTCTCCGGTAATGATCAGGACGGATACTTCCGGTGTACGGTTAACCCAGTCTGCCACGGTGACAATGTCATCAATCAGGGCGCTACCGGTGAGGGCGTTACGCAGATCGTGGCGTTGGAAGGTCAGGGTCGCGATACGGCCTGTAAGCGTAAGGGCGCTGTCTGTCAGTACAGGCAGCTGAAACTGTTCAGTCATTCTCTATCCGTGTTTATCATTATAGTTATGCTGGTTTTGTTACCTATCTGCCAGCTTTTGTGGCAAAAGTGTATCAGAAACCGGGACCGCGGCAGAAGTCTTACGAGGCGAAGAAGCACGTCAACTACCCATAATGGATAGCCAGCCAGATGGTGTCCTGTTCCGGTGGGGTCCATTCGACACGGTGACGCCGATGGGCCGGAATATGCAGATAATCACCTTCTCTGAGTGATACCGATGGGCTGTCAGGATAGCCGATCCGGGCTTCACCCTGAATCAGAAGCACCCATTCGTGCTGGTCCTGGTCATACCAGTAACCTTCGGCGCTATGGTGCCCGCGGGAGACAATCCGTTCTATTTTTAGCTGATTGTTCTCCAGCAGGGTTGTAAACAGTTCGCCGGGGAGTTGTGCAGGAATGTTAGTGAGTAGGTTTTGCATAGCAGCACCTGGCTGGATTGAAGGTTACAGGAAGGGTAGATCAATACCAGGAATTTGCAGCATCATTGAACCGCTAACCACAACCGGGTGCCCGCCTTCTGGCATAAGGGACCCGCTATCAGCCTTCTATCAGCTCGATAGAGGATGCATCGATATCGGCATCGTAGTAAGCCATGCCGAGCTTGTTCAGGTAATCCATACGATCCGCTTTCATCAGATCAATGGCCGGTGCTTCAAGCCCGTTCTGCTCATAGATAGCCGCAAGAGTGGCCAGGTAATGCTCACCTTCTTTAAGCATCAGCAGGCTGGCTGCGCCTACATCAGGCTTTACCGAGCCATTTGAGTCTTCGGAGAGGGTGACCGCCAGTACCACAGGTTCTTCGTTACCTTCGATGCGTACACTGCGGTTTCGCACTGTCTGTTGCGCCCAGTAATACGCCAGCTCTTTACTCTGGGTCAGGAAAACCGGTTCAACCGTCTCGCTATAAGTCTTATCGCCGATAGTCGCCATGGTTTTTCGGGCAGCTTCGTTCAGCTGTTTATCACCGGAACGGTTCAGACCCTGTGATTTAATGGAATCAACCAGCGCTGAAGAGGTGCCGTGATACCAGATGTTGCTGGTGGTAAAACCCTGTTCAGTTAACAATTCTTTGGCGTCTTGAAGGAAATCAGGTGTGGCAGTCATATCGGAATCACTTAATTCGTTTCTGGTAATAGCTAACATCATAGTAGCATTAAAATAATGCAGGGATCTGTTATAAATAAGTTTTAATAAACAGAAGGTTAGATGGATTATCAGGCACACAAAGTGCCACCTGTTTATTCATTGGCTTTGCCAATGCGAGCCATAAAAAAGGCCATGCATTGTTCAGAATGCATGGCCTTTTTAGTAGTCGTCATCTGATCAGGCCGTATAGTGGTCCGGTAGAACCTTGTCCCAGAGCCTGATCAGATACCAGGGATTAACCGAACTGGTTAGAGGTGTTTTTCGCACCGCCAGCTTTCAGCGCGTTTTCACCCGCGTAGTACTCTTTGTGATCGTCGCCCAGATCAGAACCAGCCATGTTCTGGTGCTTAACGCATGCGATACCCTGACGGATCTCTTTACGCTGAACGCCTTCAACGTAACCCAGCATCGCTTTGTCACCGAAGTACTCTTTCGCCAGGTTGTCTACAGACAGGGCGGTGGTGTGGTAAGTCGGCAGTGTGATCAGGTGGTGGAATACGTTCGCTTCGCGAGCAGTATCTGCCTGGAAGGTACGTACACGTGCATCCGCAGCGTCAGACAGTTCAGAACCGTCGTAGTCAGCAGACATCAGGTTATCACGGTCGTATGCAGATACGTCCTTACCTTCAGCCGCCCATGCATCGTAAGTCTGCTGACGGAAGTTCAGCGTCCAGTTGAAAGATGGTGAGTTGTTGTACACCAGCTTCGCATCCGGGTGTACTTTACGGACTTCGTCCATCATGCCTTTGATCTCGTGTACGGTCGGTACCGCAGTCTCGATCCACAGCAGGTCAGCACCGGCATTGATCGCTTCGATACAGTCGAATACGCAACGCTCGTGGCCAGTACCCTGACGGAACTGGTACAGACCGGATGGCAGACGCTTAGGGCGAACCAGTTTACCGTTACGGCTGATCAGTACATCACCTTCAGCAGTATCTTCCGGTGCTACTTCTTCGCAATCCAGGAAGGAGTTGTATACATCACCCTGATCACCTGGCTCACGCACAACCGCGATCTCTTTAGTCAGGCCAGCACCTTCAGAGTCGGTACGTGCAACGATAACACCGTCATCAACACCCAGTTCCAGGAAAGCGTAACGCAAGGCGCGCAGTTTGGCGTGGAAGTCAGCGTGAGGTACGGTTACTTTACCGTCCTGGTGACCACACTGCTTCTCATCAGCCACCTGGTTTTCGATCTGCAGGCAGCAAGCACCGGCTTCGATCATCTGCTTAGCCATCAGGTAGGTTGCTTCAGCGTTACCGAAACCGGCGTCGATATCAGCAACGATCGGTACCACGTGAGTTTCGTGGTTGTCGATCTTGTCCTGGATTTCAGCTTCCAGTGCCGTATCGCCAGCTTCACGAGCTTTATCCAGTTCGCGGAACAGGCCACCCAGTTCACGGGCATCTGCCTGGCGCAGGAAGGTGTACAGTTCGTTTACCAGAGATGCAACAGACGTCTTCTCGTGCATAGACTGATCAGGCAGAGGACCGAAGTCAGAACGCAGTGCTGCAACCATCCAGCCAGACAGGTACAGGTAACGACGCTCAGTAGAGCCGAAGTGCTTCTTGATAGAGATCAGCTTCTGCTGACCTACAAAACCGTGCCAGCAGCCCAAAGACTGGGTGTACTTGGTTTTGTCTTTGTCGAACTCAGCCATGTCGCGACGCATGATACCAGCGGTATACTTAGCGATGTCCAAGCCAGTTTTGAATTTGTTCTGAGCGCGCATGCGAGCAACAGATTCTGGGTTGATGGCACTCCAAGAATCGCCCATCTTGTCGATGGTAGCGCCGGCTGCCTGAATGTCATTTTGGTAAGCGGACATGATCGTTCCTCATATCAGAGTAAGATTGCTATAAATTTGCTATAGCGCCCAAGCGGGCCGATGAGCGTGCTACCGAAGACGGCATAACCCTCATCTCGACTATGGGCTTAGTCTATTGCGGGGACTTACATAATTGAAATCGATACTACCAATATTTGATATTCACCAAATGTATGGAGGCACTTCAATCTTATCTATAACGATACCCTTAAGCCCACAGCTAGCGACGCAGCGCTAGGCCTATGCAGAGATCTATAGTGATTGCTCGTAAAAAACACATTAATTGCCAACCAATAAGCAATAGAACGCGTCTACAAAGCAAATATCGCAAAAACCGTCTAAACAAGGCTTACGCTGGATCAATAAGTGACAACAAATCCGAATACACAATATAGCTCAGCTGAGGTCGAGCTTCTGGTGCTGCAAGCCCAAACAGGAGACAGCGAGTCACTGCAAAAGCTGTATCACTGTTTCGCTAAAGCACTAGAGCGCTATGCCCTACTCCAAAGCAGTGATGCCGAGCTGGCACGAGATGCTTGCCAAGAGTGCTGGTTAAACTGCTGCCGAAAACTAACGCAGCTAAAAGATCCTGCGGCATTTAGAGCCTGGCTATTTAGCAGCCTCAGACATCGTATTGTGGACCTGGCCCGCAAGAAAGACGCCTTAGGTCGAAAATTAGAACAACTTAAACAGCTAAATGAGATTCACCAAAACAGCGAAAAGGCCTACAAGATAGACCTAGACCAAGAAGGCGTTCTATCCGAATTAGAGGGCTTAAATTTGTGGAGCGCGATTAAGAAACTCCCCCAACAGGAGCGTCAATGTATCTACCTCTTTTATCAGGAAGAGTTCAGCACCAAAGAAATATCCCTAACACTAGGTGTCAGCCTAGGAACGGTAAAGTCACAGCTAAGCCGAGGCCGGCAGCATCTGCGCGAGGCACTTAGCAAGTCATCAACAACTTAGAAACAAGGATTCAACTATGGATATTGATAAACAAATCAAAGAACAACTCAAAAAGGAAAGCGAGCAGCTTGATCAGTTATTGCAAGCCGATAAAGGCTTATTTGGCCGCATACAAGACAGCTATCACAGCAGCATGAGCTTTTGGATTGTATATAGCTTCTTTTTTGCCTTCCTGATTGGCGGCGTTCTGTGCTTTTGTTCTTATCAGTTTTTTCAGGCCCAAGAGACTCATAGCATGATATTTTGGGGAGTGCTCAGCCTAGCGGCCATGATTGTTTTGGCGCCTCTGAAGCTATGGCTACTCAATGAAAGTGGACGGCAAGCGGTTCTGCGCGAAATAAAACGAATGGAGATTAGGCAAGAACAGCGCATACAACAGCTAGCACAGACACTGGAAGTCAAAACCAAAACTTAGCCCGCTAGCTTAATAGCTGGCCTCATACATAGGGGGATGGCCACCCTATAACAGCAGCAGCGTTCAGTTCTTATGCTAAATTTATATGAGAAGGCATAAAATAAGAGCTAAGACATTGCTGTATCCATGAATAATATCGCCACAGCTGTATTTACTAACACAAGCACCGTCTATAAGAGCCCAAGAACCCATATATTCACAGGCACTTACGCAGATGATGGTGAGATATTATTGCTTAAGCAATCTGACTCTCTGGATAAAGACTTTGCATTAAGTGGCACCTGCAATGAGTGGACGATCACCCGCAGGCTTGACCCTCATTACTCGCTAATCGCCCAAGATCTGATTGAGTATGAGCAGCGACCTCTACTCGTGTTTTCTGGCGCGGCTAAAACGACCCTGCAAGATCTTATACCCGAAAACGGCTTCGAGGCTGAGCCATTACTCAATGCCTCAATAGCAATTGCTAAATCGGTAATTTCAATACACCAAAGCGGCGTGATCCACCGCGATATCAACCCAAGAAATATTGTGATATCACCAGATCTAAAAGCCGCTCAGCTGATCGACTTTGAGTACGCCAGCCGCCTTGATGAACAAGAACAACGTTTTATTGCCAGCAAGGAGTTAAAAGGCACTCTGGCCTATATCGCCCCAGAGCAAACTGGACGTGTAAATCATAGCGCAGATCATCGCGCTGATTTATATTCTCTTGGGGTTACTCTCTACCAGCTTGCCTATGGGAAGACGCCCTTCGCCCATTACAGCGATCCGGCGCAAATCATCTATGCACATATCGCTGAACCCGCCCCAGCTATTGATAAAACTGAAATACCGCGGGCCTTTGGCTTGGTCCTTAGCAAATTACTAGAGAAAAATCCCAAATCCCGCTACCAAAGCGGCATCAGCCTGCTAAAAGACCTCGAAGATATCGCAGCATCACTAAAGCGCGGCGAAGAACCCCTAAACTTTACAGCGGCTGCCGAAGACATTGATTCAAGGATCGTCATTGCTGAAGGCGTGTTTGGCCGCGAGCGTGAAATAACAAGCCTCAAACAGGCCTACGAGAACAGCGCAAAAAAAGCATCGATTCTGTGCCTTAGAGGGCCATCAGGAATTGGAAAATCAGCAATATGCCGTGAGTTATTCAGTACCATTAGCCAAACAAACAGTTTTTATTTAGCCGGCAAATACGATCAGTTTAGCAAAGGCCAAGCGTATACCGCGATAAGTGCTGCGCTCACGCAATTTGTTAAGCAGGCCCAATCCGATGAAACAAACAATTGGGCGCAGCTCTTACAAGACTGTATCTCCAATGAAGCGGCTTTGCTCACTAGCATTGTGCCTAGGTTTTCTGAGTTGCTGGGTGAGCAAGATGAAATACCGATTATGTCGGTTAAGGAAATCAAAACTCGTCGCAATCATCTATTCGAAAAGCTCATTTTGGAAATCTGCAAAGCCCTAGTGCATCAGAATCGCCACCTAGTACTGTTAATAGATGATCTGCAGTGGGCTGATACTGTCAGCATAGAAATCCTAGAGAGGCTTTACCAACAAGCACCAGCAGGCTTGATGCTCATATTGAGTTTTCGTGATGAAGAAATCGAGAGTAATGAAAAGGCCTACCAGCTTTATCAAGCCATTTCAAAACAAGAAAAGCAAGCAAAGGCGATCACACTAGGGCCACTTGGAATAAAAGAAATCAGTAACTGGATGAAGCTCCAGTTTTCACTGAATAAAGAAGACAACCTTAGACTGGCAGAGCAGCTACTCATCCGCACGGACGGAAACCCTTTTCACATCCGTACCTTGCTCAACAAAGTTATCGATGAAGATATCATTTACCAAAAACAGGGAAAAACCCATTGTGAATGGAAAAGGCTTGAATCCCTGCAATCGGCATCGGCCGATGAATTTGTTGAAGAAAAACTGGAGAAATTGGAAAAAGTACAATTTAGATTGATAAGCGAAGCTTCAGTATTAGGTAGCAGCTTCAGCTTTGATAAGCTCAATATACTTTTCGATCTCTACAAGCCCGAAACCGAAGCGGCGCTTAGAGCACTCGTAAAACAACAACTACTCATAAAATCAGGCGAAACCCTGATGTTTTCGCATGATAAAGTACAAGCTATATCAGCAAAACAACTATCTGCCAAAAGGCGTGAAGAACTAAACTGGAAAGTTGGAGCAAAACTACTTGAGCAATTAGGTTCAGACAATAATTGGCAAGCGTTGTCGGATTGCTTACCCCATTGCAATGAAGCCATCGCACTGATACGACAAGCTGAAACCAGAAAACAATTAAGCATGTTGAATTATCGCTATGCAAAGCACCTTATGCAGCAGGCGGCCTATCAACAAGCCGAATTAAATTTACTGGCCGCGCAGAAATTATTATACGATATCAAAGAGCAGGCAAAATCTATCGAGGAGTTACCCCCTTATAGCGAGCAGGCCGCGGAAATACTTATAAGCTTGGGGCAGATTTTATGTAATACCGGCCGAGGTGAGCGTGGTGAAAAACTGTTTGACTGGGTTTTACAGCATGCTCAATCAAGACAGGATCGTATCCCGGCACATGTCGCAAAACTGGTCTACTTAAGCTCGGTTTATCGAATACGTGAAGCGCGTAAAGAGTTGACATTACTACTAAACGCCCTTGGGGTCAAAATACCAGCACGCATTAAACCATGGCATCTACTGGGCAACTACAGCCGAACCATGCTGAACCCCAAAGCTTGGCAGCCAGAGAAAATTGCTCTGATGCCCGAAATGACCGACCCCGCCGCTCAAAAAACCATGAATGCTCTATCGAGTTGCCTGCTTGCAGCTTTTATGGCAGCGACCGACTACTACCCTATCATACTCAGCCATATGGTACGTCTTGCGCTGAAGCATGGCACGAGCCGACATTTGGCCCGTGCCCTTATTGGATTTGGCGTTTTTCATATGGCCTTTAATAATTACGGACTAGCGAAACGTTATGCTGACTCCGCTTTATCCCTGTTGGATCGCTTTGAAAATCGCAGTACTGAAAGCTATGTCAATATTGCTTATGGCTGTTTGATTCACCATTGGCACGGCCCAGTGAAGGAATGCGAGTTTTATCTAAATCGTGGATTTGAAACGGCGATGGCCATGGGTGACATCGAAACAGCAAATATCACTGTCAATGTAATCATGGGGCAAAACTACCTATCGGGCATCAACCTTGAACTAATACGGCAAAAATACGCTCGTTTAACTGAGCTTGTCAGCCAAAACAACAATGGATTGGACTTTCAGTTAAACAATATGGGTAGGCAATTTAACCATACCCTATCCCACCCTGACAGTGATGGTTTGGCAATCGTCGGCAAGTATTTTAATGAAGCCCAGATCAACAGTTTTCAAAAAAAGAAAGGTGATAACCTATATGTTTCTGCGTTTTTTGCCGACAAAGCCTATCTTCATATTATGCACGGCCAATACTCGAATGCCTTCGAGTTTGCCGCTCGGGCATTTTCTGGCCCCTTGGCAAAATCCATCGGCAGCTACTACTGGGGAATGCTCTACTTCACACTAGCCTACTCCGCACTAGAATGCCTCAACCATGAGAAACACGCTAAGAAAGCAAATAAACTCTATCGCATTGCAAAAAAGAAGATAAATGCATTTGCCAAGCAAAGCCCCGTAAGTTATGAAGTAAAGCGACAGATCATCCTGTCTAGGGAAATTGAGTTAAAAGGTAATTTCAAACGCAGCTTAGAACAATATCACCGAGCCATCTCAGTGGCTAATAAACTTGGCAACAGCCCTGAAAATGCCATGCTTAAAGAACTGTATGGGCGTTTCTTACTTTCATCCGATTATCGAGAGCTTGCACCAGCGCAGATCATGGAGGCAGCGCAGCACTATCAAAAATGGGGAGCACTACCTAAACTGCGAGAGCTACAAAATGAATTTGACTACCTCAAGCAAGAGTATTCTTACAACAACAATCAATCCTCTCTAAGCAGCAGTAAAGACCTAGCTACTGAAATTGACTTTCAAAGTCTAAGCCAGAGTATTGAAGTATTAAGCAGCACCCTAGATGAGCAATCACTTATCTCCGGACTAATGCGCGCTTTAATTGTTAACTCTGGAGCTAGCAAAGCTGTTTATCTAAGCTTCCACAATGAGCAGATTTCCGTTCGTGCCGTTCAAATAGGTCAAGCCCAGTGCGAACACTTCTATGGTAGAGATGCACTACTCGCCAACTTTGAACTAAGAACTGAAGCGATTGATCGTTTTTTCTCTGAGCGACAGGAGCAACTTCTGTGCAACTACAAAGACGGCCCTAAAGACAGTTCGCTATTGATTTTGCCGGTGTTAAGGCAAGAACAGATTAGAGGCTTGCTTTACTTAGAAAACAATCTAATGAGTAATGCCTTTAGAGCCGAGCATATTAAGGTATTACGCCTCCTGGCTGGGCAAGCCGCCATTGCCCTTGAGAATGCTAAGGCTTTTGTGGCCTTAGATGAAGAGCGCAAACATAATGCCACGCTTATTCGCAGCATGCCAATGATGATCTTTGCTTTAGGCGCCGATGCTACCATTAAATATGTTAATCCAGAGGCAATACGAGTTAGCCAATACAGTAGAGAGGAGCTTATCGGTTTAAATTGGTGGGATAGTCTTTATGTTGGCAGTGACGAAGAGTTACGTCGCAAGCAAGGTCGTATGGTTATCTACGGTGAAATGGAGAACTACGAATACCCTATATTCACCAAAAGTGGCGAAGAACGAATTATTTTGTGGACCAGTGTTGTCAAGAAGAACAGCGAATCAGAACGGCAAATCATGTTATTCGGGCTTGATGCTACCGAAGAAATTCACGCTAAACGTAAAATACTCAACTTTAATGAAGAGCTGCAAAGTAAAGTGGAAGAGCGCACTTTAGAGCTTGAAGATTCTTTAAGCAACTTAAAAGCAACACAAAACAAACTGATCGAATCTGAAAAAAATGCAGCTCTAAACAGCTTGGTAGCCGGTGTGGCCCACGAAATTAATACCCCAATTGGTATCGGTGTAACGGGTATCTCACAGCTTCAGGAAAGTACCAAAGAGATCATTAAATCCTATAAAGCTGGCAATATGACTCAAAAACAATTAGAAAGCTATTTTAATGCGAGCGACCATCTGGCCGATCTTACCCATAACAACCTTCGTCGCGCAGCCGAATTAGTGCGAAACTTCAAACAGATATCCGTTGATCAAGCCAGCGAGGCTAAACGACGATTTAAAGTGAAGAGCTACTTTGAGCAGCTGATACAAAGCTTGCAAACACAAATCTCCAACAAATCTATAGGCATCGAGCTCAATATCGAGAATGATTTTGAAATCAATTCATTTCCAGGTCTCTATGCTCAAATAATCACCAACCTTGTCATGAATTCCTTACATCATGCTTTCAAAGATCTTGACCAGGGAAAAATTACGATTGAGACCAGGTTTAATGAAAAAACGGTTGAAATAGAATATCGAGATAATGGTGTAGGCATTGCTGAAGAGCATCTACAAAAAATATTTGATCCATTTTTCACCACCAATAGCCAAGGTGGCGGCTCAGGACTAGGTTTGAACATTGTTTACAATATAGTCACTCAGACCTTAGAGGGAGAATTAGATTGCAATAGCAGGCTCGGTGAGGGTGTCTGCTTTTTGATCAAGCTACCTAAAGATCTCTAAGTCCGCCCCCTCACCTCAAAACCATAAATTTAATCACCCTCCTCAATATGTACTACACTTGCATTCTCAAAAAGCAGTTTAAGAGGAGCTTTGCTGTGCCCAGAAGTAAAACACTGTTTCTTATCGCAAGCTTTGGCTTGCTTAGCGCTTGCAGCTCAAGCGATGAAAATTTAATCAACGATGCCTGCATGGCTTCATTTAGTAGCGACGAAAAGTTTTGTAGCTGCTTAGGGGAAACTATCGTTGATACTCTCGATGGCGATGAGCTGGACGCCTATACTGAAGCTGTCGGTAATGCCTTAGCGAGCTATGAAGAGCATGGCGGGGCCCGCATTAGATTATTCCCTGTGCCCAAGCTGTACCGTTTTTCTGAAGATAGAAAGACTCTTAGCGGAGCCATCAGAAAGTTGTATAAGGCAGAAGATATCTGCTTAAGACAATAAGCAGTTTATATAGCGAGCCGCACAAGCTAATAAGCCCGAAGTTAACTCCCTAAACAGGAGCTTGGCGGGCTTATTACAGCTCAGCAGTATCTTAATAGCTAATCATTTTGGCCAGAGTTGCTGGGTTAACTCCCCTGCTGAGATTTCCGTACAAGCCGCATAATTACTACCGGCCCATAGTGGGGTAAAGTCATCTCGCCCACATTGTTCAGCAGCGGCTCTCAATGGCGCCAGTGCAATTGAAGCATAGGGAAACTCCGGCGCTAGAGTGCTGATAAAATTAAGCTCTGCCATAGCTCGATTAGTGATTCCCCTTGCTAAACGCCCCGAGAACACATTGGTCAATGCTGTTTGAGCTGTACCTTGCTTTATTGCAGCACGGTGTACAGCACTGGTACTCGCCTCATTGCACAGCAGATAAGCTGTACCCAGCTGAGCCGCTGAAGCACCCAGCTCCATCATCGAGACGATATCCGAGTAATTGTTTATTCCACCTGCCGCCACAATAGGCAAAGAGATACTCTCCCGAAGCTGCGACACTAGATCAGCCGTGCCTAGCTGCTGATCTAAATCAGCCTTTAAAAACATCCCCCGGTGGCCACCGGCCTCCAAGCCTTGTGCGATAACGATATCTGCGCCATTTTCCGCCAACCAACAACCTTCCTCCATTGTCGTCGCTGAGGACAGCACTTTGCTGCCCCAAGCCTTAACGCGATCGAGTAATTCTGGCGCCGGCAGACCAAAATGAAAACTAATAACAGGAGGCTTAAACTCTTCTAGGATATCTGCAAAGCTATTATCAAAAGGCACTCGTAGACCAGAAACCCCACTCGGGGCCTCCACCTTAAACTCTTCGTAATAAGCGAATAAACTGTCTTGCCAGCTCTTCAGACGTTGCGCATCGAGCTTAGGCATATCGTGACAAAAGAAGTTGACGTTGTAGCTATGAGGGCTATGTTTTTTAAAACTGTGCAGTTGTTGTACGAGCTGCTCCGCACTTAACATGCCACAAGGTATTGACCCAAGCCCTCCAGCATTAGAAACCTCTGCCGCCAACCGCCAATCTTGCACACCAGCCATTGGTGCTTGAATAAGAGGCTTGTCGATCCCTAGCTCTTCGCAAAAATTCATAAATGTAGTTCCAATTGCTATGTTTTTTGGGCGATGGGGGCAGCTATTCCGTCAAAGCTCAGGAAGAGCACTGCAGAGCATCAATAAACCTTAACCATGCCCTACGCAACTTAATTAGCTGTATGATATCGTATTAGAGCTGTTAACCTAGAAAAACATTATTCAGCAAACCACCGCTGAACACGGTCAGGCGCTCAGCACACTCTATCAAGCCCTTAAATCGAATATAGTTAAAAAGAGAGTTTTTAATGAACACCACATCAACGCTGAGCATAACTTTCATTCTCTTTTTATTGTTAGCCACCCCTCTATTCGCTAAACCCAATATCGAGACATGCCAAATTGAGAGTGTTATGCAAAAACAACTACGAATAGCCACTTTTAATGTCAGCATGGAAGCCAGTAATTATCCCGTAGACGGTAAAAACATTTATCGGGCATCACGTCTCACCGAAGTATTAAAAGCAGGCAAGCAAGCACAGCTTCGCAATATCGCTGAAATTATTCAGCGCGTACGCCCCGACGTCATTCTACTTAACGAATTCGATTACATTGAAAATAAAGAAGATGGGATTGGCTTATTTGTTAAACAGTATTTACAGCAAAGCCAAAACGGGCAAGAAGCTATTAACTACCCGTATATTTATATCGACAGCGTTAATACTGGAGTAGAAACTGGCTTAAGCGAAAAAGGCAGCCGCCTTAGTCACTTTGGTTTTGGTCGATACCCTGGTCAATATGGTATGGCCTTATTATCGAAATACCCAATTGAAGAAAGCCAAGTTCGTACTTTCCAAAAGTTTCTTTGGAAAGATATGCCAGACAATCTGCTTCCTTTGGATGAAAATAGTAAGAGTTGGTACAGCGCTGAAGAGGTAAATATTATGCGCTTATCTTCCAAATCCCATTGGGATATACCGTTAAATATCAACGGAACGCGTATCAGTATTCTTGCCAGCCACCCAACTCCACCAGTATTCGACGGCCCAGAAGATCGCAACGGACGCCGAAACCATGATGAAATACGCTTCTGGAAAGACTATATCGCAGGCGATAAAAACAGCTATCACTATGACGACGCACAGCAAAAAGGTGGTATAGCGAAAAATAGAGGTTTTGTAATTCTGGGCGATCTCAATGCCAGTGCAAACGAAGGCGATGCCTACCCTGGCACAATGAATCAGCTTTTAGAGCACCCGGCTATTAATGACTATCCAGCCCCCACCTCGGATGGCGGAAGCCTCAATAAAACCGAAAGCCCTTACGCCAAAAGCCATACCGCTGCCTGGGGAATGCGAGCTGATTATGTATTACCTTCGAAAGGCCTAAAACTTATAGACAGCGGCGTTTTTTGGCCAAAACCAGATAGTAAAGAAGCCTACCTAGTGGCCGACAGAAACGCCTCATCAGATCACCGATTGGTGTGGGTGGATATTGAAAACCCAGCGTTGAAGAACTGCCAAGATTAAATACACTCCACATATATGCGGTAGTCTGCTAGACAGACTACCAAAGCTCCTAACTACCTACGCCAAAGACAATCCTCACCCAAAGCATCCAACTTGGCCTCATGCAACTGCATTTCCTCTGCATTAGCGGCAACCACTTTTAATGGCGCCCGCCCAGCGGCTAAGCGGCGAATAGCGCCAGCCTGAGCACCACTTGAATTTTCTTCGGTTTCCGCGCCAAGTGACAACATGGTTTGGCCACCTGTCATCATTAAATAAACATCGGCTAGGATCTCGGAATCGAGCAATGCGCCGTGCAAAACGCGGCCAGAGTTATCGACATCGTAACGCTTACACAAAGCATCTAGGGAGTTGCGCTGGCCCGGGTGTTTATCACGCGCCATTACCAGGGTATCGATCACCGAGCAATGATCGTAAACCTTGCCATGCCCTTTCCCTAGCAAATTGAATTCATGATCAATAAAGCCCACATCAAAGGGGGCGTTATGGATAATTAATTCTGCACCGCGAATATATTCTAAGAAGCTATCGGCAACTTGTGAGAAGACCGGCTTGTCGGCCAAAAACTCATTGGTAATACCGTGAACCTCAATCGCTTCGTCTTCTACAACTCGCTGCGGATTAATATATTCGTGATAGTGATTGCCGGTTAATTTGCGGTTAAACAATTCGACGCAACCGATCTCAATGATTCGGTGACCGGATTTTGGATCGATACCTGTGGTTTCAGTATCGAGAACAATTTGACGCATTGACTGTTCCTAATGGTTTTGCGATTTCTTGTCTTAAGCTGTTTTGCTTTTAGCGAGTTTCAGATTTACCTGGGAATCCCTTGATTGGCCAGCTCATCTGCGATTTCATTTTCTCTGTGGCCGCTGTGCCCTTTTACCCAACGCCATTCAATCTCGTGGCGCTTGCTTTCAGCATCAAGCTCTTGCCATAAATCTGCATTTTTAACAGGCTGCTTAGCGGAAGTTTTCCAGCCATTTTTCTTCCAGTTAAACATCCACTGGGTTATGCCTTGTCGAACGTATTGGGAATCTGTGGTTAAGATCACTTTACAAGTTTGTTTTAAAGCTCTTAGCCCTTCAATTGCCGCCATTAATTCCATGCGATTATTGGTGGTGTTTTTTTCACCTCCGCATAAGGGCTTTTCAGTATCACCATAACGCAGCAATGCTCCCCACCCTCCTGGGCCGGGGTTACCTTTACAGGCGCCATCAGTAAATATTTCTACGGTTTTTAATTCTTGATTCAAAAATACTTCTCTTTCTTATGAGTGCTAAAACAAATGTAAACGGATTGCGCCTTTAGCTAATAACGCATGCATACTATTCGGTAGTGGGTGCGCTAGGCTTGCCCTTGTTAATAACAAGTTTGAGCTTTTCTTTCTTTGCCTGCCGGCCAATCGCGGCACTACCAAACTGCTCGGCGTTGGCTGGTTTTTGCCAACGCGGCTTGAGGGTATTGGCAGCGAAGACATCATTACGCGCTACCAAGGTGTAAGATGCTCCCCAATTCAAAGCACCCAGTTTCTTGCCCAGGCCTTCTAGCACACGACTTCGCTCTAACAGCGCGCTATTAGAGATTGGCAATCGGTAAAAGTGCGGGATAAGCTCAAGAGGTTGCAAACCCAACAATTGCAGCCAATCTCGACTTGAGCTGGCCGTTAAAAAACGACGGCGCCAAACTTGATTGCTCTTGAAAAAACGCGCGACATTAGCAAATAAGCCATACATACTCAAAGGGTTAAAACTGGTGATGATCAAATGGCCATGATCAATTAACACCCGCTGGGCTTCTCGCAACAACTCATGAGGGTTGGAAGAAAATTCCAAACAATGGTGAAGTAGTAGTACATCTACAGAATCGGTCGCTAGCGGGATTCTACTGCCATCAAAAGGCAAAGCCGAAGCCTCCTCACAAAGCCCCTCTACATTCAATGACTGGCATTCAAAGGATTCATTCAGACCATCTAACTGCACCATCTGAATCTTATGGTTGATACGACTTTCCTGCATAAGCTCGCAACCATGGATATGACTGAAAGCACATAAATGGTAGCCAAAGCGATATCTCAAGAGCTCATCTATAGAAGCTTGCTCTTCCGATAAGATGGCCTCACCCAATGGCGTATTGGACCAGCGGTCAATATCTTCAGCAAAGGCTTTTGGCGATTGCGGCACATTGGCGCGCTGATGTAACCATTGACGACATTGTTCTACAAGACTCACAATAAAGCCCTTTGCACTTAGACAAAACTGATTTGACTTAGCCACCCGTTCTGCTGACGCAAAAGCGCGCGGCTATGTAATTCTATAAACTATAACAGAAATAGCTTTAGCGGGCGGCCCTACTTTGACCTAAAACGGCGGAGTACTCGATAACAGCCGCCGCACTGAAAAAGAACAACGGAGCCTGCCATCCATGGACTATACCATTAGCCCAATCGCTGCTTTTGATGACAATTACATCTGGCTAATCGATAACGGTGAGATCGCCGCTGTCGTCGACCCAGGCGACCCCAAAGTGGTATTAGATCGCCTTGAAGCCGATAGCTTAAAGCTGGTCGCCATCATCAATACCCATCATCACTTTGACCATACCGGCGGCATCAGTGAGCTTTGTGAAAAATACCAAGATTGCGTGGTCTATGGCCCCGAAAGTCAAGAGCTAAGCCAAGTTGCTTGCCGCGATGGAGACAGTGTTGAAGTATTACCCGGCTTGAACTTCAAGATTCTAGAGGTGCCTGGCCACACCTTGGATCATATCGCCTTTCACAGCAGTGATTTGACCACCCCAGTACTATTTTGCGGTGACACCTTATTTGCCGGTGGTTGCGGACGCATGTTTGAAGGTAACCCCGAGCAAATGCAGCAGTCACTGGAAAAACTAGCCTCCCTATCCGGCCAAACCTTGGTGTATTGCGCCCATGAATACACTCTAGGCAACTTAAACTTCGCCCTTGCGGTTGAACCTGGCAATAGCGCCTTGGCCGAGCGCATGGAAGATGCCAAGGCGCTTCGTGAAGCCCAACAAGCAACCGTGCCCTCTATCATGAGCTTAGAGCGAGCCACCAATCCATTCTTACGTTGCCGCGAGAGCGAGGTTCAAAAATCAGCTAGTCAAAGGGCTAAAAATATTGTCTCTAGCCCTGCGGAAACCTTTGCCGTAATACGCAAATGGAAAGACAATTTTTAGGCGCTAGCTATTCGATATTGGCGACCAACGCTAAACAACAGCCCCTATGCTCATAGGGGCTTGCCAAACCATCCTAAAGTCGCGAATCAGCACAGTATATTAAGCGTACTGTTTAACAGTGTTTACCCCTCTACGCCGTTATAATTCTACCTTGGGCTGATTGACCCAGACGGCCTGCCGCTCTAGAATCGGCGCCTATTTCTACAATAAAAACACCTTAAAACGACCATTAGTAGTTAACGAATTATGCTTCGATTGCTTATTCCTGTCGGCCTTATACTGACTTTGGGCGGCTGTGCCCAACTTGGCCAACAGCCAGATAAAACCGAGATTTCTCGCCACAATGCGCAATTGGAAGCCGCTAAACACGCCAAGCGAGCCGAATTGCCGAAGGCTGATAGCTTAGAGCTAGCCAAACAAGATTCTGCGCTTGAAGATAACAAGGACAAAGCTTTAAGAGCGGCAAACACAGATCCCGCCAACATTGATACCGATCTATGGCAGCACATTCGCGATGGCTACCGCTTGTCTGCTATTAAACATAAACGCATCAACAAGCAAGAAGATTGGTACGGCAAGCACCCCAATTACATGAATCGAATCAGTAAACGGGCGCGTCCATACCTCTACTTTATCGTTAATGAGCTTAAGGCCCGCGATTTACCCATGGAGCTGGCACTTCTCCCTATCGTGGAAAGCGCCTATGATCCATTCGCCTACTCGCACGGCCGCGCATCTGGCCTTTGGCAGTTTACCCCGCCAACCGCAAAAGATTTTGGCTTACATAACAACTGGTGGTATGACGGTCGACGCGATATTGAAGCCTCGACCCAAGCTGCACTGGATTATCTAGAGAAACTGCACAAGCGCTTTGACGGTGATTGGTTGCTGGCCTTGGCAGCCTATAATGCTGGCGGCGGAACTGTTAATAAAGCGATAAAACGCAATCGCCGACAAGGTAAAAACACCGATTTTTGGTCCTTACGCCTACCCAAAGAAACTCAAATTTATGTCCCTAGATTGCTTGGCCTAGCAAAACTGGTTGCCGAACCTGAAAAGTACGGCATTCAAATGATCAATATACCCGATGAGCCCTTCTATCGCCGCTTCGATCTCGATTATCAATTGGACTTAGCCCAAGCCGCCAAACTGGCTGAGCTTCCCATGGATGAGTTTTATCTACTCAATCCAGCCTATAACCGCTGGGCCACAACGCCTGATGGCCCTCAGCACATCCTGATCCCCATTGCGCAAGCCGATGCCTTCTCCAGCGGCTTGGAAAGTTTGGATGAATCTGAGCGCGTGGGCTGGAAGCGATATCAAGTTAAATCCGGCGATACGCTCGGCAAAATAGCTCGCCAGAACAATCTTACTCTGGGCGAGCTCAAACGAATTAATCGATTAAGCAGCAACACCATTCGTTTAGGGCAAGCACTGTTTATACCTACCGCCTCTAAACCAGGCAAACACTATAGCTTTAGCCTAAACGAGCGTGTCGCCCGCAACCAAGGTAAAGGCCGAGTGCAGCGCTATAAAGTGCGTAGCGGCGATAGTCTGTGGAGTATTAGTCGTAAATTCGGTGTAAATTATGAGGATATCGCTCGTTGGAACAAGCTCAGCGTTAACGGCACCTTAAAGCTTGGTCAAAAGCTGCTTATTTATCCTAAGCAAGCCGGTTATGCGCAGGGTAAGCAGCGAATTTCTTACAAGGTTAGAAAAGGCGATTCCATTGCCAGAATCGCTAAGAAATTTGGCACCAGTATAAAGTCGATTGTAAGAAGTAACGGTTTAAACCCCAAAGACTATTTACAGCCTGGACAAGCCCTTACGCTCTTAGTAGACCCTCGACGTGGCTAGTTTTCCCAGTCCAGTCTAGACAGCTCTTAGTCTTGCCCCTCTAGAAAACGCCGAGCCGCTTCTTCATATTGTGAAGATCGCTCGGCAATAGCATCAAAGTCATAAAAACGTCGATACTTCTCCAATAGCGACTGCCTTAAACGCCCTGCCAACTCAGCATCTGCCTCAAAAAGTCTATCAAAGTCGATTTCATACATTTGCAGGCAAACGCAGTCTTTAACGTAATGCAGGCCCCGTAAAGCCGATAGGCGTGCAACCGGCACCGCAATAGAGCCGTGCATTTGATCTTGTAAACCAAGCAGATTCTTAGCTGTGGCGACAAAGCGATTACTTTCCTCATCACGCTCAGCCAGCAGAGGCAGATCCTGTGACTTATCCGGGTCGTAATAGAGATAGTAATTACTGGCCTTTAGGTAAGCCTCATCGATAATAAAGGTAAGATTACCCAATGGGCGAATACGGGGCAAATGTCCGGCATCACTGCCTTCTCGCAGCTCAAAATTCATTAACAGACGGCCCGATTTCCCCATATGTAAGGCATGAGCTTTCTCAATGGCCAAACAAAGCATTTTAAAATGCTGCTGATCCAAAGGCATTTCGTCTAATGGTTTCGGCTCTGCTGGCAAGTGGTTCATTGCTTTCCTATCCTTTTTATCAGCGCACAAAAGGATTATAGCCAGTATTCACCAAGAATTTATACAGTAAATACATCGCATTAAGCGTCGGTAAAGGATTGATCTGTAAGATTTTTGACGTTTTTTATCAGTGAATCGATTTCTTCATACTATTTGACTGTTTTTATTTAAAGGTGTGACATAATTCACAGATATAGTGTTAGAATACTTGCGACATAATTAACAATACCAAAGGAAAAAGGTAACGGATCATGAAAGTTAAGCATCTTATTGGTGTGATTGGCTTGGGGCTTGTAACGTCAGTGGGCACTACTGCTCAAGCGCAGACGATACAAGAGGCCATTAGAACTGCTATTAACTCTCATCCGGAAGTGAGTGCCGCTAAGCACGAAGTACTCGCTAGGGAACAGGAAATCAAAGGTGCCAAGGCAGGTTACCTTCCCACTGTTGATGTCGCTGCCGGGTTCGGCAAAGAAGATACAAAGTCTCCAACTACTGGACAACAAGACGTCAGCCTGGACCGCAAAGAAACCTCTATCTCGGCGCGCCAACTGGTATTTGATGGCTTTGCTACCCGCTCAGAAGTTAAGCGCCAAGAAGCTCGCACCCAGAGCGCAAGACATGAGGTAGAAAGCACCTCTGAAAATATCGCCTTACGCACCGCCGAAGTTTATTTAGCCCTATTAACTCAAGCAGATCTACTAAAGCTAGCCGAAGCCTCTTTGCAAGAGCATAAGAGCATCTATGATCAGATGACTCTACGCAATCAGTCTGGTGTAGGCAGCCGCGCCGACTTGGACCAAATTGCCGCCCGTTTGGCACTTGCCGAAAGCAATGTTGTGGTCGCCCAAGCAAACCTAATGGATGCTGTAACCAACTACTACCGCGTGACCGGTGTTATGCCAGAGGTTGAAGCACTTTCAATGCCTAGCAACAATATCGACCTACCCGCTAATTTAGAAGACGCGGTCGAGCTTGCCCTGCAAAGTCACCCCACCCTAAAAACCGCCAATGCCGATATCGATGCGACCATTGCCCAAGCGGAAGCTGCCAAAGCCCCATTTTGGCCAGATGTACGCTTAGAAGCTGATGCTAGCTGGAACGAAGATACTGGCGGCGTTGTCGGCGAAGACGAGCGTCAAGTTATTGCGTTGCGCATGCGCTACAACCTTTACCGCGGTGGCGCGGATAAGGCTCGCCGCAAGCAGACTCACTACTTGTTAGAAGAATCTAAAGATGTACGCAACAACACCAGCCGCCAAGTGGTTGAAGGCCTTCGCCTATCATGGACAGCCTTTGAGTCCGTATCTACCCAGCTGCAGTATTTGCAAGCCCACGTTGATGCTGCCCAGGCTACCAAACAAGCTTATATTAACCAGTTTAATATCGGTCGACGCACCCTACTCGATCTACTAAACACAGAAAATGAAGTCGTCGATGCCAAGCGCAACTTGATTCGTGCGAGCTACAACCAAAAGCTGGCTGAATACCGCATCTACAACTCTATGGGTCTGCTGCTTCAAAAGCTAGCCATCTAATTCGTCGCTAGTAAGTTGAAAGCAACGTACTAAAGCCGGCATTTTGCCGGCTTTTTTGTGTTTACCACCACAAGCTAAACGTGCTCTTATCCACACTCCAGATAAGCTTTCATAGCACTCTCATAACATCCACAGCAAGGCTTTAATAAACAGCCCTCAGCAGTACTTAGCCTGACCTCAAACTTCGCTTACTAACTCATGATTTTATCGCGATTGGGTTTTAGTGCTTGCTTTTTAAAAAACACTGTATAAAATCACATGTACTGTATAAATAAACAGACCAAGAGCGAAAGCCATGATCAAACTTACAGCACGCCAACAGCAAGTTCTCGATCTCATCAAATCTTACATTGATGATACCGGTTACCCGCCAACACGCGCCGAGATAGCAAAAGAGCTAGGCTTTCGCTCCGCCAATGCTGCAGAAGAGCATCTCAAGGCCTTGGCCCGTAAAGGCGTCATCGAAATGATTGCCGGCGCCTCGCGGGGTATTCGCTTACCTATCGAGCAGCAAGGCATTCCTCTAGTTGGTCGTGTTGCTGCAGGCAACCCCATCTTGGCTGCAGAAAATATTGAAGATTACTGCGATATTCCAAGCTCCTTTTTTCACCCCACCGCTGACTTCCTACTCAAGGTACACGGTGAAAGTATGCGCAATATAGGTATCTTAGACGGTGACCTAATTGCCGTTCACAAGACCGAGCGAGTGCACAATGGTCAAATCGTAGTTGCCCGTATTGACGACGAAGTAACCGTTAAGCGCTACGAGAAGATTACTAACCAGCCGTTAATTTACCTCCACCCAGAAAACGAAGAGTTTTCTACGATTGAAGTCGATTTACGCGAGCAAGAGTTCGCCATTGAAGGTCTTAGCGTTGGAGTTATTCGACGCTAATCATACCGAAGCGTAAACGCAGCACACTAGCCGATCTAGGGAGTAAGAGCATGAACCAAGCAGCCATTCAAAACACCCAGCAGGAAGCCGTATCAGAGCACGGCTTAACCGAACTAGTGGTTACCCATGAACAAGATAATTATCTGCAATGGCTTCTACCTATGGTCGCTCATTTCAGTCAACAGGATAGTGGTCGCTGGTTAAGCTGGGTTGGCGCTGAAAACATCAGCAAAGAGATGCTTCTTCATTACGGTATCGATATTAGCCGACTAAGAATAATACGCCTACGAGATAAGAGTGATACCTTATGGGCGACCTGGGAAGCCCTAGCAGCTGGTAATAGCCATATGGTGATTAGCAGCCCAGGTGTACTGAGCCGCCAAGAATATCAGCAGCTCAAGCAAGCAGCTAAGGCTGGGGCCTGCCAAGGTCTAATGCTAAGAATGCGTTAATCGGCTTATATCAGAAAGAAGGCTGTATAAGGCTGCTGTAAAGGTAAAGACAAAAAGAATCGCTGAGAAACTTTGAATTAAATTAGTGATTTAGATCGAGCACAGGCAGCCTTAGTGAATTTGCACAGGCCCTGAGTCCACTTCCATTTCTTCGCCAGAATCTTCCGCCTTATTGGCTTCGGCAATTTCACTTGCCGCTTCCAAGCCAGCTTGTACCATTGCCCTAGCAACTTCAATTTTGGCGTCTTGCAGATAAAAATTAGATTCTTCTGAAAAATGAATGGTCAACAAAGGCTCCCCTTTGTCCTCGGCCCTTTGCAAGGCTACATCGCCGTTAGCTAACTCGACAATTTCAAATAAGACGGTGTCCATTAATACTCCAGAGATTGAATATGTCGGCAATTCTAACAGCTTTCGCATTAGGATTCGAATAGCACTCTACTAAGCATAACAGCTATTAGATAGCTGTCATTAATACTCTTCGCTGAGTTCCATTCGGGCGTCAAAGTACTGCTCAAAATTCGATATAGCCGCTTTTAGGCTACTTAGACTGGGCTTCGTGGCAGGCTGGGATACCGCGATGACATTTACCGGGCTGCTCTGCTCTAAAAGCATAGAACTATTCAAATCAGCAACTTGCTCCATGACCTTTAGAAAATCATCGAACCAATCGCTTTGTTGAAGCTGAATAATACTCGCAGGAAGCGCTTTTTCTAAATTGGCCTTGTCACGCTTGCTAAATTCAGAAAGTCCTTTAGGGTAAAACTCAGAGCTCTGCTCTGGCTTTTCGTGGAGTAACCAAGCATCACACATGGCCTGAATGATAAGAAAGCCTCCCCTCAAAAAGCTAAGCTTTTCAAGGGGCAGTGTCGCTGAACTGGCGGCCTTGCATTGACACTTCGCCAACTGCAGCTGGGTAAAAAATGGACGATATTGATCCATTACTTTTTCTTGCTTTTAGCCTTGGCTTTAGTTTTAGCTTGGGTTTCCACCCACTTGCCGCCCTCATAAAAAGCTTTCCAGCCGCTCGCCTTGCCGTCAATCTCGGTCTGAACGTATTGCTCTTTAGTTTTGCGACTAAAGCGAATAACCGCCTTATTGCCATCAGGATCTTCTACTGGCGCGCTAAACAAGAATTTATACTTCGGATCAATTTCGCTCTTGTGTGGTAGCAGCTCTTCAACCAGCGGTGCTCGTGTTTCGCGATTTTTAGGGAACTGGCTAGCCGCCAGAAACATACCAGAGGCACCATCTCGCAAGACGTAATGGTCTTCGACTTTCTCGCAAGCTAGCTCTGGCATAGGTACCGGATCCATCTTTGGAGGTGCCGCTTCGCCGTTTCGCAGTAGTTTACGAGTGTTCTTACACGATTCCGACATACAGCCAAAGTACTTACCAAAGCGGCCAGTCTTCAGCTGCATCTCGCTACCACATTTGTCACACTCTAGAGTCGGACCGTCATAACCTTTTAACTTAAAGCTACCAGCCTCTACTTCAAAACCACTGCAATCTGGGTTATTACCGCAGATATGTAGCTTACGCTGCTCGTCTAGTAGATAACTGTCCATCGCTGTGTCACACAGTTTACAGCGGTGTTTATTTCGTAGCTGCTTAGACTCGGCTTCATCATCTTCATCAAGGTTTAACACCTCGTCACCAGACACTAAGTTCATGGTGTGCTTACAGCGTTCCTTAGGTGGCAGCGCGTAACCCGAACAACCTAAGAACACCCCAGTACTGGCCGTGCGAATCTGCATATGTCGACCACACTGACTGCATTCGATATCGGTTTCCGTTGGCTGATTGGCCCGCATTCCGCCTTCAGCGACCTGCGCCTGGCTGAGCTTCTGGCTAAAATCGGCATAGAAGTCATCGAGCAACTTATCCCATTGCAAGTCGCCTTCTGCGACCTTATCCAGCGACTCTTCCATATTCGCTGTAAAGCTGTAGTCCATCAGATCGACAAAACTTTCGCTTAACCGCTCGGTGACAATATCGCCCATCTTTTCTGCAAAGAAGCGACGAGATTCAGTGTGGACATAACCACGATCCTGAATGGTCGAGATGATCGATGCATAGGTGGATGGGCGGCCAATACCACGCTTTTCCAATTCTTTTACCAGGCTCGCTTCGGTGTAACGTGCCGGCGGCTTAGTAAAGTGCTGCTTTGGATCAAGCTTCTGAAGATTTAAGTTGTCACCAACCTTAAGCTCAGGCAGAACCACATCCTCTTCTTTTTTGGATTGCGGTGGCTGAACCTTCATAAAACCATCAAAACGAATCACGCGACCACGGGTTCTTAATTCGAAATCCCCTGCTGCTAGCGCAATCGATGTACTGGTAAATTCTGCCGGTGGCATTTGGCACGCCAGGAATTGACGCCAAATCAAGGTATAGAGGCGCTCAGCGTCTCTCTCCATGCCTTTCAATTGAGTCGGTTGCACAGTGACGCTAGAAGGTCGAATTGCTTCGTGCGCCTCTTGGGCCCCCTCCTTACTACTGTACGAAACTGGCTTTTCCGGTAGATAAGCCTTGCCGTATTCTTCAGCGATAAAATCACGACAGCTAGCGACAGCCTCTTGGCTTAAGTTAGTAGAGTCGGTACGCATATAGGTGATGTAGCCGGCTTCATACAAACGCTGGGCCATCATCATGGTTTTCTTCACAGAAAAGCCTAAGCGGGTGCTGGCTGCCTGCTGCAAAGTGGAGGTAATGTAAGGAGCGCCTGGCTTAGCCTTGGTAGGTTTATCATCACGAGAAACCACCTGATAGCTGGCCTGCTGCAGCTTAGCGACAGCTGACATGGCCTGCTCTTCATTAACGGGCTTAAAGGCCTTGCCGTTTTCTTTTTTGACCTCAAAGCGAATCTTTTCCGCATCTTGGGTATTCAGGTCAGCAAAAATATCCCAATACTCTTCAGGGATAAATGCTCTAATTTCTCGCTCACGCTCAACAATAAGCTTCACGGCCACCGACTGAACGCGGCCAGCAGACAAGCCTCGCGCGATTTTTTCCCAGAGCAATGGAGAGACCATATAGCCCACCACTCGATCAAGAAAACGGCGAGCCTGCTGGGCGTTTACGCGGTTTTGATCAATTGGGCCAGGGCTTTTAAAGGCCTCTTGGATAGCCGACTTTGTGATCTCATTAAAAACCACACGGCGGTAGCGGCTATCATCGCCCCCGATAGCCTCACGGAGATGCCAAGCGATGGCCTCTCCTTCTCTGTCCAAGTCCGTCGCGAGATAGACAGTATCAGCATCTTTCGCCAATGCTTTTAGTTCAGCAACAACCTTTTCTTTGCCAGGTAGGATCTCATACTTTGCCTCCCAGCCGTTTTCAGGGTCGATACCCATACGACTAATCAGCTGAGCTTTAGCCTTACGTTGCTTGTGGATTACTTTATCTTCAGGTGAAAGCTTACGGGTAATAGCTGCCTGACGAGCTCTTTCCTTGGCATCCACGGGTGCTTTTTTACCACCAGAGGTCGGCAAATCACGAATATGACCGACACTGGATTTAACGACAAAGTCCTTACCAAGATACTTATTGATTGTTTTAGCCTTGGCAGGCGATTCCACGATTACCAGGGATTTTCCCATATTATCCTTCTTAAAAAATACTCTTATCCTGCTTTTTCATACGGCCTATTAATAATAGAAGGCCAGCAGGCTTTTCATAGCCTAAGGGGCGCATATATATAGCCAAGCGCTCTTGGGGTCAAGTATGAGCAACATGACTGACCATAAATTAACCAGACACCCAACTATTTTCGGGTAATGCACAGGCGGTACTGGACAAGCCCTTTTTTAGGAATACCATAATCCTTGTCGATTTCAACCAATAATTTGTTTTTACTAAAGCCAAATAAGTTGTTGCCGATGACATTTATACAAATGTACGTCTAGTACAGCTTAATTGGGTTTTACTTAAGCATCACTGAATTCACTGCCAGATTTATGTCCGCTTCTTTCATTTTATATACGGCGCTCGCCCTTGCAGCGTCCTCTTTAGCGTTGCTTGCTTACGTGAATTATCGTGAGCGTAAACAAGCTGAGCACGCCCTAAAAATAAGGCAACTCAGCCATGCGGCCGAAGTCCTAGAGGACATGCTCAACAACCTAGAAGGCCTTAGCCGTGAAAAGGAACTTTTCTGCACGCTGGCGCAGGAATTAGTGCGCCGCTATCAAAAGCTTTTTGACTTTGACGCCCAAGCGAATAATGTCGAAGTTCGGATACAGCGGGCCCAACAACTTTTAGAAAGCTATCAAAGCAAAGGCAATACCAAAACCATAAATCGCATTCGCCCCAGCGACCAAGCGATCAACAAAACCGAACGACAGATCCAAGAGGCAATTGACACTCTCATCCATATGTTTAATGGCAAACATATTGACGACAAAACCCTTGGGCCATTGATGCGAGAGCTGGAATACACCCAGCTGTCTGTGGAAGTTATTTCAGGGGTCGCGCAAGGGCATAAGCTATATAATGAAGGAGAATTTGTTGATGCAAATTCGCATTACTTTCACGCTCAAAAACTCAGCATGCAGTCGAAAGCTAAGCATCCAAACCGCCAGCGTCTGATCGATGAACTGGGTGAAATTATTAATCGCGAAAGACTGGCACTCAGTGAAGACCTAATGCCAGAAACCCTGTATAACCCTGATCCCGATAAAAAGCCGATGAATAACCCAGGGACAACCTTAGAAGATGCGCTTACCGTCGAGTAAAATTGATATGAGCCGAAAACTTAAGGCTTATCCCTGATATTTTCCAGTACACCTTGAGTATCTAACCAGTTCATTAACACTGGAAACACACTGACTAACTCTTCCACTTGAGCGCCTTTTTCAAGCCAATACAAACCAACGCCCAAAGGAGTAAACTCTATCGCCAGTACCGAATCCGGAAGTTTGTCTAAACACTCAGCAAGCTCTGGGCTTAAGCTAAATTGTGCTGCCTCACCCTCTTTCCAATCCCAGGCGCCATGAAAATGGACTTCATGAGTAAAGCTACTGCGTTGAAGCAAGAGGCTCTGCTCAGGACAAAAACGTTTGTCGATCCAACGTTTTTGGTAGATGGCAATGGTGGGGGCTACGGTAAAACTCTTTAGATCCCCTGTTACCGTAGCGATACGGCTTTGCAAGCCAAGTTCTAAGGCGCGCTGGCGCAGACTCGCCAGCTGCCTTTGACGACCGCTAGGCTTCATAAGCATAATCGGCCCTAGAACCATCGCCACTGCCAAAACAACAAAAATAATACCTATACTCAAGCTAATAATTCCCCATCATTATTACTAAACCCAGCGAAATTGACCTGAGTCATATTTCATCACGGTAAAAATTTACAGCGGCGGTAATTTACCGCTAAGATCATGACATAAACCTCACAGGAGACAAGTCATGGCCAAATACCAAAAATCACTAATCGCCGTAGATCTAAGTCAAGAGTCCAGCGAAGTTATCGAGCGTGGCTTAGCCGTATCCAACGGCTGTAATGTATCCCTACTCCATGTTATTGAACCACTCACCTTTGCCTATGGTGGCGATATCCCAATGGATCTTTCAGAGGTTCAAGAGCAACTACAAAGCCAGGCACAGGAAAAACTCCATAAACTGGCCGAGCAACATGGTATCAAAACCGATGACTGCCAAGTTGTTGTAGGACAACCCGCCTCTGAGATTCATCGCATTGCTGACGAAGCCGAAGTCGATTTAATCATTGTCGGCAGCCACGGCCGCTCTGGGCTTGCCCTGCTATTGGGGTCTACCTCCAATGGCGTGTTGCACGGAGCGAACTGTGATGTGCTTGCTGTACGAGTTCATCCGAGCGAGTAAATCAATTCAACTGGCGCAAATTCTCGCATATAAACCTAGGCTGTCTAGCTTGGAGTAAGCTAGAGCTTTAAAACACAAAAGCTCTAGCTCCCCCTAAAGAATTAACACCCCTGAACTTCTCCCTTAAGCGTTATCAAGCTCTTCCCAACGCTGATATAAAGCTTCCAATTCAGCTTCTTTCTCCGCTAACTGTGCTAGAACTTTAGCAACCTCTTGATGATCCTTCTGATAAAAATCACCCGCTGCCGTTTGTTCCTGAAGCGCTTCTACTTGAGCTTCTTGTTTTTCAATTTTTGCAGGCAAGGCATCCAGCTCACGCTGCAATTTATAACTGAGCTTTTTAGGCTTAGGCTCATTATTTTTAACGGCTTTAGCTTCTTGTGAAGAAGAGCTCGAAGTGCTTTCACTTATCTGAGCATTAACGTTTTTGGCATCGGATAGCTGCAGTAAGTCCTCCGCTAAACTACACCACTTTCCGCCTTGAGCAATCCAGTCTTGATAACCGCCGACATATTCACGCACCTGCCCACTGCCCTCAAATGCCAGAGTGCTGGTTACCACATTATCCAAGAATGCACGATCGTGGCTCACCAAAAGCAGCGTGCCAGAAAAATTAGCCAGCATCTCTTCAAGAAGTTCAAGAGTTTCGACATCAAGGTCGTTGGTCGGCTCATCGAGTACTAATAAGTTTGCAGGTTTTGAGAACAGTTTGGCGAGCAAAACTCGATTTCGCTCGCCACCTGAAAGCGCTTTTAGCGGGGTTCGTGCACGCTCACCGGTAAATAAAAAGTCACTGAGATAACTAATAATATGTTTATTGTTACCGTTGATTTCGATAGATTCTCGACCGCCGGCGACATTGTCTACGGCATTTTTTTCGAGGTCCAACTGCTCACGCAGCTGATCAAAGTAGGCTACTTCGAGATTTGTTCCGAGATCGACGCGACCTTCCAAGGGTTTAAGCTGACCCAATAAAATTTTCAGTAAAGTCGATTTACCCATACCGTTGGCGCCAATCAAGCCGATTCTATCGCCTCGCATCACCCGTCCGCTAAAATGCTTAATTAACTCATGACCTTCAAATGCGTGACTGACATTATGAATTTCAGCTACCAACTTACCAGACTTATCCGCCACATTAGCCGAAATATTGGCATTGCCTTGACGCTCTCGCCTTGCTGCACGCTCTTCTCGCATAGCTTTTAAGGCGCGAACGCGGCCTTCATTGCGCGTGCGTCTGGCTTTGATGCCCTGTCTAATCCATTTTTCTTCTTCAGCCAGGCGCTTATCAAACAAGGCGTTATGTTTTTCTTCAGCCGCTAACTGCTGTTCCCTGAAATTTAGGAAGCTCTGATAGTCGCCCTCCCAAATACTCAGCTGTCCGCGCTCTAATTCGGCAATATGGGTAGCCAAATTTTGTAACAGCGCCCTATCGTGAGTGATAAAAACAACACAGCCCGAATAGTTTAAGAGCTGCTGTTCCAGCCATTGAATGGCTTCAATATCGAGGTGGTTGGTGGGCTCATCAAGCAGCAATATATCGGGCTCACTTACTAAGGCCCGAGCCAAAGACACCCTGCGACGCCAGCCCCCGGAAAGCTCCTTCATGGTCACATCCGCGGGCAATTCCAAGCGCGTTAAAATGGCATCTACCTGTTGCTGCAAGCGCCAGCCATCACGAGCTTCAATCTCTGTTTGCAACTGACCTAAACGATGCAGGCTATCACTGTCAGTTTTAGTGGCCAGTTCGTGGTAGTCCGTTAGCAGCTCACCTAAACCGTCAAGGCCTTCGGCCACGGCAGCAAACACCGTTAAATCATCAGCCAGCGGCAAGTCCTGCTCGAGTCGTGCTAGCTTTAAACCGGGTCGATGCCAAACACTGCCACTATCAAGCTCAACCTCTTTGGCGATTACCTTCATCAAACTGGACTTGCCGGCGCCATTGCGGCCGATAATGCAAAGTCGCTGCCCACGATAGAGGTTTAATTGCTGCTCATCCAAAATTGGCTGAAGTCCATAGCTAAGTTGAGCATTTTCAATTTTTACGATCGGCATGAATGTTGTACTTCCAAGGGACTAATATTTCATTAAGAATTCATGTTGCGGCATTTGTTAAAGCTTTTATATAACAAGGTAACGAGCTGAACAATTTTCAACCACCGCGGATGCTGGAGCTAGCCATTAATCTGAGGCGCTCCCAGTATTTTCATGGGGCAAAATTGCAATAATGCCTTAATTCAGGGCTGCGAATAATACGGTTTTTCGAGCATTCTGGGTAGCAGCCTGAACAGCAACTGGAAAGCCACTAAAGAATTATCTATAAGCTCTTGTTTATGAAGCACAAAGCTAGCATGATTAGAGCAGTTACACCGAACAAGCAAAACTTGGATTTATCGTGACCAAATCGCCTCAGCACTCATGGGTATTTTCATCAAGCTGCGCTAGCACTGGGCTAGCTCTCAAGGCTGCTATCACCTGCTTGATGATCCTCTGGGCTGTGATGGCTGAGGCCAAGACGCCCAGCAAGCCGCTTGGTCTCGATGAAATGGAGCCGCAGCGCAAAGTCTACCAACAAGCCCTGAAAGCCCTAAATAAGGGCGATATCAAAGGCTTTAAGCGCCTAAAGGCCATGTTGGTGCTGTATCCGCTCTATCCGGACCTTCAATATCGTGACATTGCCCGCCGTATTCACAGCTTGCCTCGCCAAGAAGTACAAGATTTTTTACAGCAGCAAGACGGCAGCCCCTTGGGCCAAAGAATGCAATACCTGTGGCTAAAGACTCTTGCTCGCAAAGGCCACTGGCGCAGTTTTCTACGAGATTTCGACAGTACTAAGATCAAATCTGAGCGCATGCGCTGTAAGTGGGTAAGCGCACATGCGCGCCTCGGTAAAGAGCTGCCTAAACAAGAGATCGAAGAGCTGTGGAATGTGGCTTACTCACAGAGCAAACACTGTGATCCAGCGTTCAACGCCTGGAAAAAGGCTGGTGGCATCAGTCATGAACTGGCTTGGCAAAGACTGCATAAATCCATGCAAACGAAAAAGCTATCGCTTGCTAAATACATCAGTAAGCAATTGTCGCCAGAGCTCAAGACGCTCGCCGCTTTGTATCAAGAAGTCCACCACTACCCTGCTCGCCTAAAAAACATGAGCAAATTCAGCACCCGCCAAGCCAAACTGCAAAGCAAGCTGAATCAAGTAGTCCTGCATGGTTTTAGGCGCTACGCCTACAAGGATGCCAAAGCCGCTTATAGCATATGGCTGCGCTATGACAGCAAAAATTTGTTTGAAGAAGAACAGCGCCAAGAAACACTTTATATCTTGGCCAGAAAACTCTATCAAAATGGCCACAAGGATGAAGCCAAGCAGTTACTAGCCCAATACAAGGTTATTGATAATACGCGACTCATGGAATCGCTGATCCGGGAATCACTAGCGATCCAAGATTGGCAGATGGTGCGCTACTGGCTGGATCGATTACCCGAGCCTGCCAAACAGTCTGAGCGTTGGCAATACTGGTTAGCAAGAAGTCTAGAGAAAAATAATCCGCAACCGACACCCGGGCTGCGTGCTGACGCTATCTATCGAAAATTGGCTAAAGAGCGTAGCTTTTACGGCTTTTTATCGGCGGATCATGTGCAGCAAGAGTATCAATTGCAAGACGTACCTTTGAACGTTGACGCCGCTCAAAAGCAAGAATTATTGAACACCAAGGCTTTGCAGAGAGCACATGAGTACTTTCGACTTGGCGATACACTCAATGCGAATCGTGAATGGTTTTATCTAGCGCAAACCCTGGAAGAAAAACAACTAAAGGCGCTCGCCGCCTTAACCCATGAATGGCAGTGGCACATCAAAACCATCCAAGGCATGGCTCATTTAAAATATTGGGACGATTTAAACTTACGCTTCCCATTGGCTTATCAAGACGAATTAAAAAAAGCCGCTGAAGCTACGAAGATTAAACAAACACTGCTGTACGCCATAGCACGGCAAGAGAGTGCCTTTGCCGCCGACGCACGCTCGCCAGCCGGCGCAATGGGCTTAATGCAGCTAATGCCAGCTACCGCAAAACAAACCGCACGAAAAATTGGCGTAAAATATCGCCGTAAAGATCTCTACAAGCCAAGTTCTAATATTCGACTCGGCAGCAGCTACTTAAATCAACTGTTACAGCGCTTCAATGGTAACCGCGCAATCGCTGCTGCGGCATATAACGCCGGCCCCCACAGAGTTGATCGCTGGTTGAAAAAAGCCTCACCGAATCTAGAACTGGACAGCTGGATCGAAACAATTCCCTACCGAGAAACACGCGGCTACGTGCAAAATGTACTGTCCTATTCTGTGATTTATGCCTATCGAATGGGTGATAAAGGGCGCTTAATTCACCACAATGAAAAGATAATTAATTAAAATCTAGCGCTAGTTTATGCTTAAAACCTAAGCTTAAGCACTTTATTAAAAGCCTAGGCTTTATCCCCTCATTCGTTGCTCTTCAAAAAAGACAGTAGCTGCGGCTGATCAAAGGGCCAAGCTATTTCAGCACCTTGCTGAGTTGCAATTACAGGAATTTTAACACCGTAGCGCTCAACCAAATCTTCGCTTTCGGCAATATCCACTTCTTGTAAACGAAGTTGTAACTGCTCTGCACAAGGCCAAAATAAAGACTTGGCCTGCTCACATAAATGGCAGCCAGCGGTTGTGTAAAGTATAACGGTGCGACTCATGGAGAATGCCCTGCTAAAAGCACGGCATTTTAAAGGCTTAGCCCTACCCAGAACAACATTAAAAATGACGACGGGCAAAACTATCAGCGAGCATCTCTAATTTAACTAGCCAGTAAACTATCCAAAAAGGCTTTTTGTTGATCATTAGCATTGGACTGGGTTGATTGCAGCAACTCAGGTAGAAGCGCTAAATCCAAACCCTGCTGAGCCAGCTTTTCAGTATTGGCTAATAGCTGCTCGGCATAATTTTGTAGATCAGCGATGGGGTTAGCCTTGCTTTGCCAGGGTGAAGGTTCTATCGCTTGATAGACTGCCGCTTGCTGTACGGATGTGGTCTGTTGCAAGTTTAAACTAAACTGCGCAATTTCTTCGCCGTTGTAACCTAAGTTTATTGCTTGCTCAAACGCAGTGGCCACATCACCATTATAAAAATTGTCTGCCAGCTCTAGCACTTGATCAAACAACTCGGTAAATGCTTGCCATTCACCCTCATCAATATCACCACTTATCTCGATTGCGGCCGCATATTCTTCGCTGGCACTGAAGGACAAGCTGCTAAACTCAGTGCCCCCGCCTTGACCGCTTTGCTGACTTTCTTGATAGCGAATCAAGCTCGCTGCATCAATCGAAATGGTATCGCCGTCTCGGGTTTGCACTTCCATCTGAAAGCTACGCTCGCGGCTATAGTCGAGCTGATAGGCCTGGTAATTACCGCTTGGGCTACTTACCTTGCTGGGTTTCGCCAGTGGCTGCTCCACTACCTGCGGCAAACGAGCCTCTATCGTCCCTTGCCCACGGTCGATATCTGGCTCATTAGCAGGAGTCAGTTTTTCATCAGTAGCGAGCGGCGACTCTAAGCCATATTCACTGGCCAGCTGATCAATCCCTTGATGAACTAAGTTGCGCGTACTCGATATATCCTTGTCGACCTTTGGGCCAAGCAGGTCTAGCTCCTCTAGCATTTCCTTGGCTTCGCCAAAGCCTCGCTCGAAGCCTTTCAGCCCAGCCTCAAGACGAGACTGTAACTGCTCTTCGCTAGCTCCATTAGCTTTATCTGCTTCCAGGCGAGCGGAAATAAAGCCAAGAATGCTGTCTGCTACCGCTTCAGCCGAATTGGCCTTAGCTGCTTTTTCAAGACCCGCGCTGCTTGGGCCTTGGGATGATTTAAAAGAAGCCTCTTGGCTTACCGCTAATCGACGCTCAAACAGGGCGAAGCTCTGCTCTTCACTGAAGCTTTGGATTTTCAATTGGACGACAGAGGAGCTTTGCTCAGATACGCTGGCACTGAGCTGTGTTACGCCAGACTCAGAATTACCGAGTAACGCTGCTTGCTTAGCGGCATCGTTCCCATACGCGGCATTTGAAGATGCCTCAAAATAGGAATAGGACTGCTGCGAAAATGAAGACTGAGTGTGAAGGTATTGAGCAATCATGATGGCCGCCAAAGAGATTGAGCTTTAATCTCTTTTACGGCCTGAAAGTCAAAAACTATAAATTAGAGGACAAACGGCAATAACAAAGGAGTCGAAAGGCGGGTTCTCACCTTCCCGCCTTAGCCCTTAGGTCGGCATGAAGAAAGACCTATTAGATAAACTCCGTAAACTTAGCCAGCACCAACACTGCGGTTACCAATACTGCTGCAATCGCCAGGAAGGTCAAACTTGAACTGCTCTGTTTCTCCTCCTCGTTTTCAGTTTGCGCTGGTCCGCTATGCAGCTGAGGGCGCCCCTTTTGCAAATCAGGTACCGTAGCCGCATTAGCCTGCTCAGCGGGCTTGGCACGCACAGGTCTTGCTATGGTAGGGTTCACTGGCGCACGCAACAAAGTCTTATCAACGGTTTCAGCTGGTCCAAGAACACCAAAGCTCAAGCTATCAAAAGCCAGCTCGTCACCGCGTCGCACGCGAGCTTCCTCAACTCGAACGCCATTTAGAAAGGTACCATTGGAAGAGCCAAGATCACGAACATATAGCGCACCCTGATCGATAAACAAGCGGGCGTGCTGACGGGAAAGGTGAGCCGCCGCCAGAACTATATCGCACTCACTGGAGCGACCCACGACAGTCTGTTCACCCAGCTTATAGACACGATCAGACAGTGCAGAATGGTTTGCTTTTAGTGCCCACTCTTGTTTGCTACTGCTCTGCTGCGCCACAACGGCAGCGGCAGGGTTTTGCTCACGTCGCTCCAGCTTAGGATCGACCACATCCATGACCACTGAGGCAATTGACAGCTTATCACCGGTATTAAGCTCACAGACCTCACCCTCATTAATGGGGCGGCCATTAATTTCAATGAGCGGCCCTAAAGCACGCAAACGCAGGGATTCGCCGGTGATATCAACAACGGCATGTTGCTTCTTAAGACCATCATCACGCAGTACCAGCTGACATTCTCTGGCCGTACCGATCACCAGACGAGGCTCGACCAGCCATACTTCGTGTAAACCTGAGCTTTGAGATTGGTTGCGTAGACGCAATTTTAACATTCGTTCTTCTCTGTGTTAGTTTCCAGCTAAGAAGGGCCACCCTTAGGCCTCCTCTATAGAATGTAGACTAAAATCCCAATTGCAAATAGGACGTAAAACAGTTACTTAGCTAATTTTACGAGAAATGCCTTTAAATAATGAGACATGTCCTGCATTCTAGCCTATGAGCTTTGCATTTTTAATATTAATGTATTAATACCCTAATGGCATAAGGCTAAGTTAATAGCGCTCGGCAGCGATAACCATAACCAAAAGTAACTATGTCATCAGTAACAATTTCTGAAGTAACAAATTGGCCAGCAAGCCTAGAATCACTGGGACAAATGAAGCTATGTAGATTGAGCTGCCAAACTAGCGCAATAATGTAAATCAGAAAGAGATTACATTCGACTACAGAGCAGCTTTTACATTGATTTAATGCTGAGAGATTTACCCAAGTGCACGACTGTGTGCCTAAAAAGCAATAAGCGAGCTATGAGAGAAAGACAGATAAAAGCCGGCTTAGGCATTAGCAATCTTAAAATCAGTGCGAAAGCTAAGGCCATTACATGCAGTTAAGCTGGACTTCACGTAGCCACGCAGGATGCGTAAGACATAACAATGAAGACTATTTATTGTGCATGGGTGAACAAGGCCTGTGGTTGTTGGCTGATGGAATGGGTGGCCATGAAGCCGGAGAAGTCGCTGCACAGCTAGCCTGTCAGATTGTGAGCCAGTCGCTGCGCGAAGGCAAAACACCCAAAGCGGCCTTCGAGCTTGCCCACTATATGATTCTTGAGCAATCCCAAGGCCAGCAAAACGGCATGGGCTCGACACTCATAAGCTTGCAACAACTCAATAAAGAACAGTTTCAGATTAGCTGGGTTGGAGATAGCCGAGCCTATCGCTGGCGCGACAATAAGCTTGAACAGCTCAGCCGAGATCACTCTTACGTGCAATCTCTAATCGACGCCGGCCAAATTACCGTAGAACAAGCACGCGAACACCCCGAGAAAAATGTCATTACCCAGTGTCTAGGCGCTATTGAGTATGATGCCATCGAAGTCGAGTCGCTAAGCAGTTTTTGGCTGCCTGGCGATATCGTTCTGCTGTGCAGCGATGGCTTGAATGACGAGCTAAGCGACAAGGAAATCAGTGCCGTGTTAAGTCAAGGAAACGGCTTGCAACAGCAACTGCTAGACTTAGAGAAGGCAGCGCTGGATGCTGGCGGAAAAGATAATATCAGCATGATTGCTATTAGCTGCGATCACCCTACAGCAAAACCATCGCTTACCGCTGACCGAGATCGCCGCCCTAACCAGAGTGAAATAGCGAACAGCATAGATTTCGAGAGTGATAACGAAAAAACCATAAGCCCAATTACGGCCCTGGCTCTACTTTTCGTTTTTCTCTTATTGATAGGCAGCTTATGGTTTTGGTAAATCAGCGTAATTGCAGTGCAAGCAAACCACACTGGAAAAGTTCGAATACCCTTAGTACGCAAAAAATAAGACAAGAACAACATAAGACACAACTAACAAATCCTTGAGCGCAACATGCAAATTCCCGGATTTCAAATAACTCGAAAAATAAGCCAGGGAGGCATGTCATCGGTTTACCTCGCCATCCAACAAAGCATTGGCCGCGAGGTAGCGCTTAAAGTTATGAGCCCGACTTTGGCTCAAGATGCTCATTTTAGCGAACGCTTTCAAAGAGAAGCCACCATAGTGGGGCAGCTATCTCACCCCAACATCATTTCTATTTACGATATCGGCAAACACCATGGCCTAAATTACATCGCTATGGATTATTTGGCCAAGGGTTCGCTTAGCCAAAAAATGCGTAATGGCTTAAGCGGGCTTGAAGCCGTAAAAATACTAAAGCAGCTGGCCTCAGCACTTGCCCATGCTCATCATTGCGGTTATGTCCATCGTGATATCAAGCCGGAAAACATCCTTTTTCGCGCCGATGACAATGCTGTATTGAGTGACTTTGGTGTTGCCAAGGCGATTAAACAAAACCTTGGTGTAACCCACGCCGGAACGGTTTTAGGCACCCCTAATTATATGAGCCCCGAGCAAGCCAAAGGCCAGCCCTGTGACGGACGATCTGATCTTTATAGCCTTGGGGTGGTATTTTTTGAGATGCTCTGCGGCAAGCTCCCCTATCAAGCGGAGGAAGCGGTAGCTATTGCCATTAAACACCTAACGGCCCCAATCCCGAAGCTGCCGCCACAACATGCACTGTTTCAGCCCTTGATTGATGAACTATTGGCAAAAAACCCAGATGAGCGCATTCAATCAGGCGAAGACCTTATTGAGCGAATAGAGCTTTTAGAAACTGGTCTGCAAACACCAAAGATAAGCTACAAGTCTTTAGCCGCTTCTGGCGAATTTAAGCTTGGCTTTTTTCAACGCCTGCAAGCCTTAGTGTTTGTTGCTTGGCAAAAGCTGACTCCCCTTTTTAGCAGTGAAAATAGTCAACAGGAAAAGCTACAGCAAGCAAGTCGCTACACTACAGCGATAAACTCAAATCAGGATAGCGGTGTATTTGATGAGCACGCTCAAACTCATAACGCACCTAGCAAGTCACACAATTTAGCCATATTACTAAGCGCCTCGCTCTTCATACTGCTAGGGTTCTTTGCCTACCAGAATTCTTTCACAGAGGTTTCAGCAGAAACATCTAGTTTAAATGACGCAGCCGAACTAGTCATTGATCAGGATGAGAACGATAAAGAATCGCCAGCAGACAAGAGTTTAAATGATGAACAAAAACCAAAAGCACAGCTAGCAAGCGCTGAACAGGAAAACATGGCTGAGGGATTAGCTGCACAGAATGTAGACCAAGAGCCTACCCTTATCCCTAATGGCTCATTAGAAAACGTTTCCAAGATGCACCAAGCAGTCGAGGAGCTAAGCGTTAGTGATCAAAGTGCAGTGGCCAATTTAGATCAAGAGGGAAAAGCAACTCCTACCCCTCTTAACAGCGAGCAAAACTCTGAACTGAATACTGAGACTCAAGCCGCCAGCTACCCCTTGACCATTAGAAGCACCCCAACTGCAGATCGCATTCGTATTCTTAATATAAAGCCCAAGTATTATGCCGGCATAGAACTCGTAGCAGGAAGCTATTTGGTTGAGTTGCGTAAAGCGAATTATAAAACGCTTAAACGTTGGGTAAAAATAAGTGATAAAGCGGTAAGCCGTCGATTTACCTTAAGCAAGCAATATCAGCCGGGCGAAACCTTTACTGATACCTTAAACGAGTACTCTTCTGCCCCTGAAATGGTTGTCGTGCCTAGTGGTAGTTTCAGCATGGGTAGCAAGCTTGACAGCAATAGCCTCCCTATTCGCCAAGTCATCATTGATAAATCATTTGCCGTTAGCCGATACGAGATCAGTTTTGCCGACTACCAAATATATCTGGACGATTCAAAAGTGGCACAAAGCGCTCCGAATGATCAAGGCTGGGGCAAAGGCAATCGCCCCATTATCAATATTAGTTGGCAAGAAGCGGTTGATTACACCCAATGGCTTAGCAAAAAAACTGGCCGTAAATACCGCCTGTTAAGCGAGGCCGAATGGGAGTATGTAGCCAGAGCCAATCATGCGGGTAGTTATTGGTGGCCACAAAATAGTCGGCGCATGGCCAATTGTCGACGGGGTTGCAATAGTGATTTCGCGAAACTATTCGGCACCCAGACATCACCACTTGGCTATTACCCTGCGAACCCTTTTGGTATCTATGACACGGCTGGTAATGTATCCGAATGGGTTCTCGACTGCCATACCGATCACTATTTAGGTGCAAAAGCAAACGCCGAGCCTCGGCTCATTCCCGCTTGCACGGAAAGAACCGTACGTGGCGGTTCACATGGTGATTCGATTGAAAAAATCAGCAGTCACAGCCGCCAAGGCGTAAACATGGAAACTCGCAGCAATAAGATTGGCTTTCGCATTCTCGCCGATATCTAATTGCCATTTATGCCCTTCAACAATAATGGCCTCAGCAATATTACCAGCGATAGTATTCACCCTCTTTTGATAATTAACGCAGCTTTGAAATATTCATCTACACTCAGGATAAATAGTAAACAAAACTGTAAAGAGCTGGCTGTCGTATCAAAAATGTCTTAGCTCTATTTAAACGCTATAACAGCCGCTCGGGTCTGGAGGGTAAGGTGTTTGGACAACAATACAAAGCGCAGTACGAAGAATTACTAGGAAAGTTCGCGGAGCAGTCCTCAATTATTAATGCGATTAATAGATCGATGGCGGTTATCGAGTTTCGACCCAGTGGTGAAATCTTATCGGCGAATGAGAACTTCCTCAAAACGGTAGGCTACAGTCTCGCTGAAATCCAGGGCAAGCATCACCGAATATTTTGCGATGCTGATTATGCTGGAACCGAAGAGTATCGTGATTTTTGGGCACAGCTTAATCGTGGTGAGTTTTTTAGCGGCCAATTTAAGCGCGTAAATAAACTCGGTGAAACGCTTTGGCTGGAAGCCACTTACAATCCAGTTTTTGACGCCAACCGTAGACTCGTCAAGGTCACAAAATTTGCTTCAGATATTACCGCTAAAATCCTGAGCGACGCTGAAGACAAAGGCAAGCTTGATTCTCTAAGTCGCTCAAGCGCCATTATTGAGTTTGAAAAAGATGGCACGATCATCGATTGCAACGAGAACTTTATCAATGCCGTGGGCTATCGAAAAACAGATATTATCGGCAAGCATCATCGAATCTTCTGTGACCCAGAATACGCAGCCACGACAGAATATCAAGACTTTTGGCGACGTTTAAACAATGGTGAATATTTCTCTGGGCAATTCAAAAGAGTAAACGCCCAAGGTCAAACCCTATGGCTCGAAGCATCTTATAACCCAGTTTACGACAGTAATGGCAAGCTCTACCGTATCGTAAAGTTCGCTACCGACATCACGGCTCAAACGGAGCAAGCGGAATTGGAAAGAGAAAGCGCAGCAATTGCCTATCGAATTTCCAATGAGACCTTAGATGTTGCCAAAAACGGTGGCGGAGTCATCAATGAAGCCGTTGACGAAATGAATAAGATTGCTGAATCAGTACATGCCTCTTCTCAGCATATTGAGCGGCTGAATATGCAGTCAGGGGAAATCAACTCCATTATCAACACCATCCAAGAAATTGCAGACCAAACCAACTTGCTGGCCCTCAATGCGGCGATTGAAGCTGCAAGAGCTGGCGAACAAGGCCGAGGCTTTGCGGTAGTAGCGGATGAAGTCCGCCAGCTCGCGGCGAGAACATCTCAATCTACCTCTGAAATATCCGCAATGATTAGCAAGATTCAAGAAGACACAGGTAGCGCCTCTAGCAGCATGGAAAAATGCTTAGACCAGGCGAATCGCGGTGTCGACTTAGCCAGCCAAACAGGCGAAGTCATCTCTAAAATACAAACCGGTGCCAACGAAGTCGTGTCCGCCATCGATAAGTTCTCAAAGTCGCTTTCGGCTTAGATGTAGCGCCGCCTCCGTGGCGGCGGCCTTGGAAGCAGCTTACTAAACACAGCAATGCGCTTTACCTTTAGCTCATGGGTCGCATTTAGATCAATTACTGGTTAGAATCACCAAAAAATAAGCAGTTTATGGTGATTGGACCCATGGCACACAACCTCGATAAAACCGACCGAAAGATCCTGGAAATCCTGCAAAAAGACGGCTCGCTGTCCAATTTGGAGCTGGCGGATATGATCGCCCTATCGCCGTCCCCCTGCTCTCGCCGGGTTAAAATGCTTGAAGAAGCAGGTTACTTCAAAGGCAATGTGACTCTACTCCACCCAGATGCTATTGGGGTCAACGTCCATGTCTTTATTCAAGTTACCCTTGGTCATCAGGTCAAAAAGCATCTGCAGCATTTTGAAGAAACTGTCTCGGCCTGGCCTGAGGTTATGGAGTGCTACCTAATGGCGGGGGATTTTGATTACCTTATTCGTGTCGCTCTGCCTGACCTGATCGCTTACCAACACTTCCTCGATGATAAGCTCACTCAATACGAAGGCATTGCCAGCATCAAAAGCAGCTTTTCTCTCAAACAGGTCCAATATAAGACAGAGATGCCCTTAGACCACCTTATCGACGACTAGTGCGCGATACCAGTCATGAAGAGGTGAATAGTTTGGAAAGCTATTAAGCTAGCCCTTGGGCGTGCTCACGATACCAGTTGGCGCCATCTACTATTTCTCCATCCTCGCCTACCGGCGGATAGGCGATACCTTTTTCATCGCAGAAACGTGAGACTTGGGGGTGCGCCCATTGGAAAAACCGACGCTTATAATGGCAATCGGATAAACGTAAGCTCTCGTACAAGCCGGCCGCCTGGCGTTGGCGCTGAGCTTCAGCGAGAATAATGGCCGCCGCAACAGAAACATTAAATGACTCCACCATGCCTTGCATTGGAATCACGACCGTTTCATCAGCTAAGGCCAAAGCTTCTTCACTGACTCCTTCTTTCTCCATCCCCATCAGTAAGGCCGTTGCTTGGCAGTAGTCTATCGATCGGTAGTCCACCGCTCGCTCATCTAAGTGGGCTGCTACCACTTTCATACCACTGCGCTTTACAGCCTTGATTGCTTCGCTCACAGAGTCATAGGTAGACACTTCGACCCATTTGTTACTCCCCGACGCCGTGCCTCTGAATGAACGATAGCCCTCCTTGGGCTCAACGATATGCATATGATCAATTCCAACCGCATCGCAGGTACGCATAATAGCGGCTAAATTTCGTCCCTTATGTACTTCATCATTAATGACAGTAAGGTCTGGTTGACGGCGGTTAAGCACCGCACGGATCTTGGCGAGTCTTTCAGGGGTCATAATCTCTTCTTAAACAATCCAATACGGCTCAGCTCAGGAGCCACTTTTTGTGCTAATTGTCAGTCATAGTGACTGCCACTTAATAGTTATTGAGAGCGGAAAATTGTTGCCGCGTCAGAAAATCGGCGGCTCAATCGTCTTTTAACAGTAGCTTTACACTTTTCCACAGATTCTGTGGATAAGTCAGTGGATAGACACTAGAAAACCGGCTCAATTACGTAAAAATAAGGGCGATCTACAAATTGTATACTTTTTAACCTAATATATTTTTTCTTTATTTTTCAATCACTTATAAATGTCAATAGCGCAAATCAAGAATTTTTAAAGAAAATTCTTGGCTGCGAACTCAGGCATAAAATTATGTGCATAAAAAGTTAGTAGACGTTAACCGTGGAACTTCGATTGACCAAATTTCATTGTGCAACTATGAGCAATATTCGCCCAGATTGCTGGAAATTTGTTACCACCTTTCATAGAAACTGTTGATATTTGTAACAGCACACTATGGTAACTTCTCATACTGGTTTAGTAGTTAGATCACATAACAAACTAAAAATTACAAACGCATCAAGCGCTGGCTTATTCCATAACCCGCTTCGATCGGAATGTTCAACATAACCCCTTCCGGGTGCTTCTCCATTCTCGGCATAACTGAAGGTGCCACATGATTAATTAAGGCGGCATCTAACTCAGCCAAAGAGCCGAACTGAGACAACCATGAAATATTCATTTCTGTAGGAAACATCAGCTTTAAGTCACCCTGATCAATTTCAGACTTTAGCGCAGTAAGACTTTGCCAACGTGCTTCAACCGTCTCGCTACCATCACAGCTGGCTGATTGCCCTTGCGGCATGCGAGCAACATAGAATCGTGTTAAAAATCTTTTTTTCGCTTGCAGCGGCGTCGTCCAAGTCGATAAGTGCGTCAAAGCTCCCAAATTTAATTGCCAATTAGATTGCGCAAGCTCAGCGATTAAGTTGAATTGCTGTGGGAGTTTGGGCCAATCCTGCTGCCGACAGAAATCTTCGTAGGATGAAGAGGAAATGGCTTGCTTAGTGTCGCCATGATTGGCAAGCAAAACTCGACTTTCTTCAAAAGTTTCCCTTAGCGCGGCAAGTTTGAAGGCATTCTCGCTTCGCTCCTTGTCATTGCTAGAAATCTCGGCGACTTCTTCAGGGTCTAAAGCGCCGCCTGGAAATACCCACAGCCCCGGCGAGAAGGATAAGCCTTCATTGCGTTTTAACATAAAGATCTCAGGGCCATTAGTGGAATCTCTCATCAAAATCACACTGGCTGAAGGTTTAGCGTCTACGGCATTTGTTTGATCAAAATCCGCTTTAACACCCCGAATTTGCGTGCTCATGATGACTCCTGTAATGCTGACAACTTGAAGGCTTTGCTTTAGCGCTTAATAGTATTGGCGGTATACTGTGGGCTTAACCAATACTAAGTTTACTGCATAGGCAAGCCCATGGAAAACCAAGCCTTATCAATTGAAGACTTGGCTGCGCTCATTGATGAACAAAGCATCGTACTCACAGCGAATAGCCGCCAACGGCGCTACCTGTTAAAACAGTTCTCTACAAAGGCTGACTCAAAAAGCGATAGCGTCAAGGGAATAGACTCCAGCCGCATATTGAGCTTTCAGCAATGGTTAAGTGAAGCGTGGATTACTCTGCAAGGCCAAGCCTATCCAGAATCAGCGCAACTTTTGATCAATCCTATACAGAGTCAGCTACTCTGGCAGGAAATCATCAATAATAGTGAAGAAAGTGCTGATTTAATCTGTCCGGACTTACTTGCCAAACAGGCATCCTCGGCCTGGCAGCTGCTTAGTGAATGGCAAATAAGCGCCGAAGAACTTCTCAACAAAGGGCATAGAGAATCCGAAATACTCTATCAATGGGGACTAAAGTTCGATCATCGCTGCAAAGAATTAAATCTTATCGATAGCCCTGAACAATGCCGCATATTATCTACAGCATTAAAGTCGAATGCACTAAAACGCCACCACCGACTGTTAATGCTTGGCTTTGATGATCTATCGCCATTACGACAAGACTTAAGTACAGCCATAGCCGATGATGTAAAGTTCATTCAGTTAAAACACCTCGAGCAAAATCAGGCCTACCAATTGCCTTGTGAAGATAGCCTCGATGAAATACATCAATGCGCAAAATTTGTGCAAAACGAATTGTTGTCGGCACAGACTAACAAAGCAGCCCTGCCCAAAATCGCTATTGTTGATCCTCAACTCGGACAACGCCGAGATAAAATCGAAAGGATCTTTACTGAGGTTCTAGAGCCCCAGTTTTTATACAGCGAGACCGACCGTTACACATTGCCCTTTAACTTCTCCGCAGGAACGCCTCTAGGACAATGCCCGATTATTGAATCGGCTATCGCTTTGCTTGCCCTAAATATGGAGCAGCTCGAAGTTGATAAACTTTGCCAGCTTTTACAGAGCCCTTTTTGGCATAACAATGCTGAACTGGAAATGGAGCTGCCATTAGCAGAGCGACAACAGCTCGAATTCGCGCTGCGCAATCTTCAACAAGAGCACATTAGGGCCGCCCAATTAAGGCAATGTGCCGACAAGGTCGCGAAAAAGCTAGAAGCGCTTTACGAGCCAGAGAAAAGCACTGACAACATCAGTCTGGCGGAGCGTTTACAGACTCTGTTTTACTCTAAGGAAAACCGAGCAAAACGAAATAGCGCCAAGCAGTGGAGCCAAATATTTTATCAGCAACTGGAACAGCTTAACTGGCCAGGTACACGTCGTTTAGACAGTAATGAGTACCAACAAGTCATGCAGTTTCAAGGCTTGCTGACAGAATTACTCTGTCTCGACCAACTAGACCGATTGTACAGTGCCAGCGAGATTATCCGCGAGTTACAACAACTGGCAAACAATCACCATTTTCAGGCGAAAACGCCTGATAGCCCTATTCAAATCCTTGGTGTCTTGGAAGCTTCCGGGCAATCTTTTGATGTTTGCTGGTTAATGGGTATGGATCAAAAGCAGTGGCCCCCTAGTCCACAAGCTAACCCCCTATTGCCCATGGATCTTCAAAGAAGCCTAAATATGCCCCACGCCAGCGCTGAGCGGGAGCTCTTCTTTGCTGAGCAGCTCATTAAAGCCTATCGCTTTTGTGCTAATAAAGTGGTGTTCAGCTATCCAAGCCGCGACGGCGAGGAAGAGCTGCAAGCCAGCCCCTTACTGGAGCCCTTAGCACTCAAAAAGATCACTGAGATTACAACTGCCGCTCAAGAGCTTAGCAAGCAAACAGAGTTGCCTATCAGCATACAGTCTTACCGTTTAGCCTGCGGCGAGACGGGTGAGTTTAAATGGATCGACAATCGCTATGGGCCGAAACTCAGCAAACGTGAAAAAAGCCTTGGAGGCAGTGGTGTCCTAAAGCAGCAAGCTTTATGTCCATTCAATGCATTCGCCCATTACCGCTTAGGCGCCCAAGCTTGGCCTGAAGTCCAGCTGGGTATTTCAGCACTTGAGCGAGGTAATATTTTGCACTTAGCGCTTGAGACATTTTGGCTTGAAATCAAGGATCAAGATCGCTTGCTTTCATTAAGCAATGAGAAACTAGAGGCTCTCGTCGACAGGCATATCGCTGAGTCTCTAGACCAAATTTTGCTCTATCGGCGAGACCTTGGGCCACGCTATCGGGCCTTAGAGTCCGAAAGGCTAAAGAGCATATTCATGGCCTATATAGAGTTAGACAAACAGCGTCCAAGCTTCAGCGTAGATGGCATAGAAACAAGCCGCGAGCTTTCCTTAGGCCCATTAAAGTTAAACCTTCGCTTGGACCGTATCGATAAAACTCATATTGCAGACACTAATACCGAAAATTCTGCTAGTACAAAGCCAACAAAAGCATCCTATGTAGTCATCGATTATAAAACCGGGCAGTGTGATCTAAAAAGCTGGCTTGGCCCCCGCCCCGATGAGCCACAACTTCCGCTTTATAGCCTGAGTGATCCCGATATAAGTGCCATAAGTTTCGCTCAATTAAACGCCAAAGGCGTAAAGTATATTGGCATCAGCGAAACGGCATCACCAGCTGCTGGCATATTCTCGGCTAAGGATCAGTCGCTACGTAAAAAGCTTAACAACCACGACAAACGAGTAGCCAATGACACTTCGATAAGCTCGGACGATGAAATTTGGCCCCAGTTACGCAATCAGTGGCAGCAAGATTTAGTGCAACTGGCGATCGACTATAGCTCAGGTCTTAGCGGTTTAGATTTTAAAGATACTCTTGCACAACGTTATAGTGAAGATCTTTTGAGTCTTCAGCGACTGCAGGAATTCACTAGCAAACGTCGACTCTGGTCAATCAAGCCAGCACCTCTGCAACAATCCCAGTTCGATTTGTCATTGTAAGGAAACAGATAAGCATGCAAGTGAAAGATCATGCTGCCCGCGAGCAGGCCATCAAAGCTACCGGCAGTTTTGCTGTTGCAGCCCCGGCTGGCTCGGGCAAAACAGGGCTTTTGACACAAAGAGTGCTAAACCTACTGGCAAATTGCGAGCACCCAGAAGAAGTGCTTAGCATCACCTTTACCCGAAAAGCCGCGGCCGAAATGCAACATCGCATTCACCAAGCTCTTTTAAGTGCCCACAATGCAAAAACTCCCCCCGAAAACCCACACGATGCTTTAACATGGAGGCTCGCTCAAAAGGTATTGCAACAGGACCGAGAAAAGTCTTGGCAACTTTTATTAAATCCTAAAAGAATTCGCGTACAAACAATCGATGGTGTTTGTCGCAGCCTAGCGCGACAACTGCCTTTAGGCTCAGGTTTAGGCGCCCTACCTGAAACTCTAGATAACCCGAGTCTCGCCTATCAACAGGCTATTCAAAATGTGTTTGCCCGAATAGAACAAGATGATGCGCTGCACT
>JAOXRT010000300.1 GCA_025800365.1 Cellvibrionaceae bacterium | reverse complement strand
CTATAAATTGCCGGGAAAACAACAGTCACCTCGGCAGCCATACGTGCGATCCATTCTTCACCGGACCCGAGTTTAAATCTTCATTGGCGTTGGTAGGTTGCCGGCCTGTCGGTGTCGCTGTTGCTTGCGGGTGTGCCGATCACTGACGACCCCTAAGCACTCGCATCCCGGCGCTCTTGTGCTTGTGCCACATACTAATTTGCGTAAGTTGTTGTATAAAACTTTGTCGTTCCCGGACATGATGCCCATTTATTTGGAAAGCCGGTCTAAACAAACACCACGTCACCTAGCGCTAATGTTTTCATTGCATCCGACTTGGTATTAGCTCAGGGGCGTAGCCAGGATTTTTCGAGCATACCGCATTCTCCGGTAGGGGCAGCACATTCTCCAGTGGGGGCATCACATTTTCCAGCTGGGGCAGCACATTTTCGAGCAGGACATCTCATTTTTCGGTAAGATCAACACATTTTCAGTAGGGGCAACTCATTTTCTGGAGGGGCAGCACATCCATCGAGATCTGGGCATACCGCATTTGCGGTATTTGCGGTATAGTGGCTACGCCCTTGTATTAGCTGTTGGATAACGTGGGCCCGGCGATTTTAAAAATTGGCCTCATATATAGATGTAATTTCTCCAGTTAAGTTAAGGTGAGGGGCCGAGATAGAGATACTCGCTCGAAGTGCCATCTAGATCTCAAAGAGAGTGCTTTCTCCGGTGAGTTTGTCCACTTCCTCACCAAAGTGGGAAGGGCTCAAGCTTGGAGAGGGGGATTGGGACTCGCCATCTGACAAGGAAACTATACCCACGGTTGCCCCTGAACTTCGCTCTATGGGCGCAGGGGCATTTCTCCCTGGTGCTTTGCCAATGCCTGCCATTTTTGTTAGCCAGTAAATCATTTCTAACTTTCACATGCCTTCAGATGCGCTACGTATGTAAGAATGCATGTCATCGTCCGAGCCCAAGTAGGTACCAAAGCAGAAAAAGATCGCACGGCGAGTTGGCATCTAGTCCGTAGAATACCAGGGTTCCTTCCAACACACGCAGACCAGAGCATTCGCCGTACTGCGAATCTGAAGGCTGGGTTAACGGTATGGCGAATGCTCGGGTCGGCGTGTTGGAACCGTGGTATTAACCACGGACCAGATGCCAACGCGCTGCTGCGATCTTTCTGCAAGCAATTGTACATTATCAGCGACCATGCAAAAAAATCCTGTTCATAGTTTGCCTATTTACATTTAAACATCAAGTACGGAATGTTCCGTAAGCGATTTCGACCCTCAAATGGCACACCTTTGCCGTTTGCCATTTGTGTCTTTCTGAGTTTCTTCCGACTTATCTCCTAAAAGCTCACGACAAACACCGCAATAATTACTCAAACACTTAAACTTTCGCTGGCCTAACAAATACCATGCCCGTCTGCGGAATTTTCACCGCCGGCAACACGAGCTGTCTCTCGGCCTGACGCCAAGGCATTATGGCTGACAATGTTTTTAATACATCAAGGAAGACGGCCAAACTCGTTCCCTGGCGGTAGCGGTTGGTCAAGGTCATAATGAAACACCACATAGCGTCCACATACCATCACGCGTCCTCCCCTCCCCACCGGCCGTCCGGCCGCCGCCGCTGTCGGAGCGCGAGGCGTGGGAAAGTCGACACAGCCCGGGCGCTGCGTGC
>JAOXRT010000268.1 GCA_025800365.1 Cellvibrionaceae bacterium | reverse complement strand
AACCATTAGCCCTATCAAAGGGAGTAGTGTCTCCGAATATAGTATTTCACATCAGCACGGATGGAATAGGCTAGAAAAGCTTGGGGGCTATTACCTCATTTATCTCAATTCTAATAAACAACTAGTAAAAACTGGTAGCGCTATTATCCCCGTAGTTGGATTTGGCGGCCCTTTTTCCGATTCAACACTCGAAGAGGCTGCCGGCACTTATGAGCTTCCAGAGGGAGCGTGGTTTACAATGTCAGGTAAGCTTTGGGCTTTAGCAAATTGTCTAGTGGGTAAGCATCCAACCTGCGGTCGAGAAAAAGAGCTAATCGCAAAAACATTTAACAAGTCAATTAACTACGCGCCTGCGGCGCCGGACGGCTAAAAGCGTGGCTTCGCCACAACGCTGCCGGTTATTGAGGCGTTAACTGCTTTAGGAGATTTTGGTGCACGAAATTATAGAAGCAATAAAATCTAAAAATCTAAAGGAGGTTTTCTTTGGCCCCAATGGGTTTGGCATCGCGGATGAAGCTAGCATTAATGACCTTCAGCTAGGGTATAGTCTGCATCCAGATGGCAGTGATCTAAGTGGGCCAAACGAAGGTGATTGGCAGAAGAGCTGGG
>JAOXRT010000266.1 GCA_025800365.1 Cellvibrionaceae bacterium | reverse complement strand
CCACGCTCAATCGTTATATTCTTAATAGCAAAACAAAAACTAAAGGAAGTACTATGATGAAGCCCCTCTCCTTTGCTTTGGCCAGCTTAGCTGTTGCCGTTGCAAGCCCGGCTTTCGCCAGCGATAGCGTGAGCAAAATGGCCGATAAAATCGAGCCTCAAGTCATCGAATGGCGCCACCATTTTCATGCGAATCCAGAGCTTTCCAATCGCGAATTTGAAACCGCCAAATATGTCACCAAATATCTCAAGGGTTTAGGCCTGAAAGTACAAACAGGTGTTGCTCATACCGGTGTTGTGGCTGTATTGGATAGCGGTAAACCGGGTCCAGTCGTTGCGCTACGTGCTGATATGGATGGCCTGCCGGTAACAGAAACCGTTGACCTACCCTACGCTTCCAAAGCTAAGTCTACCTATCGCGGTCAGGAAACCGGCGTTATGCACGCCTGCGGGCACGATACCCATATGGCCATGCTGATGGGCGCTGCTAAAATTCTTGTCGAGCACAAGGATCAGCTTAAGGGCAAGGTGAAGTTTATTTTCCAGCCGGCCGAAGAAGGTGCCCCTGATGGCGAAGAAGGCGGTGCTGAGCTGATGGTGAAAGAAGGCGTTCTGAAAAACCCGGATGTCGATGCAATTTTTGGCTTGCATATTAATTCTCAAACCGATGTTGGCGTAGTGAAATATCGTAGCGGCGGCATTATGGCAGCCGTTGACCCATACAAGATTGTCGTAAAAGGTAAACAAGCCCACGGCGCTTACCCGTGGTTAAGTACCGACCCGGTTGTTACCGCGGCACAAATCATCATGGGATTACAAACCGTAGTAAGCCGCGAAGCCAACCTTACTCAATCAGCCGCTGTAGTGACCGTGGGCAAGATTCAAGGCGGTATTCGCTCAAACATTATTCCTAATGAAGTTGAAATTATCGGTACGATTCGCACCTTGGACGAAGGCGTGCGTGAAAAGGTACACGAAGGCGTACGTCGTAAGGCAGAGCATATCGCTAAGAGCATGAATGCTAGCGCTGAAGTTACTCTGCCGCTGAACTATAGCTATCCGGTAACCTACAATACTCCCGAACTAATGCGTCAAATGTTGCCAACATTGACTCGCACCGCCGGTGAAGCCAATGTCCAAGAAGTAAACCCAGTAACCGGTGCTGAAGATTTCTCTTTCTTCCAAGAAAAAGTACCTGGTGTGTACTTGTTTGTTGGCGGCAAAGCAAAAGACCGCCCGCTTAGTGAGGCGCCTGCGCACCATACTCCTGAGTTTCGTGTTGAAGACGAGGGCATGAAGCTAGGTGTTAAATTATTGGTGAATTTAACTATGGATTATATGGCTCAAAAAAAGTAATCTGAGCCAAGCGAGTTCGAGGAGCTAACGGGCAATAGTGGTTGGACTGCTATTGCCCGTTTTTTATTTTCCAGGTTTATATACTAATTAGTGTTAACAGGTCCTAGGCTACTTAAACAGAACGCAGCTAAAAAACCGCCTTTTAGCAAAGGCTAGCAGAATTCGGAACCAAGCATTTAACGATTCGCTTGCTCAAAATAGTATTTCACTAATTGATAGAAGCGCTCAACATGAACTGGCTTATCTCCGTGAAAACGGTGCAAAAAGTAAAACGGCCAAGTTTTTCCGCGATAATCCTCAAGGACTTTTATCACACGACCTGCACGCAAAGCCTGAGCAAGAGCAAACTCGGGAATTAGTCCTATCCCCAAGCCTTTTTCAATAAAACTCAAGCTGCTACTGAGGCTATTACAGCGACAAATAAATTGTGGCTCTAATGACATCGCTCCATGCAGCTCATGATGCAATTCAATGCTTTTATCTTGCCATGGTGCCGCAACCATCGCTTGTTCCAGCAATTGCTCAGGGGAAGATAATTGACTCGCCGTTTGCAAATAAGCTGCACCCGCGCAGAGCACTTCCTGGCTTTTGCCAATGTTCAGCGCGCGATACTGACTATCAGCCAGATCACCAGCGTAAATGGCCACATCGTATTTATCTTGAATTAAATCTTTAGGCTGATCACTGACGTCGACATGGGGCTCAATTTCAGGAAATTCCACACACAATTGCTGTACGGCAGGAATCACAATATCCAGCTCACAGGAATGCGGCAGCGTAACGGCAAAACGTCCGGATGGACGTTCTTTCTGCTGCTCTACCTCGTTGATTATATGATCCACTTGCTGCTGCAGAAACTCACAGCGTGCCAGTAAGCGCTGCCCCTGTGCCGTCAAGTTCATGCCACGAGTGTGCCGGGACAGTAGCTGCTGGCCAAGCTGCGCTTCAAGGCGCTTTATCTGTTGGCTTACGGCCGACTTACTTAAACCTAATTGCTGAGCCGCCGCAGTGAAAGACTGCTGCTTTGCGACTTCTGCAAAGCTGATCAATGCTGGCAGTAACTTACTTCTTTGCATCTATTTAGCCTTATTTAAGTGTTTTTGCTTTGTTTGGACATTTCCCCTCAAGCCATTGTTTATTTTATTAAACAATATGTTTATCGCAAGGCTATTGTTCCATTTTAAATACAAAAATAGACTGGCTCCACTGTCTGAGCAAACAGACATTCAGCAAATTTAAGCATTGGAGAACACTATGTCAGTACAACAGCACTTTGTATTTCAAAACCTTGAAGCCATCAGTGATGAGGTGGCCGGACCAGAACAAGCTGAGCTTTTCAGCACCGCCAAGGCGAATTTAGGCCTGGTACCTAATATGTATCGCAGCATGGCCAACTCACCGGCTCTGCTGCGCAGTTACTTAAAGAGCTACTCTGAGTTTCGTGAACACAGCAAGCTCAGCCCAATTGAGCAAGAAGTGGTTTTTCTAGCGATCAGTAAAGATAACGGTTGCCAATATTGCTTAGCCGCACACAGCATGATTGCCGATAAAGTGGCTCAGATGCCCGCAGCCTTGTTGAGCGCCTTGCGCAGTGGCGAAGCAATCGATGATAGCAAGCTGTCAGCTTTGCGAGATCTCACTATAGAGCTTAATCAAAGTCGAGGTCGTCCTAGCGAGGCAGTGGTCGCTAAGGCGTTTGCCGAAGGCTATGAAGAAGAAGTAGTCTTAGCAATTCTCGTCGCTATTTCTGCCAAGACTCTTAGTAATTACAGCAACCATTTATTTGCCAACAAATTAGATGATGCTTTTATGGACTATTCTCTTGGCTAAACCAACCTTTACGAGCCACGGCCTATAAGCCAGGCCCTATACGCCATCATCTGGCGAAAGCGGAGCTAGTTTGCATCAAGTATTTTAGCTAATAAACTTAATGCTTCCTGCCCAGTATTGGCCACATTAAAACGCATCGTGTTCGCGCCCTGCCCTTCAGCCCTAAATACATTGCCGGGTGCGAGCACCATGTCATTTTCCATAGCCTTCTGGGCGAGTTCAATGGAATTCAATGAGCCCTCAGGCACTTCAGTCCATAGAAAGATGCCATGCTCGGCTTGCCCGAAAATTTTAAAGCCTAGCTGCTCTAAGCCATTACTGGCTTGCTCTCGAGCTTCTTCTAAGCGGCTGTGCAAGCGGCTTAAATGCTTACGATAAAAGCCATCCACTAAGGTAGCGTGTACTGTGCGCTCGGTTATTTCACTGCAGGTTAACTGGGTGAGTAGTTTTAAATCCATCAGTTCATTGGCGAGGTCTTGTCGGCAAGCGATGTAACCCACCCGCAATGCTGCGGATATGGTCTTGGAAAAGCTGCTGACATAAATCACCCGATTTAATTGATCTAAGGAGGCCAAGCGCGGGCCAGGGTTAGGGTGCAAATCACCATAGATATCATCTTCTAGAAGATAAAAATCGTGCTGCTCTGCAAGCTTAAGTAATTCAAAAGCAACACCTGGACTGATGCAACTACTGGTCGGATTATGCAAAATCGCCGTGGTCATCATTAGCTTGGGCTGATGCTCTTGCAATAGAGCTTTTAAGGCTGCTATATCGGGGCCATCTTCGTTTCGCGGCACAGGTAATGCTTCCGCCCCAAACAGTTTAAGCATGCCGAAGAGATTAAAATAAGCCGGGTCATCAATTAGTACTTTGTCTCCTGGGCGAAGCATTAATCGACAAACCAAATCCACTCCATGAGATGCACCGTGACAAGTAATAATTTGCGGCACTTCAGCTCGAATTCCAGCTTCTTCCATACGTCTTGAAAGTTGCTGACGCAATGGTACATAGCCCCCCGCTTGACTGTACTCAACTAAGTGCCCACCGTTTTGGCGAGAAAGCTGGCGTAAACTGCGTTGCACATTGGTGCTTTCCATCCAGGTAGCTGGCAGCCAACCGCAGCCTGGCTGAAGGCGATGCTGGCCGTCTTTTAAGGCTTGGCGCAGTGACCATAAGATATCGCCCGCTCTATCTAGCCGACAAGCCGTCTGCACATTTTCTGTTGCCGCCAGCTTGCCTACATAAAAGCCAGAGCCTTTACGAGACTGCAAATGCCCGGAGGCAACTAAACGGTCATAGGCCTGCACCACAGTAAATCGGCTTACCCCATGCTCCTCAGCAAAACGACGAATTGAAGGGACTTTGCTGCCTGATCGCATCGAGCGTTGCTCGATTCTTTGGCTAAAGCCTTGGACAATTTGCTCTACCAGAGGTTGTTCGTCGTGGCGGTTAATCGCTAGCAATGCCAAACTGCTCTCCTCGCCGATGCTATACGGCAGCGTAGAATTCAATATAGAAAAGTGTATTGGTAAAAGCACCATGACAGTGGCATGTACCGTTTATCCAACTGTACATGTATTGTCAGCTTGTAATGGCTTATCTTTCCATAAAGCTTATGTCATAGCAATGGGCTCGAATTCGGGGCTAAGGCGCTATTTAAAGCGGCAATATATAGCGAGAAGCAAGAGCCCCTAAACCGAGAGTTACCGTGAATAATTTGAGTCTTTACCTCACCACCGTCCTGATTTGGGGCTCCACCTGGTTTGCAATCACCTTTCAGCTTGGTGAAGTTGCATCCCTAGTTTCTGTCGCCTATCGCTTTGCCCTAGCTGGCATTCTATTAATGCTCTTCTGTGCCCTGTTCGGCAAACGCTTGCGCTTTGCTTGGCGTGAACATTTGCTGATGTTTTTGCAGGGCAATTTTTTATTTGGCTTAAATTACTGGCTTATGTATTTGACCACCGAGAGAATCAGCTCAGGTCTAGTGGCTGTGATTTTTGCAGGCATTGTATTTTTGAATATTCTCAATGGACGAATTATTTTAGGTCGCCCAATACAAAGCCATGTTTTACTGGCCGCCATGATTGGTATTGTCGGTATTGCCATGGTGTTCTGGCCTGAACTTGCTGCTGTTGAAAGTGCAGGTGGCGATATATGGCTGGCGCTGGGATTAGGCTTTGCCGCCACCTACTGTGCCTCGCTCGGTAATATTTTGTCTTCACACAATCAAGAGCGAAAAATACCCGTGCTACAAGCCAATGCTTTTGGCATGAGTTATGGAGCGCTGAGTATGATGGTAATTGCCGCGCTTATGGGTCTAGAATTCAATTTTGATAGCCGCCCGGAATATATTGCCTCCTTGCTCTACCTTTCTGTATTCGGCTCCATTATTGCCTTTAGTTGCTATCTAACCTTGGTCGGCCGTTTAGGTGCCGATAAGGCCTCTTATGCCAGCTTGCTATTCCCAGTGATTGCGCTGCAATTATCGGCCTGGTTTGAAAGCTTCCAGTGGACTTGGTTAAGCATCTTAGGACTGTTATTGGTGCTGATTGGCAATGTTTTAATAATGACACCAAGACAACGCCTGCTAGGGCTTTTAAAAGCTGTACCCCATAGTAAGGCCAGCTAAACGCCCCTTGACCATTTCGCACCACGGAAGGTGACACTTTGGCTCTGTTTAGAAATCAGCTCCAGCTGCTACACTGGAGGGATAATTTCTAAGATGAAATGCCTACGATAAATTCGAGCATTGATACAGGGCCAAAGCCTGCAACCATGGAAGCGACAGCCAACTCTAAGCGCCCCTCTATTCTCGGCCTCGCCCTGCCGAGCATTTCTTTATTTTTGATATTTAATCTAGTTAATCTCGCCGTAATAAAAATTGTGGCCACCTTAGGCACGGCTGAAGTGGCCGCGGTTACCACAGGCTCGAGAATCTTCTTTATTGTTTATGCTGGCATTATGGGCTTAAGCGCTGGCGCGACGGCATTAATCGCCCATGCTTGGGGTGCAGGTGATCCTAAAGAAGCGGCGCTGCAAGCCAGTCTTAGTGTAAAACTCGGCATCGCACTAAGTATTGTAGCCAGCGCCCTGTTTATGTGGCTGGTGCCTTATTTAGCCGATGTGTTTCAATTACAAGGCGAAGCTAAGCAAGCAACCATTGATTATGTGCGTTTCTCCAGCGCCTTCAATGCAAACTTTGCGATCATCGTTTTAATTACTTCGGCACTGCGAGCTACCGGTGATGGTTGGGTACCGCTCTATATCACTGCGGTTTGCAATGCGCTATTCCTACCGCTTTGTGCGGCCCTTACCTTTGGTTGGCCTTTGCTGAATATTCCAGAACTCGGCATTCGTGGCACGGCACTAGGTGGCGGCATTGCTTATGTATTGGGCAGCATTTTAACCTGGCTGCTGTGGCGCCGACACTGCCTGCAACTGCCCTACCAATCAAGCAGTATTAAAAATGATTGGGTAGCGGTAAAGAAGCTTTGGCACATCTCTTATCCGGCAATCGCCGAACAACTAGTGATTCAAATCGCCCTATTTTTATTTTTAACCGTAGTCGCAACTTATAGCACCGAGGCCTTTGCAGCATACGGCGTTGGCCTAGGAATATTATCCATCACCATCGTAATTGGTGCCGGCTTTGGTGTCGCCGCCTCCGCCTTAGTCGGGCAAGAGTTAGGCGCGGGTAACCCAGAGCAAGCCATTGGCATTGGTTATCGCACCTTGTTTTGGGCCGTGTTAACCATGACCCTAATGGGCGGACTGACCATTTACTATGCCACACCGCTAGCCAGCTTTATGGTGAATGACCCTGAAGTTATACGTTTAACGGCTGTATTCTTACTAATGCTAGGTATCTCTCAGCCTTTGATGGCAGTAGATTTTGCTTTGGGAGGCGCCTTGCGCGGCGCGGGTGATACACGCTTTCCATTGCTTTCAACCTTCTGTGGTTTTTTACTGACCCGTATGGCCGTGGCCCTAGTATTTAAAATGCTAGGCCTCTCGGTAGAATGGATTTTTGGCGCTTTGATTGCGGATTATATTGTAAAAGCCATTTTGATTTTCTATCGCTTTTACTCAAAGATTTGGCTCAGACCTCACCTTCCTAGCCCTTAAGTTCGCTTAACGCTTAAGCGATATATCACTCGGAATACCAGACGTTTAATCACCAGCTTTTATGGCAATCATCATGACATGCTTTTCTGGAAACTGGTCCAACTCTAGGTGTTTAGGCAGCATATTATTTTCCAAAAGCACTTCGAGATTTTTATTAATACCTACCGAGCTGTAATAGAAATCATCATCACGCCAACGATCATAATGATCACCCTCGGCATCCCCAAAGGTATAAAACAATACTCCACCGCTTTTGAGAATGCTCGTTAGCTTTTTCAAAACTGGCACCTGTTGATCAAGGGGTAAATGAAACAGGCTATCCCATGCCAGTATAAAGTCATACTGTTTATTCGTCTGCCAGTGACAAATATCTTCACAGTAAAAATTACCACGGGGGTGTGCTTGCCGAGCCAAGTCGATCATTTTAGGGGAGACATCTACGCCATCCACACTAAAACCCGAAGCCAACAAACGATTGATAAATCGCCCACCTGCACCACAGCCGACATCTAAGGCCTGGCCCTCTTGCGTAGTAAACTTTAGCGCTTGCTCAAACTGATGAATGCCATATTGCGAATCACGATGTTGCTGCTGCCACCAACTGGCGATTTTATCGTATTTCTGGGCGAGTTCTTTAGGCTGCATAATAGCGCTCCCCTTTACTGTGTGGTTTTTGGAAAACGCTATTAGGCATGATAGAAAAGATTATTTTTTAACGCGGTAGTCTAGTGGCGGCTTACGATCACCGAGCAAGGCTTTATATTCGAAGTTTTTGCCTCGGCGCTCTTCAAATTCTGCTTTCGCTGCCTTAATAACTTCAGGCTGCTGATAGAGATCGATCATAGTCGTCGCCATCGTCTTGGCAGCCAGCAACATGCCCTTATGGCCAATACTGGTACCACCAGCAGCAACCGCCTGCCAACTATGAGCCGAAGTGCCAGGCACCCAAGTCGCGGTACGCAAACCAACAGTTGGCACTACCCAACTTACATCACCCACATCGGTTGAACCACCAGATGAATTAATGGCTTTGCTGAAGGGGTATATTTTGGCTTCGTCACCCTTGGCCTTTTCACCACGCTCGCCCAAACTAATACGTATTTTATCGGCAAACTTTTGTTCTGCAGGGCTATAACTAAAACCACCGAACTGCGCCAGGCTATTGTGCATTAGCTCAGCCAAGGCCACATTAGGTAAAACACTGTGATTGCCATGGATAACTTCCCATTCCACTTTAGTTCCCGTACCCATGGCCGCGGCTTTAGCAATATCTTCCACACGCTCCCAAATAGGCACTAGGGTTTCTGCTGCAGGGCTGCGCACATAATAAAAAACTTCAGCGAACTCAGGCACCACATTAGGCGCTTCACCACCGTTGGTAATCACATAGTGAATGCGCGCATCGCTAGGAATATGCTCACGCATCATATTCACCATCATGTTCATGGCCTCTACGCCATCCAAAGCCGAGCGGCCATACTGCGGAGCAGCGGAGGCATGAGAGGCGATACCATGAAAGCGAAATTTAGCGGATTTATTAGCCAATGAAGTACCAACCGGGGCGATGTTTTTATTGGCCGGGTGCCAGTGCAACATAATATCGACATCGTCGAATAAGCCTTCACGAACCATATAGACCTTGCCCGAACCGCCTTCTTCAGCTGGCGTGCCGTATAAACGAATCTGGCCTGCCACCTTGTTCTTTGCCAACCATTCCTTCACCGCGATCGCGGCTGTTAGCGAGCCGGCACCAAAAAGGTGATGCCCACAAGCATGGCCCGAGTTCATGCCAGGCTCGGCCATCTTTTCAGGCTTGGCCGCTTGGCTAAAACCCGGTAAGGCATCCATTTCAGCCAATATGGCAATTACTGGCCCGCCTTTGCCGTAGCTGGCCACAAAGGCGGTTTCTGTACCCGCAAGCCCGGCTTTAACTTTAAAGCCAGCCTGCTTAAGCAGCTCTTGCATCTCAGCCGAACTTTTGTGTTCCTGATAACCCATTTCGGCCAAGGACCACAGCTTATCGGCTAAAGCCGTTGCCTGCTTAGCCTGCTTGCTCACAGAGGCTTCTACAAAGCTGGCATTTTCACCTTTGGCGATGGTGTTGGCAGCACCAGCCTGTAAGCCTGTCGATAGTGCGATAGCACCCAAACCACCCAACGCGGCAATAGATAGCTGCTTAAAGGATTTTTTCATGCGGATACATTCCTTATTGATTTATTTTTCATCTAGGGCACCTCTGAATAAAGGCGTTAGTGCTCAGCGGAGGTCTACCCCAAGGGCACCCCGTAAAGCGCCCAGATACTAGGCATGCTTTGCCGCTAATGGCCTTAGCCCTTTGCAAAAAGCATTACGACGTAGATGGGTGCTTTAGGCTCCGCCCTGCGGGGCCTTCAGACAAGCTCACAGTTGTT
>JAOXRT010000237.1 GCA_025800365.1 Cellvibrionaceae bacterium | reverse complement strand
AGGGTTGCTGTGTAAGTTGTATTGAAATGCTTGGTTGAAAATGATGTCTGCTTCGGAATAAAAGCCAGGTTGATTCGAGTGCGTTTGCAATAAAGTTACAGCTACAACACCTTGGCCAAAATCGCTACCACAAACATCGGCTGCAAACCCAATGCCATTTTCTCTGGCTATTGCGGAGTCTCTTGCGGGGTTAGAAGGGTTGGTAGGAGCAGGTTGGCTTACGATCTGATCAGCGTTACCTGTATACCCTTCGCATGGATCCTTTGTTTGATTGACTATCTCGGTGCTTAAGCCTTGTACTGGGGTATCCCAAGCGGCGAGGGCTTGAGCAATGATGTCATTCCAAGTTATTGGATCGCCATTGACATCTAGAGCAGCTACGGTTGCTGGTACGCCAACATACAGTCGAAACTGCCCGTCTTCCCATTTGGAACCGCTAACTTGATACGCACTCGCTGGTAGAGCAATGGCTGCTGCCACTGATATCGTGAAGGCATGTCGAAGTTTCATTATTTTAAGCCTCGAATCGCATCCTTGAATGACTTCAAGTCAAGAGCTTGCTTTGCGCCAGTATCTGTTTGAACGCCCGCAGCTGTGTGGTTGTTGATTTTTAGCTCGCTGCTAAGTTGCGCAGTTTTACCGGTATCAACTCCAGTTATAGCTTGGCCTAAACTGTTATAAACCTTATCGCCGCCACTGCCCTGCTTAACTATAAAGTGACCTTGCCCCCAACCTCTTAGTGGGTGAACAGTATTCCCGTTTAACTTCTCTACGAAGTACACGCCTCGCTCACCGTAGCTAGGCAGAGTCATATCGCCTACACTCATAGTAACGCCATTGGCGGTGCCGCCAAGATAACGAAGCTCAACTGTCTCTTGGGCGTGCTTGCCACGAAGGATATCGCTCACATCAAAAGTTACATAGGTGTAGACCTTTTTTCCGTGTGACTCTGAGCGAATTCCAATGACTTGCCCTTCAAAGACAAGTTCAGATGTTGTTGCAAGATCGCCAACGTTCTTTTGGGCGACACTGCTGGCAAATGCACTTGTCGCTGGTAAAACTAGGGCCGCTGCCAGAATGGTTGTGGCGATTGTGCTGCGTATAGTGTTCATGTTCATACCCTTTGTCGGTGGTGCTCTGGCTCTTAAAACAAATTAATAATGTTTACGATGTCGAATTGTTGGCTAGCGGTATTCCATTTGAGTTTAACTCTATATGGTTTGCTATCAATCATTACGTCATCCAATGTGATTTCGTCTCCGCTGGTACTTACCGACCCAGCTAGTTTCACTAAAGCTTCTGAGGAGACAAAGTTTGTTTCGAATTTTTCAACAATAGCTAAGCCGCTATCTGTTGCTATATTTCCAAGGTTATCAATTGCCCTTGCTATCACAACATGCGGGCCATTGCTGAGCTCTGACCAGTTAACGGTCATAGAAAAGCCAGATCTGTCTGCATTAGGGTAGCTTGGGTAATTATTACCCACATCGGTTCTAAAGCTGCCATAAGGACTATTGCCTTGTAGGACGTTGTCTATAAAGATTTCAACCTCAGCTACGCCTGATTGAGCGACCGCCCAGCCACGAATATTTCCAACTCCGGATGAATACTGATTGGTGCTGGGTTCCTCAAGGTTTACAACTAATGGAGAGTTGCTAACTGAATAAAGAGCATTTAATCCCTCGAAGTCATCAGGAGTTGGCCTTTCCATATTCATATCGTCGATGTTGTTAGCATCATCGTAGAAGGGCTGCATAATCGCTAGGTTCTCAGTTTCATGGCCTAGACCAAATAGGTGCCCTAATTCGTGAACAGCTACCCTTTTAAAGTCAAATATATTAGTCTTAATCGGCCCGCTATATACATCCCAATTTACAGCATTATTAAACAATATGTCGCTATTGCTATAGAAGCCTCCTGATGAGAACTGCACATTTACGGCGAGTGTGCCCTCATTCCAAGAGTCCCCGCAAACATCATTTGCAAAAGATACACCGGAAAGGTCTCCGTCATGTGGTGCGACAAAGCCTCCATTGCCGTCGGCTATCCCTGCGCACGGGGATGCAGTGCTGGAAACTTTGTTTATTTTAAGTCCAGAAGATCCTTGCGCCCAAGAGTCTATGGCATCAGACATCGCATTGTTCCAAATAGTAAGGCCTTGTAGCGGAGCCCCGGGAACAATCGGTATATAGTTGATAGTTACTTCATTATCGCGCCACCGTGGGCCGATTAATTGGTATGACTGAACGGGAAATGCGATGGTTCCGGAAATCGCTCCCGCCAGCAAAACTCTAGCTAATTTGTTCATGGTTGCTTGCTATCCATTTGAGCCTGAGTCAATTATAGACGTAGTTTGCAAAGTATGCTTTCTAAGCGCCTGATTTTTAGGGAGTTTAGCCCACTAAAATTATGTGAAAACTTAATGCTCGATTATTGGCCATATATAGTTATATTGCAATCAATAGGGCGTGTAATATATGGCAAATTGTTCGTAAATATGCTCTGTTTCGCGAATATCTAAGCCAAATCCTTAGAATCTGGCAAATTCGATTTCGCAAAATTCAAATGTATACATTTAACTGCCATGTGCCACAAGCTGGCGATTGCTGGTCAGATTTTGCTGTTATTTGGTTAGTTTATTTCGGCGATATCCCACTTTTGGGTGGCAGTGTTCCACTGAAGCACTACTTTGTAGGTTTTTCCGTCGGCGCGAACCTCGTCTAGAGTAATCGTCCTGCCATTTGTAATTTTGGCGTCGCTTAAAATCTCTACTCTTGTTGGGTCGGATATAAAAGAGTTGTCGAAAGCGTGAACGTTAAATGTAGTGCTATCGGTCTCCAGACGACCAGCGCTATCATAAGCTCTAATCTCCATGGTGTGCTGCCCTGGAGACAGGTTGCCCCAGTTATAAATCATAGAAAAACCAGAGTGTTCAGAGTTTGAGTAGTTTGGAAATGATTGCCCTACGTCTGGACGCTCACTGCCATAAGGAATGTTATCTATATACTTATTATCGATATAAAGCTCGACCCGACTAATTGGATTGGTGCCAACCGCCCAGCCGCGAATGTTGGTAATGCCGCTGGCAGCTTGCGAGGCAGACGGCTCTTCAAGGGAAGCGCGTAATTCAGGTTCTGGATTGCCACCCGAGCCTCCTCCGCTTCCGCCGCCGGTCGCAGGAGAATAGATATCTCTAGCGCCGTTTAAATCATCGGAGGTTGGGTTAAATATGCTTCCAATAAACGGCGCCATAATGGCGGCGTTGCTTTCTTCGTGATCGAGACCGATTAGATGTCCGAACTCATGAACAGCAACGCGACGAAAATCTAAGGCGGACTGGGTGGTACCGTCGTAAACACTCCAGCTTTCATTGCTGTTGAATACGATGTCAGACTCTACATAGAAGGAGCCGAAACTTCTCGACAGTGTCACTGCAATAACGTCTGTACCAAAGGCTTCATCGCAAGCTTGGGTATAAAAGCCGCTCGCATTTTGATTACCATCTTCTGGAAATGCGCCGGTATATCCCGCACAGGCGTGGAAGCCATTGTCTGTAAAGGTGATATTTAAGCCGTCGACTTGATCGCCCCATTTATTGGCGGCCTGTCGCATCGCATTGCTCCAGTTCTGGCCGGCTGGGGTGGCGCCAGGAAATGACGTGTCATAGCTTACATTGCCATTCTCCCAGGAAGGCCCAAGAAGCTTAAAGGCATTGCTAGTGCCACTAAAGGCTATGCAGGAAACTGCAAGGGGCAAAAGACACTGTTTGAGCATAATACGGATCCACCAACTTGTATTAAAAACCTCGGGCTTTGATCCGAGGCTAATGAATTAATTCACTACTATATAATGATATCGCCGCTTTTTGCCAATGCTTGACCGTGCAGCGGGTAGTTCTGCCGTTAGGCGTAAGCTGGGGATTTCGGCGGCTTGTACTATTATTAGCCAAGGTCTTGAGAAATAAGACAAATCTGTAATAAAGGGCTTGACGCCTGTATGCCGCCTCCCTATAATTCGCGGCCTTGGTTGAGGGCAAGCCCAACAAACCATGTTGATGCGGGGTGGAGCAGCTTGGTAGCTCGTCGGGCTCATAACCCGAAGGTCGTTGGTTCAAATCCAGCCCCCGCTACCAAATTCAGCGCGTGGCATTACTTAATTTGGTAGTGTGGACGCCTTCGATAGGCCCCTTATTAGGGGCTTTTTCGTATCTGAGCGTTGGCGATTGAGACGCCAAATGTAGGAAATGGGCTATAGGCCCATTTTTTGTAGCTGTCTATAGGCGGTGTTGACCGTCGGGAAAAATTTTATGGCATCTAAACAGCAATTGGAGGAGCTACTGCGGCCAGTGGTAGAATCCCTTGCTTGTGAGCTCTGGGGTTTAGAGTATTTGTCACAGGGTCGTCACACAACCTTACGACTCTATATTGAGTCTCCAGATGGCATAGGTGTTGAGCACTGTGAGCAGGTCAGCCGCCAAGTGAGTGCGGTGATGGATGTAGAGGATCCTATTACTGGAGAGTACACCCTTGAGGTGTCATCCCCAGGACTTGATCGACCTTTATATACCTTGGAACAGTTTCAGCAGTATGTTGGAGAAAAGGTAAGTATTAAGTTGCGCCAGGCATTTGAAGGGCGCCGAAAATTTCAGGGCCAGTTAAATGGCGTTGAAGGTGATGAAATTCTAGTGGTGGTAGATAACGATGAGTATGTACTGCCGATCGAGTGGATAGAAAAAGCCAATGTCGAACCAAGCTTTTAGTGGTTTCGATTTTAATTAATGCGATTGCAATTAAGTGGTGGATTAAGAGGCACTTATGAGTAAAGAAATTTTATTGGTTGCTGATGCGGTTTCCAATGAGAAAGGCGTAGACAGGGAAATTATTTTCGAAGCTATTGAGTTAGCTTTGGCGACTGCGGCTAAAAAGCGATATGACGAAGAATCAGACATCTATGTGGTGATTGACCGTCGTAATGGTGATTACGAAACTTTCCGTCGCTGGGAAGTTGTGGACGATGACACTTTGGCAATCTTGGGTACTCAGTTCACCACTGAGGAAGCCGCCGAAGCGAACCCGGATCTAAAAGTTGGCGATGTTCATGAAGAGCAGATCGAAAATGTTGATTTCGGTCGTATCGCCGCACAAACGGCAAAACAAGTTATTGTACAAAAAGTTCGCGAAGCTGAGCGCGCGCAGATCGTTGATGAGTATCGCGATAAAGTGGGCGAGCTAATCAGTGGTACTGTTAAAAAGGTCACTCGCGACAATATTATTGTCGACCTTGGTAATAATGCCGAAGGTTTGTTGGCTCGCGATCAGTTAGTTGGTCGTGAAGTCTTCCGTATGGGTGATCGAGTTCGTGCTTTCTTGGCTGATGTGCGCCCAGAAGCGCGTGGCCCCCAGCTTTATTTGAGCCGTTCTGCTCCAGGCATGCTGATAGAGTTGTTCAAGATTGAAGTTCCAGAGATTTCTGAAGAAGTAATTGAGCTAAAAGGCGCTGCTCGCGATCCTGGTTCTCGTGCGAAAATTGCAGTTTCAACCAATGATGGTCGTATCGATCCAGTTGGAGCTTGTGTTGGTATGCGTGGTTCACGTGTACAAGCGGTTTCTAACGAGCTTGGTAATGAGCGTATTGATATCGTGTTGTGGGATGATAATCCGGCTCAATTTGTTATCAATGCAATGGCACCAGCTGAGATTGAATCCATTGTGGTTGATGAAGACTCCTCTTCAATGGATGTAGCTGTTGAAGACGATAACTTGGCACAGGCAATTGGCCGCGCAGGTCAAAATGTTCGCTTGGCTTCTGAGCTTACCGGCTGGGAAATCAACGTCATGAGCGTTGCTGAGTGGGAAGAAAAGCAGCAAGCTGAAAGCGGCAACTATATGGAGCTCTTTATGGAAGCTCTGGATGTTGATGAAGATGTTGCTGGCGTTTTGGTTGAAGAAGGCTTCACTTCTCTTGAGGAGGTGGCGTATGTGCCGCTTGAAGAGATGTTAAATATCGAAGGCTTTGATGAGGATATTGCTGAAGAATTGCGTGCCCGTGCAAAAGATGCATTGCTGACTCAGGCTTTGGCGACTGAAGAAGCTATTGAAAGTGCTCAACCTGCAGAAGATCTATTAACTATGGAAGGCATGGATAAAGCCCTAGCTGTTCAGCTTGCAAGCCGTGGCATTCCAACCATGGAAGATTTGGCTGAGCAATCTGTCGATGAATTAATGGAAATTGACGGAATGGATGAAGAGCGTGCCGCTGCCTTAATTTTGAAAGCGCGTGAGCCCTGGTTTGCGGAAGACGCGGAATAATTGATTAACTGAGGAAAGATAATGGCTGAAGTAACAGTAAGCGAACTTGCCAAATCCGTAGGTGCCTCAGTTGAGAGGCTCCTCTCTCAAATGAAAGATGCTGGTTTGCAACAGACGTCTGCGGAACAGACCGTGACCGATGAAGAAAAGCAAACGCTTTTGGCTTTTTTGAAAAGTAGTCACGGTGATACCGGTGAAGCTCCTAAAAAGATCACTCTTAAGCGTAAAACCACTACGACCTTGAAAACAGGCAGTGGCTCTGCGCGCAAAACTGTAAATGTAGAGGTACGTAAAAAACGTACTTACGTTAAACGGGATCCATTGGAAGAGCAGTCAGGAACTGCCGCTCCGGTAGAAGAGCCTGCCATTGAGCCTGTGTTAGAGGCTGAGCCAGCTCCAGTGGTTGAGCCTGTGGTAGAAGAGCCAGTTGTAGAGGCTGCTGCAGAGCCAGAAGAGCCTGAGACTCCAGAGGTTGAAGAGGCGCCTAAGCAAGAAGAGCCGACATCTAGTTTTGTCGATGAAGCTGAGCAAAAGCGCCTTGCTGCAATTGAAGCTCGCCGCCAAGCTGAGGAAGAGGCTAAGCGCAGCAAGCAGGAAGCTGCCGAGAAGAAGAAACAAGAGACTGCTAAGAAGGCCGAATCTGCACCAGCAGATCCTGCGGCTATTGAAGCAGCTGCAAGCAAGCAGGAAGAAGAAAAAGGCAAACATGGCCAGGCTCCGAAGAAACGTGCTAAGCATGAAGAAGAGTCAGAAGAGATTGATAAGCCAAAGAAAGTTGTTAAAAAGCCTACTGGCACCAAGAAGGCGCCAAAAGTCGACCTTTCTGTTCTAGATGACGAGATTGAGCCGGTACTTAAGGAAAATCCTCGTCGCAGCAAGCCTGCCAAAGCGGCTAAGCCAGCTAAGCGTGCAGCCATCAAGTTGGCAGGTAATAAACACGGCTTTAAAAAGCCGACAGGAAAAATTGTGCACGAAGTAGAAATTGGCGAGAACATTGTTGTTTCCGAGCTCGCTCAACAAATGAAGGTGAAGGGTGCCGAAGTTGTTAAAGCGCTAATGAAAATGGGCGTAATGGCTACCTTGAACCAAGCTATTGATGGCGAAACAGCGACATTAGTTGTTGAGGAGATGGGACATAAAGTAGTCGAGAAGGTTGAGAATACCCTTGAGTCCCAACTAGAACAGAGTTTGTCTACTGAGGACGGTGAAAAAGCTCCACGTTCTCCAGTTGTTACCGTAATGGGTCACGTTGACCACGGTAAGACTTCTTTGTTGGATTATATTCGTAAAACCAAAGTTACCTCTGGCGAAGCGGGTGGTATTACTCAGCACATCGGTGCTTACCGAGTACCAACCAGCCACGGTGAAATTGCCTTCTTGGATACACCAGGTCACGCAGCCTTTACTGCTATGCGTGCACGTGGTGCTCAGTGTACCGACGTCGTTATTTTGGTAGTCGCTGCTGATGACGGTGTGATGCCGCAAACCGAAGAGGCTATTCAGCATGCTCGTGCCGCTGGTGTACCTTTGGTTGTTGCTATCAACAAGATTGATAAAGAAACCGCTGACCCAGACCGTGTTAAAAACGAGTTGGTTGCCAAAGAGGTTGTGCCAGAAGATTGGGGTGGTGATACACAGTTTATTGCTGTTTCTGCCCATACTGGTCAAGGTATCGATGAGCTTTTAGAAGCCGTTTCTCTACAGGCAGAATTGCTAGAGCTAGAAGCGCCGATTAATGTTCCTGCTCGTGGCGTTGTTGTTGAATCGCGCATGGAAAAAGGCCGCGGTGTTGTCGCTACCTTATTGGTTCAAGGTGGTGGCTTGAAGCGTGGTGATGTGATTCTGGCTGGTCAAAGCTATGGTCGCGTTCGTGCGATGGTTAATGAGCACGGCAAGCAAGTTAAAGAAGCTGGCCCTTCTACTCCAGTAGAAATTTTGGGCTTGGATAGCGCCCCGAATGCTGGTGATGAGTTCGCTGTATTGGCTGATGAGCGTCAAGCTCGTGAGCTTGCTACTCAGCGTGCTGACAAGGCTCAGCAAGAGCGTCAGCAGCGTCAACAGGCTGCTAAGCTTGAAAATATGTTTGCCAATATGGGTAGCGCCGATAAGAAGGTTTTACCAGTTGTACTGAAAACTGACGTACGTGGTTCTTTGGAAGCAATTGCGGCAGCACTTGCTGATATTGGTAACGACGAGGTAGAAGTTAATGTTGTCTCTTCAGGCGTTGGTGGTATTACCGAAAATGACGTTAACTTGGCTTTGACGACGGGCGCAATTGTTATCGGCTTTAATGTTCGTGCTGCAGCCGCGACTCGTAGCTTGGCCGAAGCGGAATCTATTGAAATTCGTTATTACAGCATTATTTATCAGCTAATCGATGAAGTGAAAGGCGCTCTTTCTGGCATGTTGGAGCCTGAGCGTGTTGAAGAGATTGTTGGTATTGCGGATGTTCGTGAAGTGTTCCGTTCACCGAAGTTTGGTCAGGTTGCCGGTTGTATGGTTACCGAAGGTACCGTATATCGCAGCAAGCCAATTCGCGTACTGCGCGACAATGTTGTAATTTTTGAGGGCGAACTAGAATCTCTACGTCGCTTTAAAGACGATGTCCAAGATGTGCGTAATGGCATGGAGTGTGGTATCGGCGTTAAAGATTACGACGTTAAAGTTGGTGATCAGATCGAAGTTTATGATGTGAAAGAGGTAGCGCGCGAGCTCTAAGCTGGCGCCCCAACGATGGCTAGAGAATTTAAGCGTACTGACAGGCTGGGTGATGCAATTGCACGCAGCCTTGCTCAACTGATTCAATTCGAAGTTCGCGATCCGCGTGTTCCCATGGTGAACGTTAACGATGTGCAACTTAGTCGTGACCTTTCCATGGCTAAAGTCTACGTGGCGTTTGTTGGGGAAGATGACCCCAAGAAGTGCGAAGAGGCAGCTGAAGCATTAAATAATGCGGCTGGTTTTTTGCGTAGCCAATTGGCTCGAGAGCTTGATGTGCGCACGACCCCACGTTTGCAGTTCTTTTATGATGCAACTGCGCTTACCGGAAACCGCATGAGCAAGTTGATTGACGATGCGGTGGCAAAGGATCTCGCCAACAAGGGCGATGAGCCTGAAGATACAGCAGAATAGTAATCATGGGTCGTAAACGTTTTAAAGGGCGCGCCTTAGACGGCGTGCTGGTTCTGCATAAAGATGCAGGCATGACATCGAACGATGCTCTGCAACAAGCTAAACGCTTATTCTTTGCGGCCAAAGCCGGTCATACGGGTGCATTAGACCCTTTAGCTACCGGCGTTCTGCCGCTTTGTTTTGGTGAGGCCACCAAGTTTTCCCAGTATCTCTTGGACGCCGATAAGCGTTACAAAAGCACCTTTTGTTTGGGGGTGAGCACCGAGACAGGGGATGCCGACGGTGAGGTGAGAGAGCGTCAATCGGTAGATGGCCTTACTGAAGCCGCTGTGGCTAAAGCTTTAGAGAGCTTTCGGGGTGATATCAAGCAAGTCCCTTCGATGTACTCGGCGCTTAAGCATAATGGCCAACCTTTGTATAAGCTGGCCCGTCAGGGCATCACGGTAGAGCGAGAAGCTCGTGATGTAACTGTTCACGAGCTTAAGTTGCTGCAATTTCGCAGTGCAAAGGACCTGGGTGAGGACTACGCCGAACTCGATGTAGAGGTGTTTTGTTCTAAGGGGACCTATATTCGTAGCATCGCAGAGGATCTTGGTGAACTTCTAGGCTGCGGTGCCCATGTAAGTATGCTGCACCGTATGGCCGCAGGGCCCTTCGAAGAGGCCAGCGCTGTTAGCCTTGAGCAACTTACAGAGGAGCGCGGGGAAGGTTTGGCCGAAGTGTTAGATCACCACCTGCTAGCAACTGATGCTCCAGTTGCTCAGCTGGCGAGTATCGTACTGCCAGATGATTCTGCTTATTACTTCAAGCAGGGCAATGCCGTTATGGACGCCCAAGTCTATCGTATTGGCGATGAAGGTGATATGGTGCGGGTTTTTGACTCTGCTGAGCGCTTTTTGGGTGTTGCAGAGTTAACCGATGATGGTCGAGTGGCGCCTAAACGCTTATTGGCCAACTAAATATTTAGGTTTAGTCGTTAAAAACGGCTAAAATACAGGATCCAACCTCGTGTTGGTTGCTCTGCGTTCCTCTTAGAGGTTCTGCAGGCGATATGCCCGTAAGGGCTTAGCCCCGCTGTAAATATGCACGGCTGGGCCGAATGACTTTATGCATATTAAACGAGGATATGACTATGGCACTAAGTGCTCAAGAAAAAGCTGCGATTGTACAAGAACATGCTCGTGGTGAAGGTGACACTGGTTCTCCAGAAGTTCAGGTAGCTTTGTTGACTCACAATATCAACAAGTTACAAGGTCACTTTTCTGATCATAAGCAAGATCACCACTCTCGCCGCGGTCTGATCCGCATGGTAAACCAGCGTCGTAAGTTGTTGGATTACTTGAAGGGTAAGGACTTGAATCGTTACGCTGCCCTAATCAAGAAGTTAGGTCTGCGTCGATAAGACCTTCGGAAGTGCCCGCTTGCGGGCACTTTTTTTTGCGGCTGCGTTTAGCGCTAAGGCTTATTAGCTTTATCCAGAATTTCCCAATGAGCCCCAAGGACTCATTGGTTAATCCGACACTGTCGGCTTGGGTTGTCAGAACTTATCTGCAGAAGGGTTTGCTTCTGTCTAGTAAAGCTGCGCCCAGAATGTATAAATCCCTCCGGCAATGGGGCCTGAGGGCAGAGAAGATATATAGAAGATAAAAGAAGGAAACGTCGTGAATCCAGTAATCAAGACATTCCAATACGGTAATGAGACCGTAACCCTAGAAACCGGCCGTATTGCTCGTCAGGCAACCGGTGCGGTCATGGTAACTATTGGTGAAACCAGCGTATTAACCACCGTTGTAGGTGCAAAAAGCGCTCGTGAAGGCCAAGACTTTTTCCCACTTTCTGTGCATTACATGGAGAAGGCTTACGCGGCTGGTAAGATCCCTGGTGGATTCTTTAAGCGCGAAGGTCGTCCATCTGAGAAAGAAACTCTGACATCTCGTTTAATCGACCGTCCAATTCGTCCGCTATTCCCGAATGGCTTTATGAACGAAGTACAGGTCGTTTGTACAGTGATGTCAACTGACAAAAAGACCGATCCTGATATTGCTGCCATGATTGGTACTTCGGCGGCTCTAGCTGTTTCAGGTATCCCTTTTGCAGGCCCAATTGGCGCTGCACGCGTAGGTTATTCTGAAGCGGGTGGTTACTTGCTCAACCCAAGCTATGAAACCCTAGCGGCTTCTGAGCTAGACATGGTTGTAGCAGGTACCAAAGACGCGGTATTGATGGTTGAGTCCGAAGCGGCTGAATTACCTGAAGATATTATGTTGGGCGCGGTATTGTATGCTCACCAAGAGTATCAAGCTGTTATCCAAGCTGTTGCAGAACTTGCCTCTGAAGCAGGTAAAGATACCTGGGAGTGGACAGCTCCTGCCGTCAATGAAGAGCTTACTGCGAAAGTTACTGAGCAGTATGGCGCAGGTATTGGCGACGCATATCGCATCACCGACAAGATGGAGCGCTACAATGCACTGGGTGCATTGCGTGACCAAGCTGCTGAAACCTTGGCAGATGATGAAGCCGGTGTAAGTGCTGATGAAGTTCGCTCGATCTTCAGCAAGCTGGAGAAGAAAACTGTTCGTTCTCGTGTTGTTGCTGGCGAGCCTCGTATTGATGGCCGTGATAGTACCACCGTTCGTGCGATCGAAGTTGAAGTGGGTGTTTTACCAAAAGCTCATGGTTCAGCTCTGTTTACCCGTGGCGAGACCCAGGCTTTGGTTGTTAGCACTCTAGGCTCTGCTCGTGACGCACAGATTATTGATGCCTTAGAAGGAGAGCACCGCGATAATTTCATGCTGCACTATAACTTCCCTCCTTACTCTGTTGGTGAGGCTGGTCGTATGGGTGGTACAGGTCGTCGTGAGATTGGTCATGGTCGCTTGGCACGTCGCGGTGTTGCAGCGGTTCTACCAACTGAAGAGGCTTTCCCATACACCATGCGTGTAGTGAGTGAGATCACCGAGTCTAACGGTTCTTCTTCAATGGCCTCTGTTTGTGGTTCTAGCTTGGCTTTGATGGATGCTGGTGTTCCTCTTAAAGCTCCTGTTGCGGGTATCGCGATGGGTCTTGTAAAAGAAGACGAAGGCTTTGCCGTATTGACCGATATCCTAGGTGATGAAGATCACTTGGGTGATATGGACTTTAAAGTAGCTGGTACTTCTTCTGGTATTACTGCCTTGCAGATGGATATCAAGATTGAAGGTATCACCGAAGAGATTATGAGCATTGCTTTAGAGCAGGCTCTGGCTGCACGTTTGCATATTCTTGGCGAGATGAACAAGGTTATTGAAACCGCTCGTGAAGAAGTGAACGATAACGCGCCACGCTTTGAAACCATCAAAATCGATCCAGATAAGATTCGCGACATCATCGGTAAGGGCGGTGCTACTATCCGTGCTTTAACCGAAGAAACTGGTGCATCTATCGACATCGAAGATGACGGTACCGTGAAGATTTACAGCGATGACGCTGATTCCTTAAAGGCCGCTCTTGATAAGATTCAAGCTATTACGGCTGAAGCTGAGATTGGCACGATCTACGAAGGTAAAGTTGTTCGTATCGTTGATTTCGGTGCATTCGTTAACTTCTTGCCTGGTAAAGATGGTCTGGTGCACATCTCGCAAATCGCTGAAGAGCGCGTTAATGCCGTGACTGATTACCTTGAAGAAGGCCAGACAGTTAAGGTTAAGTGTCTTGATGTTGATCAGCGTGGTCGTATCAAACTATCCATCAAAGAAGCTGCTGCTGATGCGGCCGCAGCCGAAGGTGGAGAAGCTGCAACTGAGGGCGATGCTGAGTAATTAGCAGAGCAACAGTTGTACTAGAAAGCCCGCCATTGGCGGGCTTTTTATTGTCGAAAAAATCTTCTGTGTAACGATCTAAAAATAAAAGTGATCGCATCAGAAGCCGCGATAAATAATTGATTTCAAGGACGACACCTAAAATTAGAGGCAGGGTATGCTTCTGTGAAGTAGATAGTCAAAGGTGTTATTGTGATATTTAGGTATGTTGTTTTGTTTTTGGCGGTACTTTTTACTGCTAAAAGTGGCTTGTCAGAGGCAGCTCAATACGACCGAGTTTTTAGTATCCAGTTGGGCGCATATCGAACTGAGGCCGCAAGGGCTGAATTAATCGATAAATATCAGCAATACCCGCTCTATTGTCGCCGTAACAGCCGAAATGCCTATGTTGTTTATTACGGTGTTTATGAAAGCTTTAAAGATGCCCGTCCTCACTTGTTTGATCTACCTGGGCAGGAAAAGTTGGGTGCCTATATTGTCAAGTTGGATAATGTTAGCTTAAAGCCTTGCTTGAATCTCGAGGAGAGGCTTAAGCAATTGCTCTAAATAGACGCTTACTCTGAGCTTAGGGGTTCTTTCAATCTTTCGTACGGCTGTGAAACAACTCAAGGTGACGTAGAATCAGGGTACTTAAGAGCTACAGAACAATAGGAATGCTTATGGCTTTAGGGAAGGGCTTATTAGGCCTCTTAATGGTATTGGGCAGCTGGCAACTGAGGGCAGTCCCAATATCAGCAGATTTAGCGGTAGAGGACGAGCTGCTAGATACTGCGGAAAGTCAGTCTATCAACAGCGCTAAAACTGAAGACTTTAATGAAAGCTTCTGTCTAAGCGCAGGCTTACTTAAAAAATACCGTTGTGATAGTGACACCGTGGAAGCTCAAATCGAAGCTGGCCAGCGTTACTCTATTCAATTGCTTACCTCTGGGGATGCCATGCCCCAGTTACCTGAAGAACTACCTGTTTTCCACCGAACCCAATTATCTGGGCAGCAAGCTTTTGTTTATGTCGGGGAGTTTGTTAAGCAGCAAGAAGCGCTAGATACCATGGTAGCTCTAGTCATGGTTGGTACCCTTGAGCCTAGTGTATGGCGTCCTGCGGTCGTGCAAGTAGATAAAAGCCGAGAAGTCCCTGGTGTTCGCCTTATTCAAATGTATGACGATAAGAACTATGGAAACTTAACTGCGAAGTCTAAAGAGGTTTCTACTGAATCAGCAGCTACAGTTTCAATAGCCCCAACAAGCGGCGCAGCAGTCATGGCCAGCTATTACACGGTTCAGCTGGCAAGTTTTGAAGAGCAAGAAGCTCGAAATAGTTTCGTTGCTGAAAACAAAATTGAAGAACTACTTTGTCGACAGCGGCGTAATGGCCGCTACACCGCTTATAGTGGTGCTTTCGAAACGGAGTCTGAGGCGCGGTCTCGCTTAAAGAGTTTAGCAAGTTGGATCAAAGGCGCTTATGTTTTAAGGCTTAAGCAAGAGGATATGTTTAGTTGTGATGGTGCGCGAGAATTGCGGCTGGTATCGCACCCAGATTCGATTGCAAAGGTTTCACCTGCTCATCTACCTTATCAAAAGAGCTACTTTACCGCCCAAATAGCTAGCTTTGCGAGCCACGAAAAGCGCTTGCAGTTTATCAACAACAATAAGCAGGTTGATTTTATTTGCCGCACCAGACGAAATGGCAAATTTGTAGCCTATAGTGGTGTGTTTGAAAGTCGTAAACAGTTAAAAAGCTACATCAAAAACTTACAGCGCAAAGGTGTTAACGCCTACGAGCTTAAGCTTAGTGAAGAAGATATGTTCGATTGTAGCGATAATGATAGGGTCGTACTCTACTCAAAAAATCGGCCTAAAGTTGATATTGTTAAACAGCCTCAGCCGAGCTCAATTGCTCAAGCACTTGCTGGAACTACAGAGAGTGTGATGCCAGCCTCCAGTGCATTGAAAAAAGAACCAAGTAGTGCCACTAAAAGAGTATCAGGTTTGCAAAGCCTTTCTCAAATTAACTTGGGGGATTCATCTATCAGCCAAGCGCTCGCCAATAAAGGCGGCGGCTTGCGACCTCGTAACCCGGTGGTTCAGCTTGATGTAATAGCGCCTGATAAAAACCCAGAAAGAAAAAGCCCTTCGGTTGTGGAAGAAGAAGCAACGCAAACACCAGCTTTTTATCGAAGGCAGAATATAGAACTTGTTGCTTCCAGCGAGAGATACGCAGAGAATCCAGAAGGGCAGCTTCAAAATCAGCAAGCGGAAGAGATTTCTGCTAATACGGCAGAGCTTGTAGAGGAGCAGGAAGTAATTTCTGATACTGGCAGGCTGGATAATCTTTGGCAGCCACAGGCCGGCCAGGTATTTTACACCGTCCAACTGGCGACATTTAGAGGGCCAATTAATGAAGGGCGTTTTGTAAAGCAGAATCAGGATCTCGAGCCACTATGTCGAGTTCGCCGTAATGGCCAGTTGGCCGTCTATTCTGGAAAGTTTTTAGATTTTGAAAACGCTCGTCAGTATTTGCGTAGCTTTGAGGCAAAGATTGACGGCTATGTTGTGAGATTAAAGGGGGAGTTGTTGCCCCCTTGTAGTATCTAAGGGTAGTACTTAGATCTAGCACCTAGGGGCAACAGCCATTAAGTCAGAAACTTACTAGTTAAAGCAGTGCTCGTCGGCAGGAAATACCTTGGACTTAACATCAGCCGCATATTTATTCAAAGCGCTGGGGATGTCTCCTGCTTCGATTAAAAAGTTCTTAGAGAACTTTGGCGGCTTCTCAGTTAAACCTAGAATATCGTTTATAACCAAAACTTGAGCGTCAGTGTCTCGGCCGGCACCAATACCGATCACTGGCATGGAAACAGCTTCAGTGACGCGCTTGGCAAGCTCGCTGGGAACACACTCTAAAACCAGTAAATCTGCACCGGCTTCGTCGAGAAGCTTTGCATCGCGCAGGATGGTTTCGGCCTGCTTATCGTCGCGTCCTTGAATCTTAAACCCACCAAGTTTATTCACAGATTGGGGGGTTAGGCCTAAGTGTGCACAGACTGGGATGCCTCGTTCGGCGAGCATTTTTACAGTTGGCGCCAGCCATTCACCGCCTTCGATTTTCACCATATGAGCGCCCGCTTGCATAATGCGGGTTGCATTGATCATGGCTTGTTCTGGTGTGGCGTAGGTCATAAAGGGCATATCACCCATAAT
>JAOXRT010000233.1 GCA_025800365.1 Cellvibrionaceae bacterium | reverse complement strand
CCGTGACTGGCTGATTGGTAGTATTACCATTACTGCTGTCATTGCTCGCGACTGGCGGCTGAAAAGCGTAATCAATCGTTACTGTCGCGGTATTAGAAACGTTACCGTCATTATCTTCTACGGTATAAGTAATTGGCGCAGGGTCTGCGGTGAAACCCGATTCTGGAGTAAAAGTAATTTCACCGTTCGCGGTGTTAACACTCCAAGTACCTTCGCCAGCAACAACCAAACTAGCACCAGCACCTGCAGAGCCAGTAATGGTTACACTAGCGGGATTTAAAGTACCGTCAGGGTCGTTATCGTTGGCCAAGGCATCAACAGTGACTGGATTATTTGTTACACCGGTTTCAGTATCGTCATTTGCACCAGGATCTTGCGCACTATAATCGATAGTAACAGTTGCAGAATTTGACAAATTACCATCGTTATCTTGTACGGTGTAGCTGATCGGCGTTGGATCAGAAGTAAAACCAGATTCCGGTGTAAAAGTTATTGCACCTGTTGTTGGGTTAACTGACCACGTTCCTTCACCAGGAACTACCAGTGGGTCACCTGGGCTACCTGTGCCGGCTATTTGTACCGTCGTAGGATCAAGGCTTCCATCTGGATCGGAGTCGTTACCCAAAACATCAACAGTAACTGGCTGATTTGTTGGGTTACCGTTACTCGTATCGTTGTTTGCTACGGGTGGCTGCACACCATAATCAATGGTAACTGTCGCAGTATTTGAAACATTGCCATCGTTATCCTGCACGGTGTAATTGATGGGTGTTGGATCAGCTGTAAACCCTGACTCTGGTGTAAAGGTGATCTCTCCTGTCGAGGTATTTACTGTCCACGTACCCTCACCTGGAACAATCAAAGGGTCGCCTGCTGTGGAAGTTCCCACTATTTGCACTGTAGCCGGATCAAGTGTGCCATCAGGGTCACTATCATTTGCTAAAACATCGACAGTTACTGGCTGATTCGTTGGATTTCCAGTACTACTATCTATGACAGCTATTGGAGGTTGGGCTGTATAAGAAATAGTGACAGTGGCAGTGTTTGAGCTCTCCCCATCATTATCACTTACCACATAGCTAATCGGTGAAGGATCAGCAGTAAAGCCTGATTCGGGCGTAAAGGTGATCTCACCTGTAATGCTATTGACCGACCAAATACCCTCACCTGCTACAGTTAAATCAGTCCCAGGGGCTGGTGTACCAATGATTTGAACTGTGCTTGGTATGAGTGTGCCATCAACGTCACTATCATTAGCCAGCACATCCACTACAACCGGCTGGTTGGTAGTGTTACCCCCAGAGACATCATTATTTGCAACTGGAGGAGCATTAGGGTCGATAACTGTAATATTTAATACTGAGTCATCCGTATTCGGGCCGTCGGTCAAGGTATATGTAACTGGAGGAGCGGAGCCCGAAAAAGATGGGCTCGCATCAAATGTATAACTACCATCTGAGTTAATTACAATAGAGCCGACCCCAGTGATATTGGCTGTTTCGCCTGCTTGAAATTCATCTCCATTAACAATAAAAGTTAGTACTTCCTCAGGATCGGGACCATCAGGGTTAATCGTGTTTGCTAAAACATTCCCACTGACACTTTGGCCTGACAAAACACTATTAGATTCATCAGCATCTTCAAGAATGTTCGCAGCATCAACATTGATGCGAATGATTGCGACATCGGTGCTGCCATCACTGTCGGTCATGGTGTAGGTAAAAACATCTTCACCAAATACACCCGGATTGGCCGTGTAGGTATAACTACCGTCGGTATTGATGACGATGGTGCCCTTGTCTGAGCTAACTTGTATGCCAACGCCAGTATCAGAAGTTTCAGTTGTCTCACCAGCTACAACGCCGACAACTGTTGGCGCACTAAAACCGTCAGCACCGGCAATGTCCGCTTCACCGTCGCTGGTATTGGCGTCACCGCCAGGAATATCGATACCGGTAATTACATTACCAGTCGCTACCAATGAGCTATCGATAGCATCTTCTTGATCTTCAGCAATTGGGGTGTCGTCAATGATATTAATAAGTAAGTTGCCATTAATATCGTCAGCCGCATTACCGTCGGAATCAACAATTTGAATTGGGAAAACATCATTTACCGGACCAGCACTGTGATCGGCCGCATCAGTCAGCGTATAAGTATAGGTAATTTGCGTAGCACTTACCGAAGTGATCACCAAAGTGCCGTAAGTGCCTTGAATGGTTGTACCTTGTACTTGGCCATTACTATCAATGACTTCAACTCCGGCAATAGTCACCGTCGCCGGACCATCACCTGGCAAATAATTTATTACACCACTGGTAACTTCTACACCGCTGCCAGCATCTGTACCGTTTGGCAAACCAGCTTCATCAACTGTATTGACCAAAGTGCCATCTGGGTTTTCGCCCGGATCGGTCACTTCCAACAATGGGATGCCATCAATATTAATAGTGAGCGTAGCAAATGAAGTGTCGTCATCTGAATCGATGATGGTGTAGGTAAATACATCTGTTCCACTGGCGTCACGGTTTGGAACATAGTTGTAACTACCGTCAGCATTAAGTGTCAGAGTACCCTTATCAGAGACTAACTCTACACCTACACCTGAATTATCGGTAAGTTCTACTTCGGTATCACCAACCGCAACACCAATAACAATGGCATCACCAAAACCATTGATTCCGGAATCATCGGCATTACCATCTAAAGTATTCTCATCACCACCAGCTGCATCAATTCCCGTGACGACATTACCAGTTGCAACACCGATGCTTGTGACCTCATCAAGATCATCAACAGCTTCTGGTGCTGAGTCGATAGGGTCTACTTGTGAATCAGGATCTGGAAAAGCGATACTAGGCGGAGTGGTTTCGAAACCTGCTAGCGGAATGGTTTCATCACCGGTCATAATGAAGCGGACACCTGAACCTGCTGAGCTGCCATTAGTACCACCACCTGTTGGAGCTGCACCAGCGGCGGTAGCCGGTAGCAACTCTTCCAGGCTTAAACCTTCTTCTAAGCCTTGTTGCAATCGATCGAAGTCGATGCCTTCTTCAACAGAGTCCTTAACTTCATTTTTGCGGATAAGATCCAGTAAGCGCTGGTCGATATCCACGCTCTGATTATGGCCCAATACTAATAAGCCTCCACCAGGAAACTTGACCACAATTGCCGCCCCTGCTTGGGTCGCTAGCTGGTCACCAAGGCCAATCTTTTGCCCCATTTCAACCGCAGCACCCGCATCCAACACGACACCTTTAATGGCAACAACCGTTCCTCTATCGGCCGTGGCCTGCTCAGAGTTGGCCAGGTCAGCATTAGCTTGATTAGTATTTGAATTGTCATTTATAACAACGTTATCCGCCATAATCTTTTCCGCTCAAATATGGTCAAAGTATCGAAACGGGCGTCCCGCCCCTTCCATTTCAATTTTTAATGCAGCGGCAGTAGCCAGCCGCACTAATACACCCTTAAATCGGACTGAAACTCATCCAGCCCTAAATTTTCTGTCATTGGTAAAGCTATTTATCCAAGTAAGCCAATCGGCAGCTCTTCAAAAATCTAAATACCGTTGATCAGTAAACTACAGCCTCAACAGCCGTTGCAGATAAATGGGTAGAACCCACTCCCTTTTAGCCACAACTCAAAAGACTATGCCCGGTAAAGAAAGATCTTTCCGGGCAAAAAACTTCTTAGCGACACCAAATGTTCACTAGACCCGTGCTATAGGCTTACACCTAATTTCGGCAGTAACATTCCCATAGAGTTGTACACTCTAAGCTCGGCCAACTTTTTGTTGGATTCCGCGCGAATCAGGTTACGCTTCGCATCCACTACTTCATTCTCTGTATTCAATAGATCTAGCAATGTGCGTCGTCCTATATTGAACTGCTCAATATAGGCTTGCTTTGTAGCTTCTGCTGAATTCACATGCTGCTGCAAAAATTGCAGTTGGGTACTGACTGACTCAAAAGCAGTCCAGGATAGACGCAGGCCCTCTACTACTTGGCGGCGAGTGTTGTTGCGCACGTCTTTAGCCTCTTCCATCAAGTAGCTAGTCTGCTTGCGGCGGGCTTTATCAGCGCCGCCACGGTAAAGGTTATAGCGTGCCCTGATGGCGATAACGCCGCGCTCATCTTCACCAACAACGCCACCGATATCCTCATTCCAGTTTTGATCAGCTTCCAAGCGTACATCTGGGTAAAACGGGCTTTTTGCCGCAGCGTGCTGAGCTATCGTCGCATCGATATCCGCGTTTGCCGTTTTAAGCGTTGGGTGATTCTCTAAAGCAATAGTCGTCGCGTCATCCAAAGTAGCTGGCAAGCTTTCTTGATTTGTGGGCATTGCCAGGGCGTTCATGTCCGGCATCGCCCCCATTACTCGATAGTAATTGGTGACAGCGTCTTTTAGGTTCGCATCGGCAACCACAACATTGCTATTTGCCAAAGCAAGACGTGCCGCTATCTGATCTAGGTCAGCACGGCTACCTACGCCAGAACGGTTGCGTAAAACCATTTGGTCATAAATGCTTTTATGCTCTTGTAGCGAGGCCTCCGCCAACTTCATTAAATCAACTTGTGTCATCAACGCTAAGTAGACTTCGCTAGCGCGTAAGGCAATGAGCTCTTGGGACGTGGTTAAAGAATGGCTTGCGCTATTTGTCCTCGCTTCCTGGCGCTGAACCTCAGAGCGAGTTGCGAAGCCATCAAAAATTAACTGTCGAGCAGATATAGAAGCCTCTTCACGAGTTAAATTAACTTCGTCTTGCCCTGTGGTGGGAGATTTGGTGTTTTCACGGCCAATACCTAGCGCCACGTCAACCGTAGGCAGGTAGCCCGCTTTAGCCCTTTTTATCTCTTGCTCCCGTGATAAGAGCTGATTCTTTGCCGCATTCACCTCTGGGTGTCCATTCAGGGCCTTTTGCAGCGCCTGATTAAACTCTTCAGCCTGTACCGCTGTAGCCCCCAGAAAACCCGTAATTAACCCAATTATTGTAGTTTTCATAACCCTTTACTCGTGGCCCCCTTGCCTCGATCAACTAATGCCTTTTTAGTAGGAATTGTGAGGTTTTTCACAAACTCAGGGATTATAAGTGTTAAGTTCATCATAAAAAACCCCATCAATTAGTCCCAATACTCATCCTAATGACGGAAGGCATAGTTAATATTTGTCAGCTAAAACTACATTACCTCTCATTACAGCGACAAGCCGAATCGAGGCCAAAGCAAAAATATAATGATTTAGGCGACAAAGTAGTACATCCATATCAATATTTCTATATTTATTGCTAGTTTCTGACCAACTGTGTCACACCAAAATTTTAACTTCAGGAAAGGTACAGCTAATACTGCAGGGAATGGATGTTTTTCAACGGTATATATCTCTCGCCACTAATAACCCAGCGAGATTAAAACAAATTTTTGTTATTCCGAAAAAGTACAAGGTACAGAAAAAGTCGTTTAAAATTTAAACAAAAGAAAGTGGCAAACAAGAGGTGCCTGCCTAGAAGAAAAGTAAGGGAGCGCTGATTTAGCGCTCTCTTAATGCAAGCTGCTTAGTTTTCAAGATTGGCTTAAGGATGTAGTCGAGAACTGTCTTCTCACCCGTAAGGATATCAACGCTCACAGTCATACCGGGAATAATCGGCAAGGGCGTATCTTCACTACCCAAGAAGGCCTTCTCGGTTTCCACTTTTACGGTGTAAAAGCTCTCTCCCTCTTCATCAACAATGGTATCAGGGCTGATATGGGTAACTTTACCTTTGAGACCACCATGAATAGAGAAGTCATAGGCCGTGAACTTAACAATCGCTTCTTGCCCAGGGTGTAAAAACGCAATGTCTGTTGGGCGGATTTTAGCTTCAACCAGCAAGCTATCTTCGGTAGGAACAATTTGAATCAAATCCATACCGGGTTGTACAACACCACCAATCGTATTCACCATGACCTGCTTGATAGTACCTGCAACTGGAGACACCACTACGGTACGATCTACTCTATCTTCCAGGGCGCCACTGCTCTCAGACAGGCGCTGCAACTCAAGGCGAACATCAGCTAGCTCTTTGCGAGACTCATTGCGAAACGCCAACTTAGCTCCCTGCAATTTATCTCTCGCCTCTTGCAGGCTGGATTCGGCTCGCGGAATAGCAAGTTCTGCACCTTTTAGTTCGCCATACAAATCGTTTACCTGGCGCTCAAGCCTTAGCAGCTCTACTTCTGACATGGCACCGGAGCCGACTAGAGGCTTACTCATTTGAAGTTCTTTATCCAAAAGACGATAGCTGCGCTGATGCTGGTCACGGCGAGCTTTTAGTTCACTGAGTTCCTGTCGACGTTGAGCGACCTGCTGTACCAAAACCTGATCTTTAGATTTTTGCTCTTCCTGGCGTGATAGATAAAGTGCTCTTGCCTGAGACCACACTAGCTCACTCACACCATTCATAGGCTGCTCCGGTAAAGCCTTACCATCAGCTTCATAACTTAGACGCGCGGCCTTCGCCTTTAGCTGATCCAGTGTGACATCAGCTTCACGTAGAGAAGATGAAAACTGAGTATCATCCAATCGCAATAAGGGCTCCTGCGCTTTAACAGCCTGACCTTCACGAACATAAAGCTCAGCGACAATACCACCCTCTTGGTGCTGCACAATTTTCACTTGCGAAGACGGGATAACTTTACCCTCACCGCGCGTAAACTCATCCACGTAGGCGAGAGAGGCCCAAACAATAGCCACAATCACAAAAGTACAAATAGCCCATAGTAACTGCTGGCCACCACGAGGAGATTGCTGTAGAACGGCCGCTGCCGCTGAAGACATATAATCCAAATCTTCCTGGATTAACTCTTTATCACCTTCAAACCATTTACGCTTTTTATCACTGCTTTGTGGCATAGCTGCAGGTAAAGGAGCTTGCCCATCTGGAGCGTCTTCTTGTGGCTGTACTGCAACTTGCTCACTCGCATCAACGGCGGCGTTATCGGTTGGCATATCGCCATCATTTGGCTCTAGGTTTTGGTCAAGCTGTTCTGCAGCTTTTGCCTGCTGCTCTGTAACTTTCGAATCGTCTGTCTTCGTTTCCGGCGACTTCTCAAGAGCTTCAGAGGGCTGATTTTGCGATGCAGATGCGGGCACCTTTACCTTTACCGAGCTGGCACTAACACTGACCGCAGGAGCTGATTTATTGTCCGCGTCACCTTTCGCTTGAGCGGGCTTTTGTTCATCCAATTGATTATTGCTCGACACGAATTTGCCCCTTCTTCAATGCATCCAGTACGGACTCTTTCGAGCCATCAGCAATCAACTTGCCATTTTCCAAAACGATAATTCTATCCACCAAATCCAATAGTGATGTTTTGTGAGTCACCAGAATAAGCGTCTTACCTTGTGTAACACGCATTAGATTTTGTTTGAGCTTGGCTTCGGTGCTGTTATCCATACCTGTTGATGGTTCATCAAGCAGATAGATACTTGGATCCTTAATTAAGGCTCGAGCGACACCGATACTTTGTCGCTGTCCGCCTGATAAAAATGCCCCTCGCTCACCTACCGGACGCTGGAAGCCCATTGGATGTTTATTCACAAAACCGGTAACACCGGAGAATTCTGCCGCCCGAACAATTTGTTGGTCAGTTGCGTGTGGCGTGCCGTAAGCAATATTGTCTTTTACCGAGCCGAAGAATAGAGAAACATCCTGTGGCACATAACCTACACCATGGCGCAGATCAGCAGGGTCGAGCTGCTTAATATCAATACCGTCAATCAGTACGGAGCCGCCCGTAGGCTGAAAGAGCCCCATCATCAACTTTTGCACTGTAGATTTTCCGGAGCCCATACGACCAATGATGGCGACCCGCTCACGAGGCTTAATGTTAAACGAAACACTCTCAATACTTGGATGCTCTTCACCGGGATAAGCGAAGGACACCTTATTAAAACGAACTTCACCTGCAAAGCTAGGACGCTTAATAAAGGTTTTCTCTTCATCTCGCTCCTGAGCTTTATCAACGATCTTTTCCAGAGACTCCAAGGCTGTCATTGTTTGCTCAAAGTTTACCAGCAGACTGGATAGCTGAGACAAAGGCGCCAAGGCTCGACTGGTTAGCATTACACAAGCAATCAAAGCACCCATGGTGAGATCTTTCTGGGCGATCAGATAAACACCACTCACAATAACCGCAACAGAGCTAAGCTGAACCACTGTTCCTGCTACCGTCACTGCTGAGTTTGAAAGCAAGCGAGACTTTTGTCCCCAGAAGGCAAGGTGACCAACCGACTTCTCCCAAGAACGCTGCACACGCCCTTCAGCGCCTAATCCCTTTACAGTTTCTAAACTCGCAAGAGCTTCAACTAAGGTAGAGTTTTTCTGCGCCGAGGACTGCATGGTTTCTTCTACCGATTGACGCAGCGGCTTTAAAATAAACAAGGCGTAGCCAATCACAATAGGGATACATGCCAGTGGAACCAAAACCAACGGACCGCCAACATAAAAAATCACTAGCAAAAATAATAAGGTAAATGGCAGGTCCACAAAGGCTGTGACTGTAGACGAGGTAATAAAACTTCGTACACTTTCAAAGTCTTTTAACTGGCTAGCGAATGAGCCCACTGACATAGGCTTATCTTCTAATCGAGCACCTAACACTCGCTCAAAGATCATTGCAGACAGTAAAACATCAGACTTCTTACCGGCAACCTCGATAAAGTAGCCCCGCAAGAGCTTTAAGACGAGATCGAAAAAGTAAACCGTTGCCACACCAATTGCTAATACCCATAGGGTTTCCACCGCTTCGTTAGGTACCACACGATCGTAGACATTCATAACGAATAGCGGGTTGGCAATGGCGAACAGGTTGATAAATAAGGAGGCTAAAAGAACATCGCGATAGATGCGCCAGGATCGGCTTAGCACACCCCAGAACCAATGGCCTTTTTGGCGAACTTTAATTTCCTGGGTACGCTCATCATAACGATGCAGAGGCTTACAAAAAATAGAGTACCCGCTATAGCGCTCTTTTAAATCAGCCAGCTCGACAACAATCTTGCCATTACTATGAGGGTCAATAATTTCAGCTTTACCTGCTTCCACATCAATTTTGGTCAGCACGCAGGCATCATTGTCCTGTAGCAATAAGACCGTCGGCAGTACCAATGCGCTTATTTGCTCTAAAGGCCGCTCTAGTACCTTCGCCGAAAGACCAGCGCGCTCTGCAGATCTAATAAATAAACGTGGAGTTAGACACTCATTAATTAACGGCAACCCGGCGGTGAGCGAGGTTTCTGAAATCGGCAAGTGCTCGATTCTAGCGATGATTAACAAGGATTCTAATAAGGGGTCGCAAAAGCTGGCACTTTCCGCGGGGCCTTCCACTATTTCTTGTATTTCCGTTTGGCTTGTTGCCTGCTCCATTAAGACCCCTTAACTGTGCTTAAAAAGTTGTTCTAATAGGATTGTATACTACTATTGATATAACTAACTTATATTGTAGTCTGCCATTCGAAAAACGAAACCCGCCCTATGCCTTATATTCAACGCGACCTAAATGGCAACATAAGTGCCATTTCCATGAAATCAGGACCGGAGTTCAGCGAGTATTTATCTCCGACTCACCCACAACTTGTCTCTTTTTTAGACAATTATAAGAATGTCAGTCACTCTTTGGCGGCTCTCGAAGAGTCGGATATGGAGTTCGTGCGTATTACTGAGGATCTGGTAAATACCTTGGTAGCCAAAAACGTGATTTTATTTACGGACCTTCCTGAAGCCGTACAACAAAAATTACTGGCAAGGGAAAAGCTGCGTGAACAGATTCAAGGGGAGCGCAACGAGAGTTTTATGGACGATGGTGAAGCTGGGGTTTTCTAAAGGCAGTTATTGAACGCCAGTTTAAGCAATCGACTTACTCACCTACCGCAGCATTGGCTTCAGCCATGGCATAGTGAATATGATCACCATTAAAACCCTGGGCCTGCAGATAACGATAACGTTTAGACTTATCCTTGATGTCCACGGCAGGCCCTGCAAATCGGCCCTGTAAACTTTCTAAAGCCAAGGCATGCCAATCAATATCGCTTTCCAATAAAGCGTTATCTATCGACATTGCGGATAAGCCCTTGTGCTTCATTTCAAGTCGAATACGCATTGGACCGCGACGTTTGGCAATAGCGGCACGAACAAACATAGCGGCATAACGCTGATCATCTAAGTAAGATAACTCCTCAAGCCAATCCAACACACCATCAATCAGGCTACTGCTGTCATATTGTCTAGCCAATTTACTGTATAGCTCTGCACGACAAAATTCTCGTCGGCTAATAGCAGCAAGTGCTGAATTTTTAATCTTGGCTAATAATTCGCTGTCGCTAGGAGGCTGTTCCTTATAGGGCTCTTCGCGGTAATCATCAATGGAGACTATTTTTGACATTATTGTTCTCCCTTTCACATTATTGAATTATTGTTGGGCTAATGTTGAGCTAATGTTGAAGTGCTGAGATTTGAAGGTCTTAGCTAAAGACAAGCCCCCGGCACAGCGGGGGCTGGATGGAATGAAGAGTTGCTTTACGCTTGTTCTGCCTCTTCACCAGGCTCTTCTGCAGCTTCGCCATTACCCAACAGCTCAGCACGAACTCGGCCTTCGATTTCCTCGGCCATTGCGGTGTTCTCTTGCAAGAACTTCACAACATTATTCTTACCCTGGCCAATCTTATCGCCGTTATAGCTATACCAAGCACCCGCTTTATCGATAAAGCCAAGCTTTACGCCGAAATCAATAACCTCACCCAAGCGATTGATACCTTCACCGTAAAGAATCTGGAATTCAGTTTGCTTAAATGGCGGAGCTACTTTGTTCTTCACAACCTTCACGCGAGTTTCACTACCAATAACCTCGTCGCCATCTTTTACGGCACCAATACGGCGAATATCTAAGCGAACGGAGGAGTAGAACTTCAAGGCGTTACCACCAGTAGTGGTTTCAGGGTTGCCGAACATAACACCAATTTTCATACGAATCTGGTTAATAAAGATCGCCAAACAGTTAGCATTCTTAATATTACCGGTAATCTTACGTAGCGCCTGCGACATTAAGCGAGCCTGCAAACCTACGTGATGATCGCCCATCTCACCTTCAATTTCCGCTTTTGGAGTCAAGGCTGCAACAGAGTCGACAACCAGAACATCAACAGCACCAGAGCGCACTAGCATGTCAGCGACTTCCAAAGCCTGCTCACCAGTATCAGGCTGAGAAACAATCAAATCATCAACATTAACACCCAGCTTCTCAGCATAAATCGGATCTAAAGCGTGCTCAGCATCAATAAAGGCACAGGTTCCGCCCTGCTTTTGAGCTTCAGCAATGGCTTGTAGCGTCAAGGTGGTTTTACCGGAAGATTCTGGACCATAGATTTCAACAATACGACCTTTTGGCAGACCGCCAATACCCAAGGCAACATCGAGGCCTAATGAGCCTGTAGAAACTGCTGGAATTTTAACCTGCTCTTTATCGCCCATCCGCATAACGGTGCCTTTACCGAACTGACGTTCAATCTGGCCAAGGGCGGCTTGCAATGCCTTTTCTTTGTTCTGATCCATGGGACACCTCGTCGTATTGGCGTATAGCCTTATATATTGTCTAGATTTTTGGCCTCAGTGGGCCACTTTTTAGCCTCATTAGGCTTGTAAGTGCATAGACTCATCGATTTATCAGGCAGTGCCAATGAGCCATTAGCTGCGATTCGGAAAGAAGCATAATTTAAAAACACTGTATACGCAACCAGTACTTGGTATTTATACAGTGGTTTTTACAAAAATAGGATTTTAGCGGAATTAACCTACAAGAGAAGTTAGGCCAAAAGCGATAGCTCTAAGGCCTGCTGCAGGGACTTATCTATGGCCTGATCACGCACAGCTAGGCGGTCTCCGCTAAATAGGCAACACTCACTCTGGCAGTGAATCACCCCATCTTCGCACCAAGCCCAAGCCAACCATACAGTTCCTACGGGTTTCTCTGCACTGCCACCGCCAGGCCCAGCTATACCACTGCTAGACAATGCAATATCGGCTTTAGCCGCCTTAAGCGCTCCGAGGGCCATAGCTTCCACAACTTCTCGACTGACCGCCCCATGCTGTTCAATCAGTTCAGCAGACACCCCCAGTAACTGGCTTTTAGCTTCATTGGCATAGGTGACAAAACCATACTCAAAGTAAGAGGAGCTACCAGCAATATCGGTTAAGGCACTGGCAATCCCGCCACCCGTGCACGATTCAGCAGAACTTATGCGTAGCTTTTGAGACAATAAAGCATCTGCTAAAGGTTTTGCGTATTGCGACATAATTAAGCATGCTCTTGAGGAAAGGGCCCACACACTAAGGCTCGCTCCACACCAGGAGCCAACTGGGCCAAGCCTTTGTGGAGTGCTTCGGCGCCCAATAGGACATCAGCTATTTGCCCAGAATACCGAATGGCGGTCTCGCGCATCATTCCCATCATAGGCCACCCCCAAAGAGAAGATACCGTCACACCATCACGAACAAAATGGGGGTCCGTTAAAAAGGTACAAGACTCAACCGCCTCGACAGGACTGCGATTGGTGGGGCTGCCGCCAACTAGATCAATCACTACAGAACCATCTGGGATCAACTTTTTAAGGTGGCTGTTGCTGACCAAGAAATTAACGCCTCTCAAGTGAGGTGGCTGCTCAGCACCATTAACTACCAAGTCGATATCTTTCAACCAATAGTCGATGCGTCCTTTGCTGGTATGGGTTCGTCCCAAAACATGAACCGTTTTCACACCTTGGTCATGTAACTCATGAATCGCTCCCTGCCCCACATTGCCATAACCAAGTACAGCGACTTTTGCTTCTTTTATATCCAGATCAGGCTTATTTTCGGCTAAGAGCTTTAAACCATAGCGCGCACCTGCCATACCGGTTTCGTGTAAGCATTGGATGCGACGTAAACCAAATTCTCTAGGAGGGTGACTCTTTCGATATTCTGCTACAGCTTCCTCACCCATCTCAGCTTCATATTGCGCCAAATCCAACACGCTTTCGCCCGCCTTTTGCAGACTGGCAATTAGCCCTTGGCGCTGCAAAATTCGACTATCGTAAACATAAAGGCTATTGCTGCGACTCAACTCTAAATCCGCCGTGGCGATATTGGCATTTAAGAGCTGCAAAGAACGCGGATCCCGATTACCGGCTCGGCGAATTGAAGCCCCTAAGTGCTCAGACCAACCTAAAACCTTCACGTTCAGTGAGCCAATAGAGTTGTCGGACATATAAGGGCTTAGGGCTTTGTTCATAGCCGTGCGGCCAATAATAGAAGCATCAGATTGCCGCTTAGGAGATTCTAGAATCTCTTCCATAGCAATGACATTAATACGCTGATCTTCCAAAAGCTGGGCTCGATCTGGGTAGGAGTGAAAATGCGCCATACAAAATAGTGTCGTTCCAGGACGCATAGTCTTGATGGAATCTAACGAAGGGCCTTTAAATTTAATAATCAGATCTTTCTCACAATAGATTTCATCAGCCCCCTGCATGATAGCGCCGGCCTCAAGATACTCTTGATCACTAAAGCCGACACCTTCGCCCGCCCCATACTCAACATAGACTTTACAACCACTAGCGACTAATTGAGCTACATCGGTAGGAATCAAGGCGACACGTTTTTCTAAACCGCCGGGATTTTCTGGAGATTCAATTTCCTTAACCAAAGCTATGGTTTGAAAGGCTGGAAACTGAGTTGACATGGGGCATCCCTCAAAAGCAAAAGAGGGAGAATAACAGGCCGGGAAAGTGCTGCAAGTGCTTTATTGGCTAAGCTCAGGATTTACTCAAATCGATCATTTGCCAGCCTAGGCAAGACTCGGTAAAAGCATACTAAAACAAGTGCCCTGCCCCTCTTCTGAGCTTAGAGTCAACTTCCCATTTAAAGTATTCTCGATAAGCTCGCGCACAATACCAAGCCCTAAACCACTACCACCTTGCTCTTTAGCCGTGGTGAAATACTGCTCAAAAACCTTTTGCTGTAGATCGGCCGACATGCCACGTCCGTTATCTCTCAACTCAATCCTTACCTTACCTTCGGCTGAGTTTTCAGCTATGGCTTTAAGGCTAATAGCTAGGGAGGTACCTGGGATACGGGCATGCTGTATAGCGTTCATAATCAAATTGCTCAGCACCTGAGTCAGGGCACCTGGGCAGCTTTGCAGTAGTAAAGAGGTATCGCAATCTATCTTTAGCTCAGTCTCGGCTTGCTTCAATGCAAGCGCGAAGCTCATCTGCAACTGTTTAAAGAACGGCAGCAATTCGATGACACGTACCTGCTCATGCGCTTGATCGATTGCCACTTGCTTGAAACTATCCATTAAGGCGCTTGCGCGCTGAGTATTGGACTGCAGAATTTGTGCGGATTCGGAGACCAAATCAAAGAAGGCTTCAAGGCTTTGCTGAGTCATTTGGCCAGCTTGGTATTCTGCTTTTATGCTCTCCACTTTCAGCTGAAGGTGTGAAGACGCTGTTACGGCGATACCAATCGGAGTCTTCACCTCATGCCCCACTGTGGCCAGCAAACGCGCCAACTCTTCGGCTTTTTGTTCAGCGATATGCAAACGGGTCAAAAGTTGAGAATCCGATTCTGTACTCATTGATGTACCAGCAAAATTCAACGAAAAAGCTCTATTGAGAAACCAAGTAGCGGCTTATTGTCATCATTTTCTAATAGCCCCAAAAGATAAACAAGCATAAAAAGTGTGGGCAAAACAATATCTTATTGCTTAGGAAAACAGTTTTTATCTACCCAGAATTACCAAGCTATGTTTAAAGCCGTTTCTAAGAGCAATTATATTAGCTTAGCTGAGATTTCAGCCGTATATCTAAGATATGTCTCTTTTACCCTCGAAAAAGGGAAATTTCTGACAATTTACATCCAGACAAGCCCTTAACTATTCACAAAATAGGCTTGATTGTTTTATATTTAACAAAAATAGGTATTAATACCTATATCAATTTAAAGCTAATAAATTGAGCGGAAGCTTAACTGCCAGTCTAATAACACGATAAAGCGATGTCCTATGAATAAACCTGTGCTGAATTCTATTGCCGAAGTCCAAGCCTATGAACAGACAGCAATCGAAGAACGATTCAATCTAAATACCAATGTCTACCAAGCTCTTTTAAGCAAGGCTGCCGAGCACCCCGAACGAGAAGCCTTTATTTATCTACCCGACATCGATACCCCCACCAAGCAATGCACCGTAAGCTACGGTGAGTTCGCCAAGCAGCTCAATCAAACAGCGCATTTTTATCAATCTTTAGGCCTTCAAGCTGAAGAATCGGTGGTCTTGCTGCTTCCTCTGTTAGCTGACAGCCAAGCCCTACTTTGGGCAGCCGAAGCAGCGGGCCGTGCTTGCTCTATTAATGGTTTTCTAGAAGCCCACCATATCGCTAACATCATCAAAGCCAGTAAAGCACGCATCGTGGTCTGCCCAGGCCCCAGTTATCAGGATGGTATTTGGGAAAAACTGGAATCTATTCGCCCCGAACTAAGTGACGATATTGTTTTTGTCACTCTCGGCGACGACAAAGGCGATTACCAATATCCACAGGCTATCGCCGATATGCCAACAAACCCGATTGAAAGAGATATTGCTCCCCAAGATATTTCCGCCTACTTTCACACAGGTGGTACGACAGGTGAACCTAAACTCGCCATGCACAGCCACTTTAATCACCTTGCGCAAGCCTATACTGTCGACACCTTGCTAGCCAATGGCCGTGAGCACAGTCGCGTTGCCCTAGGCATGCCCATTTTTCATGTGCTGGGTGCACTCATCGTAAGCCTTCGCAATCTGTTAGTGGGTAATACTATTTGCATGTTCCATCACATGGGCTTTCGTCATAAAAAGGCGACAGAGAATTTCTGGCAAATTATCGAGGCCATGAAAATCAATGACGTCAATGCTGTGCCCACTATTTACTCGGCCCTAGTCGATCTACCGGTAGGCGACCGAGATATTAGCAGTTTGCAACGGATGTATACCGGTGCATCCCCAGGTTCCTTGGATCAGTCTCTAAAAATTAAGGAAATGTGCGGCCAAATGCCCCTCAATGGTTTTGGCATGACTGAAATGTGCGGCGTGGTTTCCTGCTACCCGAATCAGGATATTGTCGACGGTTACGCTGCGGGCTTAAGAGTGCCTTATATGGAAGTGAAAACCATCGAGGTGGACGACGAATATAATTATATTCGCGATTGTGATGACGGTGAGTCTGGCCTATTAGTATTCGCTGGGCCTACCGTGATGCAAGGCTATCTGAATCAAAGTCATAACAGCTCCACCTTCATCAAAAATATGCCCGATGGTAGAAAATGGCTCAACTCAGGTGATCTCGGCCATGTCGATAAAAAGGGCTTATTTTGGATTAATGGGCGCGCCAAGGATTTGATTATCCGAGGTGGGCATAATATCGACCCGATCATTATTGAAGATGCACTTTACACTCATGATTCTGTAGAGACCGCCGCTGCAGTTGCGCAACCCGATGCTTACACCATCGAGATGCCTGCTGCTTATGTATGCTTAAAGCCTGGGCATAGTGTTAGCGTAGAAGAACTACTTGAACATGCCCAAAAGAATATTCCCGAGCGCGCAGCTATCCCCAAAAATATTCATATCATTGACGAAATGCCGGTAACGGCGGTCGGTAAAATTTTTAAGCCAGCCTTGATGTGCCACTCAATTGAGCACGTTTATCAACATCAAATTCAGCTATTGCTTAAAAAGGAAGATGTCAGCGACATCAGCGCTGAAGTTAAGGCTTATTGTGATAAAAATAAGGGTACCTATGCGGAGCTCAATGTTCGATGCAGCGAAGCGGACCAAGCAAAAGCCGAAACTTTAATTCGCCAGGCCCTAAATAAACAACCGATTGCCTACACCATTTTATTTGCATAGTAAGCCGGAGACTGATGTGAAAAAAACAATATTGATAAGCGGATTATTTGCGAGCCTGAGCTGTAGCATTCAAGCGGCAACATTATTCAGCGGTGGCCCAATCATCACGATGGACGGCAATAAAGCCGAAGCCGTAGTTATCAACGACGGTAAAATTCAGTTAGCTGGCTCACTCTCTTCGGCCCAAAACTGGTGCAAACAAACTCAATGCACACGCTATGACTTAAAGGGACATAGCTTGCTACCAGGTTTTATTGATGCCCACGGTCATTACAGCATTACCCTAGATTATCTTTTCTACAAGAACGTTGCTTCTCCTCCGGTCGGGCCGGTAAATACGATTGATGAGTTAGTTCACGAGCTGGCCGAAACAGCAGCCCGCAAAAACTGGATCTTAGGTGCTGGCTATGATGACTCACTATTGGCCGCTCAGCGCCACCCTACGCGCTGGGACCTAGATAGAATATCCAAGGATCAACCCGTATTTATTAAGCACGTCTCTGGTCATCTTGGAGTTTGTAACAGCAAGTGTTTGGAAATCGCCGGCATTACAAAAGACAGCAAAGACCCAGAAGGCGGTCATATCCAAAGAGATAAAAAAACCGGCTTACCCAATGGCGTCATCGAAGAAAAAGCGCTCGACTTTGTCTATAAAAAACTACCCAAACCTAGCAAAGATGAACAGCTCAAAAAGTTGGCACAGCTCGACCAATACTATGCGCAGTATGGCTTAACAACCATTCAAGATGGCGCGGCTAATCCAGCGGGAATTGATCTGCTACGCGAAGCTGATGCCAAAGGTCTGCTTTCTCTAGATGTCATCGCCTACCCTTATGACAATTGGACTGACTTAAACCTTAAACAATATCAGCCAGGTAAAACGTCAGCAGATAAACACTTTCGCATTGCCGGAGTAAAAATGGTACTCGATGGCTCGCCACAAGGTAAGACCGCCTGGCTGAGCCACCCTTACCACGAGCCGCCAGCCAATCAAGATAGTAATTATCGCGGCTACGCCACCCAAAACGATGCTGAGGTAAAGGCGCGTTTAAAAAGTTACTATGACAAAGGCTGGCAAGTCATCTTGCATGCCAATGGCGATGCCGCAGCTGAGCAGATGCTCGACACCATTGCCGCATTAAAAGAGCAAGGCAGCCACCAGCCCGATAGCGTAATGATACACGCCCAAACGGTTCGCGATGATCAACTCAAACGTATGCCAGAGCTAGGCGTGATTCCCTCTTTCTTCGTCGCACATACTTTTTACTGGGGTGACTGGCATCGTGACTCTGTACTGGGAGAAACACGGGCAAAACGTATTAGCCCACTGCAATCGGCAAGTGGTATAGGCATCCCCTACACCATTCACAATGACACCCCTATTGTGCCTCCTGATATGCCACTTTTACTTTGGACCGCAACCCAGCGACAAACTCGAAGTGGTAAAACCTTGGGCAAAGATCAGCAGGCAAGTACTTACCAAGCACTGCAAGCTATCACCATTAACGCTGCCAAACAGCACCGTGAGGCATCGAGTAAAGGAAGCATCACTGTGGGTAAACTGGCCGATTTAGTGATTTTAGATCGCAACCCGCTGGATATTCCTAGCCATGAGCTAAAAGATCTTAAAGTCCTCGAAACCTTTAAAGAAGGCCGTAGCGTTTATCGTCGTTAAACCACACTACAAGTACCGCAAACCAAGCAAATCATATGCTTGGTTTGTGCGGTTTTCGCTATAAAACAATCCTCAATGTAAAAATAAGTAATAACCCTTATTTTTTCTTGACAGCTTGAGAGCTGTCTGAAAAACTGCATCCTACTTAATAAGTATTTTTACTCACTGATAAAAAAAATAAGCGGAGAGAACACCATGTCACTCAAGACCTCCCCAAGTGCTCTATTCACAGCGATTTGCCTTAGTACTAGCCTTAGCTCAGCGGCTCTAGCCCAAGGTACTTTGGAAGAAGTTGTGGTTACAGCGCAAAAACGAGAAACCAACCTGCAAGAAACACCGATTTCTGTAGCCGCCTTTGATGCCGAAGCGCTATCGAAAGGCAATATTAGTGAAATCGGCGAGATCGCTCAGCGCGCACCAGGCTTGGCAATGGGCCAATTTAATGCTGGTCAACCGCAAATTTATATCCGCGGTATCGGCTCAAATGAAGAAGGCCCAGGTGGCGATTCCTCAGTCGTTGTGTATGTAGATGACGTTTATATGGGCCGCGCCTCAGGCGCTAGCATGGAGCTGTTCGATCTAGAGCGTGTAGAAGTGTTGCGTGGGCCTCAGGGTACACTATTTGGCAAGAACGCCTCAGGTGGCGCGATTAATATCGTTACCAAAATGCCTAGCGACGAGTTTACCGCCAAGGTGCGTGCCGGCGTGGGTAACCTAAGCCAGCGCAGCATAGATGCCTACATAAGTGGACCACTAAGCGATAGCGTGGCAGCGAGCTTTTCTATTTCTGATATAGAGCGTGACGGTCATATTGAAAATGTTGTCACAGGTAACGATCTTTCCAATAAAAACACCACCGCTGTTCGCGGCCGATTGCGCTGGGATATCAACGATCAAGCCAATATCGTATTCTCGGCTGACTACTCCAATGATTTTGGTAATGGTGTAGGCCGTAAGCCACGCGGTTTAACCACTACTCGCCTAGCCGATACCTCACCGTTTGACCAAACCGTTGGTGACCATTACAAAGTTGCCATCGATGAAGATGGCAAACAAGATCGCGAACTTTGGGGCGGTAGCGTACGCTTTAACTGGAGCAATGACGACATAGACTTCCTTTCGATCTCCTCATATCGCAACAACAACTGGGCGGAAGATACTGAGATCGTCGGCGCACAAAATATTCCTGAAGCGCTACTGGTTTTATTTAATGATGTCGTTGAAGACGGTGATCAATTCAGTCAAGAATTCCGCCTTTCAGGCTCTACCGAAAATATCAATCACTGGGTAATTGGCGCATTCTATTCTAATGAGCAAACCAATCGCGTCGAAGAATTCCAGGTTAGACGTCTACCTGTTGATTACACCGAAGTAGAAGCCGATGTAACCAGCTACGCTATATTTGGTGAGCTGAACTACCAACTACAAGACAATCTAGACCTAACCTTAGGTGCTCGTTTTTCTCGTGATGAGAAGGATATTCGCGCTATTGGCCGCGGCATTATCTTGGTCAATGAAAACTTTGATGTTACCGCTGGCGACAGCTGGTCGGAACCGACCTACAAGGCTGTACTGTCTTACCATGTAAACGATTCCGCCATGATCTATGGTTCTGTTGCTACAGGCTATAAGAGTGGCGGCTACCAAGGTCAGCCAGACAGCCCACAAATCGCCACCACAGCATTTAATCCTGAAAAAGCTTTATCTTATGAAGTGGGCGTGAAAGCTGACTTGCTAGATGACACTCTGCGAGCCAACGTTTCGATCTTCCACTCAGGCTTTGAAGATTACCAAGAGTTATTGACCTTAGACGTTGATGGTTTGCCAGTATCCGTTACCCAGAACGCTGCTGAAGTTACCTCGAAGGGCATCGAGTTTGATCTAACCTGGATTCCAGTCGAGAACCTTACTTTGACTGCCAGCGGTGCTTATATCGAATCGACTTATGATGACTACATTCAAGATAGCAGCGTAATCGGTAACTATACGCGTAACGCTCCTAAGAAATCCTACACCTTAGCTGCAGCGTATGAAGTGCCATTAGGCGATGTATCGAGCTTAGAGTTCCGCGCTGATTATCGACATAAAGACGAAGCGTTCCAAGATCCACAAAATACAGCTTATGCCTCAATCCCAGCTTATGACTTAATTGACGGAAGTGTTATCTACAATGTCGACGATAGCTTGAGCTTCACACTATGGGGTAAAAACTTGGCCGACGAAGAGTACCTAGTGCATTCATTCGCTTTTGGTAGCATTCTCACCGCGCCTTCCATTAGCGGTATGCCGCGCACCTATGGTTTATCGGTCACTAAAAACTTTTAATCGTTAGTCCTCGCATCCTGTATGCAACTGGGCGTATCGCGGCGCCCACTTTTAGGCGCCCTATAGGGCGCTTTTTTTATGCCTGTAAAATGATATTTAAATAATGGTATTAACATGCATAGCTACCACAAGTTTCAGTCTTAGCTGATTGCAATATAGTTCACCATAGGTGTTGTAGCATGTAGCAACTAGCAGGAATAAAGCTCCTTTCGATAGTAAAGACTAGCCATGCTTATGAAAGTGTTTTGCATAATAGCCTTTGAAAGGGCACAAAAAAGCCGAGCATATGCTCGGCCTTTTCACGGTTTGTAGTTGCGAATGTCTACTCACCAATATAAACCGGTGGTCGTTTTTCCAAAAAGGACTTAGGGCCTTCATGGGCATCCTTGGTTTTAAATACCGGCAATGCGATACCTAATTCGTGATCCAAAGCCGCTTGCGCTCCCAAGCCCCGACTGGTTCTCACAGAACGCCGAATAGCTTGTACCGCAATAGGGCCATTAGCGGCAATTTTCTCAGCCAACTCCCAAGCTTTATCAAACACTTGCTCTTCGGGTACGCAGTAGTTAAAAAAGCCACAGCGATCCAATTCCTTAGCCGACACCAAATCACCGGTTAACAGAATCTCCATAGCTTTTGCATAGGGAATCTGTTCTGGTAGCCGAATAGTTGAACCTCCTGCAGGAAAAATACTCCACTTGGCCTCTTGTAAGCCGAGCATAGCACTATCACTAACAACTCGAAGGTCAGTGCCCTGCACAATTTCCATTCCACCTGCTATGGCATGGCCATTAATGGCAGCAATTATCGGTTTCCCAACATCAATATCGCGCAGAAAAGCCTTTTTACCTAAGCTATCATCGGCCAGAATTTTCTCGTCCCACTCATCTTCGGCAGGCCGGCCATTTAACAAGCTGATATATCGACCTAGATCAGCGCCAGCACAAAATATCCCGTTCTGGCTGCTGGTAATAATCGCGACTCGAATTTCGGAGTTAGTTTTAATCTTCTCCCAAATATCGCAAAGGCGAACAATCATCTCGGGGCAAATGGCATTACGAACATCTGGGCGATTAAAACGCACAACAGCAATATGCCCAAGCTGCTCAAACAAAACTTTTTCCATAATCACCCCATGATTGATTCTAATTAAATAAAACTGGCAACAGCAATAACCGACAAGGTCGCGATAATGGGAATAACTACTGTGATTACCGCAATATCTTTGTACACCTGCTTATGGTTCAAGCCGGTAATGGTCAACATAGCCACCACAGCGCCACTATGTGGCAAGGAATCCAAGCCGCCACTGGCCATAGCCGCCAAACGGTGCAAAGTACCTGCATCAAAACCCATGGCTAAGAAATGTGGTGCCATGGTTTCCATAAATATCTGCAAGCCTCCCGAAGCCGAACCCACAATTCCCGACATCAAACTGATCGAGAAAAACATCGATAACATTGGCGGCAATGAGGAATTGAGCATTAACTCAGAGAACTGATTAAATCCTACTGTGCTGGTGACCACGCCACCAAAGCCTATGACGGCTGCCGTATTAATCAGCGGCATAATGGAGTCTTCAGCGCCAGCACCAAGCAACTGCAATGATCTATTACGAACATTGGAAAACAGTAAGAGCGTTACTACACTCCCCACCGCAAGGGATATGCTCGGCCACAGTACCGCTTGCTTGCTGGCAAATTGCAGCCATTGTGCAAACAGCGTTTCGCCCTGTAAGAAATCTTGACCCGCCAAGCTTAAACAGAGTCTTGGCGATACAATCAAGCCCAGTACTACCACCATCGGGATTAGGGCTTTTTGCCAGGACGCCGATACCAATGCTCCACTAGCCTGTATTTGCTTATCACGCTCATTTGGCTCGAAAACTTCCCCTTTGCCTTGGGCAATCACCCTTTCACGCTCTAGGTACCACATACCCAAAGCAAACATCATTAAGCCACCAAGAAGACCATAGATAGCCCCCGCATAAAGATCCGTTCCTAGTGCAAGTGATGGGATAACATTGTGAATTGAGGGTGTGCCTGGCAAAGCGGTCAGCGTGAAGGTGCCACTTCCCAATGCCAAAGCAGCGCAAAATAATCGCTTGGGAAGATTAGCCTCTTCCAAAAGTTTCAAACCTAAGGGATACATAGTGAATATCACTACAAAAACCACCACACCACCATAGGTTAATAAAGCACAAGCTAAGACAGTGATCCACAAGGCTCTTTGCGCCCCCAGCCAACGGCTTAGGCTCAAGGCAATCGCCGAGGCGGCGCCGCTCTCGCCCATGACCCGGCCAAACATCGCGCCACAGGCAAAAAGCAAAAAGAATTTGCCCGCAAAGGTGAAAGCACCCAATTTGCCGAGCGGATAAAAGACTGTAAAACTTTCCGCAATGGAGAGCTGATTACTCAGCACCACCAATAGAGAGCATATCAGTGAAGCCAATATAATATTTACTCCACGCAAAGCCAGATAAATGAGTAAGGCCACACTGGCGATTAAACCGATATAGGCGAGCATAAGAAGGTCCTGCTTATTGTTAGTTTGCTATGATCGTGTAGGCAAAGGAATATTGCCCCAGTAAATGATCAAGTTCTGCACGCCTTATGCCACTGCCAGAAATGACAATTTCTATTCGAAAACCGCAACTACTATCGTCAATTACATTAACCTGCGCTTGAATATCAAGCGTTTCAAGTTGCTCAACAACTACCTTACAGGCTATATCGCGCAACAAGCCTGGCTTGAATACCTTGCCCACTGCCGTTGTAGGGATCTCTTCAATGAAATGCACCTCTTTTGGAACAGCTGCTTTTTCTGGAATATAACCACGACAGTACTCCAAAAGCTCATTTGCACTTATCGAGCCTGCACTTTTTAGCTGAATATAAATAACAGGTAGCTCACCTACTCGCGGATCTGGCTTCCCGATGGCAGCAGCGACCGCGACCGCTTCGTGCTTATAGAAAGCTTCCTCTATCATGAGAGGGTCGATATTGTGGCCACCACGGATAATTAAGTCTTTACTACGGCCAGCTAGCCACAGATACTCCTGCTCGTCGAGATAACCAAGATCACCGGTGTCCAACCAGTCATGCCCCGCCCAGATATCTTTGTTTTTTTGTTGATCGGTATAGCCAGAAAATACATTGGGGCCCTTAATGAGTACCGAACCAAGTTCTTTATTTTGACAATCTACAAATGTCCCATCGGTTTGCTTCGCCGCAATTTTTATTTGCAAATAAGGCACTCGCAAACCCACCGAGCCCGGACGCTGCTCAATACCTGGCGCGTGTATGCTACTTACCGCCGTGCTCTCTGTTAAGCCATAGCCTTCCAATAGACGCAAGCCGGTTTTCTCCTCAAAACGCCTCATTACTTCACGTGACAAGGGTGCGGCGCCGCAACCTGCAAAACGCAAGCTACTTAAATCGTAAGACTTCGAAGGCAATTGCAGTAGATCATGAATAATAGTGGGCACAGTACTGAAATAAGACACAGCATAATGCTCAATAATTTTCCAAAACTGTTTTTGCACCTCGGGGTTTCGATAGCCTTCAGGCGTAGCAAGAACGACTTGCGCACCTGCCATGAAGGGGGCGAGTCCCGTCACAAAGACGCCATTAACATGAAACATAGGCAAGACACACAAGCCGATATCCTGCTCGTCCATATCCACACAACTGGAAAACTGCCAAGCATTAACTACTTCATTAAAATGACTATGTGGTGCCAACTTTGGTACACCAGTAGTTCCGCCGGTATGGAACAGTGACGCTCTTTGTTGCGCAACAGGTGCTTGCACCAATAAAGTATCTTCTTGGCAACGCGCTATATATGCATCAAAACCATGGACAATTACATCGAGTTCACCCAACGTGTTTAGTTGTTTTTCATCGCCCACAAAGAAAACAGCCTGCAAACTTTCAACCTGCTCCACTATTGACTTTAAGGCCTCTAGATGCTGCTCAGCGATAACTAAGATGTGCGCTCGTGCTTCGTTTAGCACAGCGCAAATGTGTTCGAGCTCTAGCATTGGATTAATTGGGCAAACGCATGCCGATGCTTCCGCTCCCCAAATCGTAAAGTGAGCCTGGGGTATATTGTTTAGCAACATAGCAACTGGCTTTTCGACACTAGCACCTAACTGACTAAATGCGTTGGCACAGCGATGAATCATGCTTAGGAGCTCAGAATAAGTAAAACTCTGATCTTTTATTTCCGGGTTCAGCTGCTCTATATATCGTAAAGCTATTCGCTCACCATAGCTTTGCGCACTGCGACAAAAAACTTCATAGCTACTGCTAGGCAAGTTACGTTGAGATAAAGCTGTAGCCTCAATCTCGCGGATATCCTGAATATTTTTTATTCTCAGCTTTGCCATCGGTACAAGTAGCCTTTATTTAATCAACGGCTACAAGATTACTCGAATCACGACTTGACAACCCCTCATCTCGCGCCAAAAATGATTCAAATTACGTCACCGAATTAAATCCAAGTGAATATGAAAACCCCCTCTGATACAAAAAAGGCTGAAATTTCAGAATATACGGTCATAAATAGCTGGCTTTCCTTATTTGTGGAATCTATAGAAAGCTACAATTGCGACAGCAATATCATACTCAAAGAAGTGGGAATCAGCTCAGATTTCGCCCGCTACAGCGATAATAGAGTCAGCGCCAAATTAATGGGAAAGCTTTGGCAACTTGGAAAATCAAACACGCAAGATGAGGCCTTTGGCCTGCACACCGGAGCCAAAGCACACCCCAGTAGCTTCAATACCCTCGGCTTATTACTTTGCTGCTGTGATAGTTTAAAAGATCAATTTGAAAGTTGGGTCAAATATGGAGCCATGTTTTCAACGGCGGGCTATAACCGCTTACAAGAGCATGAGCAATATTATAGCTATCAAAGCCGCTTGCACCGAGACAAGCTTGGGCAAGCAAGCTCAAACCCTATTGCGCTGGATGCTACCGTTGCTGCAATCATTAAAGTTTGTCGTATACATGCTGGCGATAATTTTAAGCCGCTCAAAGTTCTATTACCTATCCGCAAGCCAAAGCGGCAGGATGCCTATCTAGACTATTATCGCTGCCCTATAGAGTATGGGCACGAAGGCATCGAAATCCAAATTTCCCACCAGGACATGGAAAAAGCAATTCGCCACGGTAATGCTGGGTTAAAGCAAAAGCTCGAAATCCTAGTGGAAAGCTATATCTCTCAACAAGATCAAAAGGATCTTATTCACAGCTTAAGGCAGCTTATTGAAGAGGACTTGCCCGAGGGAAAGATTCAACAAGAGCGTTTAGCGAAAAAACTCCATCTGAGTACACGCAGTATGCAGCGTCAACTTCAGCAACGCGGTACCTGTTTTAATGAACTGCTTGACGATGTACGCCGCGAACACGCAATGGTACTCATCAGACAGAAACAACACAGTATCGTAGCTATTGGCGAACAACTCGGGTTTTCCAGCGCCAGTAATTTTGCCCGTAGTTTTAGACGCTGGACCAACCGCTCGCCATTACAATTTCGCAAGCTAATTGACAAGCCAAAACGCCAATAAGCAGTGATGTGCTAAATTAAACTCGCGGTCTGTAATTGTTCATTAAGCTGACTTAATTCAACCGCGTTTTTAACTTCCATTTTCTTCAACACTCGCAAACGGTGAATTTCTAGGGTACGTACACTGATACCAAGGTCTTCAGCCATCTCCTTATTGGATTTCCCCTGCACAATCAACTTGTAAACGTCCCGCTCACGACCGCTTAAGCTATGCCAAAGTGCATTATATTGAGATTTTCTCTTTAGGAGCTTTTCTTCTTGACGTGCAAGCTTCATAGCTCGTTTAATCTTTTTGATCAACTCTTCACCATTGAACGGCTTCTCAATAAAGTCTAAGGCACCATTTTGCATAGCTTTTACCGCTAAGGGCACATCACCATGCCCTGTTAAAATAATAACCGGTAAGGCCAACTCCTTCTGCTGCAGCTTAGCCTGAAGATCCAAACCACTGATGCCACCCATTCTGATATCCAGTAGCAAGCAGCCTGTACCACCATCATAGTCTTCTAAGAACTCTTCAGCGCTCGCAAACTCTTGGCTTGGGACATCTACGCCATTTAGCAACCAAACCAAAGACTCTCTAAACCCTTTATCATCATCAACAATATAGGCATTTGTCGCCATGAGATTAAACCTTCTCTTCCTGTAGTATTTGTTTCTGCTGTGACGGCACAGCTTGTTTGGGTAAGGTTAAGTACAAGGCTGCTCCCGGCAGGCCATCGGCTCGAGACTCCATCCAAACTTGTCCCGAATTTGCCTCTGCAATTGATTTACACATAGATAAACCAATCCCCAAACCTTGATCCTTAGAGGAATAATAAGCCTCAAAAACCTGCTCTGTATTGGGTAGCGGTGCTCGACAATTGTCGATCACTGATAAGCGCCAAGAGTCACCATTATCAAGCACTGAGATTGAAAGGTTTTTGACCTTCTGTGTGGACTCTTCCAAGCTCTCCCCAGCATTGATTACTAAGTTAGTCAGCAATTGTTCTATCTGAACCTTATCGGCCCGCACCCAAGCCTGCGCAGCATAGTCCTCAAACAACTCTATATTACGCTGCTCTAGCTCTGGGTTTAATACCTGCATCAAACTCTGGCATACCTCACCCAAGTTAAAATTTACATCTTGGTAAGAAGTCTTATTCACCAAACTGCGCACCCGCCGAATGACATTTGCTGCACGCTCTGCCTGTGTCGATATCGCTTGCAAAGCTTGCTCAGACACCTGCTCTTTCTGAGCATCTTTCTTATTTAAACGAGTTAATGCACCATGGCAAAAATTAATAATTGCCGCTATCGGCTGGTTTAGCTCATGGGCGATACTGGCGCCTAACTCACTAGCCGACATCAGGCGTTGAAACTTAAGCAGCTTTTTACGATGCCCCATAACCTCAGCTTCAGCGCGGCGCTGCTCGCTAACATCTCGAGCAATCATGGAAAAATAGTTTCCATCGATATGATCATGATAAATAAGTTCGTGGATCAACACCTGCTGGTAACCATCAAACCAACTAAAACCTATCTGCCCTTTCCAATGCCCCTCCGCTCGTGCCACATCGACAGCTCGACGAAAGGCCTGTCGATCCATACCCGGCAATAGATCGTAAAGCATTCCTACCTCACCGCAATCGGCAATGTCAAAATAATGCATAGCCGAACGATTGGCGTAACTTAACTTATAATCGGGAGAGAAAAATAAGATTAAATCTGAGGATGATTCAACCACTTTAACTAAACGCTGATTTAGCTGCTCAGTACGTACCTGCTGAGAGACATCGCGAGTGACACATAACAGGCCTTGAATTTCACCACTGTGTTTATCACGTATGGCACGGCGTGCGCATTCTACGTAAATATAATGCCCGTTTTTATGACGCATGCGAAAACGCATCGGCATATTCGCTTGTACCGGGCCGCGCTGATCACAGTTCTTTAAACACAGCTCAACATCATCTGGGTGCCAGAAATCAAAAGTACTCAACCCGAGCATTTCTTCTTTGCTATAGCCCAACACTTCGGTCACAGCCGGATTGACGCTGGTATGTATCCAATCGTCCCAGGTGTGGGTAGATATCATGTCTCGAGAGTATTTAGCGGCAAGCTGGTACTGCTCCAACTCGCTCAGTACCACATTAGCTGAGTGGCTAGTATTCATACATTAATCCACGCGCATCTTGTTTATTGTCCGTTCCAAAATGGTTGATTTAAGGACAGTAATTTATACGTAATTGCACCTAGTACAACATTATCACGCCAAGCCCCCTTCAACCAGCCAGCTAAGTCGCAATATAGCGACCACTAGCTTTGTAAAATTTGTAAATCTACTGGCTTTCAACCACAAGTGTAATGATAATCGATATCATTACCATTAAGAGTGAGAAAGCAATGCATTTATCTGCCCATCCATCCAAAGCCTTAGCACTGGCCATCACTTTGGCCAGCCAAGGCTTATACGCTGAGGAAATGGAAGTTATTGAAGTCGAAGGTCATCGCTTAAACGGTGTCAGCATCGTCGATTTGACCGACATACAGAAAAAGCAAGCCAATGACCTTGAAGATATCTTTAGGGATCAACCAAGTATTACTGTCGGAGGATCTTTTGGTATTGCCCAAAAGATCTATGTCCGCGGTATCGAAGATACCAACCTCAATGTAAGTGTTGATGGCGCGACTCAGGCAGGCTATTTATTCCACCACCAAGGTCGCTTGTCTATTGAGCCAGAACTACTTAAGCAGGCTGAACTTAAGGCAGGTGCTGGTACAGCACTTGACGGCCCTGGAGCACTTGGAGGCGCCATCCGCTTTGAAACAAAAGATGCTGAGGATTTACTTCGCCCAGGGGAAGACTTTGGTGCCCTAATCAAAACAGGCTATTACAGTAATACCGAAGGCTACAAAGCGAGCCTAAACCTGTATGGGCGCATCAATGATAATTGGAGTGGACTGCTAATTTTAGGCCGCAACGACACCAATGAAATCGAAGACGGGCGCGGCAACACTTTAGCCAATACCAGTACCGAGCAAGAACTTGGGCTATTGAAGCTAAGCGGCGAAATTGTCGAGGGCCATAAAATTAGCTTGAGCCATGAAAGGCGTTACGATGATGGTCGACGCAATCTGCGACCGCACTTCTACGATGCACCTTGGAACCAAACCACCGATCAAGTTAGTCGTCGTGAAACAACCACAGTTAATTACGAACACGATTCACAAAGCGATCTAATCGACTTAAAAATCAGCGCATTTAAAACCGATAACTACCTCAACCAACGCGACCCAAGCTTTGATGAAGGCGCCGGAGTGGAAAGTTATGGCTTGAATATACGTAATAGCAGCCAAGTAGGTGATCATCAGTTAACCTACGGTGTGGAATACCGCGATGATAGGGGTTATTACATCAATCCAAACATTGAAGAAGATGCGAAAGTATACGGCTTGTATGTTCAGGACCTGTTCGAACTTAACGATACCATAAGCATCAGCTATGGCTTGCGCTACGATCGATACAGCTTGGATGATGTTGATCAGCAAAGTTTCTCTGCCAGCGGCTTTAGCCCGAATGCCAATATCGAATACAAATTGGATGACGCTTGGTCTGTTCGTTTAGGCTACTCGACAGCTCTTCGAGGCCAAAAAATTAAGGAAGCCTACTTGATTGGTTTTCGTGCAAACCACCCAGATCTAAAAGAAGAGAAGGCCAACAACGCAGAGATATCACTGCAGTACCAAGGCGACAGTGTGCGCGGCAGCCTCGAAGTATATCGCAGTGAAATTGAAGATGTTGTTGGCACAGTAGGTACTCGAGCGACCGGTCGCTTCTTTGGGAATGCTGGTAACCTAGTGACCAAAGGCTTTGCTTTGCATATTGCCAAGAGCTGGTCACAAGCCGAACTTAGCATGAGTTACTCGCGAAACGAGCCTGAGCTTGACGGCCAACCATTAGATGATGGAAATCTGGGTATAGGCACCTCTTTTGGTGACACACTGGTCATTAACGCCAATTACCGCTTCCCGGAACAAAACCTAGAGTTAGGCTGGAGCGGTCGATTTGTTCAAGAAATGGATGATGTCCAAGAAGGCTATATACCCAAACCAGCATTCAATACCCAAGACGTTTACCTCGAATGGCTACCGATGGGAGATGAGCAGCTGTCTGTAAATCTGACCGTCAGCAACGCCTTAGATAAATACTATCTCGACCATGGCACCTTTGGCTACGACCCAGATTCACAGCGAACCATTGGTTTGCCCGAGCCTGGACGAGACTTGCGCTTGACACTTGCCTACAAGTTCTAGATTCTCCTCCGTAGGATACTTGCCCGGCCATGCCGGGCTTTTTTGATTTGGTCCTTGATATTTTTTGTATTTTTACAGCTAGACACACGCTTATGCCTCGCCACATTCTCATCATTGAAGACGATAGCAAACTCAATCAATTATTGTATGCCATGTTGGAAGAGCAAGGCTTTCTATGCAGTTCATGTCTTGACGGTAAGCAAGGTCTTGAAGCTATTCGGCAGCAGGCATTCGATCTAATTTTACTCGACGTGATGCTGCCAAAAATTAACGGCCTACAAGTCCTAAGCCAGCTGCGAGAGCTGTGTGAAACACCGGTTATCCTTCTTACCGCACTAGGCGCAGAGCAAGACAGAATCGAAGGCTTTAAAACTGGTGCTGACGACTACCTCACCAAACCCTTCAGCACAGAGGAGCTTCTTCTCAGAATTGAAGCCATTTTACGAAGGACAACAAATCACAGTGATAGCAATATCCACTCCATGCAGATAGACCATTCGCTGCGTGAAAAATTACAACTAACCCCTGTTGAAAACCAGATAGTCAACGTGCTACTAGATAACTTTGAACAGACACTAAGTAAACCGCTACTTTATCGACATGCTCTACAAAAGAGCTTTAATCAATACGACCGTTCTTTAGATATGCATATCAGTAAAATAAGAAAAAAGCTATTTGCCTTAGATGACTGCAAAATCGCCGTACAGACCGTTCATGGAAAAGGCTATAGGCTACACCGTGTTTAAGCTTAAATTATTCGGGAAAATCAATCTTTGCATTGCGGTTTTTATCACAGCCTTCTATTGGCTATTGACAGAAGTAAACAATGCCGCGGAAACCCAGTTTAGCTACATCGCTGAAGAACATATTAAGCAACTAGAAGAATTTGCTACACAAGCCAACACCATCGTCAATTCAGGAGACAGAGAAAAGCTACAACACTGGAAAGATCAACTCAGTCAAAAAGAAGATACGCTGGTTGCTGTGATTCATGTCGACATCAAAGATACAGTTGCAACAGAGTGGGATAGCACACCCTATGACGGCGGTCATTTTGGCCGACCGATACAGTACCCAATACACCTCTATCATTCCGAGAACCCCTTAATGGATATCCCATTGGCAACGAAGGGCTACCATTTACTCATCAGATTACCGCAACGAATGCGGCCAGGGGCCTTTTGGAATGAACTCTATTTCATCAGCCGTACATTTTTACCGATCATCTTTGCCATGCTAGTCAGCTATGTACTATACCGCTACCTATTGTCCCCCATTCAAAAGCTAGAGCGGGCCACTCGACGCTACGCAGAAGGAGACTTTAGCACCAAGATTTATCCCAAAGTGGCTCACCGCCAGGACGAAATTTCCGCTTTAGCATACAGTTTTGATGATATGGGTGAGAAAGTATCGGCGGCGATTGCTCAACAACGCCAGCTGATTCAGGACATTTCCCACGAGCTACGAACTCCTCTGGCGAGAATTCAACTGAGTCTCGACAGCCATCAAAGAGATGAAGTTATCGCGCGCGTCGAAGCTGAAGTGCAAGTCATGAAAAAACTAGTCGAAGGAGCTCTAACACTTGCTTGGTTAGAAAACGAGAAGCCAACACTTAATAAGGATACGGTAGATCTCGCTCCGCTAATTGAAAGTATTGTAGAGGACGCCAGGTTTGAATTTCCAACACACTCAATCTTTTATCATCTCAATACAGTAGACCCGCTGAAAAACAGCAGCCACTTAGCTCTATCGCAGTCCATTGAAAACATTATTCGAAATGCCTGCAAGTACACTCCGAGTGACAAGCAGATTGAAGTAAGACTACGACAAAATAATGAGCAACTCGTCATTGAGATTGAAGATCAGGGTCCAGGTATACCCGAAAGTCAACTCGACAATATATTTAAACCCTTTTTTCGACTGGAAGAGTCCCGTGA
>JAOXRT010000214.1 GCA_025800365.1 Cellvibrionaceae bacterium | reverse complement strand
GTTTGCTCAATGCAAAAATTACCGCTGTTGATTTTCTTCAGGATTTTATTAATGTACTTGGGGTAAGGGCGCAGAGCGAGGGCGTTGCTGAAAAAATTTCACCGCTTTGTGCGTCAATGGATACGCTCCCCTTCGAAAATGAAGAATTTGATGTGATTTGGTCTGAGGGCGCTATATACAATATTGGCTTCGAAAAAGGTGTCGCAGACTGGCGGCGCTACCTAAAGCCTGGCGGTCTATTGGTGGCCTCGGAGATTACTTGGCTTACAGAATCTCGCCCTGCGCAGATTCAAGAGCACTGGTGCAGTGAATATCCAGAGATCGATACCGCATCGGCAAAGTTTAAGGTGCTAGAAAACAACGGTTACACGCCTATAGGCTACTTTGTGTTTCCCGAATATTGCTGGCTTGAGAACTATTACGAGCCGATTCTTAATCGCTTAGATTCTTTTCTTGGCCGGCAAGGTAATAGCCAAGCGGCGCGCGATATTATTGAGGCCGAGAAGCGGGAAATAGAGCTGTATCGGGCCTATAAGGCGTATTTTAGCTATGGTATGTATATTGCG
>JAOXRT010000171.1 GCA_025800365.1 Cellvibrionaceae bacterium | reverse complement strand
CAAAGTTTCGAGACAATCCGCAGCAAACGCCGGACAAATCACGTCCAGTGAAGCTAATTTATCCTTACCCCACTGTTTTACGACATCCACGGTATATGGCTGCAACCATTGCGCTCTTCCTAAGCGAGACTGAAAACTGATACCCCACTGCTCTTTTGATAAACCCAATTGCTGGGCCAAAGCTTCGGCTGTGGCCACACATTGTTGGTAATAAGGGTCACCAAGGTCGACACAGCGCTGTGGTATGCCGTGAAATGACATTAACAGCTTCTCAGCAGAGCCATGCTCCTGACGATGTTGGATAACCGACTGTGCAAGAGCTTGTATATATGAAGGGCGTTCGAAATATTGTTTATTCACTCGGGCATCAATGATGTTTCTCTGTTTTAGCTGTAATGCCGCAAGCTGATCATAAACAACCGCCGTCGTCGTTGCCGAATATTGTGGGTACAAAGGTATTATCGCGACTTGTTCGAACCCCTGCTGCTGTAGGTCTTGGAGCTGCCCAGCGATACTTGGCTTGCCATAGCTCATAGCGTGCCGGACGATGATATTTTGGGCGGGATAAAGGGCGTTTAGTTTTTGTTCCAATGCACCGCACTGTCGCTCAGTTATCACCCGTAATGGCGAACCTTCCGGCCACCAGATACTTTGGTAAGCTTTTGCGACCGCTTTGGGACGTGTTGGCAATATAAACGCGTTGAGAATTAGCCACCAAATAGGTTTAGGAATTTCCACCACCCGGGAGTCACTTAGAAAGTCTGACAGAAAGCGTCTTACTGAAGATGCATCTGGAGCCTCTGGTGTGCCCAAGTTTACCAACAACACGGCGCGTTTTTTAGAAGTTTGCGCGGTTGGATGCTTTGTATCAGAGGGCATATAGGCTTCCTTTAAAGGTACTTTTTCATTCAAGCTGCATACTATCGAAAAGCCATACATCGGTGCAATTAAATGGCTAAAATTCTCATCTACTATCAGCTCAGGGCCCAACAAGAGACTGCTGTTTTCGACACACATAAAAAAACCCCGCTAGGCGGGGTTTTTAGAAACAACGAAAGGTTTAGGCTAATGCAGCAAAGACCTTGGCTTTAATATCTTCCATACTGCCTACACCAGGAACATTGGCGTATTTAGTATCAGCCTTACCAGCACTTGATAAGTCTTGGTAAAAATTAACCAGTGGCTTAGTTTGATCGTGATAAACCGCTAAGCGCTTACGCACTGTATCTTCTTGATCGTCTGGACGCTGAACCAATGCATCGCCAGTTTCATCATCCACACCTTCGTTTTTAGGTGGGTTATAAACCAAGTGATAAACACGACCGGAAGCTTCATGCACACGGCGACCACTTAGACGAGAAACAATTTCCTCATCATCAACATCGATCTCAATAACGTGATCGATATCTACGCCAGACTCTAACAAGGCTTCAGCTTGTGGAATAGTGCGAGGAAAGCCATCGAATAAGAAACCATTTGCGCAGTCGTCCTGTGCAATACGCTCTTTTACCAAAGCAATGATAATTTCATCGGATACCAAACCGCCGCTGGCCATAATATCCTTAACCTTCAAGCCCAGCTCGGTGCCTGCTTTAACCGCCGCACGTAGCATATCCCCAGTAGAAATCTGTGGAATATTGTACTGTTCCATAATGAATTGGGCCTGCGTACCCTTACCAGCGCCTGGAGCACCTAATAAAATGACTCGCATTACGGAGTTCTCCTAATTATGTAGAAACTTGTTCATAGCGAGGCCGCCTAGCGGCTCGGCTTCCCGAGGCTCATCTTGGGAGCTTCTTCTAATACGGGATTGAGAGGGCCGTAACCATACACTTAGGCCGTGTCAATCACAAGGGAATTAGCGCCAAGGGGCAGCCTTATCGCTCAATATTTGAACAAATTTACAAATTGCCTACATATTAGAAGCTTTAGCTGCACTTTGGCTGTCATTAGAACTTTAATGACGGCCTCATATAACTGTCACTATATAAGGATAGCTCGTACGGGATTAGTGGACATTAGTCGAGCTTCTCAGGCACTTAATTCGCGCCCCGAATTACTTGGCATCGCTGTTTAGCTTAGCTTGCTGCCAATAACGTTCCAGCTCATCCAAACTATGATCCTGCCAATTTTTCTGACTGCTTTCGACAAGCTGTTCTACCTCAGTAAAACGGCGCTCAAACTTGCGATTCGCTGCTCGTAAAACGCTTTCTGCATCAAGCTTAAGATGGCGAGATAGGTTGACCATACAAAACATCATATCGCCCAACTCATCAGCAATCGCCGCATGATCATTCTCAGCCAGCGCTTCTTCAAACTCCTGTCGTTCTTCATCGAGCTTATTAAGCACAGCGCCACTGTCCTGCCAATCGAAACCAACATTAGCTGCGCGCCGCTGGAGTTTTTGGGCACGACTTAGGGAAGGTAAAGCGACGGGCACATCGGCCAATACCGAAGCATGCCCTTTTGCTGCTCGCTCTTCGGCTTTAAGGGCTTCCCAATTGCTTTTTATATCCGACTCTTGCGTCAGTGTTTTATCCGCAAAAATATGCGGATGCCGATGGATGAGTTTATCACTCATACTCTGAGCAATATCATTGAAGTCAAAGAGGCCTTCTTCTTTGCCCAACTGACTATAAAAAACCACTTGAAATAAGAGATCGCCAAGCTCCTCTTTTAGCTGAGACATATCCTGGCTTTCAATAGCATCGGCGACTTCATAAGCCTCCTCTAGAGTGGAAGGCACAATGGATGCGAAATTCTGCTCTAAATCCCAAGGGCAACCTCCTTCAGGATTTCTAAGCTGGGCCATAATCTCTAAAAGTTTTTTAATACCTGGCTGATCGTTCATGGTCATCAATAAATTAAATCTTATTTTTTACGGCTTGCCGATTCCACATTCGGCAATCGATTAAGTCGCTCTAGCACACGGCTCAACTCACTATAACTGTGAATTTCAATATCAAATTGCATACTTACCGTGTGAGAATTTTTATTGGACTGCGTGTGCATTGCGGTAATGTTAATACGCTCTACATCCAACAAGGCCGTAATGTCTCGCAATAAACCGTGACGGTCGATAGCCTCAACCGCGATAGAAACGGCATAAACATCTTGCGGTGCAGCTGACCAAGAAACTTCAATAATTCGCCCCGGCTCTTCCATTTGCAACTGCAATAAATTGGAACAATCCTGGCGATGAATAGATACACCACGCCCTAGGGTAATGTATCCAGCAATACTATCGCCAGGAACAGGATGGCAACAGCGTGCAAAGCTGGTCATCAGGTTACCAACACCATCGATGTAAACATCATCATTGTTAAACTGCTCGCTAGCACGACCAACCAATTGGGTAGGATGGTGCTGCTCAACTCCAAGCAGTTTTTGAGCCGTGTTTAACACCTGCCCTACGCTAATATCACTGGCCCCGACCGCGACATATAAGCCTTCTAGGCTTTTAAGGTTGAGCTTTTGCGCTAAGGCTTCAAAATCTAAATTTTCTACCGCCAAGCGTTTAAATTCTTTATCTAGTAAAGCTCGTCCGCTGGCCAAATGCTGATCTCTGGCCTGCAATTTAAACCACTGCTGTACCTTTGCTCGAGCTCTGGCTGTGTTCAAATAACCCAGCGCCGGGGACAACCAATCACGGCTCGGAGATTCTCGCTTGCCGGTTAAGATCTCGATTTGATCTCCGGTGTTCACGGTTTGATTTAAAGGAACAATACGGCCGTTGAGTTTCGCTCCACAGCAGCGATGCCCCACATCGGTATGTATTCGATAAGCAAAATCCAATACCGTAGAGTTAGGCGGCAAATCGATAACATGGCCATCGGGTGTAAACACATAGACTCGATCCTGTTCTACACCACGCTGTAGATCATCTTGTAAGGCATTGGTGCCAAGCTCCTCACTCCACTCCAAGACCTGCCTCAACCAAGCAATTTTTTGTTCGTAACTGTCCTGGTTTTGATTATCGTCAGTGCCCTTATATTTCCAGTGAGCACACACCCCAAACTCCGCCTCTTCATGCATAGCATGGGTGCGAATCTGGATCTCTAAAACTTTACGGTCCGGGCCAATAACGGCGGTATGCAATGAGCGATAGCCATTTTCTTTTGGCGAGGCGATATAGTCGTCAAACTCATTGGGAATTAAGCGCCACTGGCTGTGAACGATACCTAAGATGGTATAGCAGTCGCGTACCGTTGGTACTAAGACCCGTACCGCACGAATATCGTAAACTTGAGAAAACCCGATATCCTTACGACGCATTTTGCGCCAAATACTGTAGATATGTTTAGCGCGGCCTTGGATCTCAGCTTCAATACGCGATTCATTCGCGGCATCCTGCAAAAGCTGAATCACATTTTCAATATAATCCTGCCGATCGACCCTGCGCTCATCCAGCAATTTAGCGATGTGCATATAGTCATCAGGCTCAAGATAACGAAAAGATAGGTCTTCCAACTCCCACTTGATATGGCCAATGCCTAAACGATGAGCCAAAGGAGCATAAACATCGGCTACCTCGCGGGCTACACGGCGTTTCTTATCGTCGTTAGCATGCTTGGCGGCGCGAATTGCACAGGTACGCTCTGCCAGCTTTACCAAGGCAACTCGAACATCATCCACCATGGCCACAAGCATTTTGCGGATGTTTTCGGCCTGCTCAGCTGAAGGACTACCAAGAACACTTTCTTCACTATCGCTACGCAGATTACTGATGGCAGCCATGCGTAGAACGCCGGATATCAACGCGGATATCTGATTGCCATATTTTTTCTCGACAGTTGCTAGCGCTAATTTGTGTTCACGTACCGCACGGTACAAGATTGCGGCTAATAGAACCTCGGTATCCGCTTGTAGGTCAGCAAGAATTTCAGCCATTTCCAAGCCGGCGCGAAAACAGCCCTGGCTATCGGCCCAGCTATTTTCTGAAGGTTCCACATTCGCTTCGATTTCCTGCACAAACTGACAAACCTGCAGCAGCAAAGCTTGGTCAGCTGGGCTAAGGTGATCGCTATCATCAAAGCGACTCTGTAAACGTCTTATCCAAGAAGGGATATCAACACTGCCATCGGCAGCTATGGGGTGATCTTCACGTACTTTGACCATAAAATAAGTTCACAATGACTAGTCTAGTTAGAGCAATACCGCTTACTCACTCTAAATATGTTTGAAAGACTATAAAATTGTGCTCGCTCCTGCTGACAAATACTGCATTAACTTGTTATTGTTTTTTTCGTTCTTTAGCGCTTGTTGGTGAATCTTAATGTGCAAGCTAGGGCTGCTTTGTAAAACTCAGTGATGCCCTAGGAATTCTACCTAGACAACAGCGCCATGCATTCTACATGTTCCGTATTTGGAAACATATCCATAACGGACAATTTTTCGAGTTGGTAAGAAGCGCCGGCAAGTTTTCGTAGATCTCGCAGAAAGCTCCCCTGATGACAAGAAATATAGAGTATGCGCTGAGGCGAAAGTTCTACTAAGGTCGGGATAAAGCCCGCAGCACCTGCCCTTGGCGGATCCAGCACGATGATATCGGGTTGTGCCTGCGACAATTTTTCATAAGCACTCAACACATCCTGCCCATCTTCTAGGTTAGCCGCCATAAATTCGACATTTTCGAATCCCAGCTTATCTGCATTGTGCTTAGCCAAACTGACCATTTCAGAGCTCAATTCTATCCCAAACACCTGACCAGCTTGTTGCGCTAAAGCAAGACTAATGTTTCCGGTACCACAGAACAAATCCAGTAAACTTTCGCTCCCATCTAGCGTTAACCACTCTAGCGCCTGCTTAATCATTGCTTGGTTTAGCGATTCATTGATTTGAATAAACTTTCCAGGCTCAAAGGCAATGTCTAAACCATGCAATGGGTAGTGACTTGCCAAAGCCCCCACTTGCGGAATGTAGTCACCCGACTTTTCCTTTTGTACCGCCAAACGCCAATCGCGCTGTTTAATTTCGGCACATAGCTGGCTAAATACATCGGCAGGAATAGACTTTACAACACGCAGTAAAACTAGCGGGCTTGGGGCGACATCTAATAGCTCGACATGCCCAATGTAGCCTGACCAGCTCAAGTCTTTGTATTGAGCAAAAAAACGATTTAAGCACTGCATAACTTGCTGTAAATTGCTACTGAGGTTAAGGCAATTATGCAAACTTAAGGTGTCATTACTGTTGGCCCGCCGAAAGCCAAGCTGCCCTGCTTTGCTGATTCCCAGACGCGCCCTGCGTCGGTACCCAAGGGGGTCACTTGCCAATAGAGAAATGTCCGCTGGCTTTTGAACTGCGCTTTTTAAAACCGGAGCGTTAACAGACCTGCTCTGTGGCTTTTGACCTAACTTTTGCCCCAACTTGGGCTTAGATTTTTTCGCGCTGCTTTTTGGCTTAAGCAAGGCCTCTAAACCTTGCCACATACGATCACGCTTAAAGTGCAGCTGCTCTTGGTAAGCCATATGCTGTAACTGACAGCCGCCACACTCAGCAAAGTGCTCGCAGGGTGGCTCTTGTCGCTGTTCAGAGGAGTGAATAATCTCAAGCAGTTCAGCCGACTCATCTCCTTGGACATAGTTCACTATACAACGCTCATCCACCAGGGTATGGGGAACCTTCACATCCGCTGTTTTATTTGCAGCTTTTAAGGGAAGTTTTGCAATGCCATTACCCTCGCTGTCCAAACGGACAATATCTAGCTCTAGGGTTTTGCTCGGCTGTGGCGATCCTTTGTTTTTTGAGCTTAGTGATTTAGCCGTCTTAAGGCGGGAAAAATGTGCTGAGCGAGACATAAGCAAGAAGATCGTCGAGAAGGTACGGTAGCGAGTAGCCATCTAAGCATACAAGCAATGATAGAAGAACGACATTTTACCCTGCCAGTAAGCTCAATCCAAATCGATTGAGCTTATTAGGTATTCGCTGCAAGCTTGTACTAAGGAGAGAAAAAGATAGAAGGAGACACAAATGTGCCATTTAGCGCCTAGCTAGCGCTGTACAAGCCAGAAGAAAGGTAACGATCACCACGATCACAAATCACCGCAACAATGACCGCGTTTTCTAGCTCTTGGTTTAAGCGCAAGGCACCAGCAACCGCACCACCCGAGGACACGCCACAGAAAATACCCTCTTCGCGAGCTAAAAGGCGCATAGTCTCTTCGGCCTCTTGCTGACCCATATTGATCACCCGATCAACCCTAGTCTCATCGAAGATACTAGGCAGGTATTCCTTAGGCCAACGACGTATACCTGGAATACTGGCGCCATCCTCCGGCTGCAGCCCAATAATTTCAATATCGGCATTTTGCTCCTTGAGGTAGCGAGAGGTTCCCATAATTGTGCCGGTTGTTCCCATCGAGCTAACAAAGTGAGTAACTTTGCCTTCACTTTGGCGCCAAATTTCCGGCCCGGTGCCCTGATAGTGAGCTAGCGGATTATCATGATTCGCAAACTGATCGAGTACCTTGCCCTCACCCTGCTCTGCCATTTGCGTGGCAAGATCACGAGCGTACTCCATGCCTTGCTCTTGGCTAACCTCGATTAAGGTCGCACCATAGGCCGCCATGGCATCTTTGCGCTCTTGGGTAGAGTTGGCCGGCATGATCAAAATCATTCGATAACCCTTAATAGCTGCTGCCATCGCCAAGGCGATGCCAGTGTTTCCACTGGTAGCTTCAATTAAGGTATCCCCAGGCTGAATGTCACCGCGAGCTTCGGCTCTTTGGATCATCGATAAAGCCGGCCGGTCCTTCACAGAGCCTGCAGGGTTATTTCCCTCGAGTTTCAGCAAAATTGTATTACTACTCTGCCCATGCAAACGCTGCAAACGGACCAAAGGGGTATTACCGATATAATCTTCAATGCTTGGAAACACAGGCTGACTCTCTATGATTAATCACTTTTATGAGCATGCATTCTAATCCCAAGCTGATATAGGGAAAACCTTTCACTTAGAGCGATAAAGTCTTTGCTTGGGGCGATTTGTTCTAACAGTGCGCACTGGTGTTAAGACAAAACCACAAACGCAACCGCATAGTCTTGTTCATCGCTCAGACTTAAATGGCAACTATTAGCACCTAAGCGCTCCATATGGAATGAAGCCTTATCACTCAAGAGTACCTCTGGCGCCCCTATTTCGTTATTACGAACTTCAATATGATGCCAGGAAACACCCTGACCTATACCAGTGCCTAGTGCTTTTCCTACCGCCTCCTTCGCCGCGAAACGCTTAGCAAAGTAATGTAGCGCTTGTTGCTCACCAGCGGCAGCTTTAACGGCGTAAATTTCCTGCTCGGTGGGAGTCAATATACGCTGCAGTAAACGCCCCTGGGTACGCTCCAGACTGGCCGCCACCCTAGCAATTTGCACAATATCGGTTCCTAAACCTTTAATCATGGTTCTCTTCCTTAATGGGCACTGTTGCCTGGTGGGCGTGAGTATTGCTCGGCTTAGATTTTGAAGACTGCATCTGTCTAAAAAACTCACGGGTTTTCAATGGCTGGTAATCAAGTAGCTGACCTAACACCTCGCGCATCAGCATTTTGGCACTGCGAAGCACTTCTCCTTGAGAAAAATCGCGCTGCGAGATCGCGAGCAAATGAGCGCCCGCATAAGCATTAGGCCCTGCACTCTGGCAAAACAAGCCGCTTTTCTGCCAGCGATAATAGCCCTCAGGATTGATAGCCTGGCCACTTTCTTCACACTCAAAATCTAAGCCATAGCCTAAACACGTCAATAACTCTAATTCAAAATTGCGCAATATGGGCTGCAAAGGCTGATCTTGTAACAGATTCAACAAGCAGTTTTCATAAGGCTTGAATAGTTCACTGGAACTGTCGTTTTCTGGCAACAGTTTTAACAGCAGCTCATTAAGATAGAGCGCGCTATACAAGCGCTCTCCCTGAAGCGGGAGCGCACTTTGGCGATATTCCCAACGCAACAAGGTTTTTAAAGAAGTGCGCCCCTGCCAATCGACCAATAAGGGGGTCAAAACCTGAAGGGGCTGGCGAAGTTGACGCTTGCCTGATTGCTTGCGGGCGCCTTTTGCGATGACATTTACGCGGCCGTATTCTGGGCTAAACAAGTTGACCAATAAACTGCTGTCACGAAAGGGGCGACTGTGAAGAACATAGACTTCTTGGTTTTCGACAACTTCAAGCTTAGCCATACATCGTCACCTAGAAAATCTGCTCACGCTTATAGGTCGTCATAACCCAAACTGCGTAAAGCCCGCTCATCATCCGACCAGCCTGACTTCACCTTAACCCAGAGTTTCAACATTACCTTGCAGTCGAATAGATGCTCCATATCTTCTCGAGCTTGGGAGCCAATGTTTTTGATCTTGGCGCCTTTATCGCCAATAAGAATTCTCTTTTGGCCGTCACGCTCTACTAAGATCAACGCCGATATGTGCAAGACATGACCCTGGGCGGAAAACTCCTCGATTTCAACAGTCATTTGATATGGCAGCTCATCACCAAGCTGACGGGTAATTTTCTCTCTCACAATCTCTGCAGCCAAAAAGCGAGAGCTACGGTCAGTCACCTGATCTTCAGGAAAGAAATGCATACCTTCAGGCAATCTTTTTTCGACTTCTTTCTCGAGCGCATCAAGATTATGGCCGCGCAGAGCCGAGATAGGTACAACTTCCTCAATGGGAAGCTTTTCCATAAGAGTTTGCAAATGTGGAAGTAACTGCTCTTTGTCTTCCAACATATCAACTTTGTTAACCGCCAAGATGATCGGGCAGTTTAAGTTCTGCAAACGCTTAACGACCATATCGTCTTCGTCGGTCCAAGCCAGACGGTCAACCAGAAAGACAACCAGATCTACATCTCGAATAGCCGTTGTCGCAGCGCGATTCATATAACGATTAATCGCCCGGCTATGTTGCAAATGCAGGCCAGGTGTATCGACGTAAATAAATTGGCTTGGACCTTCGGTTTTGATCCCGAGCACATTGTGTCGGGTTGTCTGGGGCTTACGCGAGGTAATACTGATTTTTTGTTGCAGGATATGATTCAACAAAGTGGACTTGCCGACATTGGGGCGTCCTACAATGGCAATATAACCACAGCGCTCGGGCTGAACATTCTTAGTAGTCATAAATCACCCTTACAACTGTTGTTGCTTGATTAGGCTGAGTGCATTTGCAGCGGCCGCTTTTTCAGCCTTACGGCGAGAAGTCGCTTCTGCCTGAACCGGCTCGGCCAACAAGGCTACTCGACACTGCACCACAAAGCTCTGCTGATGATGCTCACCGTCAACCGACACCACCTCATAAACAGGCAGTGCTAGCTTGCGAGATTGCATAAGCTCTTGCAGGCTGGTTTTGGGGTCTTTGTCAGTTTCCATCAACTGCTGGGCATCTAAGCGGCTATCAAACCAATTCAAGACGCAGGATTTGGCTTTTTCAAAGCCGGCATCTTCATAGATGGCGCCAATAAGTGCTTCGACTGCATCGGCTAAAATAGAATCTCGGCGAAAGCCACCGCTTTTAATTTCGCCGCCGCCTAATTTAAGACTTTCGCCCAAATCAAATTCACGGGCAATGGCGGCCAAGGTTTCGCCCTTTACCAAGGCTGATCTAACGCGGCTCAATTGACCTTCGGTGGCATCGGGAATAATTTCAAATAAGCGCTGACCGATGACAAAACCTAGAATGGAGTCTCCAAGAAACTCCAAACGCTCATTATTGTGTTTACCACAGCTGCGATGAGTCAATGCAAGCTCAAGTAGCTCAACATTTTCGAAATCATGCCCTAGACGCTGCAGCAGGCGAATGCGGGTCGGGTTTTGAGTATTAGGGTTTGGCACGATCGGTACAGCAAATCTCAGGATTACGGGTATCTAAACGATGTCTAAAGTGCATAACGACATCAATATTAGAGATAAGGTTGTTGCGCACTTCATAATCGATAATCACAATAAAATGCTCATCGACACGTTCGATGGTCCAGTTTTTAGGGTCCGAAGCGGCACCACGAACATTATTCAAAGAAAACTGCTTTGTTAAATTTTCACGCACGTTACGTGGAGATTTACCAACAACACTCATAGATCCGTTGGTGAGAGAGACCAAAGTAGACTTAACAAAACGATCATCGATAAAGGCTGGTACCGTTTGACTGAGGAACATTAACAAAGAGCCAAAGATAAAAGCCACCACCAACATACTTGTTAGCGACATTCCCTGCTGGCGAGACAAGTTCTTAGATGACATGTTTACTCCCACAAATTAGCTTAGTTAATACCACCGACACGATCGAAACTGGGCACACTTAATAGAGATTCCCAGGTCATCCAAACAGCGAAGGCTTTACCGACAATGGCCGACTCATGAACCGGTCCCCAGTCACGGGAATCCGAGCTATTGTCACGATTATCGCCCATCATAAAGTAATGACCAGCTGGCACCACCCATTCCCCATGGCGACTGAGACGACCAGGGATAATGTTCTTGCGCATATCATGCTCAACGTCGCCCAGCTTTTCTTTTACCAATTGATATTGCGGCTGCGCCGGTGGCAGTGTAGCCAACACGGTTTGGGGCATCTCTTCGCCGTTCACGTACAAGACATTATTGGTATAGCGAATATGATCACCAGGTATGCCAACGACACGCTTAATATAATAGGTATCTGGCTTATGAGGTGGGAAAAACACCATCACATCCCCACGCTCTGGATCGTTAATATCAACGACCTTGGTACGCACAACTGGCAAACGCAAACCATAGGTAAACTTGTTAACCAAAATAAAGTCACCGATTTTTAAGGTCGGTACCATTGATGGCGAGGGAATCTGAAAAGGTTCGGCAATAAAAGAACGCAAGATCAATACGATTGCCAATACAGGAAAAAATGATTTGGCATATTCAACAACGACCGGTTCTTGCTCTGCCGCTGCTTCCAAATCAGCTTGTTGCTCCTCGCTCAAGGCCTTGGAGCCCTGCTGATTATTTTTCACTTCGGCCAGCTGACGTTTACGCCCTGGAGCCAACATCAAAGCATCAAACAACCAAATTGCACCGGTGATCGCAACCGCAAGAACCAGCACTAAAGGAAAATTAATATCCATTAAAAGAATTCACCAAAGTCTTATCAATTAACTGTCGACTTTAAGAACCGCCAAGAATGCTTCTTGCGGGATCTCTACTCGGCCAACTTGTTTCATGCGTTTCTTACCCGCCTTCTGCTTTTCTAACAGCTTCTTCTTACGGGTAACATCACCACCATAACATTTTGCGGTTACGTTTTTACGCAGCGCTTTTACCGTAGTACGCGCAACAACATTACCACCGATAGCGGCCTGAATCGCCACATCAAACATTTGGCGAGGAATCAGTTCCTTCATCTTGTCGGCAAGTGCGCGGCCTTTAAACTGGGCATTGTCTTTGTGCACAATAAGAGCAAGAGCATCAACACGCTCACCATTAATCAAGACATCCAAGCGAACCAGATTAGCCTTTTCAAATCGATCAAAACTGTAGTCCAAAGAAGCGAAACCACGACTTACCGATTTCAAACGATCGAAGAAGTCCATCACTACTTCGTTCATAGGCATATCGTAGGTCACCGATACCTGCTTGCCGGCGTACTGCATATCTTTTTGTACACCGCGCTTCTCTACACAGAGAGTAATCACCGAGCCTAAGTGTTCTTGGGGTACCAAAATATTGGCCTGACAGATTGGCTCTCGCATCTCCTCGATATCGCCGAGCTCAGGTAATTTGGATGGGTTATCGACGTAAATGGTGTCGCCATCTTTTTTAACAACTTCAAACACCACGGTTGGCGCCGTGGTAATCAGATCAAGATTATATTCACGCTCGAGTCGCTCTTGGATGATCTCCATGTGCAACATGCCAAGGAAACCACAGCGGAAACCAAAGCCTAAAGCATCAGAGCTCTCTGGCTCATAGAACAAAGAAGCATCGTTTAGGGTGAGCTTGGCCAAGGCATCGCGGAAGGCTTCATAATCATCAGAACTGATTGGGAACAGCCCCGCGTAAACCTGCGGTTTGACCTTTTGGAAACCCGGTAAAGCTTCAACCTCTTCGGTCTTGGCGTGGGTGATGGTGTCACCTACAGGAGCACCTTGAATATCTTTAATACCCGCAACCACATAACCTACTTCGCCAGCTTTCAGCTCTTTGGTCGGGTGTCGTTTCGGGGTAAAGATACCTACGCCATCAACAACATGAGCCTTGCCGGTCGATTTCAGCATGATCTTGTCTTTTACGTTTAAGGTGCCTTCCTTAACACGCACTAGAGACACGACACCTAGGTAGTTATCAAACCAAGAATCGATGATCAAGGCTTGCAGTGGCGCTTCGGTATCACCTACCGGTGCAGGCACGCCATTAACCAATTCTTCTAAGACATCCTCAATACCTAAACCTGATTTGGCGCTACAACGCACCGCCTCTAGGGCTTCAATACCGATAATATCTTCGATCTCTTGGGCCACACGCTCTGGCTCTGCCTGAGGGAGGTCCATTTTGTTCAGAACTGGAATAACCTCCAAGCCCTGCTCGATAGCGGTATAACAGTTAGCCACCGATTGCGCTTCCACACCTTGCGCCGCATCCACCACTAGCAGCGCACCTTCACAGGCATAGAGGGAACGGGATACTTCATAGGAGAAGTCCACATGCCCCGGGGTATCAATGAAGTTCAGCTGATAGGTTTCTCCATCGCGGGCCTTGTAGTTCAAGGTCACGCTTTGGGCCTTAATGGTAATACCGCGTTCACGCTCTAGATCCATGGAATCCAGTACTTGGGCTTCCATTTCGCGGTCAGAAAGGCCTCCACAATGCTGAATAAAGCGGTCAGCAATAGTGGATTTACCATGGTCAATATGGGCAATAATCGAAAAATTACGGATATGGCTGAGGTCAGTCACGATAGTCAAAACATCCAGGGGCGCGCTTTATCAGGCGCCATAAATAAAACGGCCCCGGCATAAGCCAAGGCACAGGAAAATTCTAGGGCGCAAGTCTACCTTATTTAGCCGAGCGGCGCCATTTCAGGCGCACGCCATGCGGATTTACTCAGGTAGCGAGAAGCTTCTAAAGACAGGTCGGCCATTCACAAAGAAGCGAATCGGTAATAGCTCTTTGGCTGGCAGCTCAGACATAATGCTATGGAAGCCTTCGACATCTTTCACCGCTTTAAAGCCCATCTGAACAATTACCATACCTGGGCGCAAGCCTGCCTTAGCGGCCGGACTATCTGGGCGTACACGCTTAATAATCACGCCACCATCTAGGTTCCAGGCACGACGCAAGCGATCGCCTACCTCTTCAACCTCAACGCCGAGTCGACCACCCATATTGGCTCGAGTGCCGGCGACCTGGTCATTTTCACCCCCAAGCGAGCCAACCGTCACCTCAAGTGTGATCTCCTTGCCTTCGCGCATAACCTTGGCATCAACCTGATTGCCGGGTTGAGTGCGGCCGACAGCATGGGGTAAATCACCTGAAGTGTTGATCTCATAGCCGTTAAACTTGGTAATCACATCACCCGCACGTAAACCGGATTCTGCAGCAGGACCTTTCGGGTCAATTTGTGAAATCAAGGCACCGACCGGCTTTGACATCCCCAATGAGGCAGCCAAATCTGAATCTACATCCTGAATGGCAACACCTAACCAACCACGATCAACACGGCCCTTTTCACGTAACTGCCGAACCACTTCTTTTGCTACCGTAGAAGGAATTGCAAATGAAAGGCCATTAGAGCCGCCAGAGCGGGTAAAGATCTGGGAGTTAATACCAATTACTTCGCCCGCCAAATTAAACAGCGGGCCACCTGAATTGCCGGGATTAATAGCCACGTCAGTTTGAATAAAGGGTACGTAATTTTCGTTGTTTTCCGTTGGAATACTACGCCCAATGGCACTCACTATGCCCTGGCTCGCAGTAAAATCGAGCCCAAAGGGGGAGCCGATAGCCAGCACCCACTGCCCGACTTTGAGATCATCAGAATCACCAAAGCTCAAATAAGGCAGATCTTTGGCATCAATTTTAAGGAGCGCCAAATCAGAACGCTCATCAACACCGATAACCTCAGCATCAAACTCACGATGATCCAATAAGCTAACACTGATCTCATCAGCACCATCAATAACGTGGTTATTGGTCAGCAAATAACCATCTTCAGAGATAATAAAGCCTGAGCCCATAGAGCGCGCTTGACGCTGTGGTTGCTGACGCTGACGCTGCTCGAATAAATGGCGGAAGATTTCTGGGATATCCTGCCGCTGGGGTGCAGAGCGACGACTGCGCGCCTTTTCGACGGTATTAATCTTAACCACCGCTGGCGAGCGTTCTTCAATTAAATCGGTAAATTCTGGAAGCCCCCTGGCCTGCAATGCAGCCGGTAGCAACAACAAAACCATATAAAAGTAACTTTGAAAGTGTTTTAGAGACGATGCTTTGCGTCGTGTCATAGTTAACCTCAATAGCGTTTTCTACATACGGCCTAAGCCGCAACTCTCCTGAGCTTGGATGTGACTTTAACGACTTGGTTCCAAACTCAAAGCTAATTTTGTCAGCTGTGCAATTTACGCACAGATATTTATTGGATAAGGCGCGGCTGATAACGAGACTGGCAATCCGCTGCCGCTAGGCGATAACGCCCCCATAAGCTCCCCAATAATAAGCCTAAAATAGCACCCGCAATTGACAAGCCCTCACCACCCAACTGCTGGCCAGCATAGGCCAATACAATCAACAGTAGCAGAGGAATAAGATAGGCGATAGCGGTTGCTCGAACCAAGGTAGACTCTTCGATGCCAATACTTACCTTGTCCTGCAGCTTAAAATCATGCAGCGGGCGGCCCTCTATTGGCACCTTTAGCAAGCCGTGGCTTTCATTAAGATTTTGCAATAAACGCTGGCCGCAAACATTGCGGCCCCGACAGCTATCACAGCTTGATTTTTGGGTGGTTTGCAACCACAAATGATCTTCAGCCACTGCAATAATGCGGCCTTCTTCTTCAACCATGTGCTACTCAAACTCGCTAGCGCGTTTTAGAACGCACCGATTCGGCAATCTGACGCAGGCTGCCACCAGGAATTTCACCAACCGCTGTCACTGTGTACAACTGCTGACCTAGGGACATTTTACTCATAACCACAGAAGTTGCACCACGATGTGTAGTGCCAATAATCACCTGCTCTTCGGAAGCTGGCTGAACAAAGATTGATAAAGCATTCAGGCCGTCGGTATACATAATTTGATCACCGCCTGCCTTGGAGGCCTGCTGCCCTGAAAACACAAAGCCTTCTGGCAACCAAGCAGCCTCCCAAGTTTGTCGCGTTTTGTGTACTTCAGGTAATTGCTCTCTATCACTGCATAAATGAGAGCGGTCCACTTGTTCGACCAGTTTGTCCGCAGCTTGCTCTGGCGCAAACTCGACATCAGCACCTAATTTCAAATCAACAAACTGGAAGCGCTCGCGAACTTTATTAGCCCCACCAACCAACTCCAGCATAAGCGGCAAGGCCGTTTCGCGATCGACAGCGATCACATAGCCATAGCGGTGCTCATCACGAGGCTTTACGCCGAGCAATAGCGCATCACGATCAGCAATTCGCTGCCGACCTAGAATGCTGTATTGATAAAGATCCCAAAGGCGCAAAATACGCTCGCCCAAGCGCATACTGGCACCTCGTAATAGATGCTCACCTATCGCCGTGCAGTTGGCTCCACGCCCCACGCTGCGGACCTCACGTCGCGCACCATTGAGCTGAACTAGGCTCTCATGCTCAACACCGTCAATCACCTTATGTGAAATCCGCATACTGTCGACATGATTATCAAATTCGAAGGTCACCAGGCCCTGATAATCCAACTCGCGCACGGCACGAGACATCTTATTGAGAATCAGCTGAACTTCTTTATGAATGATAACTTGGCGCTCTTGCTCCGTTAGGGGGCGAGCCCTCGAGCCTTGAGTGCTTTGATCCTGCACAATTGGAGCTTCGCTCGACGATTCAGCAGGCGCCGCCGATGGAGGCATATCGGATACCCTTGCAGCGGCAGAATTATTTGGAGATTGTTCAGGGTTTGGCTCAGTTTGAGCGATAGCCATGGCGCTGAAGAGAGACAGCGCCACAGCCAGATAGCTAGCTTGCATGTTAGATCATGACCTCACACCGCTCACCAACATGCCCTATGGCAGGAACATAAAACAGCGGGTATTTACAAATTACTGTTCGATTTTTGGAACACGCGCATAAGGTAACACACCTCGGCCACTATTAGCCGCCGCATTATTGGCATGCTCCATCATTAAGATATTAAGGCGTCGTTGCAGCTCTTCTTCAGTTAAAGCTTTTTGCGCAGCCTGCTGACCACTAAGTTGGCTAGGCATTAAGAAATTAGGGCTGCGATTCACGATAGCCGGATTCTGGCTTCTTGGTAAGGGGCTATTAACACCTGCTGCCAACACCGGCTGCTCAACCAAAGTTGGCTGGCTAATAACTGGGCTGGCATCCGCCTCAGCCACTACAGCATCACCGGCCGGCTCTGCAAATTGCTGCCAGTTTTGCTGCACGCCAAGAACCACTACACAAGCAACCGAAGCGGCAATCGCGAAACGACCAGCTCCCGCCCAGAAACCCGCAGGCTTTGCGCTATGTGGTGCCTCATCAGCCAAGGCTTCTTGAATACCAGGCAGCAAGCTGCTGCTGGCGGTAACCGACTCCCCACGCATGGCGGCGCCTATCATATGGTAACGAGACCACTGCTCCTCCAGCTTAGCGTCTGACTGTTTGAGCAGTCTACGCAATTCCATATCACTGGCTTGATCGTCTACCAAAGCCGACAGTGACTCAGCCAATTGCTGACCCTGCTGGCGATGCTGATCAATGGATTTATCGGTCATAGCATTTCCCCATTAAGCACCCTATTGATGGTGCCTTAAGTTATTGCAAATCTATTACGGCTCTTCCAATTGGACCAACTGGAGGCCATATACGTTTAGCTGCAAGCGATTAGCTTGGATGCAGCGACAGTGAAGCTGCGACCCTTCACAATTAAAGCCATTTGCGAGTCGCTATAAGACGACAGCTCAATGACTAGTCTAACAATCATTCAATATGACTCAAAGGCTCTCAAAAGGTTCACAAAAAGCTCACCCAAATTTGAACTGACGCACATTTTGGCAAGCCAGCTCGCGGCCTTAAGCCCGCCTAACTAAGCAAAGGCGCCATGGCCTTTTCGATCGCCTCACGAGCACGGAAGATACGCGATCTAACGGTACCCACTGGGCACGCCATAACACTGGCAATCTCTTCGTAGCTTAAGCCTTCCATTTCTCGCAAGGTAACTGCGGTACGTAAATCTTCAGGCAATTCAGTAATCGCGCGATCTACCACCTCTTGCAACTCATCTCGAAACAGATTGTTTTCCGGGCTATCAACATCTTTTAAATATTCACTACCACCGTAGAATTCGGCTTCCTCCACTTCAACGTCACTTGCGGGCGGACGGCGGTTACGAGAAACCAAAAAGTTTTTAGCGGTATTAATAGCAATTCGATAAAGCCAGGTATAAAACGCACTGTCACCACGAAAATTCGGCAAAGCGCGATAGGCTTTAATAAAGGCTTCTTGGGCGACATCATGCACTTCAGCCGAGTCTTTAATATAGCGGCCGATAATAGACAGGATCTTATGCTGGTACTTTAACACCAGCAAATCGAAGGCTTTCTTGTCCCCTTTCTGAACACGTTCGACCAACTGCTGGTCTGTTGTTGGCGCCGACTGCGCTGCCATGCCTCACTCCAATCAATCTACCTTCAGGTAGATGCAATATTGTTCTTTTACTAATTCACTGGCCGATTCTGGGCTTAATTTTACCACGGACGCGCCAAAGATAGCTCATAGACTGGTTAAGCTGGGACAAGTTCCCAAATCAATCAGCAAATTACATGCTGAGGTTTTACCTAAGTTAGCCAAACTAAGCCACTGTCTTTGCAAAGATTATCCATCAGCCCCCCAAAGCTTGAGATACGGTATACTAGCGCCCAACTTCGCACTCTGTGCCAGTGGATTTTAGGAATAACAGAATGAAAACTCGACACCAATACGACGTGCTAATTATCGGTAGTGGCGCCGCAGGCCTCACCCTAGCACTTAATTTAGCCGAGCAGTATAAAGTGGCGGTATTGAGTAAATCCGATATTAACCAAGGCTCAACCTGGTTCGCCCAAGGTGGTATCGCGGCGGTTTTGGACTCTGAAGATTCTGTTGAAGCCCACGTCAAAGACACACTAGATGCCGGCGCCGGCCTATGCCACGAAGACTCTGTTCGTTTTACGGTCGAAAATAGTGCCGATGCAATCCGCTGGCTGATCGATCAAGGGGTAGACTTTACCCGTGAAGCCGAAAGCGAGGAATACCATCTAACCAAAGAAGGTGGCCATAGCCATCGACGGATTATTCATAGTGCCGACGCCACCGGTCAAGCGGTACATTCAGCGCTATCAGAACGCACGCTGAATCATGAAAACATCGATGTCTATGCTCATCACGTAGCAGTAGATCTAGTTAAACAGCCAAGCCCAAACAGCCGCAAGCTCCGCTGTGCAGGCGCCTATGTTTATAACCGGCCTAAAGATAGAGTCGATCTGTTTCAAGCGAAAGCGGTAATTTTAGCGACTGGCGGAGCCAGTAAAGTCTACCTTTATACCAGCAACCCAGACGGCGCATCCGGTGATGGCATCGCGATGGCTTGGCGCGCTGGATGCCGGGTGGCCAATATGGAATTCAACCAGTTTCACCCGACTTGCCTATTCCACCCAAAAGCAAAATCATTTTTGATTACCGAAGCTCTCCGTGGTGAGGGAGCATACCTGCGGCTGCCCAATGGTGAGCGCTTTATGCACCGCTTTGATGAGCGAGAGGAGTTGGCGCCGCGAGATATTGTCGCCCGCGCCATTGACCATGAGATGAAGCGCTTAGGTAGCGACTGTTTATACCTCGATATCAGCCATAAGCCCGAAGCCTTTATCGCAGAGCACTTCCCTACCGTAAAAGCACGCTGTCTTGAATTCGGTATTGATATCACCAAAGAATGGATTCCAGTCGTACCTGCCGCCCATTACACCTGCGGCGGGATTGTAGTCGATCACAAAGGCCAAACCGATTTGCAGCAGCTGTATGCGATCGGTGAAACCTCATTTACAGGCCTGCATGGCGCAAACCGAATGGCTAGCAATTCGCTTCTTGAATGTATCGTTTATGCTCAAGCGGCCGCACGGCACATCAGCGACACAATTAGCGATGTCGCCGACATTCAAAGTATCGCCCCCTGGGATGCCTCTCGAGTGACTGACTCTGATGAAGATGTGGTTATTTCCCATAACTGGGACGAGCTGCGCCGATTTATGTGGGATTACGTCGGCATTGTGAGAACCCGCAAACGCTTAGAAAGAGCGACCCACAGAATTAAGCTACTGCAAAAAGAAATTGCGGAATACTACAGCAACTACAAAGTCAGCAATGACCAAATTGAGCTCAGAAACTTAGCAACAGTCGCAGAATTAATTATCCGATCCGCCATGAGCCGCAAAGAGAGTCGCGGCCTACATTATTCTTTGGATTATCCCGAGCTATCGGCCGTAGCGAAAGACACAATCTTGGTGCCCATGAATTTCGCCGGGCAAGATTTAATCGTCAATAGCTCTCAAAACTCTTAGAGTGCCACAATAACTATTGGCAGTTGATTCGCTGACACAAATGGCGCCACTTATTCGCATCATGGCAATGACGCAGCAATAGCAG
>JAOXRT010000160.1 GCA_025800365.1 Cellvibrionaceae bacterium | reverse complement strand
TCTCATAAAGTGCTTTCCTGATAGGTTCCCCTTCTATTTTTAAAACTAACTAGCCAAGATGCTAGCGATGTAGCGCAAGCAGATCTGCCAAAAATCGTAACAAGTCGAAATGTACCACACGCGTTGGGGTCACGCTGCTGCTATTATTGTCGCCCAATAGAATTGAACAACAGATCCAAAACCCCGTGGGAGATCATCAGGAGCGAATCAGCCGTTCCTACAAAATCTTGCAGGAACGTGTATAAGCAAGCTTGTCATTGGCTCGGCGCTATCAAAGCAATTGCGGCCTTTCCCAGAGGCGTATCTCGCGGAGCAAAATAGAAGAAATATAAGACACTCGATCGCGCATGAGAATCGCCTCTGGCACCCAGGATAACTCTCCTGGCAATTACAGCAGAAACACTGACCGAGGACCTAAAGGATTCTGGGTATGAGATTGCAACCTCTACTGAGAGAGCTAGAAAGATGTAAATTGTCTGTTGCAGATGGAGGCAATAAATTGTAATTCTAAGTC
>JAOXRT010000150.1 GCA_025800365.1 Cellvibrionaceae bacterium | reverse complement strand
GATATGGGCAGGTCGTTTTCTGTCTTCCTCTTTTGCTTCGCCATGGACCCGCTCTTTCATTATTTGAATAGAGTGCCCCACGTTTTGTCGGTTCAAGCATACGTTGATGATACTACTATTGTTGGTGATGCCCAGAATGCGAGTTGGCTGCAAGAGGTCGCGGAATGTTATACAGCAGTGCGGTCAGCTGGCTTCGTTGTGGACGCACATGAGTGTTACCGCAGTGTTCGGAATAGCCAAATGAAATTTGGCCCGAAGCAAGTTGACAGTGATTACATACGGCGCAATTGGCCTGACATTTTGAACTGCCCAGCCTTCCCAACTGCCTCTGCTGCGCTTAAAGCAACTATGTGCCCAGGCTACAACTCCTTAGTTATTCGCTTTGCCAAGTGGCCTCTTTCCCATGCCCCGCTTGCGAACAATGAGGACGAAAGCCTTCACCTGGCCATTAACTTTAGTTATGAGCAGGGTCGAGACATATTAAGTGGGACGGAGATGCATCATTTGGGGAGCTTTGCTTCTATTTCGTGCAGTTGCAAGAGCAAGTCGCACATTGTTACAAATTTCGCACTTCGTCCCCTTGCTATCTCGGCCGTTGAGTCGGCGGGCTATGGTATACACTCGCTTACGGCTTCAGCTCCAGCCCTAGGCCTTGCCATCTTTGGCCGGTTTACACTGGATGGCGACGGTGATTGGAATGCCAGTTTACCCCCTGGTCTCCTACAGGAATGTAAACCTGCTCCGTTCAAAAAGTTCCAACTTCGATTGAAAAGCTTTCGAGCGCCTACATTGTCAATTATGTCAAGGAGCACTTGCTTCAATACCTATATTCTCAGTGTCATGCCATACACTGCCTCGTACTTCGGCCTGAG
>JAOXRT010000106.1 GCA_025800365.1 Cellvibrionaceae bacterium | reverse complement strand
CACCCCAAACCAACATTACAGCGGTACAGACACTTTAACTTATGTAACCCAGGAGCCTGGAGGCATCAGCAATACCGTTACTGTCACCTTTACTGTTAATCCACGCGCCGACAGACCTAACTTAAGTCGTGACGTCGCTACCAGTTTTAGCGATGAAGACAGTATCGTTGCGCTAGGCTTCGGCTTGCCTCAATTGGTCGACACCGTTGATCAAAACGGCGGCGCTGCCAACAGCGGTGATAATCCAGAACGTTTGGGTGAAATCCGCCTACGCTCAATACCCGCTGGAACCAAGCTTCTTGATGGTAGCAATGGTAATTTGGAGCTACTTACAAGTACCGGTGCAGACATAAAAATTGCGATTGTTGATGGCAGTGGAGATTTACAGCCTTATATGCGCTCCGATATATCCGGTAGCGACATTCTGTTTTTAACTGAAGCGCAATTTGAGCAGCTAGCCCTGCTTCCCCCAGCCCATAGCGGTACAGATTTTACTGCCCGTCTAACCGCAACCAGCTGGGAAGTGAATGATGCCGGCACGCCTCTCGTACCTAACAGCTCAGCGACAAGAACCTTAAGTAAGAATTTCGACATTCAAGCGGTTACCGACCCCGTAGATATCAAGATCAATGGTTCAGATACAAGCCACAATGCCACCATCGACGAAGATACTTCCTTGGATCTTGCCGCCTTACTGAGCACTAGTTTCCAAGATTTAGATGGCAGTGAAAATCGTAGTATTATTATTAGCAACCCCGCGGGTAATGACGACATTATCGTCAATGGCACAGTTGTTAGCGCCGGCAATAGCATTACCATCAATGCACCGGGCTTAAGCAGCGACCCAAGCAGCATACCAGCGATAACGATAGCCGGAGCTCCTGATTTTAGTGGCGATCTAAGCGGCATCAATATTCGCCTGCGCTCGATAGATACGGACAACGACAGCTCCGGAGCTATTAATGAAGAAGACGACTCCGTAACGCTTAACCTCTTTGTGAATCCAGTCGCCGGTGACGTGAGCATTAACGATGCCAGCGGTACCGAAGATAGCCCCATTCAGTTTTTAAGCAGCCTTACCGTCACTGATAGTGGTAGCGGTACAGAAGTGATTGATGGCATTACCCTCAAAGCACTCGCCAGCGGCTGGATTTTAAAAGATGCCGCTGGCAATACTGTATTTACCGGAGACGGTAGCAGTGATTTCAGTATCAATAACGCTGATATTGCCAGTGGAGACTTTGAGGACTACACGCTGCAAGCTCCCGCCCATTCAAGTGCAGATATTTCTTTAGAATTGGATATTAGCAGTACCGATAGTAATACGGTTAATGGGCTTATCGTCAATGACAGCAAAACGGTTACGCTAAACCAAGATATAAGTGTTACCCCTATTGCTGAAAATAGCACAGATGATTCCGATCAAAATAGCGACGCTGATTTTACCATTACTCCCGGACACGATTATTCAAACAATGCATTGGAAGATACCTTCTTCAACTTAAACAGTGATGGTTTTGCACTGGCAGACGACTGGAGCAATGAAGACAGCGACGAGGCCGTTTTCGCAATGATCACTATCGCGATTAACAATAGCAACGCCCTCGCCCTTGGCTCAGAATTGCGCTTTATCAATGCGTCTGGTCAAAGCCAAACCATAACTTATGATGGCTCTCCTATAGAAATTCCGCTGGCTTCATTGGCCAGCTTGGAATACAAAGCGCCTAATAATATTGCAGGCAATGTTAGCTTACATATTCAAGGTAAGACGGTTGACCAAGATATTGACAGCAGTGCGAGCTCTAGCGATATTTCCGGTAGTGCCAACTTAAACTTTAGCGTTGACCCAGTAGCCGATAGCACATCGTTAACGGTACGCCCTGCGCAAGGCAATGAAGACACGCCAATTGCTTTGACCATTCGCCCAAGCAGCAGTGATGAGTCCGAAACCTTTAATATTAATATTAACGACATTCCCAATGGTGCTCAGATAATTTATGACGGTAGCCCCCTCACAATCCTGAGCGGCTCAATCACCATTGTCGACTTCGACCAAAGCAAGCCGTTATTTTTTGTACCTCCTTTAGACAGTAATACCGATCATGTTTTAGAGGTTGAAGCCTTTTCGGTAGACACCGAAGGCCCCATCAGTGATACCTCACCGATTGTTACCTTGCCCCTTAATGTGACTGTAAAAGGCGTTGCCGATCCGGCTAACGTTGTGGTTACGACACCTGAAGTATCTGAGGTAACGCTCGATAATAACTCTGGAGAAATAGCGCTATCTGAAGTGGTCACAACGGCCTTAACGACTGATATTGATGGTTCGGAAATACTTTCATTAAAACTTACAGATCTTGATGCACAGTTTGAATTAATCGGTGCAATACCACTGGGGGGAAGTGGAACATCACGCAGCTGGGCCATAGACCCCGACAAACTGAACGATATTAAGCTGGTCGTACCTGAAAACTACAGTGGCACGCTTAACTTTAATTTAAGCGCTACCACGACGGATAATGACGGCGCCACGACAACAGGGTTACTGATACCAACTTCTGTTATCGTCACGCCTTCGCCCGAGGCTCAAATTAATGTCGAAGCGAGCCTAAACGAAGATACTCTCGCCCTGATGGACTTTAGCGTACTGCATCAGAACGGTGATACGGATGAGGTGTTAACTTCCGTATGGATTGACGCAGCCGTTCTTGCAGCCAGCGAGCTACAGCTATTTAATGGCAACGGTATTGATATACCCCTGGCTGATGGTCAGCCAGGGGTTATTCTTGAAGATGGATATTTTAAACTCACGCAACCAGCCCTAGACAATATTTATGTTAAAGGCAGTGATAACTATTCTGGCAACCAAAGCTTATCGATCCTTTTTGAAATAACTGACCCTTCAGGCGATGGCAGCGTACCGAGCAGCACTGTACAAAGCCCTGCCAATTACAGCTTCGGAATTACCGCAGTTACGGATGATATCGATGCAGCCATTAGCAATGTCACTATCGCCGATCCAAGCAAGGCTAGCTTTTCCGGTAACACCATTACAGCTACAGCGAATACCAGCTTTACAGTGAGCGTAGTTATCGAAAAGCTGCCCGACAGCGATGCTAATGACAATGCGGATATTGATGGCAGTGAAACACTGCAGCGCCTAACTATTGACAATGTACCTATTGGGATCAGTGTTGAAAACGGTGTTTATGTCGGCAACACAGATGGCAACCCTGACACAGCACAATGGATCATCGAAACCAGTGCAAGTTTTAACTCTGCCACCATAAGCCAAGAGATCGTTTTTGTACTTGACGGTAATGCCGACAAATTAGCTGATCTAAATGAAACTATTTCAATTACGGCTATTACTGCAGACGAACCTTCAGCGGCGATTAGCGAAACCGTAAACTTAGTGATCAACACCGATGTGAACTTCGATGATAGTGACGCCGATGACGATGAAGCCGCCGATGTTAATCAGTGGCAATTTACGGATACACCACCAACAGTTAACGAAGATAGCAGTGTTAGCCTTGTCGATTTAATTGATGCAAATCTAGGCGTGGCGGGTAGTGATTTCTCAGTTACCCTAACTAACCTTCCACCTGGCACTCAAATCAGCGGCATGACCTTGACCAGCGTAGATGGCGTTGACGTTTGGACAGCCGATGGCGTTGGCAGCGATGCCGAGCTACAGGCATTGTTAGCGAGCATTAGTATCACCCCGCCGGCAAATTTTAATAGCAATATTGGCAATCTTACTTTTAACGCCAGCTTGACCAGTTATGCGCCCGGCGGTGAGCGCAATGATAGTAGTACGCTGGTGGATCAAGAAATAACACCGGTCAGCGACCCTACGCTCATTGAAATTAGTACTTCAAACGGCCAAGAAGACGCCGCCAGTAATTTCACTATTAGCTTAAGCAATACAGCCGATGGCGCGAGCGCCAATATAGTTGATAACAGCCTCTATATCGCCGTCGATGAGAGTAATATTAGCCCTGTAGGTAGCGGCACTCTAAGCTATGAAGGAACAACACTTAGCTTGCAAGCAGTGAGTGGAATACCTGGTGTGCCAGATGGCCATTACTACATTATTGATAATGTCAGCAGTGCTAACGAAACGCTAAATTTAAGTTATCAAGCTCCTGCAAACAGTCATGGCGATGTAAGTCTTCAAGCTTTTGTGAACAACCAGCAAACTGGCGCCAGCAATATTGCCAGCAGCCAAAGTGAAGTTGCGGCAATTGAAGTAACACCAATAAACGATGGCTTTGACTTGACGGCCAGCAATATCAATGGCGCTGAAGATACAGAGATCGAACTACAACTTGGTGGCAACGGGCTTATCGATAATGACGGCTCTGAAATTGTCGATGCGGTCATTTTAAGTGGTCTACCCGATGGCTTTATTGTGAAATATGGCGCTGATGCCGGCTCGGCACAGATCGCCAACAATACCGGTGATAATGGCAACAATAACAGCTGGGCAATTCCAGCTATAGCTAACAACCTCCCTGCTTATATAGCCATTTTGCCACCAGAAAATTGGAGTGGCTCACTCAGCAATTTACAAGTTGGTGTTTTGAGCCGCGAGCAAGGTTTGACACCGATACTCAGTACCGCCAACTTCGAATTGATTGTCGATCCCGTGGCCGATGGATTAAGCATTGCACCAGCGACTTCCTTCGGCAACGAAGGCGAAATCATTCCATTACAGCTCAACCCTAGCCTACTTGATACAGATGGCTCAGAGACTGTTACTTTAACACTAACAGGGCTAGGCGAGTTTGCGGCCTTTTATAGTGGAGGCCAGTTACTCAATAGCAGTTACGATCAAGCGACGGATAGCTATACCTTAAGCGGGCTTACTGAGGATCAATTGAATGACTTGGGCCTTATTCAATCCGCCAATCACTCTGGCACCATAACCGTTACAGCCTCAACTCAGGACGGTGGTGATACATCGGCAAGCTCAAGCAGCAGTGCCACAATCAATATTACTGCCGTTAACCCCAGCGCGAACGATGACAGCCTCCTGTACGACGGCAATGCCATGGATGCTGGCGACGGTGAAGACACTTTGATTTTACGCTTAGGTGAAGATATTGATTTCAGTAATATTGCCAACCTCAGTAATTTTGAAATTATCGACCTTATGCCCGACGGCCAAGATCATAATCTTATCGCGATTAGCTTACAAGATGTGCTCGATATCACAGATGGCAATAATGTCTTAATCATCAAAGGCGATGACGGCGATAGTGTCAGCTTTGAAAACGGTTTAAATGATACCTGGACGAGTATTGCTGGCACGGGCAGCGATGCTGGCTATGATATCTATACCAATAGCGCTGATCCTTCAGTGATTGTGAAGGTAGAAACAGAAATTGTAGATACAATAATTTAAGCTTTTATCAAATTTAAATAGCGCCCATTGACTCAGGCAGAATAGCTTTTTCTATTCTGCCATTTTTATATCTAAGCTCCAATCTTTGGCTTGCCAGCCACCTGCAGTCAATCTAATATAAAATCATTTAGAAGAAGCTCAATAAGCAGGCCATAAATGGTAATAGGAAAAATAAGGTTCTTTGCGATTTCATTTCTCATAGCAGTTGCTGTTTTCGAATATTGCACCGCTGCAGTAGAATTTGCATGGCCCGCCCAATGGGGTGGAAACACCTATTGGCACGCTATTAAGGGCAATGACAAGGTAGTCGCGATAACCTTTGATGATGGCCCATCCAAATTCACGACAGAGATATTGAGATTACTGAAGGAGCGCGATACAAAAGCCACATTCTTTTTGATGGGGCGCCAGGTAGATGCTTTTCCCCAAGTAGCAAAAGAAATAGTTGCACAAGGCCATGAGATAGGCAACCACGGCTTTGATCTTATCGCTCAAAAATCGATAAATAAGCTCTATCTTTCCAGCCTGCCCAACTATGAGCTGCTAAAGGCCGAAAACAGTATTTACCAAGCAACCGGAATTAAACCGACTTATTTTCGACCACCCGGCGGTCAGATTGGTAGAAACTTGTGGCGACAGGTCGAGCAGTTACAACTTACTACGATTACAGGCACACTACCTTTTCCCGAGGCAAGCAACAGTGCGGAGAAACAATTAAAAACTATTGCTGACAACTTAAAGCCTGGTGGAATTTTAATATTACACGACGGTGATGACGCAAAACCCAACTCAGATAGAGGGAAAAACGTTGTTGAGTTGATCCCCCTATTGCTCGATTATTTAGTGCAAGAAGGTTACCGTGTTGCAGCTCTTAGCGAGCTTACCCAGCAATGAATATAACAGCTAGTAAAAGGCACTCTTACTAGCGGCAACTAAAACTGCCAACACCATCAACACAGCGAATAGAACCCTCAAATATCGGCCTTGCTTCGGTGTTGTAAATAGAGTTCTTAGTAGACGCCCTGCAATTAGCCAAAGCCCATCCACAAGCGTGGCCACTACAAAGCAGCAAGCAGCGGTAGTTAACAATGCGTGCAAGCTGTCCTCACCTGGCAACATAAAGCTTGAAAATAATGCCACAAATGCGGCATACGCTTTTGGGTTAATAAGGTTGAAAACAAAGCCTTGCCAAAAGCCAGGCTCCATCAAAGTTTCTGCATTACTCGAGTTTATCGGCGCTGTGGCGATTTTATAGGCCACCCAAATAATGTATAAAGCCGCAAGCACTTGCATTGTGCTGAGCAAATACGGATGAATACTAATCAGGCCATTTAAAATAAAAGCAGCAAATAGCATCACCCATATTAAACCCGCCAATATACCAGCGAGAAACTTTACACCCTGTTGCAAAGGGTACGCCGCTCCGACGGCGGCTAAGGCCATTGGCGCTGGACCTGGCGAACCCAAGAGTAAAGCCGTGGCAGTGATAAGTGTAATAATGGCTTCTAGCATAGACAGGTAATTTTGAAATTATTATTTGGTTCCCCAATAAAGAACCCCCACATAAAAAAGCCCGCTTTAGAGGCGGGCTTTACTTAGCAATAAATCTTTCTTAGAAGGTATCAGCCGGTATACGCACCCAACCTTCCATCAAGACTCGAGCACTGCGACTCATAATAGCTTTAGTTGCTGTCCATTCACTACCATCCAATTTCGCCTCTGCACCTACACGCAAAGTACCTGAGGGATGACCAAAACGAACCGCATTTCGCTCACCACCACCGGCCGCTTCATTAACCAAGGTGCCAGGAATAGCCGCTGCTGTGCCAATGGCTACCGCTGCTGTGCCCATCATGGCATGGTGCAACTTACCCATCGATAAGGCGCGAACACATAAATCAATATCAGCTGCATTAACTTCCTTACCGCTGGATGAGGTATAGCTGGTAGCCGGTGCAACAAAGGCAATTTTAGGTGTATGCTGGCGAGCCGCCGCTTCACTTACATCGCTAATCAAACCCATTGCAATGGCGCCATGGGCACGAATAGTTTCAAACTTTTCTAGTGCAGCCGCATCACTATTAATAGCTTCTTGTAACTCAGTACCGGTATAGCCAATCGCATCGGCATTGACAAAAATGGTGGGAATACCGGCGTTAATCATGGTGGCTTTCAGCGTACCAACGCCTGGAACTTCCAAATCGTCAATGAGATTGCCCGTTGGGAACATAGAACCTTCGCCATCGGCTGGGTCCATAAATTCGATTTCAACTTCCGCCGCCGGGAAAGTTACACCGTCCAATTCAAAGTCACCAATCTCTTGCACTTCGCCATTACAAATAGGCACATGAGCAACGATGGTTTTTTGAATATTGACCTGCCAAATGCGAACCGTGCAGATACCGTTTTCCGGTACACGCTCGGCGTCGACAATACCTTTAGCAATCGCAAACGCACCAACAGCTGCGGTTAAATTACCGCAGTTACCGCTCCATTCCACAAAGGGCTTATCGATTGACACTTGGCCAAATAGATAATCAACATCGTGCTCTGGCTGGCTGCTTTTATCTAAAATAACGGTTTTAGAGGTACTTGAGGTGGCCCCACCCATGCCATCAATTTGCTTAGCATAAGGATCAGGGCTACCAATAATACGCAGCAACATAGCATCGCGCGCAGCGCCTGGCTGCTGACAAGCCTCCGGCAATTCATCACGTTTAAAAAACACACCCTTACTGGTGCCGCCACGAATATAGGTGGCTGGTATTTTCATTTGCGGAGCAAAAGCCATAATAAATTCCAAAA
>JAOXRT010000081.1 GCA_025800365.1 Cellvibrionaceae bacterium | reverse complement strand
CGCCTAACATTGACGGCCTTAAGGTGGTTGCCATGATATTAAATTCATTGGTCAAGCAAGATCCTGAAGGTAGTGCGAAAAAAGTGTTCTTTGCCGCCATATTGGTCTTTATACTTTTGCTGGCCTGGTGCATATATAAGTATCTAGCAACACCTATTCCCGCGCCTATATTACCGGCTGCCGAGACTGTGCGCCCGCTTGTCGTTTCAGAAAAAGCAAATATTAAAGGGGCTGATATAATCAGCGAAAGACCTTTATTTTGGCGTAGCCGTGAATTATTAGCTGTGGAGCCCGAGGAAGAGGTGCAGTTGGTAACTCAAAACTCGATAGAGTTGGATAAGATCAAACTGCTAGGCTTATACAGTAATGGTATTTTGGTTGCAGGCATTAAGGGTAAAACTCGCTTGGTAGTAGGCGAAAAAGTGGGTGATTGGAAGCTGCATCGTTTGGGGCAGAATTTTGCTGAATTTTCCCGGCTTGGTGAGTATAAAAGCCTATCTATTGAGCAGCCTGATGTGTCCTTTATTACGGATGGGCAGTAGAGCTTATAGCTGTGCTTAATTGTAATGGCGCCTTAGGTGCCATTACTGTCTAACTAAGGTGCTTGAAATTTGACCCTTGAAAGGGCTAAAGCCATAAAAATCAATGGCTTATAATTTACACTTGAACTTGATTGTAAAACTAGCTAGTCTTGCAAGCTTGAATTCAGGGACTGAAGGCTTTGCTACACGCAAATAGCCGTTCTAATCGCAGTTAAAGCAAGTTGATAAATAGTTTTAAAGCAGAAAAGCCCAATTGGCTTGAATATAAATATAAAGGCTTGAACTCAATCAATTTACGGCTTTAAACAAAACTGTAATATATAAGAAAGATACTTGAGTTCGATTTATTTCGGTCTATAGTAAAAGCGCTCTATATAAAAGCTTAAGCTCAGGCTGAATGGTACCAAATTCATTAAATGAATGATTACTTAGCAAGGAATACCTTTTCTAAACCTTTGCTAAGGTAATAGTGATGCCCCAATTAATTTGTTGAGGTTTTGCTGAAAACGTTCGTTTATGGACTGAGCTAGAGCAATACATTGCTTTAGCTCTGAATAAACTCTCTTTGCTTATACAAGGTGAGGAGAATTTATGCGTCAATTGAAGGGTTAAATTTCGATCAATTGGCTTTTGCATAAACCTGTTTTGTGTGGAATGGCAGATTGCAGCAAAAAAAGCGGCTAAATCAGTGAATTGATAAAAAATTCAGTTGTTTAGCTATAGTTGCTATGTTATTTTACACCCCCGTGTTTACATGGCTGATGCTGTGTAGATTATGCGGTAACGCCCAGTACGCTGTTTTTATCAGTAGGGAGTACTGCATAAATGTGCTTTATGCAGTTGTGTTAAAGAGAAAACTAAAATTGTTGTAAACCTAGGAGCAACATAAATGAAGAAAAAACTTTTACCTTTAGCGCTGGCGGCAGCGGCTGGTTTCACTGGCGTTACTGCTCAGGCTCAAATGGTTCAGAACCACGATGGCACTGGCCAGCTATTGATGTACCCTATCTATACTGCTAATGGCGGTAACGATACTTACATCTCTGTAGCTAACACTACCGGTGACTACAAAGCTGTTAAAGTTCGCTTTGTTGACGCGATGAACTCTCAGGATTCATTGGACTTCCACCTATACTTGTCTCCACAAGATCACTGGTCTGGTGTTGTAACTAAAGACGCTGCTACTGGTGGTGCTGTACTAAAAACTGGTGACACTTCTTGTACCGTTCCTAACATCTTGGCTGCCAAGAAAGTTGGTGAGTTAGGCACTACTGCTGCTATGCGTACTGCTAAGTATGCTACTGGTGGTGCAGAAGCTGATAAGATCAACAATGGTATCGATCGTACCTTAGAAGGTCACGTAGAAATCATTGAGATGGGTACTGTTCCAGCGGCTGCTCCAACTGACGCTGTTGCTCGTTTGGCTCCAGGTACTGGTACTGCAACTGCTGCTGGCGCTGGTAACTCTGCTGCGGCATTGCGTACTGCTATTAAGCACGTAAGCGGCGTGCCTGGTAACTGTGCTGCTCTAGAGACTGCTTGGAAAACTGGCGGTGCTTTCTACTACGCAGATGCTGACGCCACTCCAGGTGACGCTAAAGCTGCAGCTCACCTTCAGCTAGACGCGCCTACTGGTGGTCTTTATGGTTACGGTGTAATCATCAATGTACCTGATGGTACTGCTGCTATGTTTGACGCTGTAGCTGTTGATGGCTTTATGAATGATGGCTATCACCCAACTCCTGGTGATGATGAGCCAGGCGTAGATGATGGTGTTTCTACTTCTACTGTATACATTGGTGGTACTGGTGCTGCAAACGTTGGCACTTATCAAACCTTTGATGGCGCTGCTTCTGCAACTCAAGCTGCTTCTGTAGGTACTGAGGCTAACAACGGTCTTCTACACGTTGACGTTGTACGTGGTAAGACTGGTTCTCGAGTATCCGGTGGTGGTAACACTGCTGTAGCTAACATTGCTACTGCTGCAACCGCACAAGCTGCTGCTGCTCTAGGTGCTACTGTAGCCGGTCAAGGTTCTCTAGAAGCGCTATCTGCTTTGTTGACTCGTCAGACTATTGCTAACGACTATGTTCTTGAGCCAGCATTGAATGCTGCTACTGATTGGGTAATTACTTTCCCAACCAAGCGTGACTTCGTTAACTTGAGTACTGGTGGTGTTGCTAAGCTAGCTACTGCTAACAAGAAAAATGCCCCTCGTCCTTTCACTAATCAGTGGGATCACGACAAGACTGAAGCTTGTGAGGAGATCAACATCTCTTACTGGGATCGTGAAGAAGGCGTTAACGTAATCACTACTGGTTTCGACTTCTCACCTGCACCTGTTACTACTCCAGATGTATTGGCTCTATGTACTGAGTCCAACATCTTGAACTTCAACAGCAAAGGTGTACTAGGTGGTTCAGCTCGTATCACTAAGAGCATCACTTTAGCTAGCGGCTTCAACAACGGTTGGGCTCGTGTAAGCTTCACTGGTCAAGATCTAGATGATGGTACAGCTGCAACAGATATCACTGTTAACGGTTTGCCTACTATCGGTTTTGCTGTTCAGAAGTACGTGAACAACTCTGCGACTTCTACCGGTGCATTGGCTAACTACGCTGGTTCTATTGGCCACCACTACACCAACACTAACGACGATTAATCAATACTTTGATTTCTCGTAAACAACGTTAGTAGTTGTTGAAAAAAACGCGGCTTCGGCCGCGTTTTTTTGTATTAAATCTTAATTTTTTGACGGTAAGAGAATTTATGAATCGTTTTTTTGTGACTCTTTTGTTGAGCTTTCCTTTGCTGGCTTATGGGGAAGTAATACTCGAGAAAAATGGTATTACAATTACTACAGATGATGTAGAACGTTATATTGAAACTCGCTTACCTGAAAACGATCGCTTGCGTATCGTAGCTAGGCCTGGTTTTTTCAAAGAAACTGTTGAGAATATTTATGGTATTCGTTTGCTGGCTGAGCAAGGTAGGAAAAATAGTAGGCTTGATGTAAAGCTTATTGATTGGGCGAGCCAAATGGAAATTGATCGCATATATATGAAAGCTCAAATGCAAGACTTAACCGTTCAGAAATTTGAAAAAGTTGATTGGGAGTCGCGGGCTTTAGAATTGTACACGGCTGAAAAAGAACGTTTTAGAAAAGAAGAGTCCGTAGAGGCAGCGCATGTGCTTATTAAAGAAGTTGGGCGTAGCTCTGAAGAGGCGAAAGCCCTTGCCGAGAGTATTCGTTCCAAGGCCCTGAATGGTGCGGAATTTGCAAAATTAGCTACAGAATACTCCGAAGATAAGTCTGTAGAGAGAAACCAAGGAAGCTTGGGTGAGTTTGAACGAGGGCGAATGGTCAAAGAGTTTGAAGACGCAGTATTCAGCTTAAATGAACCCGGTTCTATATCTTCTGTTACTAAGTCTCAATTCGGATATCATGTGATCAAACTGATTGCCAAGAATCCAGCGCAAAAGCTACCGTTTGAAGAAGTAAAAGGCCAGATTATAGATGAGCTAAAGGCAGCGGATGAAAAAATGGTGCTAGGCAATCTTATCACGGGTACACGAACCGATGCGGCAACTGGTATCAAAAAAGGGTCGATGGATAAGTTAATAGCAAAGTACGCTGAGATTATAGAAGGCTCAAAAGATAATTAGACTTTAAGGTTCAGTGGCATAATGATAGCTTCGTTAGTGAGCTCTACGCTTGTAACGCTTAAGTTGGCGGGGCTATCTACATTACTCTTAATATTTCTTTGTTGCATAATGGCGATGGCTATTAAACCGTTGCCGAAAAACCTTGCAAACATAATTCGAACCTTTATCTCTATACCCCTTGTGTTACCTCCAGTGGTACTTGGGTTTTACCTCTTGTTGGTATTCTCTTGGGTAGGGCAATATGATGGTCTGAGCTTAGCGTTCAGTTTCGAAGGTCTAGTCTTAGGTTCGATTCTCTACTCACTCCCTTTCGTCTACCAACCAATCCAAAATGCTCTCGATAATATAAGTCGAAGCCATACAGAATTGGCGGCAACCATGGGGGCATCTGCATTCGATCGGTTTTTTTCAGTAACACTACCGTTAGCTAAAAATGGTTTTATATCCGCAGCCATTTTAGGCTTTGCCCATACAATCGGTGAATTTGGTGTGGTGTTGATGATTGGTGGCAATATACCTGGTGAAACCCAGGTCTTATCTGTACTACTTTATGAGTATGTAGAAATGGGGGATTACAATTCGGCTCACAATTTAGCAGCGATACTGTTATTGTTCTCCTTTAGCCTTTTATTTGCTATGTATCATTTTTCTGGCTCTGTAAACGCCATCTCACCAGTAAAACGTTGATTTTCTATTACTGCACCTCAAAACTTTAAGAAGAATGCTCTGTGTTGGGAGTTAAATTTGAACGATTACCTATCTGTCTCAATCATACAGCGTGTAAACCATAAGCTGACTTTGGAGGCAGACTTTAAGCTTGTTAGTGGAGATGTTTGCGGCGTTTTTGGTGAGTCGGGTTCTGGTAAGACAACACTACTTCGCGGCATTGCTGGTTTAAATAACCTATCATTTGCAAAAGTGAGAGTCGCAGGTGATGTGTGGCAAGAAGGCTCTGCCATAAAACCCGTGCATAAACGTCATTTAGCTTTTGTCATGCAGGATGGCAACTTGCTGCCGCACCTTAATGCAAAACAAAATATTGAATATGCCCTCAAGCGTCGTTTGGATGCGTTCGAGAAGAGTTTTTGGTGCAAAGAGTCGACCGAAGAAATCATCGAAATGATGAATATCGAACATTGTTTGCAGCGTTTTCCAGAGCAGCTTTCAGGCGGTGAAAAACAAAGAATTGCTTTGGCAAGAGCGCTTCTACTAAAGCCTCAAGTAATGTTATTTGATGAGCCTTTATCGGCATTGGATGACGGTCGTAAAAACGAAGTGTTGCCTTACTTAAAACAATTAAGATCTAAAACAGAAGCCTGTATCCTTTATGTGACTCATTCAAAGCAGGAGCTTGCGTCCCTGGCAAATAAGGTTCTTCTTGTCGAGAATGGGAAATTTCACATGTGTAGTAATGTCGAAGAGGCGATTTTCCCAGCCTCAGAAACAGCGCAGAAAGAGGTTTACTTGCCCGCCAAGGTTGAAGCTAAAGTTGCTCGATGGGGAATGCAGAAGATCTCATGTGGTGAGCAGGAATTATTGTTGAGTGATGATCGTGAACCTGTTGGGGCTGAGTTTCGACTCTGTATTAAAGCAAAAGACGTGACTTTGAGTCTGAAGCAACAAATCGATAGTAGTGTGCTGAATTCTATTGCATCAGTAGTTATAGATATCTACCCAATGCAAGATGGTTTTTCAGCGGATGTGTTATTAGAGACTAAAGCTGGGAAAATATGGGCGAGTATTAGTCGATACTCTCTAGATAGAATGGGGCTTGTGCCAGGGTTATCAGTGTGGGCTAATATTAAAGCGGTAGCTCTACTGCCCTGATTGGCATCTACACAATTTTAGTGGAGCTTCAGCACAAAAAGGCCGAGTCATGACTCGGCTTTTTAGAATTGGTGCCCAGGAGAGGACTTGAACCTCCACGCCCGTGAGGGCACTAGCACCTGAAGCTAGCGTGTCTACCAATTTCACCACCTGGGCATTTGGATCTGAAATCCAAGGCCGCGCATCATATTGATTTCATTTGGGGCTGTCAATTATTTTAGAGCTAAGAATAAGCAGCTTATAACGGTAGGTTTTTAAAACGAATTGCTCGCGAAATCGGCTTGCAGTTCGTCGTAAACTTCCGCTAAACGGTATTAAGTTTAGCCGCCTCTGTAGCCATTGTTGATTACTATATAGACATAAAGCCCGAAATCCATCTGCTTGCTGTATGGATTTCTTCAGCTAGGAGTGTTTATGAATATCAATACGGGTAATAGCTTTAGTATTGCGCAGCAAGGCTTGCAGCGGAGCCAAGCGAGTGCTGTGGAAGCGGCGGAGTCCATCGCGAGCCCTGAACGTTTGAACGGGCCGGCCGATGTTAGCTCAGTTGAAAGGCCAGGTGAAAGACCAGAGTCAACAAGCGGCACTTTTGAGCCCTTGGCGCAGCCTATTATTCAACTGAAAGAATCCCAGCAGCTGTTTGATGCTTCTGCGAAGGTCATTGAAGTCAGTGATCGCACGATCGGTGCATTACTGGATGTTAGTGCTTGAGCGAACACCGTGAAAGTAGGAGGCTGTCATGATCAGTTTTAGTCCTCAGCCAAGCTTGCCCAATACGGTAAGCCCTTTTGAATCGCCAGTGAATAAACCTACCGGTGAAGCGAACCCTGATGCTCAGCAGAGTACGATTCGCCCGGTTGATGAATCCAACAAGACTGAAAAAAATCAACGCCGAGCTCGAGGAAATGAAACTTCAGGCGACACGCTTGAGGCTGAAGGCGAAGAAAATAAAGGCAATACGCAAGGACAAAAAGGCATTGATGGCGAGCCACTAAGTGATCAAGAGCTTGAGCTGATTCAGAAGCTTGCAGCTCGCGATAGAGAGGTACGCGATCATGAGCAGGCCCATGCCAATGTCGGCGGTGAGCTGGCAGGTGCGCCCAGCTATCAATATGAGAAAGGCCCTGACGGTAAAAATTACGCGGTTGGTGGTGAAGTCCCTATTGCTATTCAAGAGGTAGCTGGAGACCCGAAAGCAACCTTAGAGAATGCTCGTAAAGTACAGCGAGCTGCACTGGCCCCAGCAGAGCCTTCCGGTCAAGATAGGAGAGTTGCCGCTCGTGCAGCGCAGTTAGAACAACAAGCCCTAAGAGAAATTACGCTACTTGCAGAGGCCGAGCGCCGAGCTAAGGAAGAAGAGGCTAAGATCAAAGCTGAGCAAGCGGCAATGGAAGATAAGAAAGATTCATTAGAGCGTGAAAAGCAGAGTGTGGAAGAACAGCGCATTAGCCAGGCTGAATTGAATCGCAAGAGCTTCGAACTTACCCAAACCTTGGTGGGCATCCAGAATGGAGGCGCCTCGGCGAATATAGGGCAACTGATAAATCGTGTCAGCTAAGGCCTAATCACCTATAATGAGCTTATTCAATTGATAGGCTCATCATTTCTATATGAGCCCCTTAGCGGGACCCAATTTTGCCAAAAAACAAACAATCGCATGACCCTCATGCGGAGCGTGAAGCCCAAAAATACGCTAACCCAATACCCAGCCGGGAATTTATCCTTAAAAAACTGGATAAAGCACCAGGGCCACTGAGTCACCCAGAGCTTTGTCAGCTATTAGAGCTTACTGATGAAGAGTCTATCGAAGCATTACGTAGGCGCTTGATAGCTATGGAGCGGGACGGGCAGCTAATGCGCAACCGTCGATGGGCTTATGGCCCAGTTGATCACCTTGATCTCATCAAGGGGCGCGTGCATGGCCATAAAGATGGTTTTGGCTTTGTTATTCCGGCTAATGGTGGGGATGACCTTTATTTAGCCGGCCGCCAGATGCGCAAGGTATTTGACGGCGATGAGGTGTTGGTGCGCGATAGTGGTAAGGGCTATCGCGGTAAGCGAGAAGGGCATATTGTTGAGGTCATCGCGCGCAATACCCATCAGGTTGTGGGGCGTTTTTATGCCGAAAGTGGCGTCAACTTTGTTCGCCCAGATAATGCGCGTTTAATTCATGATGTGATGATTCCAGCCGATGAAACCGCTGCTGCAGAGCCTGGGCAGTATGTCGTTGTTGAAATTACTCAACAACCGGATAGACGTCAGCACCCCGCCGGTCGAGTTTTAGAGGTGTTGGGTGACCATATGGCACCAGGGATGGAAATCGATGTGGCGATCCGTTCTCATGGAATTCCGCATCTTTGGCCAAGTGATGTGAGCGCGGAAGCGGCAGCTTTAGATAGTGAAGTTGCTGAAGAAGATAAGCAGCATCGTGTCGATTTGCGAGATTTACCCTTTGTTACTATCGATGGCGAAGATGCGCGTGATTTCGACGATGCTGTACTCTGTATACCTAACAAGAAAACCAAGGGCTGGCGTTTGTACGTGGCCATTGCCGATGTGTCTCATTATGTCACTTTGGGTTCAGCTCTAGATAGAGAAGCACAAACTCGTGGTACCTCGGTGTATTTTCCTGACCACGTCGTACCTATGTTGCCCGAGGCAATTTCTAATGGCTTGTGCTCCTTAAACCCGGATGTAGATCGTTTGGCAATGGTCTGTGAAATGACTATTAGCGCAAAGGGACGGGTTAGTGGCTATCAGTTTTATGAAGGCTTAATTCACTCCCATGCCCGCCTGACCTATACCGAAGTTGGCCGCATTCTAGATGAGCGCGGAAATCCTCAAAGTGGCCCTCGCAAGGCTCGCACCCAGCTATTGCCTTATCTGGATGCTTTGCATGATTTATACAAAGTGCTGCGTGAGAACCGCAGTGAGCGTGGCGCTATCGATTTTGAGACAACCGAAACACGTATTCTTTTTGATGAAGACCGAAAAATCGAAGAGATTGTGCCAGTTGAGCGAAACGATGCTCATAAGCTTATTGAAGAGTGCATGTTATGCGCCAATGTTTGCGCCGCGCGCTTTTTAGAAAAGCTTGAATTGCCAGCCCTATATAGGGTTCACGAAGGCCCGGGTGAGGAAAAGCTAGAAAATCTACGTGATTTCCTAGGGGAAATGGGGCTTAGCCTTGGTGGACGTTTGCAGCCAAAGTCCTCAGATTTTCAGCAGCTCTTGCAGTCGATTGCAGACAGACCTGAAGCGGGCTTAATTCAAACGGTCATGCTGCGTAGCATGAAACAAGCCGTTTATAGCCCGGATAATAAGGGGCATTTTGGCTTGTGCTATCCAGCTTATGCTCATTTTACCTCGCCAATCCGCCGATATCCTGACTTACTCGTTCACCGTGCAATACGTTCGGTAATTCGTGGGCGTGGTGGCTTAGGCCAGCAATTGTTAGCCTTGTTTAGCAAGCCTCCGGTGCAAAAAGTAAAAGGTGCTAAGGCGATTAGTAAGGCTGCAATTTACCCCTATGACACAGCGGCAATGCTCGGCCTGGGTGAAAGCTGCTCAAGCTACGAGCGTCGAGCCGATGAGGCGAGCCGCGATGTGGTCAGTTGGCTAAAGTGCGAATATCTACAAGATCGGGTCGGTGAGACTTTTGAAGGTATTATCAATGCAGTAACAGGCTTTGGTATTTTTGTAGAGCTTAAAGATATTTATGTCGAGGGTTTAGTGCATATTAGTGCGTTACCCCATGATTACTATCATTTTGAGGCCGCCCAACATCGACTAATTGGTGAGAAAAGCCGTCAAGTTTTCCGTTTAGGTGATGAGCTTCGGGTGCAGGTTGCCCGTGTCGATTTAGATGAGCGCAAGGTCGATTTAGAGTTAGTTGAGCGCCTACAGGGCGGTGATAGAAAAGCCAGTAAGAAAAAGTCTAAGAGCGGCGGTAAAATTAATGCCAAAGCAAATATGCAGAAGCTGCGTGATTTGGCGGACGATGAAGAGCGCAAGCCACGCAAAAAATCGAAGTCTGCAAAAGGAAAAGAAGCTGCGGTAAAGGCGCCTGCTAAGAAAAAGCCTAGTAAAGGAAATAAAGTACGCAAAGCAAAAAGCGCTTCGACCTCTAAAAAGCACCAGAAGAAAGTAAAGAAATCAGCGGCCCCTAAAAAACGTAAGTGAGCTTTTTGATAGCGTGAGATATTTATCCAAATTTTTAGGATAAGCACTAACGTTGAAGATTGAGTTAGAAATATAAATGGCAAAACTAGAAACTATCTTTGGCTTGCATGCTGTGCAAGCCTTATTGAAATCCAGCCCGCAAAGAGTTAACGAATTGTGGGTACTAAAAAATCGCAACGATCAACGTCTGCAAAAGATATTGGCGTCAGCGCAAAAGATGTCTGTCCCTGTAACGTCAGTCAGTCGAAAGCAGCTTGATGAGAAAGTAGAAGGTAATCACCAGGGGGTTATTGCCTTCGCTAAACCAGGGAAGCTTCACGATGAAAAGTATCTATATGAGCTTATCGATGATTTAACGGTTCCTGCTTTTTTATTGGTTTTAGATGGTGTTACTGATCCGCACAACTTAGGTGCCTGTTTGCGTACCGCCGAAGCAGCGGGCGTGCAGGCGGTTATTGCACCTAAAGATAACTCGGCTAGCCTTAATGATACTGCCCGCAAAGTTGCCTGTGGTGCCGCCGAGGTGCTGCCTTATATTAGTGTCACCAACCTATCGCGCACCTTAAAAGCGTTGCAAGAAAAAGGTGTTTGGATAATCGGTACTGCCGGTGAAGCCGATGCCGGGGTATACCAAAGTGACCTAACTGGACCTATGGCCTTGGTTATGGGAGCTGAGGGCAAGGGTATGCGACGACTTACTCGTGAGTGCTGTGATTCTTTGATTAACATTCCTATGGCAGGCGAAGTCAGCAGCTTGAACGTCTCTGTAGCAACAGGGGTGTGCCTGTTTGAGGCTGTTCGACAGCGCAATAAATAAGCTTAATTCTTAAATTAAGTGATTTGAAAAGGAGGCTTTGCCTCCTTTTCTGCGTTTTTAAAGTTAAATTTCATCACTATTTCTCTGCGTAGGGACAGCAGTACTGCAATTTACCGCAGCCTGAATTCAACTGAACCTATATTCGAAAAAATGGCATTTAATTCATAATTTCCTGTGTCATTATTTTTAAAAGCCTCGTCTAAGCTATTAAATAACGACATTGTGCAAACAGCACCTGGAGGAAGGTCCCGATGAAACGTACCATTTATGCAATAGTAGCCGCTTTAATGATTCCACTGTCCCAAGCTTGGGCTGGGAATGGTCTAAGCGATATTCAACAATCACCTGATCAATCACACTTTATTGCGAGAATGGCCGGAGAGGCCAATGCCGAGCGCATACTGGTTGTAGATGCGAAAGCTAAAAAGGCGATTACCGAGTTTGCTAAGCCTCGTGATGCAATGATTGACTGGTATCGCTGGGTTGATAACGATCGTGTTGTCTATCAAATCAAACTGGAGTCAGATAAGGCCAATGCCATAAATGGTTTAGTAATGGTTTATGCTATGGACAAGGACGGTAGCAACCGTAAGCAAATCTATGGTTATGGTTTGGAACGTTTTAAGCGTGACACTCGTATCAATAAACGTAAGGAAGTTAAGGCTCAACTAGAAATTGTTGACACCTTACCCGGTGAAAAAAAGCTGGTTTTAGTGGCCGAGTATCCACTCAAAAAAGATGGTTTGAATAATTACTTGCGTGCTAAAGAGCGCCCAGTAACCCTAAGCCGTTTAGATGTTTATTCAGGCAAGCGCAAAACTGTTAAAAAAGTTAGCTACGCAGAAGCCAAGAAAATGGGCTCATAACTAGATAGATCTCCCCATAAGTAATAATGGGCGCTCAAAAAACAAGCAACTGTGAGCGCCCAATCAATTTTGTTTTCCCTATTTCCAAACTATGGTTCTATTGCTAGTCTTAGCGACAGCCATAAGATGGATGTATTTGATAGGGAGATTACCATGCATAGATCGTATGTTTATCGTACATACTCGTTCCTTTTGTTTCTAGCAGCTTGCATTAGCGCTTCAATTAGCTATGCAAAGCTACCCACCGATAAAGAAATTGCCCACTTCGTTAAAAAGGGCGACTACCTTGATGTAAAAATTTCCCCCGATGGCAGCTCGCTGGCGGCACGTGTGCGCCAGGGTGAAGATATGCTGTTGATGTTTGTGGATATCGCTAGTGGTAAGCCTAGTGGGGCGGTTAAGGCGAGTAATGGGGATATAATCTACGACTATTACTGGGCAAACGATGAAAGAATTGTATATCAGTTTGCCAGAAAAATCGTAAGTACCGAAAACCCGGTAATGGGAGGAATGTGGGCAATCAATAAAGACAACAGTCGACGTAAGCTCATCTATGGTGCTGGGGTTGATAAAGGGAAAACAGGCTCTAGATTAAACAATAAAAGAGACATTAATGCTGCTGTAGAATTTATTAGCCCACTAATAAACGACCCTAAAAATGTTTTAATCGTTGAGCACCCTCTAAGCCCCGTTGGAAAATTTCTCTATGATTTAAGGAATATTGCGCCCTCAGTTTCAAAGCTCAATGTATATTCCGGAAAGCGATACAAGCTTGAAACCTTGCCAACCCCAGGAGCAGATCCTGTAGCCTCCTTGGATGGCCAGCTTCACGTATACACTCACCAAAAGAAGAATACAGCACTTGAAGTCTTCTATCGTGACTCCGCATCAAGTTCTTGGTCTGAAGCAGCGCTCCCACCAGGGTTTGCTGATCCAAGAGTTGTTGGTGTGAGTAAGGCTGGAAGTGAGATCTATATACGAGCACGAGATTTTCAAAGCGGATTTTTCACTATTTATAGCTGGTCGCCGAGTGATGGCGCAATAGTACCGCTGTTCGATACTGAAAATGGAGATGTGAGTAATTGGATTGTTGATCCGCTTAGCAGAACACCGGTGGCAGCAATACATGAGCCTGACTTGCCCAAATATCAGTATTTGGATCATCCATTCGCCAAAAATCACAAAATGCTAGCTAAGGCATTTAAAGGGCAGCGAGTCAGCTTTGAAGACTATTCATTTGATGGTCGCTATATTGTTGCTTTCGTAAATGCGGACGTTAACCCTGGTGAGTATTTTTTATTTGATACGCAAACTAAAAAAGCAGATTTTCTAATGGCTGCAAGATCATGGGTAGATCCAAATACTATGAGACCCATGCAAGCGATGCAATTCGAAGCTAGGGATGGTCTGCAAATGACAGGCTATTTGACACTTGCTAATACCCAAAAGAAAAAAGCCCCTCTAGTTGTAGTCCCTCATGGCGGCCCCCATGGTGTGCGAGATTATTGGTCCTATGATAGCCGGGCACAGCTTTTATCCTATAGCGGCTTTAATGTGCTGCAATTGAACTTTCGTGGTAGTGGCGGATATGGTGTCAAATTTGAAAGGTCAGGGTATAAGCAGTGGGGCAAGTCTATGGTTGATGATGTAATCGACGCAACCAAAGCTTTGGTTGAGCAGGGTTATGCAGACCACGATAAAATTTGTATTTTTGGTTCGAGTTATGGAGGCTTTTCTTCCATGGCCGCGGCGTCTAGAGCTCCTGATTTATTTAAATGTGCAGTGGGCTATGTCGGGGTCTATGACTTGAATATGATGTTTGAGTCTGGAGATATACCTGAAATGCGGGTTGGTCCTGGGTTTTTAACAAAGGTACTTGGCACAGATAAGGCAGCAATGGCTGAGCAGTCGCCAGTCAATAATGCTGAAAAAATCAAAGCAGAAGTTCTATTGGTTCACGGAGGGGAAGACAAAAGAGCCCCTATTGAACATGGGAAGTCTATGAAAAAAGCACTAGAAAATGCCGGCAATAAACCTAAGTGGGTGGTTTTTGGGCGTGCTGGGCATGGTGTTTACAACGACAAAGATAGAGTTAAGCTTTACCAAGAAGTTATTGGATTTCTAAACTCCAATATAGCCCCTTAAACCCGGAGCATAGAATTTATAAGACAAAAGCAAAAAAAGGGCGCAGCGAGCGCCCCTTTTTATGACAACTATACCGTTATCCGGCAACGATCAATCAAAGCTTCTACATCAACGCCTTTAGGCAACATGCCATAGGTATTGCCAGAATTTCCTTCTAATCGGCCGGCACAAAATGCATCTGCAATAGAACTATTGCCTGCTTGAATTAATAAACTTCCCTGCAAACCCAAAGCCATTTGCTCAACTACGTGGCGGGCGCGGTATTCGATATCATCTAAATTGCTAAATTGTTTTAGCAAGCTATTTAGATGAGCGTCAAAACGCTTATCCTGACCTTTGGCTTTGTTTAGCTCTCCGATAAATGCTTCTAGTGACCCTGGCTCACGGCCCATAGCTCGTAGAACGTCCAAGCACTGTACATTACCACTGCCTTCCCAAATTGAGTTTACCGGGGCCTCACGATAGAAGCGTGGCATCAAGCTGTTTTCCATTACTGCCGAACCACCAATTGCTTCCATGGCTTCATAAGCGTGACCTGGGGTACGTTTGCAAATCCAGTATTTGCATACTGCAGTTGCCATACGGGTAAACATATCGGCTTCTTCATTTAAACCGGATTCATCCATACCGCGACCAAGACGCATGGCCATGGCCGTTGCAGCTTCGGATTCCAGGGCTAGATCAGCTAAGACATTTTGCATTAATGGTTGTTTGTCTAGGCGGTTACCAAACGCTTCGCGCTGGCTAGTGTGGTGCACAATTTGATACATATGAGCGCGCATTTGCCCTGCGCTGCCACTGACACAATCGAAGCGAGTGCAGGCGACCATTTCCAAAATATTGGCAATGCCGCGGCCTTCTTCGCCAATCAGCCAACCAAAGGCACCGCGTAATTCTGTCTCACTTGATGCGTTTGATACATTGCCCATTTTGTCCTTCAGGCGAATAACCTGCATTGGGTTTTTGCTGCCATCTGGGCGCCAGCGAGGAACTAAGAAACATGATATTCCACCTTCGGCCTGTGCAAGCACTAAGAAGGCATCGCACATTGGCGCAGAGACAAAGAACTTATGACCAACAAGTTCATACTCCATGCCCGCACCACGCTCGCTAATCGGGTAAGCGCGGGTGGAATTACGGCGCACATCCGAGCCACCTTGTTTTTCCGTCATGGCCATACCGATGGTTAAGCTTTGCTTATCTTTGTACGACACATTGCGAGGGTCGTAGCCAGAAGACATCACTTTAGGTAACCAGATATCAGCAATATTGGGCTGTTTTTTAAGAGTCGGTACGCTGGCGTAGGTCATACAGGTCGGGCATAGATGACCGGCTTCTACTTGGGTCTGCATATAAAAGCTTGCTGCGCGGGCAACATGCGCGCCAGCTTTAGGCTCGGCCCATGGCAAACCGCCAATACCGTATTCAAAGGATGATTCCATCAGTTGGTGATAGGCGGGGTGAAACTCAACTTCGTCTACCCTACGTCCATAGCGATCATGGGTTTGTAATGTAGGCTTGTTTTGGTTGGCTTGGGTGCCCGCTAGAATCGCTTCTTTACTGCCACAAACTTCGCCAAATTTATGCAGTCGTTCTAGCGCCCATTCGGCACCTTCGCGAACAACACCTTCTTTTAGACCTGGATCGTTATCAAAGACGTTATAGTCTTCAAGAACAACTGGCATATTCTCTACTTCGTGGGTATTGGCCTTTATGCTTTCGGCCATTGGATACTGGCTCATCATCGTCTCCAATTATGCGTATTCATTAAATTGTTCGTCGAAATCTTGGTTTTTAAGCTGCGCTTCAGCTCCCAGGGAATTTAGGCAAAGGCGGCTAATGCTAAGCGCCAATTTACGGCTGTCGAATGGCTCTGATTCACCGCTGTAAAACTGATGCAGGGGGGCAAGGAGAGGTTCGGCTAACATGCCCACTACGGCAAGGCTAGCGGTGTGGCTATCCAGCTCATCAAAGTCACCTGCCGCTATGCCTCGTTCAATAATGCTTTGATAAACTTCAGCGTATGCTCGGCGGTAGATCAAGCGCTCCATTTCCAGTGCAGGATCTAAGGGCTCGGCCATTAAGGCATAGGACTGTACGGGGGCGCGAAATGCTCGCTGGGTAAAATTAAAACAGCATCTAGCTAGAGCTTCCGCTGGGCTTAAATCAAGCTCAGCGATTGTCCGCATTTCATCGACCTCGCGCCCACTAAGCTGGCGGAACAGTGCAGTGCAAAGCTCAATCTTATTGGGAAAATAACGATACATGGAGCCGGTCGCTACGCCAGCCTGCTTAGCAGCGGCAGCCATAGTTAAGCCGCTAAAGCCCTCTAGAGCTATGATCTGGCGAGCTGCGCTTAAGATCTTAGCTTTAGTATCAGCCTTGCGAGCTTGGATTTTTGCTGTTTCTCGGTATGCCACTTTATGCCACTTGTTGTAATAAGTGGCATAAAGTGAATCATGATTCACACTTTTGGGTCAAGTGCTTGTTTTGTGTGCAGTTAAAATAATAGGGTAAGAACCCTAGGTTCTGACGCTGAATCGGTTTTATGTCCAGAAGCCTAGCTTGAAACCGGCTCCGACAATCACAAAGGCAATCGATAGACATGTTACGGCGATGATATGCCAGGCCATATCCCATAGATTGGCTCGTGATAGTCTGGGAATTACGCGAAAGCGGGCATCTAACGCCAAGCAAAAGGTCAGCCCCAGGAGCAGGAGTTTATACTGAATGCCCTGTGCTATTGGGTTGGCGGAGTTTAACCACTGGCTGGGCTCTGGCAGCCAATGATGCGCTAGTAGTAAGCCAGTAATAATTTGTGCGACGAGTGCAGGCATGCCTATTTTTTCATAGGCTGACTCGAAGTCTAGCAGTCGTTCTGGAGACCTTTCCTTTAACACTTTTGGTAACACGGCCAAGCTCAGGACAATATGGCCCCCTGTCCAAATAGTAGCGGCAAGAATATGAATAATGATCAAGCTGCTGTAGCTCATGGGCTTTACTCTAATCAGATGAATGACTGATAGAGTAAAGCAGGCTAGGTGAATGAGAATTGATATCGATCAGATCATGGTTGATCCATTGCAGTCTTAAATAGAGTTAGATCTCTAAATGAATATAGCTTTGGCTGCTTTTGTCATCGTTTTGCACTTTGCAGCTGATTAGGCGCTCAGGACCGATAGCAAACTGCTGGGCCATATAGGACTTCAAAGCTTCTAAGCGAGCATTGGCTAGTTGCTGAGCGCTTTTAATTTCAGGTGCGGGTTCTTTGCTCGCGTTCTGGCTTTGCTCTTGTTGCTGAAGAGCTTTTGACTCTTGTAATAGGGAGTTTTGTTGAGCGATCCAGGCTTCTTCTTGCTTGCTAATTATTGGGCAGGCACGAACCCGTAGTTTGTCCTTCTTTTGCAGTAACTGTCCAAGCTTTTGCAAATAGTCCTTTTGCTCTTGGCTTAATTCATCCTGGCCATGATCAAACGCTAATGAATCCAGACGAATTTTTTGGGCTTGTTCATTCAACCAACTGCCCACGGTAATTAAAGTCCCATAAGGCTGAAATGCGTATTTAAGGTAAGCTACACTGGCTTCCTTTAGCGCACGGCTACTCACCTGCTTTAGAATATCGCCGCTGCCAAACTCAGGGCTGCTAATGTCACCATCAACAGGTAAATCTAGCTTTATATCACCGTTATCATCTCGCAATAATCCAAGTGCAGAATCCAAGGGCATACTAATATTTTGATCCACCTGATCGGCTTTATTCGCGGCTACTCGCTCTAGCTCAATGCTTCGTAGATTGATTTGATTTTTACTCTCTAGCTGCTTGCCATCTAACTGACTTTGGCTGTCTAGAGATAACTGGCCAGTGTGAATAAAGTAACCTGTTTGTTTTTCGAAGTACGGCGATATGCTGACTAGGTTTATATGTTCAAGATTTAATTTAGCCTGCATGGCTAGGTCGCTCGCTAGAGGTTTGAGCACTCCCTCGCTTTTAATCGAGCCCTGTGTATCTAACACGGCATCTAAAACCCAGCGACTTAAACCTTCCTTGTTTTTACTATCGAATTGATCAATGGCAAGCTGCTTGATTTCTAAAGGTAGTTTGACGGCTGGGGTATAGTTATTATCGCTAATACTAAAGAGACTATTTCCAAGCTGAAGATCTTCTAATGTAATCCGTAAGCTATTTGGGGTGCCGGTATTTTCTTCAGTTTCATTGTCAGTATTTGATTGCGCTTGTTTATCAGTAGCGATAAAAGGAGCGAGTGCCTTCTCAATTTCAGTTAATACAGCAAGTCGATATCCTTGTAATAATGTTAACTGACTGTTTAGGCCTGTGATGTGCGCTCCTTGCGCAATGATCTCAGGTTCAGCGTCCAAATCTGTACCATTTATGTGATGTTCTAGATTCGCAAGCTTGAAGCTTTCAATTCTTTGTTCCTCGGCATTGCCACTCAATAAACGAATGTCATCGATAGCTAGGCTTTTCAACTGACTGTTGGCTTTATTTAAGAAAGCGCTGTGAAATTCCGGGGCATCAATTTCTTTAATAGCTAGCAAGGCTAATTGATCGTCGCCTTGGCCGACAATAAGATCGATATCATTCGCCTTGAAACTGCCCGATAAGTTCGGCTGCAAGAGCAGGCCACCTGCCGTCAAGTTTATGTCGAAGCTGGGCTGGCCAGCAAGTGACAAGCTTTGCTGATTTACCACCACATTGGTGTTGTTCAAAGCAACGCTCAGTGCGAGCTGACTGGAGATGGTCTTTGAAAGTGTATTGAAGTGATCGAGCTTAAATTCTTTTAGCTCCACATTACTGTTAATACTTTCTCCATGCACCTCGGCGCTGATCCTGGTAAGCTCAATGTTGTTAAATACAGCTCGCCAGGGCTTGCTTGTTTTTTCAGCGGGCGGGGTGGACTCTGAAGCAGATCCAGGCTCTAAATCTAGGCCTTTCAGTCCCCAGCTACCTTGTTTTTCCTCAAGTGCAAAATCAGCTCCACGAATTTTAATGCCATTGATCAACAGTTGCTGGTCCATAAGGTTAGTGATCAAGCCCTCGCTCTCTACGTCTAGCGACAGACTTGCAACGCTAGCCTGCGCCTTTCCACCTTTGAGCAACTCAACTCCGTTAAGATCGATATCCGCACTACGCCAAGCAATCTTGACTTCCCGAATCTGCAGCTGTGCCCCAGCTAGGTAATCTGGGCTGAACTTGCGGACAGCGCTAGGTAGCCAGCTTTCTAGAGACAGCAAGGCTCCAGCGCTTATAAGTATTAAGGCTGAAAAGAATAGGGCGGCAATTTTAGCAATTAACTTCATGACGACTTCTAGCTTGGATACATACAGGGAGTATGACAACAGAAGATGAAGTTTAGCTTAAAGAAAGTGAAAAAGTGTGTGAGATGTTAAAATCAACATCTCACAGGGCTTAGCAAAGGTGGGAAGTTGCTAAATCAGTGCTTACTGGCCGCACTTGGCTAATAAAGCCTTGGCAGTTTTAGAGCCGTTATCGCGATCAATGGCTCTACAAATAAAATCTCCGGCTTGGATCAACTTATCCAGGTCTATCCCGCTTTCTATACCTAAGCCGTTTAGCATATAGACCACATCTTCACTGGCCACGTTACCACTTGCGCCTTTGGCATAAGGACAGCCACCTAGGCCTGCCACGGAGCTATCCACTACCGCAATACCAAGCTCGAGAGCAGCATAAATATTTGCCAGCGCCTGACCATAAGTATCATGTAAATGCACAGCTAACTTTTCGGCAGATACTTTTTTCAAAACAGCCTGCAGCATGGTTTTAACGCTAGCTGGGGTTCCTACACCAATGGTATCGCCAAGGGAAACCTCGTAGCAGCCCGCTTCAATCAACTTCTCAGCAACCAAGGCTACTTTTTCTGGATCGATATCGCCTTCATAAGGGCAGCCCACCACACAGCTCACATAGCCGCGTACTTTCAAACCCTCCTTTTTAGCTGCTTCCATAATGGGAGCAAAGCGATCCATACTTTCGGCAATACTGCAGTTGGTATTCTTTTGGCTAAAGGCTTCACTGGCGGCCGCAAAAATAGCCACTTCATCTGCCCCCACCGCTACCGCGCGCTCATAGCCTTTCATATTTGGAGTAAGGGCGGCATATTCAACACCGCTTTGTTTTTGAATACCTTCAAAAACCGCTTCACTACCCGCCATCTGCGGAACCCATTTGGGATTCACAAAACTGCCGGATTCAATATAAGAAACACCGGCATCGGCCAGTTTATGAATTAATTCGATTTTGGTTTCAGCGCTAATCGGCGTGGCTTCGTTCTGCAAGCCATCTCTTGGGCCAACTTCTACTATGCGCACTTTTTTTGGCATGTTCATGGTTACATGTCCTGTTTTCTATCTATTAAATTCGTTAGCTAGTTCCTCGCTGGCTGCACATTAACTTATTACTTGTACATTTTGAGGGATAGCTTAGGAGAGTGCTTTGAAAACCCTCAAAAACAGGGACGTTTTTGGGGAGCCCCCATGACCAATTCCCCTGGAGGAAATTTGGGCTTGGTTCCACTGAAAACCATGGATGGTTTTCACCCATGGGTTTACGGCGCGTTTTCAAAGCACTCTCCTAAGCTATTCCGGCTCGAAGGCACTTGATAAAACTAACTACGGTATATTTCTATCGGCTTTATGTGCCACTTTAGCTTTCAAAATCGCGTAAATACATCCCTGTAGCTCCCCCACTGCATCCCTGCAGTGAGGGTTTTGAAAGCTAAAGTGTCACATAAATCCTACATCACGGAAGAATTTGGCTAATAGCTATTCTTCTTCGGCAGCAAAGTCCAGAAGTAATGCACCACCATCAACTAACTCACCCGGCTGGAAGAAGAAACTATTCACCACACCATCAGCCGGTGCACGAATCGTATGCTCCATCTTCATCGCCTCCATCACCAATAGCGCATCATCCTTCTTCACCGTATCACCAGCAGCCACCAAATGCGTCACCATCGTCCCGTTCATAGGCGCCGTTAAACCGCCTTCACCACCGGTATCCTGATCCTCGCCCATATCTGGCTTGGCAATCTTAAAGCTTACAGCACCCTTGCTGGTGTACAAACTAAAGCCATCATCGTGGGCTGCAACTGTAGCACTTAAACGGTGGCCGTTTAGATCTGCACGCAACTCGCTGCCTTCCAGCTTGCCTTGAGCACTAATCGTCTCTCCGCCCATATCAATCAAATAGGTGGTTTGACCATTGCGCTGTTGAACCTCAACATCCACAGGGCATTCTTGCTCATGATGTAGCAAAGTAACGGTTTGAATATGGGGCTCGTTCAAGCGCCAGTTACCACTGCAGTGCCAAGGTGAAGTACGATCGCCGCAAGCGTTGGCGCGAGCGTCGGCTTCTTCAGCTTGCTGCAACAGCACAAACAAAGCTGCCAGAGGTAGCTCATCACTTAAAGCCTTCTCATCATCATGGAAAATATCCCCATGATGCTTTTCGATAAAGCCAGTATCTAAGTCTGCTTCTTTAAAGGCAGGTGCGTTAGCTAAGTTATAAAGAAAATCCAAGTTCGTGGTTAAGCCACTGATACGGTATTCCTTTAAAGCCTTGCTCATGCGAGCCAGGGCCTTATCACGGTTTTCATCCCAAACAATCAGCTTGGCGATCATGGGATCGTAATAAACACTAACTTCATCGCCTTGACGAACACCTGTATCGACACGAACGTTTTCACTTTCTTCCGGTGCCTGTAAAAACTCTAAAACACCGGTTGCAGGTAAGAATTCATTGTCTGGATCTTCAGCATAAACACGCGCCTCAAAAGCGTGGCCACTAATACTTAGCTCATCCTGTTGTAACGGTAAGTGCTCACCTGAAGCAACACGCAGCTGCCACTCAACCAAATCTTGGCCGGTAATATATTCCGTTACTGGGTGCTCTACCTGAAGGCGAGTATTCATTTCCATAAAGTAGAAAGAACCATCGGTATCGAGCAGAAACTCAACTGTGCCTGCACCTTCGTAGTTAATCGCCTGGGCGGCTTTTAATGCGGCTTCACCCATTTGTTGGCGCAGCGCCTCAGTCATGCCTGGGGCAGGCGCTTCTTCAATAACTTTTTGATGGCGGCGCTGAACAGAGCAGTCACGCTCGAACAGGTAAACGCCTTGACCATGTGTGTCACAGAAGACTTGGATTTCAACGTGACGAGGCTGGGTTAGATACTTTTCTACCAGCATATGATCATCGCCAAAGGCGTTCATGGATTCGCGCTTCGCAGCCTCTAAGCCTTCATCAAATTCAGCTTCGCTCCAAACTTGACGCATGCCTTTACCGCCGCCACCAGCAGCGGCTTTCAATAGTACGGGGTAGCCCATATCGTCGGCGGCTTTTTTGATAATGTCGCGGCTTTGATCTTCACCATGATAACCCGGCACCAAAGGTACACCGGCTTTTTCCATAATCTGCTTTGCGGCAGATTTAGAACCCATAGCCTCGATGGCGCCAATCGGTGGGCCGATAAAAACGATATTATTATCCGCACATTTACGGCAGAAATCGGCATTTTCAGAAAGGAAGCCATAGCCGGGGTGAATAGCTTGAGCACCAGTTTTGATGGCTGCCTCGATAACTTTATCACCTAACAAGTAAGACTCGCGAGAAGGGGCCGCACCGATATGAATGGCTTCATCGGCCATGGCGACATGAAGAGAATGAGCATCGGCATCGGAATAGACCGCAACGGTGCGTACGCCCATTTTCTTAGCTGTTTTTATTACCCGGCAGGCAATCTCACCGCGGTTAGCAATTAAAATTTTGTTAAACATAATAATCTTCCCGCTTATTGAATCCAGTTGGCTTGACGTTTTTCCAAAAAGGCCGTCAAACCTTCTTGGCCTTCTTCTGACACACGAATAGCGGCGATACGCTCGCTGGTATCAGCAATCAATGCGCTGTTAATTTCACGTTCTGCAACATCGGCGACTAGCTTCTTAGCCTGGGCGACAGCTTGTGGGCTATTGCCAAGTAGGGCGCCGATTAAATTTTCCAGGGCTTCATCCAATTGTGCTTCTTCAACCACCTCACTAACCAAGCCCAGTGCTTGAGCCTCATGGGCCTTAAAGCGCTCGGCAGTAAGGAAGTAGCGTCGCGCTGCGCGCTGCCCCATAGCGGCGATCACATAAGGACTAATGGTGGCAGGGATTAAACCGATTTTTACTTCGCTTAAGCAGAAGCTAGCGCGTTCGCTGGCCACAGCCATATCGCAACAAGCGACTAGGCCAACGGCACCACCAAAGGCTGCGCCTTGTACGCGGGCAATGGTGGGCTTGCTCATAAAGTTCAAGCGGCGCAGCATTTCAGCCAGCGCGTTTGCATCGGTTAGATTTTCCTCATAGCTGTATGTCGCCATGCGTTTCATCCAGCCAAGGTTGGCGCCGGCTGAGAAGCTCTTGCCTTCTGCGGCCAGTACAACAATACGCACCTTTTCGTCTTGGTCTGCATCGGCGAAGGCTTCGCTAAGCTCGGCAATCACGCTGTCATCGAAGGCATTGTGAATGTCGGGGCGTCCTAAGCTAATGGTGCGAACACCACGAGCATCGGTACTGATGTTTAAGGTCTTTTCAATTGATTCGCTCATGATGACCCCTTACATGCGGAAGATGCCGAACTTGGTATCGTCGATTTCACGATTCAAGCTTGCAGAAATACTAAGGCCCAATACCATGCGAGTATCGGCAGGATCAATTACGCCATCATCCCATAAGCGGGCAGACGCATAATAAGGGTGACCCTGGCGGTCATACTCATCGATGATAGGCTGCTTAAATTTAGCTTCGTCTTCTTCGCTCCAGTTTTCGTTCTTTGCTTCAAACTGATCGCGTTTAATGGTCGAAAGAACGCCAGCCGCTTGTTCGCCACCCATTACTGAGATGCGTGCATTTGGCCACATAAATAAGAAGCGAGGGTCATAAGCACGGCCACACATGCCGTAGTTACCGGCACCAAAAGAGCCACCAATAAGTACAGTAAACTTAGGTACCTGGGCACAAGCTACCGCAGTAACCATCTTGGCGCCGTGTTTGGCGATGCCTCCTGCTTCGTACTGCTGGCCAACCATAAAGCCGGTAATGTTCTGTAGAAATACCAGTGGGATTTTGCGCTGCGCACAAAGCTCAACAAAGTGGGCACCTTTTTGTGCAGACTCACCAAATAGAATACCGTTGTTAGCGACGATGCCTACTGGGTAACCAAAGATGCGCGCAAAGCCGCACACCAGTGTGGTGCCATATAGCGCTTTAAATTCATCGAATTCAGAGCCGTCAACAATACGCGCAATTACTTCACGGACATCATAAGGTTTGCGAGAATCTTTCGGGATAACGCCATAAATTTCTTTGCTGTCGTAAGCCGGCTCAACGCTGTCTTGAATATCCATATCAAGGGGCTTTTTGCGATTTAAGCGGGCAACCGCTTGGCGAGCGAGTTGTAAGGCATGATGATCATTTTGTGCATAGTGATCGGCCACGCCCGAAGTGCGACAGTGAACATCCGCACCACCTAAATCTTCAGCGCTTACGATTTCGCCAGTTGCCGCTTTAACCAGCGGTGGACCACCGAGGAAAATAGTACCTTGTTCTTTCACGATGATAGATTCATCGGCCATGGCCGGTACATAAGCACCACCTGCTGTACAAGAACCCATAACCGCGGCAATTTGCGGAATGTTCTTTGATGACATATTGGCTTGGTTAAAGAAGATGCGACCAAAATGTTCGCGATCTGGAAATACATCATCTTGACGAGGCAGGTTAGCACCGCCGGAATCTACCAATGATATACAAGGTAGATGGTTTTGCTCTGCAATGGTTTGCGCGCGTAAATGTTTTTTCACGGTCAGCGGATAGTAACTGCCACCTTTTACGGTCGCGTCATTGGCGATGATCATACACTCTTGACCACTGACTCGGCCGATGCCGGTAATAATGCCCGCCGCTGGTACATTATCTTCATAGACTTCGTAGCCGGCTAGCTGGGATAGCTCTAAAAACGGTGAGCCTGGGTCCAACAGGTTTTTCACGCGATCGCGGGGTAGTAATTTACCACGGCTGACGTGACGTTGCTGAGAGCGCTCGCCTCCACCTTGTTTGATGGTGTCGAGCTTGCCACGCAAGTCGTCCACTTGGGTTTGCATATGCTCGGCGTTTTCTTGGAAATCCGCCGCGCGGGTGTTTAGCTTGGATTGAATTTTAGCCATAGCGAAGTCTCGCTTCCTGTTGGTTTATTGTTTCAAATTCTATTTTGTTGCGTTTCAGTTATTTTCTATACTTTGCAATATCTGGGGAGTCTCACCACGGTGAAACCCTTCGAATGCTTGGTTGTTTTTGTCGGCCACTTTTATATCGTAAAGTGGTGAGCTTAGGCACAATGAGCTGCCGCCATCTACTGGAATGGTGGCGCCATTGATATAGGCCGCGCCATCGCTGAGTAAGAAGCATACTGCCGAGCTGACTTCAGATTCGGTGCCCATGCGTCCTGTAGGTACGGCCTGGCCGAATTTGGGGATGCGGGCAATCATGTCCGGGTCTTCATAGCTGTCCATGCCTGATGAGGCGATATAACCTGGAGCGACGCTATTAACTCGTACGCCGCTATTGGCCCATTCGATGGCTTGGGTCTGGCTAAGGTTTTCCATGCCAGCTCTTGCGGCGCCACTGTGGCCCATTAACGGCATGCCGCCAAAATAATCGGCGGTAATATTCACTACGCTGCCGCCGTGTTCTTGCATGCTCTGTTTAAAAACTTCGCGAGCGACAATAAAGCCGCCGACTAGGTTGTTGCGTACTACCGCTAAAAAACCATTGGCGCTGATGTCTTTCAGTTCTGCTGGGAATTGGCCGCCAGCGTTGTTCACTAAGCCGTGAATAGGGCCGTGGTTTTCTACGAAGCCTTGAATTACTTCTACGACTCCAGTTTCGTCTCGAATATCGACGCTGCCAAAATCGGCTTGACCGCCATCACTAATAATTTCGTCTTTTACGGTTTGCAGTTTGTCTACGCTGCGGCCGAGTAAAAGTACTTTGGCGCCCAGCGAGGCCAGTTCGTGGGCAATACAACGACCGATACCGGAACCGCCACCGGTGACCAATACGGTTTTGTTGTTAAAACTATTTGCTGCTAAGGATGACTGGTAGCTCATCGGGCTTCCTTTGTGTTCTTTATTTTTTAAGATTTTGCTATGTGCCTGCCGACCGGCTTGCTGTTACTGTTGTGCTTTCAAAAACACGTAAATATGTCCCTATAGCTTCCCCACTGCTTCCCTGCAGTGAGGATTTTGAAAGCACAACAGTAACAACAATCCTTGTTTAGTAGTCTTCTTAAACTAATGAAAACACACTCTCTACGTAGAAAGAGTGTGATTCCCAAAATAGTGATTTTGCTGTGAGAGCAAGGAGGCACTGCGCGCAGGGAGGGAGCGTATGTTTAATACGTGACCGACTGAGCACAGCGCCGACGCGGCTATCGCAGCAAAAGCGCATTTTGGGTTCGCACGTTATTTTGTTTCGTTGAAGAGTTCTCGGCCGATCAACATCCTTCTCACTTCCGAAGTACCCGCACCAATTTCATATAGCTTGGCATCACGCAATAAACGACCTGTTGGGAATTCGTTGATGTAACCGTTGCCGCCCAAGGTTTGGATCGCTTGCAGTGCCATTTGTGTGGCTTTTTCGGCGGTGTATAGAATAACGGCGGCGGCATCTTTACGGGATTCTTCGCCACGGTCACAAGCTTTGGCTACGGCGTATAGATAAGCGCGGCTGGCGTTTAGGTCGGCGTACATGTCGGCAACCTTGCCCTGCATCAATTGGAATTCACCAATGGACTGGCCGAACTGTTTGCGGTCGTGGATATAAGGCACAACGATATCCATACAAGCTTGCATGATGCCAACTGGGCCACCGGAAAGAACGGTGCGCTCGTAATCCAAGCCGCTCATCAATACGGCGGCGCCTTTGTTGAGTTGGCCCAGGATATTTTCTTCTGGCACTTCGCAATCTTCAAATACTAACTCACAGGTGTTGGAGCCGCGCATGCCGAGTTTGTCTAGTTTTTGGTGGCGAGAAAAACCTGGGAAGTCGCGCTCTACGATAAATGCTGTAATACCACGGCTGTGGGCTTCCATATCGGTTTTGGCGTAGATCACGTAAGTGTGGGCGTCAGGGCCGTTGGTAATCCACATTTTGTTGCCGTTTAATACGTATTTATCGCCTTTCTTCTCAGCACGCAGTTTCATGCTGACGACATCAGAGCCGGCATTGGGCTCAGACATGGCTAGGGCGCCGATGTGCTCACCAGAACATAGCTTTGGTAGATACTTTAGCTTTTGCTCGTGGGTACCATTTTTGTGGATTTGGTTAACACATAGGTTAGAGTGAGCACCATAAGATAGGCCAACTGAGGTGCTGGCGCGGGAGATCTCTTCCATCGCGATCACGTGGGCTAGGTAACCCATATTGGTGCCGCCGTATTCTTCGGCTACGGTCATACCCAATAGGCCCATGTCACCAAATTTGCGCCACATATCCATTGGGAATTCGTTTTTCTCGTCGATTTCTTGGGCACGTGGGGCTAGCTCGGCTTGTACAAATTGATATACCGCATCGCGCAGCATATCCACGTCCTGGCCTAGGTCAAAGTTTAGGGTAGGGTATGAAACGTTCATATCAAAGCTCCGTAAAAAGGCAGATATTAGTCAGTTATTTTGTGCTTATGCTTGCTGTTTAGAGGCTAACGCCTCTAGTGCTTCAAGCGCTCGGTTTTCAGATTCTTGCAGGTCCAGCATCATCACTTCGATATCGTGTAGTTGCTGTTCCAGGTAATTCTTGCGTTCGCGTATCTTGGCGAGCAATGTGTTGAGCTGGTCTTCATTACTTTGGCCTGGGTTGTACATGCCGATGATGTCTCGGCTTTCATCTAGTGTTAGCCCTAGTCGCTTACCACGCAGTATCAATTTGAGCTTGGTGCGGTCAGCAGGGGTGTAGATTCTTGTTTGGCCCTTTCTTGTAGGGTTTAGTAGACCTTTGTCTTCATAAAATCGAATGGCGCGGGTGGTGATATCGAACTCTTTAGCCAGCTCTGAGATGCTGTAGGTCTTATTCTTCTGTTCCATATTCCAGCTTTGCTCTTCATTCAGGTGTTGAACACTATAAATAAAGTTGACGTTAACGTAAAGGTAAAGCTGGTTTGCGTGCCTGTAATTTTCAGCTATTTGCTAAGTTGTTGAAAAACTTGAATATTAATGTTTGTGAGCGCTAACAAATATAACGGCTTTGTTTCAGTCTTGAGGCTGAAAAGCATCTTAAAGGGGGCTATTTTCGGCTAATGCCTTGTAATAAGACCGACTTTAAAGCTTGGTAGTAGCTGCTAAATTGGGCGCTCTTATCTGTCTGTTGTAACCAGTATCGTACGCTATCGAGTCGTAAACAATCGTACATGCGGCTGATCTGCCAGGCGGGGATATCATCGCGGATGAGCCCCTGTAATTGGGCCTTCTCTATCCGCTCAATGCGGTAGCTTCGGCCAGGAGCGAATAAATCCAGTTCTAGGTTATTGCCTTGCTCGGTATAGCTGAAGACCTGGGTGTGCTTCTCCAGCATGATTAATAGGCGTTTATGCTTTTCAATCCAGTCGCTGATTTCAGCTATATTGGTGGGCACCAGTGCATCTTCCGCATTGCCGATAAGTTCATCTTCTGCCCAGAAGCTTCTATCGGCTAGCCACTTGATGGCCAAGGCCTCAAGGATGGCACTTTTGTTACTAAAGTAATTAAAGAAGGTCTTACGGCTTATTCCAGCTGCTTCGGCCAAGTCATCAATGGTCAGCTGCTCAAAATCGAGAGCTTCCAGCATGCTTTCGGCGACTGCCAGAATATGCTCTCGAGTGGCCTGCTTTTTTTCTTCTCTAAGTCCCATAGTCTCTTGCTGTTTGACAGTGTTGATTTAGTGATGATTTGGCGTTTATTTATGGCTAGGGCACCTCTGAATAATGCAGGTTTAGCTCAGCGGAGCCCTGAAGCGCTTAGATACTAGGCGCGCTTCGCCGGTAATGGCCGCAGCCCTTGGCAAGAAACGCAACAACGTAGATGAGCGCTTCAGGGACCGCCCTGCGGGGCTTCACGTCAATCTCGTACTCTTCGTTGCTCCTTTTCGACAGGCAGCCAGCCTGCCTTCAAAGAAGCGCCTCGATTACGACATTGACGTGAAGCCTGAGCTAATCTGCATTATTCAGAGGTGCCCTAGGTATTTATATAAAGAATGCTTGTTAAATTATTACACTAAGTGTAACTTTGTGTAAAACCTTAATTTTAATCGCTTTCAATCTTATGGATTTTCAGCATGCCCATTAAAAAAATTCTTATAGCCAACCGCTCTGAAATTGCCCTTCGTATTGCCCGTAGTTGTCATCTAATGGGGGTAGGCAGTGTGGCTGTTTTTGCTGAAGATGATACCCAGTGTTTGCATATTAAGGCCGCGGATGAGTCTGTAGCTTTAAAGGGCCGTGGTACGGCGGCTTATCTAAATATTGAAGAATTGATATCAGCGGCAAAAGCAACAGGTGCTGATGCAATACACCCGGGCTATGGCTTTCTCTCGGAAAGTGCGGATTTTGCAGAGGCTTGTCGTACAGCTGATCTCTGTTTTATTGGCCCGGATTCTGATCTATTAAAGAAACTAGGCGATAAAGCCAGTGCTCGGCTACAAGCTGAGCAGGCCAATATGCCCATGTTAGCAGGCATTAATCGCCCCTGTAGTCTGGTAGAAGTAACAGAGTTTTTTCGCCTGCATCAGCACAATGGCGTAATGATTAAGGCCTTGGCTGGCGGCGGTGGCCGAGGAATACGACCAGTGCGTCAGCAAGAAGATTTAGCAGCTGCATACGAAGCTTGCCAGCGCGAAGCCCAGATTAGCTTTGCAAATTCTGATGTCTATGTCGAGCAGTTGCTGACAGAAGCAAGGCATATTGAGGTGCAAATATTGGGGGATGGTCAAAAAGCTACGCATTTGGCTGAGCGTGAGTGTACTTTGCAGCGGCGTAATCAAAAGATTATCGAGATAGCTCCAAGCCCGAGTTTAAGCCAAAGTCAGCGAGATCGAATCCATAATGCGGCTGTGCATTTCGCCGAGAAGTTGGGCTACCGAGGTCTAGGTACTTTTGAATTTCTAGTAGATGCCAATAACCCAGATAGTTTTTACTTTTTAGAGGTTAACCCACGCATTCAGGTTGAGCATACTATTACCGAACAATTATTTGATGTCGATTTGGTTGCTATTCAAATCGCGCTGGCCGAAGGCAAAACCTTGGCTGAATTGGGCTTCCCCCTTAAGCGCAGCAATAATAATTTTGCCATTCAAGCGCGCGTTAATTTAGAAGCTTGGGATGCTGAAGGAAACAGTAAAGCCAGTGCGGGTTTGCTGTCACAGTATATGCCCCCCAAGGGCGCAGCAATTCGAGTAGATGATTGTGCATATGTCGGATTCAATTACAGCCCAGCTTATGACCCAATGATTGCCAAAGTAATTGCTACCTCCGCTGATTATCGCAGTGCATTGCGTTTGTTGGATAGAGCGATTAGTGAGTTTGATATTCAGGGCGTAAGCCATAATTTGTCACTGCTGAGTAATCTCTGTCAGCACGCAGCGGTGATTAATAATGAAGTGAATACTAAGTTCGTAGAGCAACATTTGCAGGACTTGCTAGAGGACAATAATAGCGGCCGTTTTATTGTCGAATCCGAGGCAACAAATAAATCGAATGCTAAAGGCGCTGTGGTAGAAATAGCGGAAGGCTGTGAGTTACATAAAGCCAGTACGGCGGCGGTTGTTTCCAGCCTCAATGTATCCCTTGGCGATGTGGTGCAAAAAGGGCAGGTGATCGCGATTTTGGAAGCCATGAAAATGGAGTTTCCAGTCGAAGCGCTTTGCGCTGGCGAGATTAAGCAATTGTTTGTTGCTGAGGGTGACGCGGTTAATGAAGAAGCAGCGTTAATCAGTATATTAAAAGATGAGCAGTTAGAACAATTGGGCAGTAGCGAAGAGGCCCTAGATCTGGATGCTATTCGAGACGACCTTCAAGAAGTCATTGATCGACACAATAAAACCTTGGATGAATTCCGTGAGGCGGCCATTACAAAACGCCATGCTAAAGGGATGCGCAGTGCCCGCGAGAATATTAATGATTTGATAGACCCTGGTAGCTTTAATGAATACGGCGCTATGGCGATCGCCGCTCAGCGGAAAATTAAATCCGTTGAAGAGCTGATTGAGCAAAGCCCAGCTGATGGTTTGATCGGCGGCACCGCTTCGGTAAACGGCGATTTGTTCTCTGATGACAAGTCCCGTTGTATGGTCTTGTCCTACGACTACACCGTATTTGCGGGCACCCAAGGTTTAATGAACCATAAAAAAACCGATCGTATTTTAGGTTTGGCAAAACAGTGGCAGCTGCCAACAATTTTCTTTGCTGAAGGCGGGGGTGGTCGCCCTTCTGATACGGATTTTGCCGGCGTTGCTGGCCTCGATTGTCATACGTTTTCGGCGATGGCAGAGCTTTCTGGTTTAGTACCCACTGTCGGTATTGTGGCGGGTCGATGTTTTGCGGGAAATGCGGCCTTGTTTGGTGTCTGTGATGTCACCATTGCTACCAAAAACGCTACTGTTGGAATGGGTGGCCCCGCAATGATTGAAGGCGGTGGCTTAGGGCGTTACAGCCCCGAGGAAGTTGGGCCGGTTGATGTTCTTGGCCCAAATGGTGTGCTCGATATAATTGTCGAAGATGAGGCTGAAGCCGTTGCGACGGCGAAAAAATACTTATCTTATTTTCAGGGTAATTTTGAGCAATGGCAGGCTCATGACGAGCGTTTATTGCGCCATGATATTCCACTCAACCGCATGCAGGTTTACGATGTTAGGCAGCTAATCAAACACCTGGCTGATATTGATAGCGTATTAGAGTTAAGGGCGGGTTTTGCGAAAGGTATTATTACAGCCTTGATTCGAATAGAAGGTCGCCCAATGGGTTTGATTGCAAATAACCCTAAGCATTTAGGGGGAGCAATCGATGCCGAAGGCGGCGACAAAATGGCGCGCTTTATGCAACTTTGCGATGCCCATGATCTACCCATTGTTTCACTATGCGACACCCCCGGATTTATGGTCGGCCCAGACTCTGAAGCGCAGGCAACGATTCGCCATATTTCACGAATCTTTGTAACAGCCTCCAGTATCACAGTGCCATACCTGACCTTAGTGACTCGCAAAGGTTATGGCTTGGGCGCACAGGCCATGGCGGCAGGCAGCTTCCACAACCCGATGTTAACGGCGGCTTGGCCATCAGGAGAGTTTGGCGCCATGGGAATTGAAGGTGCAGTACGCTTAGGTGCCGCCAAGCAACTCGCCGCCATTGAAGACGAGCAAAAGCGCCAGCAAGTCTTTCAGAAAATGGTTGATAAGGTCTACGAGCAGGGCAAAGCTTTAAATATGGCAAGCTACCTAGAGATTGATGCCGTCATCGACCCGCTGGAATCTCGTCAGTGGATCAGCCGAGCCTTAAAGGCCACGCCAGCAGTGCAAAAAAGGGATGGCAAAAAACGCCCTTGTATCGATACTTGGTAGGCCCCATATTAGATTGGCAGAGATACTGCTGAGCAGTTTATGCTTATAAGCAAATGAATGTTGGCGAAGTGCGCTTAGATGTATAGACTGCGCGCCTTGCTAAATTGCTGCATGATGCAGCCGAGGAGATAGTTATGAACAGTATTTACCAAGATATCGATAGCGCCCTAGCTGGGCTCTTGGAAGGCGAAAGCGATTGGATCTGCAATCTATCCAATACCGCAGCTGTTCTATGGATGTATTTGCCAGAGATTAACTGGGCCGGCTTTTATTTACGCCAAGGCGACGAGCTGGTTCTCGGGCCTTTTCAAGGCAAGCCCGCCTGTACGCGTATTCCTATTGGTCGTGGTGTTTGCGGTACCGCCGCAGCTGAGTTAGAGCCACAATTAGTTGCTGATGTACACGCGTTTGAAGGTCACATCGCCTGTGATGCTGCTTCAGAATCTGAAGTGGTAATTCCGATGATAAAAGATGGCGAGTTAATCGGAGTTCTGGATATAGATGCCCCAGTTAAATCCCGATTCTCCCAAGAAGATGTTGTCGGTTTGCAGGCAGTGGTAGAAAGATTATTGGCAAGCGCTTAAGCGAGCTTGAATTCTCAGAACACAAATTTAAAGCCGCTACTTTAGCAGAATGCTGAGCTTAGCCCTTGCTATGAAGGGGCATCTTCGACTCGGAGGAGAAGCTGAGCTAGCACGGACGCTGCATTTTGCGCTCCCTTCATAGCAAGGGCTAAGCTCAGCAGGCGGTCAGGCCTGCACGATGCCATTTAACAGTGTAACTAATAGCTCCGACATTAAGTTAATCACCAAGATAACGCTTACGCTTGGCCGCTTTCAACTTGCTCAAATCGGCAATAAACAAACCATCCAAGCAATCACCAAAATCCGGATCCACACTAAAGGTTAATAGCTGGAAACCATCACCTTCAAACAGCGCCGTGTACTGCTTAAACAGTACCGGCATTTTATAACCTGCCTCGACAAAACGTTCTTGCAACAGCTTCATCGCCTCATCTTTATTCAAACCATCGTAGTCGGCCGCCAACTCCTGCTGGCTTTCTAAACTCAGTTTATAGGGTTGATTAGCCGTAGCCCAATTTTCCCTAGCGGCATAAAAGTGCTGATAATAATGCACGAGCTGATCCATTAGCGTACGTGGATAACGCGCACTCATGCTAACTGGGCCAATTAAGTAACGAATATTCGGGTGATGGCGCAGATAAGCCCCAATGCCCTGCCATAAATAATCTAAGCTAGCCTTGCCCCAATAATCTGGGTTTACAAAGCTGCGGCCGAGCTCCAAACCTTGCTCAAGATAAGGCGTGAAATCTTCACGGAATTCATAAAGCGAGCTAGTGTATAAGCCTTCAACGCCTTGCTCCGCCATAATCTTGCCGGCTTCGCCAATACGATATGCGCCAGCGATCTCTAGCCGTTTATTGTCCCAGAGTACAAGGTGGCGATAGCTTTTATCGTATTTATCTAAATCTCGTTTGCCGCCTGTTCCCTCACCAACCTTACGAAACGCAACTTCTCGTAAGCGACCAATTTCCTTAATGAGAGCTGTGCCGTTTTTGTAGTCGGCCAACAAAATGCGATTTTGATCGCGCGTTTCACCCAGCAAGCGAGCTTGATTAAGCTCCTCAACAAGCTCTTGACGATCTTCAGGATGCGCGATGGTTTTTTCAGTAACAAAAATTGGCTGACGTCGCTTGCCGATTTTATAAAGGTGTTTACGCAGACGCTTAATGATGCCCCTGTCGCCCAGTTTTTCGTTATTTAAAACGCTGGCAGGAATCGCTTCGCCCACCCGAAATTGTATTTGGGCCGACTGCTTGTTAAACATCTCCCTAGCCAAAAGCGCCGTACCGAGAGGTTTAAACAGCATAGAGGCGCTGTAAAACAACAAAGAGTTCTTAGCGCCTATAAATACAGGCAGTAAGGGCGCTTTTGCTTTACGAGCAAAATGTAAAAAACCTGAGCGCCAGCGGGTATCTTTCACCCCAGTAGGGCGTGCGCGCGAGACTTCACCTGAAGGAAAAATGATAACCGCTTCTTCGCGTTCCAATGCTTCCATAATGGCACGGTAGCTTTTGCGTGTGCCCGTGCCAGTCATATTGTCTAATGCAATAAAAAGCGGGTGCAACGGGCTGAAATTCATCAGCATATCGTTGGCAACGATTTTAACATCCCGACGTACCTCGCCAATCAAGCGCAAAATGGCCAAACCATCTAATGAGCCAATAGGGTGATTGGCGATAATAACTACGCGGCCCTGGGATGGGATATTATTGCGATCGCGCGAGCTTACAGAATAACTAAAATTGAAGTAATCGAAGACCTTATCGATAAACTCAAACCCACGAAGATCGCCATGCTCTTCAAGAAAATCATTAATTTCTTCTGAGTGGGTCAGCTTCTTAATTAGTGACAGCGTGGGCTTGCGGATTAAGTCCGGCTGCTGAGAAAAGTTGGGAAATTTATTATTAACCGCTTGTTCGATGTCTATCATAGTCAATCTACCTGTGCTCATTGCGGGTAGATTGCGCTCATAAAATGACCTGTACATGACAGCTCGATGACATTTCTGTGACGCTGTGTTGTGCAGCCTTAATTGGTGGGTCCTTTACCGAGAAAGTCTTGCTAAGCCAGGCTTCTCAGGTGCTTCAGTTGTTCCTTTAGCAGATCTAAATAAGGTGCTTTGATTGCATCGATATAGACATTGTGTTGATCTTCTGTGAATTCCAACTGTTCAAGTACATGTCTGTCGTCAAGTAGGCGCTTATCTAGCAAAAGGCTGGCATGGCCTAAAGCGTCTAGCTGGCGGCGTTGCTCTTGGCTGTCGCGATAGGCCGAGAATAACTCACTGTAACAATCGCCTGCTGCTGGAGGAATAATGGCTGCTTTAAAATGCAGCTTGATACCTTGGCGGCTGCTTCCTAAATCGACGAGTAGTTTTGTTGAGCAAATGGCATTGAAAATCCCTTGGTCATTGTCGCCGGCTGAGCACTGTCTGAAGCCACAATGAAAAGAATCTCCATCCACCCACAGCAACTCACCTTGATACAAATTTAATACGGTTTGTAATTGCTGATTAAACTCGTCCAAAAGCTCCTGCAAAGCCGCAGCGCTCAGTTGCTTTTGGAGGCTGGCCAGGTTGCCGCTTTGGACTACCAGCCAAGCGCAAATTGGCGCTTCAGCTTCGGGGGCTGCTAGTGGACTTTCTTGTTCTTGGTGGTTTTTATTCTGCTTGGCGTCATGGCGCTGTGGTTCAAGGTAAATATTGATAATGGCCGCTGCGAGCAATAATAGCGCGAGTAGCTGTAAGCCATAGGCCTGAGGTTGCTGCAGCAGCTCTTGGCTATTTAAGCCAATGGTGACGTAACCGGCGACCGAGTCTTGTAAATTGATCGGTGCGCTAAAACTCTGCTGGGATTTATCGGCCCCTTTTTGTCTGGCGGTTTTGCCAGCTTGGGCGAGTAGCTTGTTGTCCACGCTGTGAAAGGTAACGCTGGCGATCCCTTTTTCTTGCTTGGTAGCTTCGGCTAGAACCTGCAAGCTAACCAAGTCTCGAGTAAGAGTTGGGTTTTCAGCTTGCTGGGCTAATTTGCGCGCGAGTACTGAGCCGTAATGTTGATTCAGCTCGATTTGCTGTTGCTGAAGCTGGTTCTGATTCGCCCAGCTTAAGATTAAGACCGTAATAAATGCGCCCAGCAAAAAGGCCGAAAGCTTGGGGATGGCGGGCAATTTCATGGGCTGTAAATTACGTTCTCTAATGATTCGGTATAGGTTTAGCTGTTTTGACTTCTTTTCAACTAGCAAATCACAGTTATCTTACGCTTTTTGTCGTGAAATTGTAGTCAAGGTTCCAATTATAGCCCCTAAAAGTGAATCTGCGCTGGCTATAAGCGTTTGATATTCTAAACAAGCGTGGCCGCTTGGCCAACATGGCGATTCGAAAAGTAGAGCTTTATAAGGCGAGGGCTTTATAATGCCGTCTTCCCATAGCATAGATATAACGTCACCATTATGAGTACTCCCGCAATTTCTCTTAGCCAGAGCAGCCTGCGCTGTGATCTAGTACAAGAGCTGCTGAGCAGCCAGCAATCGCTGTTGCAAGCTGAGCAAAGCCCTTCTGCAAATCAGGCCCGTTTAATCATCATGTCCACTAAGCTGGAAATTGAGCCTCTAAAAACGCTTTGGCGGAGCCTATTAGATTTAAACATTAAGCATCTGTTGATCGATAAGCTTTCTTCCCAGGCTTGGCAGCTACTGCTTGATGCACCTTTAGGCCCAGATCAAGTCAGTAAAATAGCCGCCATAAAAAATCTTAGCCTTGAAGCCGGCATTGAAGTTAATTATTTAGCTGAAGGTGTAGCGCCTTTTATCCGTGAAGAGGGGGCCTTAGCCTGCTTTGACATGGACTCAACTCTGATACAGGTAGAGGTGATTGATGAGCTGGCCAAAGCCGCTGGCGTAGGCGAGCAAGTAGCTGCGGTAACGGAAGCAGCGATGCGCGGCGAGCTGGATTTTCGCGAGAGCTTTATTCAACGTATGGCAACCCTGCAGGGCTTAGATGAATCTGTATTGGCCGATATCGCGGCGAATATCCCTCTGTCACCCGGTATGCCAGACCTTATCGCCGGACTTAAGGAGCTTGGGTTTAAAACGGCTATTTTCTCGGGTGGCTTTGATTATTTTGCTGGCCAGCTGCAGCAGCGATTTGGCTTTGATCAAATATTTGCAAATCGCTTGGATATTGTTGACGGCAAAGTTACTGGTAAGGCGATTGGCGATATTGTTGATGCTCAGCGTAAGGCAGAGCTACTGGAGCAGTTGGCTGCTGAATACAATGTGCCGATGAGCAGTACCATTGCAGTTGGTGATGGCGCCAATGATCTTTTGATGTTGGCTAAGGCTGGTATGGGTGTGGCGTATCGAGCCAAGCCAATCGTGAGGGAGCAAGCTGAGTTTAGCATTAGTACCCTGGGTTTGGATGCGGTGTTATATCTGCTTGCACAAAGCAAAGATAGCTAACTACTGGGCTCCCAGCTAGTTATTGGGGATTATTGAGTTGGATTAAATGGCTAGGGCTGTGCGCCCTAGCCATCCATTGTAAAGTCATATTCCATAGTTGGAGCTGGCGCTTGTAGATAATGCCCCTGAATATAATGCACACCAGCCTGCCATAGGCTGGATAAAATGCTGGCATTCTCCACTTGCGGAATAAAGCTGGTTTTCCCAGCCTCATGAAGCTCTTCTAGCAGTGCGATCAGGGCATCAGGACTTTGATTATTATTTTGAATATCCAAGGCAAAAGAGCCATCAACCTTATATAGTTCAGTATCTAAATGCTTAATGGTGTTGCTTGGGTTTAATGAGCAGCCAAAGTTGGTGATAACGCAGCTTGCTTTAATCGCGTGAACTTCCTTAATAAAGCTTTGTGTGTCTTTCAAATTTTGATTGGCATCTTTTTCACTGATTTGAAAAGCCACGCTGCTGGCGCCAATCTTGGCAGCCTGCAAAACTCGACTTACCCAAGCAATTAAGGTGCGATCTTGGATGGAATCAGCACTTACGGTAATCATCAGCTTGGTTTTTGGATTTTGGCTGCGTTGCTTGGCCAGTGTTTTCATAGACTCTAGGATGACCCAGCGATCCAGTTTGGCAGCGCTGCCAATAGATTTCGCAAGATCTAAAAAGTGAGCCGGTGATATCTCTTCGCCTTGCTCATCAAGCATTCGCAGAAGCACCTCATAAAACTCTTCGCCCGAACCTCGCAGTGAAATAACTGGCTGGAATAATAAGCGAAAACGCCCTTGAGTAATGGCTTTTTGAATATCATCGGCATTGGTTTTGTTCGAACCGATACGTTCTGGTTCGAATACTTTAATGGTGTTGCTATTGTTTTCAGCGTCACTGCGAATCTTGCTAATGGCCTCAGCCGCTTGATCGATCACAGTATCGCTATCAGTGGAATTCTCATTGATTACAGCAATGCCGATGCTGCTACTGATTTGAACGGTTTTCTGATTGGCTTCAATAATACTGTCGTTACAACTCTGCAGAATGTTTTGGCAGCATTGCTGCACGGCTTCCATGGTGGGCAGCTGGCTTAGCACCATAAAGGCATCATCAGCGTAGCGTGTCAGTATGTCTTTTTCACCTAAGCAGGGCTGGATGATATCAGCGACTTGCTTAAGAACATCGTCACTGGCACTTAGGCCAACTTTAGGCTGAACGCGCTCAAAAAAGTGATCGATTTCTATTAGTAATACAAAAGCCTGTGGTGTATCTGAATTTAGTAGGCTATTGAGATGTTTGTTCATAAACTGGCGGTTGTAAAGGCCAGTGCCATGGTCGAGCTGCTTAATCTTTTGCATCTCTTCGACCAGGTCTTGATCTTGTGCATTACTTTGAGTGCGCAGCTCAATGCAGGGCTCTTCCTCAAAGCGTCCGTGGCTGAGGGATACTGTTAGCTCTTGAATACTATCGTCGGCACAGATGCATCTGAGTTTGTATTGCTGCTGCTCAAATTCACCACCTTGTAGGGTGAACTGCTGCAAAAACGCCTTCACTTCGGCTTGCTGAGAACTTTCAACCAAGTCAATGACTGGGGTGCACTCAACCTCTTCGGCATCGCTGTATTTTAATAGCTCAGCAAAAGAGCTGTTTACATACAGGCACAGGCCATCTTGAATAAAAGCAATACCATCACGGGAGCTGTCCAATAGATCATGAGCACGTTGCTCGGCTTCTCGACGTTTTTTGTCGGATTGAATGCGCTGTTGTCGTTGCCGGCGATTGTCCATTTCGCGGTCGATGACTAAGAGTAGGTGCTGGTCCTGGTCTAGCTGTACCACATCGCAGGCGCCTCGCTTCATGCCCTCTACGGCGACATGGCTGCCTTCGCGATCGCTTTGCAGGATAACGGGAACATCTTTATTGTGTCGGCGAATGACTTGGATGCAATGATCGACATCAGCGCAGCTATCTTCGGCAATGAGCAGCTCCCAGTTCTGCTCCTGCAGCTGTGCTTCCATGGTTTCGGCATTGACCAGTTGGGCACGGACATTCTTGCCAGCATTATGCAGCATGCTGATGAGGCGTTCTGCCTCGCTTTCTGAGTCATTCAGAATGAGTAGCCGTAGTGTCTGATCGGAAATCATCATCGTCCATTAAAACTCGTGGCAAATACAACGCAAACTTTGCCGAAACCTTAAGCAAACCAAGTAAATAGCTATGGCTGGCCTAAGTTAAGGGAGGCTAATACTAACCTATCAACTTGCAAGGTGAAACCCGCGTTACAGATGCTTTTCTGTTTTTGGCGAGCTACGTTTAGCCTGTCTCTAGTGTCCTGAACTCAAACTGACTGATTGAGCCGGTATCCATCGTTTTACGGGTGAGTTGTACCGTTTTCTCCTCTCCGCGACGGTTGAGACGCACCTTTTGCCCCTCTTGAAATGGTACAGAAGGTGTAAGCAAGCAGGCCTTCTTGCGCATGCTTTTCTGTTCAGGGAGAAAGAACACTCTCATATAATCGGCATTATCGCCGCTTTTATGAATTAAAGACGCGCCAAATGGACTCGCGAGACTCGATAAAAGTTCCACACCAAAAGAACTGGCGCCGCGACTTTGTCTAACCCAGCGGATCATACCGAGTGTCCAGCCGGTTGCATCGCCTTCTCTTAGAGCAATCAGCTCTCCTGATTTTAGGGATTTAGGCACGTCTTGCTGCCAATTTAAGCAGTAGCCACCTTGGCTACGATCTTCACTGATAATTTGATGAATTGGGAATTTGTTCTTTTCCTGCTCATGCTCGCGCTTTGCCAGCTGAGATTCAATATCTAAAGTGGAAAATAGGAGTGGGTCGAAATTTCGCCCGCTGCCACCAGCGTCAAAGGCGTTGGACCATGGGTCATCACTGGCAACTTCTTGTTTTTGACCTTTTAAATAAGGGTTCTTATCTTCCCCTAGATTTACTTTGCCTGCGCCCAGCACGAAGCTTTCAAACGGAATGCCACCGCTGAGGTGGAAGTGGATGCTGCTTATTCCAACCAAGGCTTCTAGCTTCTGTTTATAGCTCACCCGCTCGTGAGCCCGGTGGTACTGGGTGCTCCAGGCATCTGTTAAGTGTGCAATGAGGGAAGTACTGATTCCTTTAGGAATAGTGAGAACGTCATTGCCTTCTAGCTCGCCACCAAGTTGCTTATCTAAGGTGGACAACAGTGGAGCGATATCAACGGCTAGGCAGCCTTCTAACTCGGCAAGAGGAATTAAACTCTTGGGGCTAGGCGGGCTATCGCTATTAGGATTGATCACAAAGACGGATTCAGAGTCGCTTTTGTTGGGGCGCAAGCGTATGTGCGATGCCCAGAGCTCCAATAGCTTATAGGCTGTTGAAACATCAAATTGGCGTAATTTATTGGGGTTCGCGCAGGCGAGTAAGATAATTCGCTGATAGGCTTCGCGAATAGTACTTTGAGAAACATGGCTTAACAGTTCATCGGCTACAGGAAACTGGTCTAAAGCTGAGTTTTGCGCCACTTGAAACAAGCTGTGCATGCTCAGCCATAGGCTTGGAGTTGTAGCGGCATAGAGCTGATAGCTTCTCATAAGCTGGATGCTGAGGCCGTTAATGGCACGGTGAAGAGCCAAGGTAAGCGCCTGGGCATGAGGGTTTTGCGGGTCACCGTCGTTGAGCTTAGCGTCACAGGTAATATCACGAGCAACGATACAGTAGCCGTGGGTAATGTGTTTTTGCAGGGCCAGAGCAACAATCGCCGCTTTCATGGCGTCCTCTGGCAGCACCACAGGCTTGTTTAGAAAGCTCTGTGAAAGGCCTTGGATGCATCTTTGCACATAGGGCCTAAGGCTTTCCAGCATAGCTAGGCGCTGATTGGGCTTGGCTTGTAGCCTTGCGACCTCGGGTAGGGCTTTATATAGGATTACGCTGGTGTGATTCACCCTGGTGGCGGGTAGGCTATCGGCCCACGCCGCAACATCTTGGGGGCGACAGCCTTTGCAAAAGCTTAGCGACTCCAAGTCTTGGGGGGGGAGCTTGATCCGCCCAAACAGTTTGATAGCTATTCCAACAGCGCTCATCGATAACTCATTATTTCCTAATTAGTAGCCATTACTCTTAATTCTTAACTCTAGCTTAGAGTGTTAGCACTTAGGTGATTTATTGTTCAGTAGCAGCAAATATTCAGCCTCTATTCAATATGCTGCTACTCATCTTCGGCATTTAGTGTGAAGCTTATCACAATAATAGACTAGATTATGGGAGTTTTCGCTGGCTGGCCTGGGATTTCTTGGGTTAACAGTGGTACCAGATAACCCGGTAATTCAGCCCGTAGCTGGTGATATAGCTCTTGGGCATGCCGATCATCTACCTGAAAGTGCGCGGCACCTTGTACCTTGTCGAGCTGATGTAGGTAGTAGGGTTGAATGTAGCACTCATAGAGCGCTTCGCTTAGCCTTGCTAGGGTGTCGACATCATCGTTGATAGCTTTTAAAAGCACAGACTGATTGTAAAGGCGCACACCAGCGTCTTTTAAAGTGAGGCAGGCCTGCTTCAGCTGAGGGGAAATCTCCTGGGGGTGATTGATGTGCAGCACCAGGGATGTTTGTAAGTGTTTGCTGTTCATCCAGCTCAATAATTCACTGCATACACGTTGTGGAAGCACTACCGGCAAGCGGCTATGAACGCGCAGGCGTTTGATATGGGGTATCTGTGCCAGCTGCTCGGTTAGCCAGGATAGCTGTTTATCACTTTGGCTTAGAGGGTCTCCGCCACTCAAGATTACCTCGCTAAGACTGCTATCTTGGGCAATATAATTAATGGCATCTAGCCACTGCTTGCGTCCGAGATGGTGATCTTGATAGGGGAAATGGCGTCGAAAGCAGTAACGGCAGTTGATTGCGCATTGATTACTGGCCATCAGCAATAGACGCCCTTTGTACTTATGAATGACACCTGGAAGGGGATTAAACTGCTCAGTCTCTTCAAGAGGCTCTTTACTATAGGCGCTGTGCTCCAGGGTTTCGGCCAAGGCTGGCATGACTTGCAGCAATAACGGGTCTTGCAAGTCAGCTTTTTTCATCAGGGCGGCAAAATGTCGTGTCACTCGCAGCTCGAATTGTTCGTTAGCCTCTGGGCAGAGCTCTTCTAATTTAATATCTAAAAGCTCGGCCAGCTCACTGGGCCTGCGTATCAGCTGTTGCAACTCTTGCTGCCAGCTGCCTTGGGCTAAGCCGTTCTGGCTGAGCTCATCTTTAGGCGACACTAACTTGATGGGTGGCAGGATGGTGTTCATATAAGTGGTATCAGGAACGCTATTGGGGCGACAAGGCGGCTGTAAACATATCAGCGGCTATTGTAGCAGTTCTGTGGCTGGCTCTCGAACTTAGCGTTAATGCTAGGTATAATGGCCGGCTTTACGCTCGATCTAACTGTTGGGCACGTATCTAAACTCAATTGGGTGCGTAGCAGGTACTGACAGGGGCCTAGGCCAAATCGAGTATAGCCTTGAACGTAAGATTGGAAACAACCATGGCAAATTACTCTACCAATGAATTTCGTGGCGGCCTGAAAGTAATGCTCGATGGCGAGCCATGCTCTATTTTGGATAATGAGTTCGTAAAACCTGGTAAAGGTCAGGCCTTTAACCGCGTTAAATTGCGTAACTTAAATACTGGCCGCGTTTGGGAGCGCACCTTTAAATCAGGTGAGAGCTTAGAGGGCGCCGATGTAATGGATTACGATATGGAATACCTCTACACCGATGGTGAGTTTTGGCATTTCATGGATCCTACCAGCTACGAGCAGCATCAGGCGGACGAGAAAGCCGTTGGTGAGACTGCCAAGTGGTTGCGCGAGCAAGATGTTGTTACGGTAACTCTATATAATGGTTCGCCATTGGCGGTTACCCCGCCAAATCATGTTGAGCTGGAAATCACCGAAACCGATCCAGGCGTTAAAGGCGATACTGCCAATGGTGGCTCTAAGCCAGCGACCTTGTCTACCGGTGCTGTGGTTAAGGTTCCTTTGTTCTTGTCTCAGGGTGAGACGATTCGAGTGGATACCCGTACCGGTGAGTACATCGGACGCGCCAAAGATTAATTTGCTCTTTGCATGATTCCTTATTAAACAGGCCAGCTAATTGCTGGCCTGTTTGCTTTTGGTCATTCTAAAATTAGAAAGTGCAAAGCATTGAACGCAAGTTGTCTTTAAAGCCGTAGAGATATGAATCGAAATATGAGATGAGAAATGACAGAAGCAGACTGGCAACCTAATGCAAATTTTGAAACTCTGCGTCTTAGAGCAATTCTGAACCGCTTTATAAGGGAGTTTTTTCATGAGCGCTCAGTGCTGGAAGTGGAAACGCCTTTGCTCGCCCAGCACCCCGTAAGCGATCCCTATATCGAATGCTTATCTTGTCTTCACCAAGGGGAAAACTACCATCTGCAAAGCTCGCCCGAATACGCTATGAAGCGTTTACTGGCCGCAGGGTCTGGGGATATTTATAGCTTGGCAAAAGTGTTTCGCGCTGGTGAAAGTGGTCGGCGACACAATGTTGAGTTTACCATGCTGGAATGGTATCGCTTGGGCTTGGATGATCATCAATTGATGCAGGAGTTAGCTGAGTTAGTCTGCCAAGCTGCCAAGTTGATTGCAGTTCAATCGAACCTTCCGACCGCTGAGCTAAATGTAAAATACCTCAGCTATAGAGAAGTTTTTATCGAGCATTTGTCGATAGATCCGCACGACGCTAGCTTGTCTGAACTACAGCAGTGTATCGATCGGCATTTGGATATGGGCGATTATCGCTGTGAAGACAAAAGCACAGCCTTAGATATTTTGATCAGCCAATGTATAGAGCCTAAGCTATGTAGCGGTTTAGTGTTTATCTATGATTATCCGTCGTGCCAATCGGCATTGGCTCGCTTGGCGCAGAATGAGCACGGGCAGCTAGTGGCGCGACGTTTTGAAGTGTTTTTAAACGGTATGGAGCTGGCCAATGGTTATTGGGAATTGCAAGATGCCCAAGAGCAACGCCAGCGTTTTGTAGCCGATAATCAACAGCGCCAGCAAAGTGGTTTGCCTGAGGTTAGCATCGACGATCGTTTATTGGCGGCCATGGAAAGTGGTTTGCCAGAATGCGCGGGCGTGGCGCTGGGGGTGGATAGACTGTTATTACAACTTAGCAAAGCTCTGCATATCGAAGAGGTATTGAGCTTTGCTTGGTCTCGAGCCTAGGCTTTTTGAATAAAAGGCTTCTTAGGGCGAGGTTTGATCGCCCTAAATATCATCCAAATTGCAATTCAGATTGTGGTTCATATTCAAAGCGGGTTGCTCACTGTCTGGGCAGCCAACAACCTTTGCGGGTACTCCAGCAACGGTCGTATGAGGAGCAACATCTTTTAGTACCACACTGCCGGCACCAACCTTGGAGCCTTCACCAATTTCGATATTGCCGATAATTTTTGCACCGGCGCTAATCAACACCCCAGCTCTCACTTTAGGGTGGCGGTCGCCAGAGACTTTACCGGTGCCACCGAGTGTGACGGCCTGCATGATGGAGACGTTGTCTTCAACGACTGCGGTTTCACCAATCACAATGCCTGTGGCGTGGTCCAGCATAATGCCTTGGCCGATGGTCGCCGCTGGGTGAATATCTACCGAAAATACCACTGAAATTCTATTTTGAAAAAACAGGGCTAGTGCTTTGCGATCATGGCGCCAAAGCCAGTTGGCCACTCTAAAGGCCTGTAAAGCGTGAAAGCCTTTATAGTACAAAAAGGGGATCGATAGAGAGTCGCAGGCCGAGTCGCGATGTTTTACCGCAGCAATATCGGCACGCATGGCAGCACCGATACTGGCATCATCGCGTAAGGCTTGATGAATAACCTCTCGAATTAACAAGGCAGAAGCCTCGGGACTTTCTAGCTTATTGGCCAGGTGATAGCTCAAGGAGCATTCGAGGGATTCGTGATTTAAAATGGTGGCATGCAGAAAGCTCGCAAGAATAGGCTCTTTTTGGGCCTGTTGCTGGGTTTCTTGTCGGATGCTTTGCCAAATAAAGTCGCCTTGATGGTCAATTGCTTGGCCATTATGTTCACTTTGGCTTTTAGGGGCGCTAATGCTCATTCGCCTACACCTATTGGTAATCACTTAGTAGTACAACTATATCTTATCAGTGCTAAGTTCGCCTGATAGGGTGATCAATTTTTGTAAAGTCTAATATAGTCTCGGGTGATCCATTACCGAGCTAAAACACTTGCAGGCTAGGCTCTTGCATAGCCGCTAATTGCTCGCGTAAAGATAAGATGTGCTCTGCCCAATAGCGCTCAGTATTAAACCAGGGGAAGGCTTTTGGAAAGGCAGGGTCGGACCAGCGACGAGCTAGCCAGGCCGAATACTGCATTAAACGTAAGCTGCGCAAAGCCTCGATCAGCTGAATTTCAGCAGTATCAAAATCACAAAACTCCCGATAGCCTTCAAGAATCTCGCTAAGCTGTTCGGTTTGCTGATTGCGCTCGCCAGACAGCAACATCCATAAATCCTGAACCGCTGGGGCCATGCGGGCATCATCAAAATCGACGAAATGTGCGGTATCGTGGCGCCACAAAATATTGCCGATATGGCAGTCACCATGACAACGTATCCACTTGGCGCTGCTGCGAGTAAAAACGTCTTCGACTCGCTGCAAAATATCTAGGCTCAAGCTGTCATAAGCTGGGATTAACTCATCGGGGATGAATTTATTATCCAGCAGGAATTGGCGGCTATCTGTACCATAGCTTTTAATATCTAAGCGCGGGCGATATTGAAAATTGCTTTGCTTGCCAAGCTGGTGAATTCGTCCTAGAGCTCGGCCTATACTGAACAGTTGATCTAGATCCCCAGTTTCTGGGGCATGGCCGCCTTGGCGCGGGTATAGCGCAAACATAAACCCCGCGTGCTCAAATAAGGTGTCGCCAGCTGAATTTTTCCAAGGCGCAACAACGGATAGATCAAGGTCTCGCAGCTCTGAACTAAAGCGATGCTCTTCTAGAATCTGCTCACGGCTCCAGCGCTCAGGGCGATAAAATTTGCCGATTAGGGCTGGGGCGTCTTCTATACCAATTTGGTATACGCGATTTTCATAGCTATTGAGAGGGTAGATACGCAGATCACAAATTAAGCCCTGGGACTCGACGGCGTCAATTACAGTTTCAGGTTGAAGGGCGTCGTAGGGGTGTTGCATAAAAACTCTCTAGCAGGCTGTTGAAAAACGTTTTCGAGGCAGTCAGCGCTAGGCAAAAACAAGCGAAAAAGCGCAGTTTATATTTAATAAATGAGCATTTTGAGCTTGTTTTTAACAACGCGATGGCAACGCAGGTAGTTTTTCAACAGCCTGCTAGCATTGGCTCTCTGTAGAGCTGCAAGCATACGTGATTTTCTTGACTATTTCTTAGCTATTTATTCTCTAGCAAGCAGCTAGATTTCGGGCGCTTTAAGGGGCACTTTTCCTGAAATCGCTGATCTTCTGTAAGTAGGCCTTTTTACTCGGCTAGAAATGTCTATAAAGCCCTGTTCTCGGCTTCATCTATGCGTATAATCCTGAGTGATTTTTAAACGGTTTCAGAGGTTTGTAGCATGCTCGCTCAGCGCATCACTAAATTGACTATTATCTTGCTGTCAACAGCGTTAAGCAGTATTGCTTTCGCCCAAGAAGACCCGCCAGCGAAGCTTGAAGCTCAAGCTAATGAAGCAGTAGATGTCAGTGAACAAGAGGATGGCGTAGTTAATGAGATAAGTGCTGAGCTAGACTCTGAGATATCGGCTACCGAAAACCTCCAGCGATCTCCCTTTGGGTTTATGCAGTCCCATAGCATTGCCTCGGAAGTTTTGGATGAGACTCGGGACTACAAGGTTTACTTGCCAGCCAGTTATCACGCCAAGCCAGATTATACATACCCTGTTTTGTACTTAATTGATGGTGATTATAACTTTCTAAGCATTTCAGCCATGGTTGAGAATTTGGCAAAGGGCAATAATCCACTCATTCCTGAATTGATTGTGGTGGGCATCTCGGCTAAGGGCATTGAAAGCTACCGCAATAATATGCAGCCGTCTTTGCCTTTGGGGAAAGGTGGTGATGCTGAAGACTTTCTGAAATTTATCGATGATGAATTAAAAGCTGAAATCAACAACACTTACCGAAGTTCTGGTTTCGATATTATTCAGGGCCAGTCTATTGGTGGCTTATTTGTTATCAACAGCCTACTGACTTCCAGCGACAGCTTTTCAGCATATATAGCCATAAGCCCAATGATGTGGTGGGAAGACTATCGCCTTGAGGAAAAAGTAGAGGGCTATTTAGAGAAAATTAAAGCTCCAGAAAAGAAGTTGTTCTTGTCTCTAGGAAATGAGCCTCGAATGGGTGTTTATGGTTTGGTGGAGCAATTGGATCGCCATCGTCCACAAGCCATAAAGTGGGACTTTAAACACTTTAGTGATGAGAACCATGATTCAGTTACCTTGCCGGCTTTAAGACACGCCTTAAAAGAACTATTTTCGGGTTGGTATATTTCCTATAAAGATTTGGCTAGCTATTCCAGCTTCGATGAAGTTCGCCAACATTATCAGGCTTATTTGCAACGCTTTAATATCAAGCAAGCTATTCCGCCCTACACATTTAAGGCCTTAATGCATCAATATCCCAAGGATGAAAAAGCTGAAAGGGCAGCCGCTTTGTATTTACAAACTACCCAGTATTTACCTTTATCGCTTATTGATTTGGCGAATCATTTGTCGGCTTTGGCGATTCGAGAAAAAGAGTACGATAAAGCAGCTGAGTTATTACAAGCTTCCTTTAAAGAAAATGCCAATGACTATAGCGTGCAGCAGGCAATGGCAAAATGGCACCAAGCTCAAAAGCAATGGCCCGAAGCAGAGCAGGCTGCTAAGCGTGCCTTAGAACTTGCGGAGCAGCAACAGCAAAGAGATTGGAAGATTGCGATTTTAAAAGATGAGCTGTTGAAGATTCAGAATAAAGATTAGACGTTCAAAAAATTAAGCATTAAAAAAGCCGGCGAATGCCGGCTTTTTCGTATTTTCCACTCGTTAAGCTTGATGATTGTACAAATGTACATCTCGCTGTGGGAATGGGATGCTGATTTCAGCTTTATCTAGGGCAATCTTCATTTGCTCATTGATATCGAAGTAAACATCCCAGTAGTCATCTGGAGTCGCCCAAGGCCACACTGAAAGATTTACCGAACTGTCACCCATGGAATCTACGCCCACAAATGGTGCTGGGCTGTCCATTACTTTCGGGTGATCTTCCATCACCTTCATAATAACTTCTTTGGCTTTAGCAATATCGGCGTTGTAAGAAATACCAATAGAAAGGTCAACACGTAGTTGGCCTTCGCCGCTAAAGTTCACCACATTACCATTAGACATAGCGCCGTTAGGAACGATGACTTGTTTGTTATCTAGAGTGACTAGCACGGTAACGAAAATTTGAATTTCTTTCACCACACCAAGTTCACCTTGGGCTTTAATTAAATCGCCAACCTTATAAGGCTTGAACAAAATAATTAACACACCGCCAGCAAAATTTGCCAAGCTGCCTTGCAAAGCTAGGCCTACGGCTAAACCTGCGGCACCGAGCACGGCGATAAATGAAGTGGTTTCAATACCGACCATCGAGGCAACACTTAATGCCAAGAGTGCTTTGAGTCCCCATGAAACCATATTGCTAATAAAGCTGATGAGGGTTTCATCGGTGTTGGATTTTTTCAAACCCGCTTGGGTAATTTTAACCACGATACCGATTAGCCAAAGACCAACTAAAAGTGTGGCTAGAGCAAGTAGTAAGCGTGGGGTGTAGCTCATAATGAGCTCGATTGCGACTTGAGAATAATGGTTCAACTGTTCCATTTTTATAACTCCCTTAAAATTAGAGTGGAACAGATGCTAGCAATTGGGGATGAATTGAAACTGAATTGTGCAGGGCCGAACGGCCCTGCAGACTGATGAAAAAGTGTGGTTTTTAGCGCCTTAGCGCTTACGAACAACCAGGCTTCCGATAGAGTAACCGGCACCAAATGAGCAGATAACACCATGGTCGCCAGCGGCCAAATCCTGCGAGTATTTGTGGAAGGCAATTAATGAACCAGCAGAGGCTGTGTTGGCGAATTCATCTAAAACGATAGGAGCTTCTTCTAAAGAGGCATCGCGGCCAAGCAATTTTTTGCTGATCAATAAGTTCATATTGATATTGGCCTGGTGCAGCCACCAACGTTTCACATCGGCCGATGTAAGATCGTGACGTGATAGGTGTTCACTAATATGTTCGGCAGCCATCGGGCAAACTTCTTTAAATACCTTGCGGCCGTTTTGGTGGAAAAGATTCTCCTTCCAGAACGGGTCTACATCGTTGGTGCGTGCTGCATGACCGAAGCTTGAACGAATATTATTGGAGAATGAAGTAAAGGCTTTGGTGCTCAATACATCCCAGCAGTTTTCAGAATTGGCAGTCTCTTCGGCCTCAACGATTGTCGCTGTAGCTACATCACCAAAAATAAAATGGCTGTCACGATCAGAGTAATCGATCTGTGGAGTGGTGAGCTCTGGGTTAATACATAGTACCGCTCGTGCTGTACCGGCAGTAACCATTTCGTAGGCTCGCTGGAGGGCAAAGGTGGCTGCCGAGCAGGCTACCAACATATCAAAACCGAAGCCTTCAATGCCTAGTGCCGTCTGAACCTCAATAGCAATGGCTGGGTAAGAGCGCTGAGTATAGGCGCAGCTTACAATCACAGCATCAATATCAGCGGCGGTTTTATTGGCTGCGGCCATGGCTTCTTTGGCCGCTTCGATTGCCATTAAAGCTTGGTCGCTGGTTTCGTCTTCGGCTTTTAGTGGGATAACTGGGTAGAGGCGATCAACATCAAGAATACCTTCTTTACGATAAACATAGCGGCTCTTAATACCTGAGGCTTTTTCGATAAATTCCGCACTGGATTTGGCTTTAGCTGTTAGCTCGCCAGCTTCGATCGCAGCGGCGTTTTCTTCATTGTATTTATCGGCATGGGCATTGAGTGCCTCTACTAGTTCTTCATTGCTTACGCTGTAAGGAGGGGTGTACAGGCCTGTGCCGCTAATGACGATATTCTTATTCATAATGATGTTTTGTTTCCAAAATGCGGTAAAACTTCGTTAATTTGGCCAAAACTGGTCAAATCTGCCATGTTTTAAGAATTGAATCTCTTATTGCAATTGTCGCCTAGCCCTTGGGTGGGTGTCTAATTTCGCATTGGCTTAAGTGGTCATGTGTTGCGGTGTTCTGGCCAGACTGGCAAGGCTAACTGATTCGGCGCCTGCGTCCATTAACATGTGGCTTATGATGCTGGCTGTGCTTGTCGTGGTAATAACATCATCTACCAGCAATAGCTTCATACCCGCCACTGGGCGGCTTAATTGAAAGCTGTTTCTTAAATTCTGTAGACGTGCCTTTCTCCCAAGCCCCTGCTGGCTGCCCGTCCAGCGAGATTTCTTAACAGCTTGAATGAGTGGTATTGAACAATACCTAGAGACTTCCCTAGCCAAGACATGGGCTTGATTGTATCCCCGCAATAGTCGTTTTAGCGGGTGGCTGGGGACGGGCAGTAAGGCATCGAAATTACTGTTTCCATGTTTGTTATGCTGGGCCACTAGCTTGGCGAGCTGCTGGCAGAGAAACTGCTTGGCGGCACTTTTATATTGATACTTAAAGTCTTGAATGACTTTATCGATGGGGAATTCATAGCTCCATAGGCTGATACAGTGTTGAAAAGGGGGTGTCTGTTTTTGACAATGGCCACATATTCCCTCTTTTGCCCCGATGGGTAGTGCACAGCGTTGGCAGCAGTGTTCTAGCCAGGGAAGACCTTGAAAACAGCCTCGGCATACGGCGTCGCCATTGCGGCCACAGAACAGGCAGCGGTTTGCTAAGAGTGTATTTAGGGCGTTTGTTGCCCAATCCAGCTTAGGCATGATGGATTCCTTGTCTTCCAATTCTCATAAATTAGCTTGCTTATCCCATTGGTTAACCTTGGGCGGTTAACTGGGTTGACAATGTGGTTTCAGTAACTATGATGCTAAGTCTTAAGATCGCAGGCTAGAGCCCAAAGGCTGGTTTGTGGCTTCCCATTGAATGAGCGCTTATAAAAGCAGAAAAAAGAGAATAACCATGATTAATGCCGAGCTACGCCACGACTGGAGCCGACAGGAAATTAGCCAGATGATGAACCTGCCGTTTAACGAGCTTATGTTTCAGGCGCAGCTTGTTCATCGTCAAAACTTCGATCCCAATCAAGTTCAAGTGAGTATTCTTTGTTCTATTAAAACAGGTGCTTGCCCAGAAGATTGTGCTTATTGCCCACAGAGTGCGCGCTATGACACTGGCTTGGAAAAAGAGCGCTTGATGCAAGTTGAAAAAGTTCTAGCCGAAGCGAAAGATGCCAAAGCTAAAGGCGCAACCCGATTCTGTATGGGTGCTGCCTGGCGTTCACCCAAAAAGAAAGATATGCCCCATGTGACGGCGATGGTGCGTGAGGTGAAAGCTTTGGGCTTAGAAACCTGCATGACGCTTGGGATGTTGAGTGAAGACCAAGCTGGTGAACTGGCCGAAGCCGGTTTAGATTATTACAACCACAACCTGGACACTTCACCCGAATACTACGGTGACATTATTACCACTCGCAGTTATGGAGATCGATTGGAAACTCTAGATCATGTTCGAGCTGCCGGCATGAAAGTATGTAGCGGTGGAATCCTGGGCATGGGCGAAGAGCAAAACGACCGTATCGGTTTGATTCAAAATCTAGCGAATCTGCCTGAACACCCGGAATCCGTTCCGATCAATATGCTGATTCGTATCAAAGGTACTCCGCTAGAAAATATGGACGATATTGATCCATTGGAATTTGTACGAGCGATCGCAGTGGCGCGAATTGTCATGCCCAAATCCTATGTGCGTTTATCGGCAGGTCGTGAGCAAATGAGTGATGAACTGCAAGCGATGGCTTTTATGGCAGGCGCCAATTCAATTTTCTTAGGCGATAAATTATTGACGGCTGCTAACCCTGGTGAAGGTAAGGATGCTAAATTATTTGCTCGTTTAGGCATAAATGCTGAAACCCTGGAGCAGCCACAAGAAGTCGAGAAAGATGACGACACCGTTCAGGAAGAGCTGCTGCAAGCGGTAAATGAAGCTAAATACGATGCGCATTTTTATAATGCTGCAAAGTAACTGCTTCGCGCCTTGTTGATTAGCACATCGCAATATTATGTCCCTTCTTTTGCAGCGTTTAAAAGGCGGCTTGCACGATAGAGCACAGCAACAGCTCTATCGCCGCCGTAAAAGCCTGTCTTCTCCGCAAGGCGCTTTGATTTCTGTCGACGGTAAATCACTGCTTAACTTTAGTAGTAATGATTATTTGGGCTTGGCTAATCACCCTGATCTAGCTCACAGAGCAAGTGCGAGTTTAAAGCGTTTTGGTTTTGGTGCTGGGGCATCCCATTTGGTGAGTGGTCATAGCGATCTACATCGAGAGTTAGAGGAGTCTTTGGCGCGCTTAACTGGGCGAGATAGGGCTTTATTATTCCCTTCAGGCTTTGCGGCAAACTTAGCCGTGCAGCAAGTATTGCTGCGTAAAGGTGATGCGGTCTTTCATGATCGCCTAAATCATGCCTCCCTCTTAGACGGTGCTCAATTAAGTGGCGCGAGATTGTACCGTTTTGCCCATAATGATTTGGCGCACTTGAAGCAGCGATTACAAGGGGCTGATGCCGAAGGCAAACTCATTGCCGTTGATGCGGTGTATAGCATGGATGGTGATTTAGCGCCTTTGGCAGAGTTAGCAAACATTGCTAAGCGTGAAGGGGCTTTATTAATGGCTGACGATGCTCATGGTTTTGGAGTGCTGGGGGAAAGCGGTGCGGGCAGTGCAGAGCACTGGGGGCTTGATCAGCAACAATTGCCTATTTTGATGGGCACCTTGGGTAAGGCAATAGGGAGTTATGGCGCTTTTATTGCAGGTAGTGAAGAGCTTATTGAGGGCCTAATTCAGTTTGCGCGCCCCTACATCTATACCACAGCATTGCCAGCGAGTGTCGCTGCTGCAAGTATAGCGGGCCTTGAGCTGCTCCAAAAAGAACCAGAGCGTCGTACCAAGTTGCATAGTTTGGTGGCTTATTTTCGAGAAGCCGCCAATGAATTAGATTTGCCTTTGATGGCCTCCGATACCGCGATTCAGCCTTTGTTGTTGGGCTCCTCTGGTGATGCTCTAAAAGTTGCTGAGGCTATCGCGGCGCAAGGAATATATGTTCCCGCGATTCGCCCCCCAACAGTGCCTACTAATAGCGCCCGTCTTCGCATAACCATTACAGCAGATCATGAAATAGAACATATTGATCGGCTATTGGATGTCTTGGCAGAGCAGTTGAGCAACTTAGCGGGATAATTAGGGCAGTTTATAATGAATATGATGAGTAACCCTAATTTAAAAGTGGGTGCAGAGTTTGCTGAATTGCAGCAGCTAAAATGCAAAACCTATTGGGCCGATGATGCGCAAGCTGAAGACTATGTGCTCATTCACGGCTGGGGTATGGGGGCTGATATTTGGCAGCCCATATTACCCATGCTAGGCAAAGTTAACGTCCACTGTATTAGTCTGCCTGGCTTTGATACTTCATCGCCTGATATTAATGGGCCTGATATTGATGAGTCAGAAGTGTTTGAGCTAAGCGAATTGCTTAGTGCGCTGGAAAATACGCTGCCAAAACGTTGTCATTTAATTGCATACTCATTAGGTGGTTTACTCGCCCAATGCCTATTATCTTCTGAAAAAGTCGTATCGCTAAGCTGTTTGGGGGTAGGCCCTTGCTTTGTTGCCAAAGAGCAGTGGCCGGCAGCAATGAATCCAGCTGACTTTGAGATCTTTCTCCGCTCCTTTGAAGAAAATCCAGAAGCTTGCTTAAGTCGATTTGTAGCCTTACAAAACAAAGATGATAGCCAGAGTCCTGCGCAAATTAAAAAATCAATTATTGAGGGGCGCCGGCAGTTAAAGGCCAGTGCTTTTAATAACGACTTTTTTTCAGTGCCTGGAAACAAAAAACAATGGCTTAATTGCCTGAAGTTGCTAGAAACGATTGATTCGCGCGCTGCTTTGCAGGCAGAGAGAGGCAAAAATATTCATTTTATCCTGGCTGAAAATGATGCTCTTGTGCCGGTTGCTGCGGCAAAGGCTATTGAGGATCTTCAGCAAGATAATATTCAAATAAGCCTGCTTAAGGGCAGTCATAATATTCCAGCCTCGATCGCAAGAGAGTCGCGGGCGGAACTACTGCTTCAGGCTAGCCTAAAAGAAAACTCGGCCGCGTATCGATTAGATAAGGTGCGTATTGCCAAAAGCTTCTCTAAATCTGCGAAAAGCTATGACAGTGTGGCTGCTTTGCAGCGGCAGATTTGTCAGCGTTTATTCTCTCAAGTGCCTGCCGAGCATTTTGTGGGAAAAGCGGTGCTGGACCTAGGTTCCGGTACCGCTTATTTTCAAAAATTGCTAGAGCAGGGCTTTTGTACTCTAACGCCGAAAGCTGAAAGTCTAACCCATCTACTGCAGCATAGTCCTACTAGGCTTCTTAACTTAGATCTCGCAGAAGGAATGTTGCAGTTTTCCAAGCAACAGGCAGGGCAATGCGAAGAAGAGATCTCGCTTCTGGATGTGGAATATATCGCTGCAGATGCGGAGTCCCTACCGCTGGCTAATGAAAGTATAGATTGTATATTCTCGAGCTTAGCTATTCAGTGGTGCCAGCAAGAAGACCAGCTTTTTAAGGAAATCCATCGTGTACTGAAACCGGGAGCGACTGCTTATATCGCTACGTTAGGACCGCGAAGTTTATGGCAGCTTCGAGAAGCTTGGCGGCAGGTCGATGATAAGGTGCATGTTAATCGCTTTCGCGCCCTTAAGGATCTAAGTGCCTCTATAGAGAAGAGCGGATTAAGCTTCAGTCTCGAAGAGGCTGATATAGACTTGGCTTTTGATAATTTCAAACAGCTACGCTATGAGTTGAAAACCTTAGGGGCGCAGAATATGAATGCGGGACAGAATGAAGGTTTATCTTCACGGGAACGCCTCACTAAACTTCTAGCGGCCTATGAGGAATATCGTTACGATAGCGGGCAAGGTGCTAAATTGCCATTGACCTACCAGGTGTTTTATTTAAAGTTAATGAAACCCCTAGCTTAGTTATGATTCGATAGCTAAGCGTCAGAAAACTCAACGAGTAATGCAAACATACCATGGCCAAGAAAACGTTTTTTGTAACTGGAACAGACACCGATGCCGGAAAAACCTTTATTGCATCGGCTTTACTGCATAAGGCTAATAGTGAAGGCCTACGCAGCTTAGCGCTTAAGCCAGTTGCCTCAGGTAGTGAAAGCCGTGATGAGGGTTTGCGAAATAGTGACGCCTTGATTTTGCAGGAGGCTATGTCGGAAGAGCTAGATTACGAGCAAATCAACCCCTATGCCTTTGAGCCAGCAATCGCGCCACATATCGCTGCCGAGCAGGCTGCTGTGAGGCTCAATGCTAGCCGCCTGGCTGGTTTTTGCCGTGGTGCTTTGTTTACGCCGCATGACTTTTCTGTAGTCGAGGGCGCTGGGGGCTGGCGAGTCCCTCTTAATGATCGAGAAGATTTCTCAGATCTCGCAAAAGAGCTGAGTTTGCCGGTTATCTTAGTGGTGGGCTTGCGACTAGGTTGCATCAATCACGCGCTCCTAACGCTTGAAGCCATTAGGCGAGACGGCTTAACGGTAGCAGGCTGGGTGGCCAATCATGTAGATCCCAATATGAGCTGCATGGAAGAAAACCTAGAAACCCTAAAACAAAGAATGACAGCCCCTTATTTGGGCTTTGTACCCTACCTTGCAGGGCAAACCGAAGCAAGCAAGCAAGCGGCAGCGTATTTGACACTGCCTTAAAAAACTTGTTTGACTCCCAGGCGGGCGAGCTTAAAACTCAGCTGGTCGCCCACTCTTTTTCACGTAGTTCGATACGTCGAATTTTTCCGCTAACGGTTTTCGGCAGCTCGTCGACGAATTCTAGCCTGCGCGGATATTTATAGGGTGCAGTTACGGCTTTTACATAGTTTTGAAGCTCTCGTTTTAGCTCTTCGCCAGCTTGATAATCTGCACTTAATACCACGAACGCTTTTACGACTTCGCCGCGGTCGGGATCTGGGCTGGAGACAACGGCGGATTCCATGACCGCAGGGTGCTCGATTAGGGCGCTTTCAACTTCAAAGGGGCCAATACGATACCCAGAAGAAAGAATCACATCGTCATTTCGGCTGACAAACCAAAAATAACCTTCGCTGTCGACAGTGGCGCGATCGCCAGTGATGTACCAGTCGCCACGGAAAGTTGCCGCGGTTTTCTCGGCTTCGTTCTTATACTCGCGAAACAAGCCTTGTGGTGCTTCGGGTTTTACCTTTACTGCAATATCACCTTCTTGCCCTGTTTCGAGTTCTAGACCGTTTTCGTCGACCACAGCTAACTTAATGCCTGGAGCAGGTTTTCCCATAGAGCCAAAGCGTGGCTCTACACCGCTAAAGCTCCCGCATAGAACAACCGTTTCTGTTTGTCCGTAACCATCTTTAATCGTGAGCCCAGTCACTTTTTTCCAAGTTTCCATAACTTCGGGGTTCAGGGGCTCGCCAGCACTGACACAGTGTCTTAGTTGCTTGAATTGAAATTGCTGTAGCTCTTGCTGCACCAGCACTCGGTAAATTGTCGGTGCACCGCAAAAGGTGGTGATAGGGTATTTGTCCAATAGTTGCAATGTTTCTACTGGGTCAAAGCTTGGGCAGTGATGAGTGAATAATGTCGCGCCACATAGCCAAGGCGCAAAATAGCTACTCCAGGCCGCCTTAGCCCAACCGGTATCGCTAAGGTTCCAGTGAAGATCGTCTTGGCCCAAATCTAACCAGTATTTTCCTGTGGTTTCATGGCCTAAAGCATAACTATGGTTGTGTATGCACATTTTAGGAAAGCCGGTGGTTCCCGATGTGAAATAGCACATGGCTTCGTCATCAGCTCGTGTGTTGACGGCTTCAAACTCGGCAGGCTGTTGTAACAGGCTTGGGTAGCTTATCCAGCCGTCTCTTTCGCCTTCGACGATCACTTTACTGTGAATCGTTGGGCAGTTTGATTCGATTTCGTCAAATTTCTTGGCATTGTCTGAATCAGTAATAATACAACGCGCCTCGGCCGCATTGACACGGTAGGCGATATCTTTACTCGATAATTGTACTGTTCCTGGAGAAACCACGGCGCCCATACGAATACAGGCGGTGAACACTTCCCACCAAGCTATTTGTCGCCCTAGCATTAGTACGACTCGATCCCCAGCTCTTATGCCCTGTTGTTGAAGTGCCGATGCAACACGTTTTGATGCATCGCTAATATCTTTAAAGCTTCTATGTTCTTCTCGCCCTTGGTCGTCGACCCAAATCATCGCTAGCTTTGTGGGATCTTGTTCAGCCCAGTTGTCAATTACATCACGAGCAAAGTTGTAGTACTCAGGGCGTTGCCACTGAAAATTATCATAAGCGTCTTGATAGATATCCATAGGGGGGACTCCATGCTCTTTGAATGGTGAGGGCGGTCGTATTATTAGATTAGTAGCCCGCATTTCGAGTGCTACTCTGATTACAGAAATATAAATGCGGGCTATAGCTTGGGCCAATTCGCTATTAGTCTATGTTCTATCTGCGAATCACCAAGCCTAAAAGAAAATTGTTATTCTTCGCGGAATTTATTAACCAGATGAATGTGATCGGCAACGCCGGCATCGGCCGCAAGTTGGTACATCATTCTGGCATCGACTACTGCCGCGATTGAGCCATCTTCGTTATAACCAACTAGTGGGCCATGAGCAATGGCAAACATGGTCGTGCCACTGGGTGAATCAGGTTCATGGATAGAGCCGCCAGATTCTAATACGTAGCTGCCTACGCCGCCTCTATCGTCTTCACCATAGCCAAACTCTCCCTCGGTGATATAAGCCTCAATGCCTCCGATATGATGGTGAACGGGCGCTTTAATATCTGGATCAACTTTAAGTATCATGGTGAAACCACCAGTGAGTTCGTTGACATTAAGAAGCTTAAAGTAGGTGCCCTCCATGATCCAGTCGGTCCAAGGCAAGCTATCTGGATTAAAAAAAGCTGGACGCTCAGGTACCAAGGATTTCACGGTATTACTTGAGAGTGTGGTCATAACTGTTCCCATTATCGCTGTTATTTTACAGGGATTATTAACGAGCTAGGGAACAGGAGGAATGACGGAATCTACTCAATTTCGAGAATTTATTCCTAGGGAACCTCTAAATAATGCAGATTTTCTAAGAGGTTTCCTAGTGCGTAAGCTCAAATGCCAAGCTGGTACGGTTATGCACGCCCACCTTGCTGTAAATTGAGCGTAGATGATTCTCAACGGTTCGAATACTAATGTTTAGCTGCTCGGAAATTTGTGGGTTGGTTAAGCCTTGTGCAACTAATACCGCTAGTCCACTTTCTCGTTTTGTTAGCTGATACTTTTCAAGCAGCAAATTGTCGAGATTATTGTGTTTGGCTCGACTGGTATTCAGTACTATGCGAGGTTCTTTATTAACCTCGCAGTGCTTAACACTCATTCTAATACCGGTCTGTCCGTAAGTTAGTTCAAAGCTATTTAAGCCTGCGGTGCGCAGTTGCTTATAATCAAATACATCCAGCCCTTGTAAGGCTGCTTTGAGCTTTAGCTTCAACTCTTCTTGTATCGGGAGATAGCAAGTGCCGCGTTGCTGTTTGATATTCAGGTGATTTTGGCCGCTGAGATTTGCAAACATGACTTGAAATTCGCTGTTTAAAACAGCTAAGCCTGTTTCGGTTTTCTGACTACCTAAAAAGTGGTTTATAAAACGTTGATCTTGCAGCTGGGTCTTGGTTTCCAGTTCGCTTAGCAAGCTATAGAGTGCTGGGCCCGCAAAGCTTGAGTGCAAGGCGTCTTGTTGTTGAAATGGGCGATTGCAATAGCGATGAAAGCCAAAAATATACACTAGTGAATTGTCGTTTTTAGATGGGACACCCAGCGCCATAATTTGACGGATAGAGTTGGGACGCAAAAAGCCATTGTAGTACTCACCTTTAGAAAAGCTTCTTTGATCGACGATATTATCCAAGGTAAAAGTAAAAGCTTTGCTGCGGTTATTTAAGTGTTTGAGCTGAGTGCTGTTGAAAGCGTGGGGTAATACCGGGTCGTTGTTTTGAAACTGACTCTGGTAAGACTCTGTGCAGCGATGATCTATCCCAATAGAGATAAAGTTATTTGCTTGAATACTATTATTGCTTTTGCGCATTGTGGCAAACAAGGCTGTTTCGGCACCCAAAAGTTGCGCCAAAGGATCCAACACCGTTTTAGGTATATCTTGGTAGCTTCTGGTTTCAGCTAGCTGATCATTGAGTTCAAATAGCGCCGTGGCGCTAAGCGTATTGCTGTTCATCACGGTTATCTCCACATGCGTCGACAAACAAATGCTATAGCAAAGCTTTGTTCGGTCAGCGCTTATCAAGCGTTATTATTCTACTTGTTATCTCGGCGGCTTCCGCCGCACCGGTGGCCTACAGCTAGAATGCTGATCCCTATTTATGTTTATTATCCAGGGCCATTTTTCAATCTTGGTACTCCAAGTGATTCTCATCATAGCCTATTTACGCTTACACATAAAATGAGTGTATTCCGCTATAGGTTCAATTCTCGCCTTTGGGGATTATGGCTGCATAAAAATAGTGCAAGAAAACGCCCATAAAGGTAAAACCATGAATCTATATAATAAGCAAAAAATGCTGCTAGCCTCAGCCATCGCCGCTTCTGCGGCCCCCCATACAAACACCATGGCCCAAAGTGATACTTCCGCACAATCATCCCAATCGCAAAACTGGGCCTATGAGGAGGTCGTGGTTACTGCTCGAAAAAGAGAAGAATCATTGCAAGATGTGCCTGTTTCGGTCACTGCTTTCAGTGGCGCAGGCCTAGAAAATCGGGGCATCTCTAACCTTCAAGGTATCAATAACTTCACCCCGAACCTTGAGCTAAGTAATGGTAGGCCCGATGGCGGTGGCAGTGCGGCCCAAGCCTATATTCGAGGAGTGGGGCAGTCCGATTTTCTCTTTCCCAATGACCCAGGTGTTGGGCTTTACGTCGATGATGTGTATTTGGCCCGCAGTGTGGGTGGCATGTTAGCACTGGTTGATGTTGAGCGTGTTGAGGTCTTGAGAGGTCCGCAGGGCACGCTTTATGGTAAAAATACTATCGGTGGGGCTATCAAAGTTGTCACTAAAAAGCCTACCGGCGAAGCGGGTGGTAAATTGCAAATGACTTTGGGTCGCTATGATCGCCGAGATGTGATGGGCTCTGTAGATTTTGCGATGGGAGACTCCGCTGCCGGTCGTATCCAGGTCGGCTCATTGCAGAGAGATGGTTACGTAATTCGAAATTTCGACGGTGTAGATCTTGGTAATGAAGACAAGAAAATGCTGCGTGCGGATTTTGCATTCGAAGCCTCCGATAACATAGATGTGCGGATCTCGGCTGATATTCAGAAGCAACGACAAAACGGAGCTCCCGGTACGCTTATAAAAGTTGTCCCTTCGACCGCTGGTGCAATGCCAGATCCTACTGGCGCCATCGATCCGGTGACGAATATTCCTGGGGTAATTCCAGGGACAGGAATTATTGAGACGCTTTACAACGGCGCTGTTATTCCAAATATTATCGCTCCCTCCCTTGGCCTGCCGGCGGATACCCAATTTGATGAACGATGGATTACCGGTAATAGTCGTAGTAGTAATGGTACCGCCAAGGTTGCTGATGATAACGACATCTGGGGTATCTCGGCGACTATCGACTGGGACCTTGGCAATGAGATGAGCTTAAAGTCGATCTCTGCGTATCGAAATATGGAAGCGCAATTTGGCCGTGATGGCGACCATTCACCTCTGCCTGTGGTGTCTACTTTCAATAACTTTGAGCAATGGCAGTTTTCACAAGAGCTACAACTATCCGGTATCAGTTTTGATGATCGCTTAAATTGGTTGGCTGGAGTCTACGCTTTTAAAGAAAGCGCCAGCGATTTAAACGATGTAAAACTGGTTTCAGGAACTTACGATCTTATAGGCCTAGAGTTTGATCTGACTCCAAGCAGTGATATTGATATTGAAAGCCTGGCGGCCTTTGCTCATGCCAGTTATGACATCAGTGAAAAACTCAGTATGACGGCCGGCCTGCGTTATACCTATGAAAAGAAAGAACTAGCTCGCAGTTTTATACTGACTCAATCCCAGCAGCCAATAACCATTCGCGAAACTGGGGTACCGCTAACAGAAGATGGGAAATTTGGCCCGCCTTTAGAAGAAAGCTGGACGCGTCTAAGCCCCAAAATCGGCATAGATTATCACCTTGAGGATGATGTTTTACTCTACGCCCTTTTTGCCAGTGGCTTTAAATCAGGAGGGTGGTCTCCTCGTCCACAAGTTGGAACTGAAAACAAAGCTTTCGACCATGAAGTGCTCAATAGTTTTGAAACTGGCATAAAGTCGAAATGGATGGATGGCCGCCTGGTTGCCAATATGTCTATGTTCTACAACATCTACGAAGACATGCAAATTACTACTGTTGGAGCGGATGCTGTCACCGGGCAACTGGTCTTGTCGGTTAACAATGCCGGCGAGGCGAAAATGAGCGGTTTGGAGTTGGAAGTTAAAGCTCTACCGACACCGCAGCTGGAAGTGCAAATGGGCTTGGGCTATCTCAATGCGCGTTACAACGAACTCGATGAAAGCTCTGGTATTCGAAAAAGTAATGAGTTACCTGATGCTCCGGAGCTAACGTTCAACACAAGTATTGCCTACCATTTCGATATTGCTGATGCTGGCGAGTTAGGCCTTAGACTTGGAGCCGCCTACAAAGGCAAAACTTATAAAGATGCCTATAACACTCAACCCCTGACGGTTGATTCCTATTGGCTGGTGGATGCCAGTATCAGTTTTGAAACTAATGACGGTGATTGGCGCGTAGCCTTGGTTGGTAACAATTTGACCGATGAAGAATATATTTCTAACGGCGTCAACGTAGAAGCCTTCGGTTACTTTGAGGGCTACTTTGGTCGCCCAAGAGAGTATGCCCTAACAGTGACTAGAAACTTCTAAGGTTGTCTGATATGGCATTACGATTTCAAAACAAAACCGCAGTGGTTACCGGTGCGGCCTCTGGCATAGGTCGTGCTACAGCTAAACGCCTAAGCGATGAAGGTGCGCAGGTTGTGCTAGCCGATTTAAATTTTGATAGAGCTAAACAGGCTCTGTCGCAAATGAGTGATCGATGCTGGGCTTTTCAGCTGGATGTATCGCAAGAGGAAAATTGGCAGGAACTTTGTCGACAGCTCAAGCAGCGGGGTGGCTTAGATATTCTTGTGAATTGTGCCGGTATCGGTATCACCGGTGATTTTGAGGATATGGCGCTGCAAGACTGGCAAGCAATGATGGATGTCAATTTAACAGCGGTATTCCTAGGCTGTAAACATGCCATTAAGCTGATGAAGTGCAATGAGAGTGACAGCAGCATCATTAACATATCGTCAGTAGGAGGCCTAGTCGGCGGTGAGGATATTGCTGCCTATTGCGCCAGCAAAGGTGGTGTAACTTTACTGAGTAAATCGCTAGCTCTGTACTGCGCCGGCAAAGGGTATTCCATTCGCTGTAACAGCGTACACCCAAGCTATGTGGATACCGAAATGTTAGACCCAATAGCTTCAACACTTGGTGGCCGCGAGACTATGTTGGAGGCAATGGCTAGCTTAGTTCCAATGGGACGAGTGGCAAAGCCAGAGGATGTTGCTGCCAGTATTGCTTATCTTGCTTCTAGTGATGCGGCATTCGTGAATGGTCATCAAATGTTAGTGGATGGCGCTCAGTTGGCCGGAATTCCCGCGCGACACTCCGCTTAGGATAGGTGAGAAAAATGAATAGAGTTAAAAATAAAGTTGCTTTGGTGACCGGTGCCGCTAGTGGCCTTGGTGAAGCGATTGCGATACGCCTTCATGAAGAGGGCGCCAAGTTGATTATCAGTGATATTAATAAAGCCCAGGGTGAAAAGCTTGCGCGGCAGCTTTCTGTTGAATTTTATGAGCAGGACGTCTGTAGTGAGGAGCAGTGGCAGAAGCTATTAAAAAACATCAATACCGAACATGGTGGCTTGGATATTTTAGTAAACAATGCCGGTATCAGCGGCGATGTCGCACAGTGCACACCTGAGCTGACCAGCTTGGATGAGTGGCAAAAACTTCATAGGGTTAATTCCGATAGCGTTTTTTTGGGATGTAAATATGCCTTGCCGATAATGTCTGCTTCCGGTGGAGGTTCAATTATCAATCTGTCGTCAATCGCTGCGCTTGTGGCTACCCCATTTATTACCGCTTATGGCGGAAGCAAGGCCTCTGTAATGCAATTGAGTACTTCGGTGGCAATGCACGGAGCGGTAAGTGGGGCGGCTAACGGAAACCCTGTCCGTTGTAATAGTGTTCATCCAGGGCAAATCAATACACCAATGCTAGCTGGCCTTTTTGAGGAAACCGCTAAGTTAATGGGTTTAAGTGCAGACGAAGTCGAAGAGCAGTTCCTATCACGTATACCGATGGGGCACTTTGGTGAAGCGCGCGATATCGCCAATATGGTGCTTTTTCTCGCTTCGGATGAAGCTAAATTTATTACCGGCGCCCAGTTTGTCGTGGACGGTGGTTTCCAGTTAAACGGTTAATGGTTTAAGAGAGTATAAAATGCAACAAAAACTCGGAAGCATGATGCAGATGGCTTATATCGTTGAAAGCCTAGAGAAAAGCATCGAACATTGGAGCACCTTCAATGCTGCTGGGCCATTCGTAATTATGGATAGCTTTGAGATAGATAATATGCGTTACCGCGGGCAAGAGTGTAGCGATCTTGATATACGTTTAGCGCTCGGCTATAGCGGGGGGATGTGTATTGAATTTATCGAACAACGTTGTGATACCCCCTCGGTGTATAAAGATGTTATAGCCCAGCGTGGCTTTGGCTTTCATCATTGGGCTTTAATGACCGATAAATTTGATACAGAGGTTCAACGTTATCAAAATGCAGGACACAGTGTCTGCTTTTCTGGCAAGGTCGCAGTTGGAGAGCGCTATGTCTATCTGGACTCCGATCCCCAGCTGCACAGTATGATTGAGATTATTGAATACTCGCCTGAGGTAGAAGAGCTATTTAGTAATATTGAAACCATGGCCCATGAATGGGACGGTAAGCAGCTGATTCAATACGCACCGTGATGTGAAGTTAGGTTTAGGTCTCCTCAAATCTACGCATTAGCCCCCTAGGGGGCACTTTTTGTATTTTTATTGCATTGATCTGATTCTGTATTTTCTTTTAAGGTAAGCCTTGGAGCTTATAGAATTCTCGTAAAATACTACGCCATTCTTCAAGTTGTTGATCAACGGTTCCGCTCAGTGTATAGACTCTGTTATTAAGCTCAATCACGGCAGGGTCCACTTCTTGTTTAAAGCTGCTGGCGAGTTGTTGCCATTCCTGCTCAAACATTTTACTGATTTTATAGCGTCTATAATTGTCAGCCATGGCACTAAAGCCGCCTTTGTATCTTCGCTTTTTTGATCCTTGGGTAAGCTCCCTGAGTTTAAGCTCCTCTGCTCGCTCACAAGAATATTGTTGCCATAGTTGATAAATAGCAGCCATTTTTTGATGCAAGTTTAGGTAGTGGTCATCGACAGCCTCAATAAACATATAGTGGCGTGCTCGCATTCGCTCTACCTGCTTTAAAATAGGATCGTTATGGGCGAGAAGCCGTTTGATCAATAATTGGCCATCTTGCTCTTCAGTTAGCGAATTAAAAGCGTCAGGCGATAAGTCTTGAGCGTGCTTTATTTGCGCCAGTCTACGAATGGTTAACAACTCTTTGTCTGATAAGCTTAATCGGTAGCTTAAAAGATCGTTAGCAATTTGATGGTAAAGCTCTTGGTAGGGTAGTTCCTGTATTAGGCAAGCTTGCGAGAAGTGGCTATATTCTATATTCGGATCTTTATCTTTTTGTATGGCCTGTTGCCCACCTTGCATCAGGGCTCGATATTTTTTGTCCAGCCATATTATTCCACTAGCATCTTTGGCGATGATGTGGAGGCTTAAGCTATTCCCATCGGATTGTAATACCTGGCCGCTAACTGAAAGTTCTGCCGCCAAATCTTCTTTGGGGACGACACTTACTGCCCCCCAGTAGCGGCTTTTTGCTAAAGTATTTCGCAGCAATACAGGTAGATATTGGCGTTCTATATCGGCTATTTCCGAAAATATTTGTTTTTCAACTTGGCTATTCCCGCCAGTTGTACCTTGTAGTCCAAATACCTCGATACTGACATCCAAAATTCGTGCAAGCTCTTCTTCTTGCTGGCTCTGTAGGAGCTGAGTGTTTTGAGAAACCAGGTTTGTATCACTACTGGGTTTTACCAGCGGCTGCTGGCTGCAGGCCGATAATATGATAGCCGTGAATACGAAAAATAAGCGACAAAATATGGTCTTAGTCATTATTTTCCGCCTCAGTTTCAGGGCTTTGATCATGTCTTAAATTGCAGACTTTGCCTCGACTTAAGGTTTGTTTGCATTGATAGGCTTCATAGCTCCCATCAAAACGTTCATAAAACTGCACGAGCTCAAAGGCTGGACTTCCAGGGTGGGATACACGTGTTAACAAATTAATGGAGTTTCCTGCTGGTGAAAGTAAAAAGCGATGGTAGATGGTAGTACCTTCTTCCAACTGAATCCTAAAAATTAAACGTTTCCCGTCCCAGCGACAAGTTTCTACAGCAAATTCATTTTGGGTAACAAGCCTTTCACCTGTTGTGCTGCAGATGAGCTTGGCTTCACCCTCTCTAGCGATGCTAATCTGTTGCTCATCCTGCACTATCTTCATGGTGTGGTGACGGCTAATCATCTCTGTAAATCTGGCCAGATCAATTATATTGGTGCCGCGCCCAGCGCTGCTAATGACGCTAATGCCGCCAATCTGTCCTCTACTTTCCGGCCGTCGATTACGTTGTTCGGCTTGACGGCGTAGCTCTGATAGCTTTTCCCGGACCCTGCGTTCCCAGTTATCACTTCGGGCATAGTCTTTCTCCCAAGTACCGTTAAAGCCTCCCTTGGTATTTAGCAGAGGTATGGATCCGTCCTGGGAAGCTGCAATGGAGTGCATCGGCACACTGAGCAAAGCGCATAGCAATACGGTAGGGAATAGACAGCAAGGACGGTTCATTTGCTAAAAGGGCTCGCTAAGCTGAATTTATGGATGGAATTATGATTGCTGAAGCTGAGAATAGTTTCAAATATCTAAGATATTTGATTAGGGTAAGTGGTCAGATCTCAGTCGCAGCTGTTGGTTAGAGGTGTTGGCTGCGTGACATGCCTTTCAAGCCTAGGCCTTATATAAAATTTACTGACTTAGTTTACTTCAAGGCCAACTTTTTTCTGTTTTTGTGGGCATACATCAGTCTATCAGCTTCGCTAATCATGTCTTTAAGAGGAAGGCTCTGAACAGTGTCGTATATCTTAATGCCATAACTCACCGATAGATTGATGCTGTCACTATATTGTGAGGCGAAGCTTTCAGAAAAATCCTGGCTGACATCTTCGCAGCTTTGCTGTAATTCAATTTCAGATCCCTTGTTGCAAAGAGCTAAAACAACGAACTCATCGCCCCCTACACGGGCAATAATATCGGTTTTACGAAAGCTTAGTTTTAATGATTTGGCGAACACTTTTATACATACATCACCTTGTTCATGACCATATTTGTCATTGAGCTGCTTTAAATTGTCGATGTCGAGATAGATCACCGCGAGGTCTAAATGAAAACGCTGCTGGTCGTTGATTCGTTTCTCGCCAAGACTACTTAGGCCTCTAATATTGTATAGGCCCGTGAGTGCGTCAGTAGTGGCGACTTTTTGCAATTGTTCAATATCTGATAGGTGTTGTAGCTCGCCTGAGATTAAATCACGCAGTTGCTGCATAAGTTCGATAAAACTGATTTCGTAGTTGGTGCTTTTGGTATCAATCGAACAGATAGTTCCAAAGACACGGCCGTCAGGCCAAAAGATAGGGAAACCAAGATAGGATCTCACTGGACCTTGGCATACAGGGGGGGCATCAGTCCACTCATCACCAGCCAAAGCATCGTTGACATAGAGTTGTTCACGAGTTTCTACCACTCTGCGGCAAAAGCTCTTGATTTCCCAAGACCAGCTATCTTCTGGCGAGAGAAAGTTATCGTGATTACTACTGGTCACGATGGTGGAAAATTCATTACCTTTAAACTGTACGATTACCCCACAGGATGTGTGGTAGATCCTAGATATTAAGTCGACGGTTACCTGCCACTTTCCAATGTCTAATGACTTGGGCGGATCCACTCGAAAACAGCGTTTGGACAAAGCCATAACACACCCCGCTTTTAGAATGGCAGACTAGGCCGTTGGCGCCTAAATGCCTAAAGATATCTTAGTTGATTAGGGCGCTATTGCTAGCTAAAGATGGTGTTTCTAATGCTAAAGTCTAAGTCATGAAGCTTTTTAAACTAAAGGCTATATAGGCTAGCTGACAGGTAGTTTACCTATAGGCCCCAAATAGCTTTTAAACCGACGCTTAAACAAATTTGCGACAAGTCGTTTGCGTTCAATTGGTGCTTAAGTTTTTAAATTCACTTAGGTGAGCTGTCTTCTGCTTGTAAGTTATTGAATTATAAGGACTATTTTTAGATTTTATAGATTGCTTTGGTTTTCGGGGGTTAATTCAGGCACAAAATGTAATGACTACCGTCATTGACTTTCAAAGGCGATCTGGTTAATTTCAAACACCTGTTTGAATGGCTATTTTGTCCCTGTCACCTGACTGTATTGTCTTGGGGCTAATTTAGTCTATAAATACCTGATAATCATTGTGAGAGAAGCACCATGGCCGAGTATCAAGCTCCCTTAAAAGACATGCACTTTGTGCTAAAAGAAGTATTTGAAACCGAGAAACTATGGTCAGAGTTGCCTGGCTTGGCTGGCGCTGTGGATGTGGATACCGCTGATGCCATTATGGAAGAAGCTGCAAAGATCGCTGGTGAAGTGGTAGGCCCGCTGAATCGTGAATCGGATGAGCAGGGCTCTCGTTGGGACGATGGTGAGGTTACCGCGCCAGATGGCTTTAAAGAAGCTTATGCGACCTTCTGTGAAGGTGGCTGGAATGGTTTGGGCGGTAATCCCGAATATGGTGGCATGGGTATGCCTAAAACCTTAACGGCTCACGTTGAGGAAATGCTACAGGGCGCTTCTATTTCTTTCGGCTTGGCGCCAATGTTGACTGCTGGTGCTTGCTTGTCGATTGATGCCCACGCCAGCGATGAGTTGAAAGAGAAGTATTTGCCAAATATGTATTCTGGCCAGTGGTCAGGTGCGATGGATTTGACCGAGCCCCACGCCGGTACCGATCTGGGTATTATCCGCTCTAGCGCCAAAGAAAATGGCGACGGCAGCTACACCATTAATGGTAATAAGATCTTTATTACTTGGGGTGAGCACGATATGGCTGAAAACATCATTCACTTGGTGTTGGCGCGCCTTCCAGATGCACCGAAAGGACCGAAAGGCATTTCTTTGTTCCTGGTGCCGAAGATCATTGTTAATGACGATGGCTCCCTTGGCGAGCGCAATGGCGTCAGCTGTGGCTCCATCGAAAAGAAAATGGGCATTAAAGGTTCAGCCACTTGTGTGATGAATTTTGACGATGCTAAAGGCTGGTTGGTCGGTGAACCTAACCAAGGCTTGGCTTGTATGTTTACCATGATGAACTACGAGCGTTTGGTGGTGGGTATCCAGGGCCTAGGTGCCGCAGAGCGTTCTTGGCAGTCGGCGATTGAATACGCTCGCGAACGTTTACAAAGCCGCTCTCCAAATGGTGCCGTAGCACCAGAAAAAGCTGCTGATCCGATTATTGTGCACCCTGATGTGCGTCGCATGTTACTAACCATGCGTGCTTACACCGAAGGCTCGCGCGCTTTGAATCATTACACCGCTATGTGGTTAGATAAGTCTAAGTTTGCTGAAGGTGATGAGAAGAAACAGGGTGCGGACATGATGGCCTTGTTAACCCCGGTTACTAAAGCCTTTGTTACCGATAAAGCACTTGATTGTACGGTACTGGGCCAGCAAGTATTTGGTGGTCATGGTTATCTACGTGAGTGGGGACAAGAGCAATTAGTTCGCGATGTGCGTATCTGTCAAATCTATGAGGGCACTAATGGTGTGCAGGCGATGGATTTGATGGGCCGTAAAGTCGCTGCTAACGGTGGCAAGTTTATTGAATTGTTCGCCGCTGATATCAAAGAGTTTATCGCCAGTTGCGATGATAATATGTCTGAGTTTATTCCAGCTTTGGAAAGCGCTTTGGCGGGCTTGCAAGAGTCTACCCAGTGGGTATTGGAAAACGCTGCGAATGATCCAGCTGTAATTGGTTCTTCCGCTTATGACTATCTGCATCAGTTTGGTCACGTAGCTCATGCCTATATGTGGGCACGTATGGCGAAAGCGGCCATGGCTAAGCAGGGCAGTGATGAATACTACGATGGCAAACTGGCGGTAGCGCGTTTCTTCTACGCGCGTTTGTTGCCACAAGCTAATACCCATAAGCAAAATATTGCGGCGGGTAGTGAGCCGGTAATGAGCTTGGCCGCCGAGTTGTTCTAAGCGATATTTATTTAGTAAAAGCCCCGCAAGGGGCTTTTTTCTTTTCTGGGTGGCAAGCGCAGCTTGTATAAATCCCAGTTAAGACAACACATGATATTTACACATTAGCCAGAAAGTTGAGGCAGACAATGAGTCAAAGAGAAGTTGTTATTTTAAGTGGCGTGCGCACCGCCGTGGGTAGTTTTGGTGGCAGCCTAAAAGATTTTAATGCGGTAGAGCTTGCCAGCATGGTAACCGAGGAAGCTCTAGAGCGTTCGGGTGCGGCAAAAGCGGATATCGGTCACTGTGTATTTGGTACCGTTGTGGCGGGCGATCGTCGTGATATGTATATGAGTCGCGCTGCGGCATTAAACGCGGGCTTAGATCAAACTACCCCTGCTTATAATGTAAACCGCCTATGTGGCTCGGGTTTACAGGCTATTGTATCCGCCGTGCAAGCGATTCTATTGGGTGATTGTGATGCGGCCGTTGCCGGTGGCGCTGAATCCATGAGTAATATTCCCTACTGGTTGCCAAGTGCTCGTTTTGGTCAGCGCATGGGTAATGGTGAAATGTATGATCCAATGATCGGCGTACTAAGCTGCCCAATGAATGGTTATCACATGGGCGTTACTGCTGAGAATGTTGCCGAGCGTTTTGAGATTACGCGAGAGCAGCAAGATGAGTTGGCGGTAAGCAGTCATCAACGTGCCCAGCGCGCTATCGATGCCGGCTACTTCGAATCACAAATCTTACCTGTTGAAGGCAAGAATAAGCGTCGTCCATCGGTGTTTGCACAGGATGAGCATGTTCGTGGTGATGCTTCTGTTGAAGGCATGCAGGGTTTGCGCCCAGCCTTCAAAAAAGACGGCACGGTAACTGCGGGCAATGCCTCAGGCTTGAACGACGGTGCTGCGGCTCTGGTATTGATGGAAAAGGCGGCCGCTGAAGAGAAAGGCTTAAAAGCTTGGGCGACCATTAAAGGTTACGCGGTTGCGGGTGTGGAACCAGCCATCATGGGCACGGGCCCAATTCCTGCAGTTGAGCAGCTGTTGGAAAAAACCGGTGTGAGCAAAGACGATATCGATTTCTGGGAATCCAATGAAGCCTTTGCAGCACAGGCTCTGTCGGTATCCAATGCGCTGAAGTTGGACTCTGAAAAGGTAAACCCCAATGGTTCAGGTATTAGCTTAGGTCACCCTGTCGGTGCCACCGGCGCCATCATGGCCGTAAAAGCGATTTATGAGCTTGAGCGTACCAATGGCCGTTATGCGGTATGTACTATGTGTATTGGTGGTGGTCAGGGTATTGCGATTTTGTTGGAGCGCAACGCTTAAGACTCGCTTCCTAACTATATCTCTCTCTGTTGTTTAATCGGGCAGAGCTTCCCTAAGAGCCGACTCTTAGGGCACTAATCAATTCAAATACCCGGGATTGCCCACATTGTCGGGCATTTGAATTCTCTGCCTCTGGGCCAGATTCTAGCTTGGGGCAGTGCTTTTCTGCTCCAACGCTGCATGGATTCGTAACATCCAGTTACTCACCCTTTCGGGCAAGTCCTATTCTGCTCCAAGCAGAATAGTCATGCAGCCACCCGTTCCATGGATTCGCGCCGTCCAGGCGCTCAGCCTTCGGCCAAGCCCAAAACCTCTCCAGAAGGTTTTGTCAGGAGCCTAGTCGCTCCAAAGCACTCCCCCAAGCTAGATTCTTACTCCGCAACCAAGCTAAAACATCGTTCACTAGTTTAAGCAGATCTGCCTATCAAAATGAGTACGACTATTTTCAACTGGCAAGCAATTTGTTTTAATCTGGCCTCTAATTTAAAGCCGTATTTTTAAGGAGCGCCGCCATGCGGATTATGAGTTTTAACGCCAATGGTATTCGTGCGGCATCACGCAAGGGCTTTTTTGAATGGTTTGCCGAGCAAGATGTGGATGTGCTCTGTGTGCAGGAAACTAAGGCTCAGGAACATCAGCTAGATGATGAGATTTTTTTTCCAGAAGGTTATCACCGCTATTTGTTTGATGCCGAGAAAAAGGGCTACAGCGGCGTGGCCATTTATTCCAAGGTTAAGCCCCGTGAAGTTACTCGTGGTTTAGGCTGGGATCCGGCCGATAATGAGGGGCGTTGGATTGAAGCGCGTTTTAGAAATGTCACTGTGATCTCTTTGTACATGCCGTCAGGTTCTAGTTCAGAAGCGGCACAAGAAAAGAAGTATCGTTTTCTAGATTTATTCGAAGCTCGCTTACAAGAAATGATGGCCAGTGGTGAGAAGTATATTATCTGCGCCGATTGGAATATTTGCCATAAAGAGATTGACCTTAAAAACTGGCGGGGTAACCGTAAGAATTCGGGCTTTTTGCCAGAAGAGCGTGCCTGGCTAGATAAAATCTATGATGAATTTGGTTGGGTGGATGTGTTTCGCCAATTAACCGATGAAGAGGTTTATACCTGGTGGTCCAACCGAGGACAGGCTTTCGCTAAGGATGTGGGCTGGCGTCTGGACTACCATGTGGTAACACCTAATATCGCCAAGAAGGCTTATGATTGGCATATACAACGCGAACCTAGATTTTCCGATCATGCGCCAATGTGGATAGATTATAAATTGGTGTTAAGATAATCAGCAGATTTTAACGAATGTAGGCCAAATATGAATAATAACGATGAGCCGAAGTTAAGCCCTGAAGATCAAGCAAAGGTCGATAAGTTTGTGTCTTCAGGCGTGAATAGTGTAGAAAGGGAGCCCTTTAAACCCTTGCGCTTGCTGGCGATGGTAATTTTAGTTTTAACGGTATTGAGTGGTATCAGTTACTGGATTGCTATCGACGCGGGTTTGGTGTGATTCTTTTAGGCGCCTAATGCGATACGATTTGCCTGCTGGTTCTTTACCCAAGGTAAAAAATCTGCCGCTGGCATCGGGCGTGATATAAAGAAGCCTTGGGCAATATCGCACTGTAAGCTGCTCACCATCTCCCAGTCGGATTCAAACTCCACACCCTCTGCGACGCATTTTAAATGCAGTTTTTTAGCGAGGTCTACCGTAGCTTCAAGTATTCTTCGACTGGCTTCATTGTCGCTGGCATATTTGATGAAGCTGCGGTCAATCTTTAATTCGTTAAACGGTATCTGTTGCAGCTTATCTAAAGAAGAGTGCCCGGTACCGTAATCGTCAATCGATAGTTGAAATCCACGCAGGCGTAACCTAGATAGAATATCGATACTGGTGCTTAGATCCTCTAGCATGCTGGCTTCTGTTAATTCAATAATCAATTTTTGCGGTTGAATGCCGTGAAATTTAGCCATGCTGCATAAAACATCAGGTAGATCCAATCTGTTTAAGTGCAGTGGTGAGATATTAATGGACAGGGTAATGTCGATACCGTTGGCTTGCCATTGTTTTAACTGAATACAACAGAAATCCAATATGTAGTGCCCAATGAGTTGGATGAGGCCGTGGCGTTCGGCTAGGGGAATAAAGTGATCAGCCGTGATGAGCCCTTTGCTGGGGTGTCGCCAGTGAGCTAAGGCTTCAGCTCCAATAAGCCGGCCTGTTTTTACGCATATTTGTGGTTGAAAATAGGCTTCGATCTCTTTGTTTAAAATAGCTTGCCTAATTTCTGAAATGCTAACGTTTGGCCTGTCTTTTTCGAGTTCTAGCTCAAAGTTAACATTGAATTTATGTAGCAACTTTTCTACATCTTCTTGCTCAAAAGGCTTTTCGATGGCGCCAAGGAACTGTAAGCCCTGTTCTCTGGCAAGATGGCTGATGCTGTTGATTATTCGTGGGTCTTCGCCGCTGACTAAAACTAATGCACAAGAAAGCTTCAGTTGATAAATATGTCGGATGAGCTCAATGCCATCAACGCCGGGCATATTTAAATCAGAAAATACAATGTCGTATTTACTATCAGGCTGTAGTTTCTTTAGCGCGGCGCAGGAATTGTTACACACATCTATTTGGAAAATGCCTAAGGCAACGAGCTGGCGCTTCAGTATGAGTAGCGTTCCAGGGTCATCATCTACCAGTAAGCATCTTAGTGTGGCAAAGCCTTGCATCATATTTGTATTTCCAGACAGCATTGGATGGGCTGTTTCCCGCAGCTAGCGAGCGTATATTGCGCCGTACTCTAATGACCTAACTCTGTATGCAAACTGAAGTGCATAGCTTATCGAATTTGGTATTTAAGAGCTGTTTAGCTCTGAGCTGGGACCTGTCGCTTAGTTATATCTTAAGATTGAGTATCGGCTGCTTTGTTCAATTCGAGAAGAGAAAAGGGGGCATTTAATGAAAATCAGTCGCAAAGAACGAGATTGTGAATAAATAGCAGGGATAATATCCGCACTAATGAATGGGTAATTATTTAAGAGTTGATGATTATTTCGAGTTTTAGAGGGAGGAGTAGGAAGCAGTGGAGAGCGGCTACCTATTAATGACTTTAAGCTTTGCTGTCTTGCCAAACCCAGCGGATTGGGTCTCCAAAGTCATCTTTTAACAAAATCTTCTTGGGTCTGCGCTTGGCGACAGGGGCCTTTTGAGGTTGCCGACGAGAATCAATGGCTTTGACCACATCAACCACAGGTGTACGACTCTGAACTTGTCGCGGGCTAAAGCTATTTTGGATACTGGCACCATCTGCTAAGCCACTTGCACCTTTCTGATAGCTGGCCACCTTTCCTCCATGGCGGAGAAATTGCTCAATCTGATCCTCTATCTCCGTGCGAATTTCCGCTTTGGTCTTGGTAGGTTTCACGGTTATGCCAGTGCTTAGCCTAAAAAGACAATTATAGCACCGCTTTCGATAAACGGTTGTAAGATTGCTATAAGTTATGTTTGGCAATCTTGGTAGAAGTTTAGAGTGAGGGAATCTCAGAGATTGTAATGATAAAAAAAGCGGCCATTTGGCCGCTTTCAAGTGAGATCGATGTAAAAACTACAAGTGTATTAGAAGCGGAACTTAGCCTTGGCGTATAAGGTACGACCTAGCGGGCTATGCTGTTTAGGATCGTAGCTATAGTTCGCTGCATCGTATACGCGTGGTGGCTCTTCATCTAACAAGTTCTTGATACCAAAGGTTAATGTGGTTTCAGAATCGTCGGTGAAGCCCAATGGCAAGTTAATGCTGTAGTTCGCATCTAGTGTCACATAAGAATCAATATTTTGACTCTCACCTGCTGGAACCTCGCGAGTGGTTTCGTAACTAGAGATGTAGTTCAGTACCAAGTTGGCACGTTGATCTTCATCAATCCAGCTTACAATCATATTCGCTTTTGTTTCAGGCAGTGAGCGTGCGAAGTTATCGTGGTTAAAGAAACCCGCGGCTTCAACAGTACGGCCATCCGCTAGGGTAAGGTCGTAGTTTAAGAAGTGCGATAAGTTAGCTTTAACAGACCAAGCATCACCCAAGCTCCAAGTGGTTTCAAAATCCAAACCATCAACTTCCACATTTGAGGAGTTGAAGTAACGAGTATTGATACCAATTAGCTGGCCATTAGGTGTACGAATAACATTAGGGTCATTCGGGTTGGCAATCACAATACCTTGAGCACTTTGCTGGGTAATTAGATCTTCATAATCTACACGCCAGTAATCTAGCTTCAGTTCTAGATCATCCGTAGGCTGGAAGATTAAACCCAGGTTGTAGTTAGTGGACTCTTCAGGGGTCAGGTCAGCTGCACCTTGAGAAGCAACACGGATAAAGGCAACACCACCTTTAGGTGTTCCGTCTGGGTTAAAGTCTTGGATACCCTGCAAGCTTACTGCGGTAGCGTTTAACTGAGACAGTGATGGCTCACGGAAAGACGTAGACACAGAAGCCCTGGCAATCCACTGATCGCTCAATTGCCAACGCATGGCGATCTTAGGATCAAGACTGTTGTCGTTATCTAGTTTTTCATAACGCAAAGCCGCAGTGACCTCTAGGTCTTCGGTGACTGGAAGCTTGGTTTCAGCAAATACTGCGTAGCTGCTGCGATCCGTTTTAACCTCAGAAACACCACCCAAGAAGATTAGGTCAACTGGGATTGGGTTACCGTTTGCGTCGAAAGTGATTTCGTAAAGATCGTCGGTTTCAACTTCATATTTCTCTTGGCGCGCTTGAACACCGAAAGCGAAACCGGCGGTTCCGCCAGACATTTCAAACATTTCACCGGCAACAACAGCGTCCCATACGAGTAGGTCAGTAGTACGCTGAGTGTCAGTATCGTAAGACAGATAATCAATCAACTCTTGGCTGTTATTGGCAGGGTTGAATGGGTCAAAGTACTGATCACCATTCGGACCACCTTGGCCAGCCAAAGCGGCATTTAGGCGAGACTGAATAGTATCTGGCTGAATCTGACGGTATTTGTTCTGGGAGTAGGTCAGCGCCGTATCGAATGACCAGCCATTATCAAACTCACCGGTAAGATTAACCGAGAATCGACGGTTGTCATTCTCACGTGGTGCATTCGGCGATGGGAATCCAGCACCTAGAGGACGACCGAGCCATACAACTGGGGCACCAAATGGATTACCCGGGTGATTTGGCAAAATTACTGGGAACGATAGGTAAGGGTAACTTGGTGACTGTGGGTTGTCTTCCACATTGTTGTTAGCCCAGCCGGCTTCGGCAAACAGCTCCATACCGTTATCAAACTCATGGGTTAAATTGGTATATATCTGTCTACGGTGTTCCGTGTTAACCAAGTTAAAACGTGGGCCATAATGGAAGCCACAACGTTGTCCGCTAGGCTGAGGGATTAAAACGCCCCCAGCGGTATCGGTACAACCGGCTAAAGGTACGTTTTCAAATGGGCTATAGCTACCAGCGTAAGGGCCGTCAGGAACGGTTACTGGGGCAACCGGCAAGAAAGTTGTGCCTAAACTACTGATGGCGTTGTCGGCCAATTCTGGGCGATCAGCAACGCTAAGTGGAGTACGATCTAAAAAGTGGCCAGAAATGGTCACGTGAGTTTTATCGTTTCCGCCACCCCAAATAAAACCTACATCTCGGTCTTCTTGGTCATCGTCGTGGGTAGTTTGATAGCCTAGGTTTACCTCTAAGCCTTCAAAATCTTTGCGGAGAATGAAGTTCACAACGCCCGCAATAGCATCAGAACCATAAGTCGATGCAGCACCTTCCTTTAATACTTCAACACGTTCCAAAGCTTCTGCAGGAATCGTACTGGTATCAACAAACACACTACCATCGTTGGTCAGTGAGCCGGAAATGGTTTGGCGACGGCCGTTAATCAAGACCAGCGTAGAGCTTAAGCCTAGGCCGCGTAAGTTGACGTTTGAGGTACCCTGGGTCGAGCCTTGGGTGAATGAATCTGATTGGTTTTCAGAGCCAGAGCTGATCGCTAATTTAGCGATAACATCAGCAACTGTAGTGGCTCCAATAGCATCTAAATCTTCGCGGCCCATGACTTGAACGGGAACAACGGCGTCCCCTGGGCTGCTTTTAATATAGGAACCAGTAACCATAACCTCTTCAATTTCACCGGCAGACTGCTGGTCCTGTGCTATGCCGGTTTGAGAAAGGCCAAGGGTAATCATTGAAACTGCCAATGGCAGCAACTTTTTACGGGCGTGGTTGTGTATCAACACGTGGGATTTCCTCCGCAATTATTATATTTATGTAGCGAGTTCATCGTGAGATGACTATTACAGGTGGTACTGCAATGCAATCAGTGTAATAAAAGCATAAGGCAGTGAATACGAGCTATTTCTTGTTATCACCGGTAATTATTGGTGAGTATAGTCAGGGTTAATGAAAAAGGGTGAAATTGACAGAGAATGGTCGGAATTGACCTATAAATTAGGCCCAGAATAACTTTATTTTCTATTTTTAATTTCGTTTATAAATAAAAAGTCTAATCGCCGAAGGTTAATAAAAGTTAATTAGGCGCCATTGGCTCTAATTCGCGCCTTATTTCGAAGCTTACTGTTAAAAGCCGTATGACTAATTATCAGCTAGATCAGTGCACACCTGTTGGTAAATAGTATCTATTTGTTCCATATCTAACTGTTTGACCCCCATTGCCATCAGTAGATGCAAAAACAGCGGGGTTCCTAACTTTCCAGTGGTCATTTTAACTCTTAAATTTCCTTCTGATTGCTCGACTCCCGCTTCTGCTAAGCGGCGGCTCAATTCTCTGTAATCCAAACCGCGCATATTCTTTTCTATGGCGAAGTAGCGTCGAATTGTTTCGGTCATCTCTGGGCTATTGAATATCTTGCTCATTATTTGATCGCTCTTTGAGTAGTTTGCTGTTCTACGCGCCAATATTTGTTAATTATACGTAACAATAATTGCTTTTAAATTATTTTTCTCATAATATTCATTTCGCGTTAAGAATATGTAACAAAAAAGATTAATAACAGGTGAATGTTATGTTTGATGTGAATGTATTTGTGTGGGCTGTTGTGGCTTTTGGTGTCGTTCTTATCTTTAAAGGGGTGCGACAGGTTCCCCAAGGTGAGGAGTGGACGGTAGAGCGTTTTGGCAAATATACCCGGACTTTGAAACCGGGTTTGAAGTTGATCGTCCCGTTAGTGGACAGTATTGGTCATAAGCAAATTGTTATGGAACAGGTACTTGATGTGCAGCCCCAGGAAGTGATTTCGGCAGATAACGCCATGGTGACCACCGATGCGGTTTGTTTTTATCAGGTGTTGGATCCGGTAAAGGCCTCTTATGAGGTGAATAACCTGGAGCGCGCGATGCAGAATCTGGTTATGACCAATATTCGTGCGGTACTGGGTTCGATGGAACTAGATGCCATGCTTTCTAATAGGGATACGATCAATACGGCCTTATTAACCAAGGTCGATGAAGCGACTAACCCTTGGGGTATTAAGGTAAACCGAATCGAGATTAAAGATATTACTCCGCCGAGAGATCTAATTGATTCGATGGCCAACCAGATGAAAGCAGAGCGTGAAAAGCGAGCTCAAATTCTATTGGCTGAAGGTGAGCGTGAAGCGGCGATTAATGTAGCTGAGGGTGAAAAGCGTTCACAGATCTTAAAAGCTGAAGGCGAGCGTCAGTCTGCTTTCTTAGAAGCTGAGGCGCGTGAGCGTGAGGCAGAGGCTGAAGCGAAGGCGACCCAAATGGTGAGTGCCGCTATCGCTGAAGGTGATGCGAAGGCGATTAACTACTTCGTAGCTCAAAAATATGTCGATGCTTTAGGTGAAATTGCCAGCGCAGATAACTCCAAAGTCATCATGATGCCTCTAGAAGCCTCAAGCGTTATTGGCTCAGTGGCTGGAATCAAAGACCTGATAGACAGCAGCAAGACAGTAGCCTAGAAGTCAAATAGCTGAAAAGGGTTCTTTCAAAGAGCCCTTTGTTCCCCTAAAGAAACCAACGAGAATATTAGAGGTAATACCATGGAAGCGATCCAATTTATAGCCGATATGAATTTCTACCACTGGCTTACATTAGCCGCTGTATTACTTATTGCGGAAATAGCCTTGCCGGGTGGGTTTTTCCTTGGCGCAGCAGCAGGTGCTTTATTTACTGGCCTAATTCATATCTTGATGCCTGAGATGAGCTGGCAATTAGCTCTTACTATTTACTCGGTGAGTTCTGTCGCTTTTAGTTTTTTAGCGGTGACAAAAATGCGCGGTGTATTGGATTTTCAGTCGGACCACCAAAATTTAAATAATCGTATGGACAATTTGCTAGGCGCACACGGGGTCGTGTTGATGCCAGCCGGAGAGGCGGCAAAGGTAAAGATTGGAGATACCTTGTGGGGAATAGTACCCGATGCCAGCTTGTATGATCAGGCCGAAGTAAAGGTGGTCGCCGTCGATGGAACGAATACGGTATGTGAGTTGCTGCAGCGATAATTTAACTTGTCGAAACCGAAAAGCGAATACGACACACTCTTGAATGCGCCTAATAATCAATTCTAAGTGGTTGATTTATAAGGAAAACTGGACGAAGTTTTCCTTTGGCGCTATGATTGATGGGCTGAATTAAATTTTCTGAGGTTTGCGTTATGCAAGGTGATAACAAAGTTATTGAATGGCTGAATAAACTGCTTGAATATGAGCTTACGGCTGTAGATCAGTACTTTATCCACTCCCGCATGTATGAAGATTGGGGTTTGACCAAATTGTATGAGCGAATCGGTCATGAACGCGATGATGAACTGGGCCATGCGGATTTATTGATTCGCCGTATTCTATTCTTGGGTGGCGTACCCAATATGGCCAAGCGATCGCCAATGAACATCGGCCAAGATGTCCCAGCTATGTTGCAAAGTGACTTGGACCTCGAGATTCATGTGGGTAATGAATTGAAAGAAGCAATGGCTCACTGTGAGTCCGTTAAGGACTATGTAACGCGTGATACCTTGTTGCAGATGCTTGATGATACTGAAGTCGATCATGAATATTGGTTGCGTCAGCAACTAGGTCTGATTGACCGAATGGGTATTCAGAATTACCTACAATCGGTAGCGTAAGTCAAAGTGGCCCCTTCTCCTTCTGCAGGGGCCATTCTTTTCACTTTTGATTGTTAACTCCTAAGCAGGTCCGCTTTTAACAATCCTCTTCAGAATTCCGGCTCTCGGCTGACTTCTATATAAAAAACTCAGGAATATTACTGATTTTTGTAATAAATTTCGTAGGCCATCATAGCCTTATTTGGCGTTTCAATTTATTCTAATCTCTTGCAGCTCCCACTAGGTAGGGGCTGAAAAATATTTGTGTGCAGAGAGGTTTTCAAAGTGCGTGTATTGATCATCGATGATCATCACTTGTTCCGCAGTGGTCTGAAGTATTTACTGGCTGGACTAAAACTCAATACACAGTTCCTAGAATCGGGCAGCTGTGACGAGGCAATTTTGTTATTTGATGCTGACGAAATTGATATCGTCCTATTAGATTACTACTTGCCTGGTCAAGATGGTTTAAGCGCATTAAATATTGTCAGAGAGCATTTTGACTGCCCTGTAGTGCTCATCTCAAGCGAGGATCAGGCCTCTGTTATTCGCAATGCTATTGCCGAGGGTGCAGCTGGCTATATTCCAAAGGCCTCATCCCCGCAAGAATTGGTGGCGGCTCTCAAATTGGTATTGGCGCAAGGCGTATATTTACCTCCCAGTGTTTTAGGGCAGTATGAACTTAAGCAGTGGAATGAAGAAAGCCAAGCTAAGCGAGAAGAGATCTTGTCAGATCTTTCTAGCCGCCAATTGGCGGTTTTAATGAAAGCTGTTCAAGGTAAAGCGAATAAAGTCATTGCTCGTGAGCTGGATATTGCTGAGGGAACCGTTAAATCCCATTTGTTTGCCTGTTATAAAGCGCTTGGCGTTGATAATCGTACTGAAGCGGTATACGCAACTGCGGCATTGGCATTAATTCCGGCGAAAGAATTTTCAATGTCCCCCGCTTAATGTTAGTTTTTGTGGCGTTGTAATTCTTTTATCATTTCTTGTTTCAAGCTGCTGCTGGCTAGTGGTTTATGCAAAAGCTTAATGGCAGCATCTTTAGCTTGCTGCAAGCGCTCTGGAGCGGTGTCACCACTGACTAAAAGGGCGGGTAAATTGTGCTTTTGCTGGCGCAACTCTTGAATAATATCGATACCGGTTTCCTGTTGGCGTAAGCGTAAATCGGCTATTACAAAATCAACACTTTGATGCTCCCAGTGCTTAATTGCTTGCTCTTTGTTTTCAGCGAGCACTACACTAAAATCCATGTTTTCTAAAAGCGCCTGAGTAGCACGAGAAACCTGAATATTATCATCGATTAATAACACCTTTAGCCCCTTCATCAAAGCATCACTTGGTGATTGCTCTATTATTGAATCACTTTCTGGTTTTAGTTCGATTTGTTGTGGGAAGTGTAGATAAAACTGTGTGCCATTCGCTGACGACTCTAATCGCAGCTCGATATGTAATAAATAGCAAAGCCTTTTAACAATAGCGAGGCCTAGGCCTAAGCCTTTACTGCTGTCTCGTTCACTATTGTGCAGCTGGTAGAATTCTTCAAATACTCTTTCTTGCTCTTCCTCCGGAATACCAGGGCCATTGTCTGAAACGCAAATGCTCAAGTTGTCAGATTCGATTAATTCAATCTGAATTTTGCCTTCGTTGCTGTATTTAATCGCATTGGCAATCAAGTTTTGCAGTATCCGTATTAGCAGCAACTCATCATTAAGAATGCCTATGGGCTTATTAATTATAAATTCAATTTCAATGCCCTTGTCTTGTGCAATGGGTTTAAATTCTCTTTCGAGCTCTGAAAATAATGCGTTGATATTTACCTGCTTAAGCTCCGGCTCGGTAATGCCTGCATCCAGTTTGGAAATGTCCAATAAAGCATCTAATTGTTTGCTAAGAGTGCTTACAGCGCCATTCATATGCTCAATGATTTCTTTGTTGGATTCCTGCTCATTTTGCATTTCAAGAGCAGCGCAAAAAATAGATACGGTATGTAGCGGTTGCCTCAAGTCATGACTGGCTGCGGCCAAAAATTGGGTTTTAGCCCGATTGGCAGAGGCTTCGCTCGTTAGGCTCGCTTGCAGTTTTTTGTTGAGCTTGGCCTGCTCTTGTTGCGCGATAAAAGCTGTGCTGAAGCTCTTAAACATGTCTTTTGCTAGACTCAGTAAGATCACCCCAAACATCAAGCAAAGCACTGAAACTATATAGCCAGCGAATAGGTTTTCAGGGTGAGGGCGCAGGGCCCACATAATGCTGATGGGTAGCAGGCTTGGTAGTAGGTAAGCAATAAATATATCGCGTTTGCCAAACGTTGTAGCCACAGCACCTGCTGAAATTCCTAGCAGGATCATTGTCTGAATAGCCTGTTCTAACACTGAAAAGTAGGGGAAGAATAAGCATGAGCTGCCATGGGCTATGCCATTCATGGCACTGAGTATTATGGCTATCTCATTGGCTTTCTGTACGTTTTTGTATGAGGCAAGCTTTGGAAGAACATAGGCACGAACCAGCAAGCAAAACCCTGAAAAGAAAAGCCAGGAAATAACAAGCTCGATCGCCATATATTGCCAAGCAAAACTTGCAATTAAACCCATGGCGAGAATGATGGGGTAGGGGACACGCCTAGACTGTTCGGCTATCAAGCGTAGTAGTTCTGCATCGACGAGTTGCTTATCAAAGTGGCTGCTTAGCATGTTCTAATTCAAGTATCAGTGTTTTAAACAGTGTACGCGAGTCCGCTGTTGGGTGCATGTGCTTGCCAGCTATTTATGCAGGGATGAAAACTCAATAAGCATAAAAAAGGGCCTGGAGAACAGACCCGAGTGAGGAGAGTTAGCGTTTATTCTTTACTGTTCCCTGGCGGGCCTTGAAGCGAGGATTGGATTTACAGATAACATAAAGACGCCCCCTGCGGCGAACGACCTGGCAGTCTTTATGGCGTAGCTTGGCCGATTTCAATGAACTTAATACTTGCATTGCACTTGCCTTGTTACTTCCTAATCTTGTTTAGATTTCAAGCTGCGCTTTTTAAAGCGGCTATTAAATTGAGCGATACGTCCCTCCGCTTTTGCCTGGCGCTGTTCCCCGGTATACACAGGGTGGGATGCGCTAGAGATATCCAGGTGTATTAATGGGTAAGTCTTTCCGTCTTCCCATTCAATGGTTTGGCTGGATTTACAAGTTGAGCGAATCTTGAAGTCCTGTCCGCAACTTGTATCGCGAAAAATGACGTAGTCGTATTGGGGGTGTATGTGTTTTTTCATGAGGATCAAACCGTGGATATTAATAGTATGATATAACATATCTAAAATTCCATGTTAATGCAAATCATTCGTAATAAAGGTTTTGTGATTGCGGTGGCGCCTCGTCTTTTATCTGCTGGGCTCTAAAGGTATCTGACTTAAGCTATCCCTATAATTAAGGCTGCTAAGGATATGGCTATATTGTTAGTGGTCTTGAACAATTTGTGATGATTTATAGTTGAAACTTGCCAAAAATGTCAGCGTTTTAAATTATGGAAACCAACTTAATGGCTAGATCTACAAAAATAGAAAGATTAACGCTGTACCAAAGTTTGCTTTGCCCGTTTTGCGTTAAAACCAGAAAAGCCCTTAAAAGCTTGGGCATGAAAGTAGCAATGAAGGACGTTGGTTTATCTGGCAAGGTAAAGCAAGAGCTCATTCGTGGTGGTGGTAAAGGACAAGTGCCTTGTTTGCGTATTGAGCGTAAAGGCGAGCCGACAAAATGGCTGTATGAATCAAATGATATTATTCGTTACTTCAAAGACCGAAAAGCCAATAGCCTTTAATAAAAAGGCTATTGGATCGATGACACGGCTAGAGTCTTAAATTAAATAATACAAAGCCATGGCCGCGTTCAATATCATTAAGGTGAAGTCAGTAAGGAAAATAAAAAGCATCAAGCCTTTTACCTGCCAAACACCTTCTCCGTGTCGATTTTGAATAGCTACAGGCACATTGTGTGCAAACTGAGTCCCGTGAGCTATCGACATGGTGCATAGTAAAATAGACCATTGCGCTGCCCTATCAAACAATTCTGTATTGAATATCAGTAATAGATTAAGAGCCATAAAGGCTAAATTAAAACCCCCGACAAATTTTCCTGACATGATCAGGGTTTCCATTACGGGAGTGTCTCTATGCTCTTTGGGTACGACTATTTTGGCGAAAATTCGCCCTCGAATATCAAAGGTGTGAAATCCACCGAAAAACCAGAGGGCATTGAGAGCTAAGAGTGTTTTAAGTGCGATGTCTTCCATTTTGATTCCAGTTTATTTTTGCGATCTATTTTATTCGGAAATTTCGCTAAATGCTGAAGTTTTATTGGCTCCGACTCGGGGTCAGAACCCAAGGGTTCTGACCCCTTTTTTCCAAAGGGCATAAAGGCCCTCGCGGACTTGAACCGCGGACCTATCGATTATGAGTAATATCTGAACATATAATCCGGGTAACTGCTAAATCAGACTGTTTAATTAACTTATTGCTTTAAAAGAACTTTATATAGTCCCTTGGTGCTTTAGGTAATGTACAGTCATTTTACTTTGTAACCCCGCTGTAACCCCGGAGCACACATGGAGCGTCAGTTCACTTTCACTAAACAGGCGATAGATGCTTTGCCTCTTCTCAAGGGTAGGGTTGAGTATAGAGATCTAAAAATCCCAGAGCTAAGACTTCGTGTTTCTATGAGTGGCGCTAGGAGTTTCTCCGTATTTAAGCGTGTGTCCAATGGAAGGCCAGTTCGAATTACAATTGGAAAGTACCCTAATGTATCTCCGGCAAGGGCCCGCAGTATAGCCTTGAAGCACCTATCTGATTTGAGCATTGGTATTAACGTCAACGAAGAAAGGCGTGTCAAAGAGATGTCTCAATTGACTCTAGACAGTGTGTATCAAGCGTACAAGGACCAGAAGCCTTTAAAGGCAACTACCTTGAACGGATATGACGGTGTGATGAGAAACCACTTGAAGAAACTCATGAAAAGACCACTAAAAGAAATTGGTAGGCAAGAGGTGGTCATGATTCATTCTAGCATTAAGTCAAAAGCTCAGGCGGATCTTACGATGCGTGTTCTTCGAGCCTTGTTTAATTTCGCCAAATATGAATATTGCTATCAAGATGGCAGTCCCATCTTTCCTGAGAATCCCGTGGGCATCCTGTCCCATCGAAAGCAGTGGAATAATGTCCGTCGTAGACAGACACACCTTAGACCAAGTGAGTTTTCAAAATTCTACCTGGCGATGAAAAAGATAAGAAAATTTGAAACCCCTACAGGGAAATCAATCTGTAATGCAATGTTTTTCGCACTTCTAACAGGCTTGCGAAGAGGGGAAATATTTAGGTTGAAGTGGTGTGATGTAGATTTGGCGTCGAAAATAATTACTATCCATGAAACCAAGAATGGGACGCCGTTAGAGCTTCCGATTACCAAGTATGTTAATCGAATTTTAAAACAACAGGATCGAAGTTCTGAGTATGTATTTGCAGCAGAAAATGAATACGGCAGAATACAAGAGCCAAAGAAAGTTGTAGCAAAAGTTAAGAAGCTATCATGTACAAGCTGTGACTTTCATGATCTTAGAAGAACCTTCGCTACAACAGCTGAAAGCTTAGATGTGGGAAGCTACAAACTTAAACGACTAATGAATCATTCAACAGGCAGGGATGATGTCACGGCTGGATATGTCGTTCTTACAGCGGAAACACTTCGGGATTCTTCCAAAAGAATACAGCGCTTTATAGTCAAAAGGATCAAAGCCGAATGTGGCTTTAGTCCAATAGTTTAAGTTCTAAGTACGTTGGTAAGTAACCAGTCGAGAAATTTAAGATTTAGGTTACTCTATCCCGGGAAAGTGGAGGACATATGACTACTAATTACCTTACCGTCGAGCAAGTTAGCAAGAAGCTGCATATTACTGTGGGGACGGTCAGAAATCGAATATCTAAGGATGACCCCATGCCACCTTCAATTAAAGTTGGCAGAAGACGGTTATTTCCAGAGGACGAGTTTGATAATTGGATGAAGTTGAAAGCGAGTAGATAGTTAGATAGCCGCGATGATGCAGCGGCATATCAGGAGCGAAAATTATAAGTCTTCTACTGAGGTAGTGCCCGTGCCTACTGGAGCTACTCCATAACCGGCTCCAGCTATCGGAGGAGCAGGGCCGCCAGCGTTACCTATAGAACCTCCTGATACCCCTCGGCCCCTAAAATTGTTCTTGGCTGCGTCGTAAAGCTCTTCAATAGTAATATTTACTTCTGGCAAGTCTTTTAAGGGGTAAAAACCAAGCCCAGAGAACTTATAGGCAGCAAACTGATTACCATTCCTAGCCATCACGATATCGGTAATATTCCACTTTGCATATTTTCTTTTTTTATTCAAATCCCAACCTATTTGATTTCTCACTCTTGAAAATTCGTTTGGACTATAATCCACATTCATCATCCAAATGGTATAGGGCCCAACTTTGTGAGTTTCGATAGAGGATGACTGGGCTCCTATGGCTATAAATAATAATAAAAATAAACTGTAGTACCTTACATTCTCGACCATTTTATTACCCTTGAATACGCTAGTTATCAAAAAATAATTTGTAATTTTCTTGAACTAATGTCTCATCTACCCCCTCTCTATCCAGTAAACTATTTAGGAACTCAAAGTCTCCTTTGTCATTTGATAAGATTGCAGCCCGCTTTGAAAACAGAGCAGCACGATTAAGATCTTGTGGGATGACATAACCTTCGGCATAAAAGTTGGCAAGTTTTCTAGCTGAATTTGCATTTCCTTTCCTTGCAAAACTAACTAACCAATTAACCCCCATGTTTTTTCTTTGTACCCATTTTTCTGAATCTGCTAAGGGGTTAATAAGTCCAGATCCTGCCGCAAAAACTAACTCATCCATATAGATCTTTTGAGCGAGCTTGTCACCTGAAATGGCTGCCTTTTCAAGCTCCTCAAATGGATTGAAATCATTAAGGTTGCTTTGAATGATCTTGCATTGCTGGCTTTTATACCCTGAGTGAAAACAGCCAATGTTAAGGTTGTTCATTACCATAAGGCTTGTGGTGTCACCCTGTTTTGCAGTGTTAACAAGATCTTCTATTTCTTGATCCGAAACATTTTGAAAGTATTCAGATTTAACCTCTCTTGAATAATCTTCATCAGATTCATCACTTTCACTAGAAAGATATTCATTACTGGGATCTATGTTTGTCTTTTTCTTTAGTTTGGGTTTGATAAGCTCCTTTTCACTGCTACTTTGATCGGTATTTCTGGAGAGCTTCTTATCTGCTGGAGTGCTGATGGGATTAGAAAAGGAAGTAGGTGATGATTTATCAGAGGTGTCATTTCTTAGTTGCACAATATAAAAAGCTACTAATGCAATAACGACTGCAACAGCTACCATTTTTTTCATATAAATTCCTCTGTATTTAAATTCATAATAAAAACAACAAAAATTATTCGTCTACTCAATTTGTTGAAAAGTAGACTGAATAGGACATAAAACATAAAAAAGTACTAGCGGTATATTTTTCGTAGAAATATTTAAACGCCATATATTAACAAATTACATAACATCTAATGTTTGAGCGTTGTATATCGATATGAAATATTACTTACAAATACTATCTGGCGGCCTAAATTCGCTTTGGTGTTGCCTGTGTACATAGTCGTTAGAATTTAACAGGTATCCACTGCTGGGAAACATTCTAGTCCATATCGCCGAACCATTCTTCCAGATCCGCCACCACTTATCCTTTTTGTTAATGTTCGTGGTTTACGTGCTTGTCGTTATTTATCTAATGGGGGTCGTGTGCTTCTACTGGATATGTCCTTTAACGTATCAAGCAGCTCTGAGGTCTCCATTCCCATGTGGCGTGCAACAGGCCTTAAAAACTGATCCTGATGAGGTTTATCCATAGATTCTAGAGCCTGAAAAAGTCCGGTAACTAATGACTGGGAGTGTAGCTGCTTATTAGATTCCAACTGAAGTTCATTGAGGCGAACGTTTACAAACGTTAAAGCACTTTGTACAAGTGAGTTTACCCAGTAATAGCCAAACAAGGCTCTTTCTGACAACCCCCCATTCTGTTCACTGAGCTCTAAGCTGTTGATCAACTCAATCACAGCATTGGCCCTGTCTATCGCGTCTAAGCAGTCCGTGAGCGTTGCCGGGTTACTCGATTGACTGAAGAACGGATGGTGTGGCAAGGGACTATTCGTTGCACCTTTGTTAGATGAGTTGATCTCCATATTTCCGGTTAACTCCCTGAGCCCTGTTGATTTCAGGGCATTTAAGCTGGATACGCATCTAAAATGTGACTCATGATCGTCATTATACCTAAATTTGATCAAAAAGCGACTCATAGTCCGTTGGATTATGAGTCACATAATATGAGTATGTGCCCACTGGGGGACATATGCCAAAAGAGAAAAAACCATACCCGTGCCCAGAGTTCGGAGCACACCTAAGAGAACTTAGAAAAGAAGCCGGCTTCACGCAAGAAAGCTTTGCGCTAGCGGCTGAGTTCGATCGAACCTATGTGAGTGGCGTTGAGCGAGGCGAACGTAATGTAAGCCTGATAAGCATCTCTCGATTTGCCGACGCCCTGGGCCTTCATCCTTCACGGTTGTTTGAGTTCTACAAGACAGAAGATCAGTAACATTTATTTTTGATCTATTAAGCCAACGGCTTTGATAAGAAATCTACCTTCACCGCGTCACTACAATAATGTAGTGACGCGGTATTCAATCTCAATCCCCATAAGGCCTAGACCCTATTTTCCCGAAGTGACGCAAGGATTACGAGGGGAACGATTTCATTCTCGACTTAAGATAGCTCCAAGCAATCCATTCATGTGTGGCTATTGCACTTTCAATAGCAAAACCGCCCTAAACGGGGCCTTCCCCCGCTGAGTGTCACCACAGTGACAACAAGGCAACCACCAACAGAAAGGAGAGCCATCGACCTTCAAACCCTCAATAAACCCTAGCCCCAACAAGACAAGCTAAGGTTTATGGCAAATCGCCAAATGGGAGTTGTGTCCCATGCCCTTGGATGAAATCTGATTTCATCACTCTATTGCCCAAAGCTCTAGACTGGCATAAACACTAACCACTTGTAACAATACTTTGCTCCAAACTGGTTGCTAGGAGGCCTGCAACCTGCTCTTTGTGTAAACCTCCCCTAAACTAGGGGCATCCAAATTTTGAGTTCTCCAGCGCGCACAGCGTCAAAACGGAGAATCAAAGAATGAAGAAATCACGCTACACGGAAACCCAGACTGTTAAGATCCTGAAAGAAGCAGAAGCAGAAGCAGAAGCAGAAGCAGAAGCAGAAGCAGGACGACTGGTCAAGGAGGACTGTTGAGAATACGAGATATCCGATACTATCTACTACAGCCGGAGTTCAAGTGCGGAGGCATGGAAGCATCGGATATCAAGCGACTGAAAGAGCTTGAAGAAGAGAATTGTCGCCTAGAGGCCATGTTCGCTGGTCTCTACATAGAGCACCGGATAGTCAAGGATATAGTCAAAAAAAGCTGTAAAGCCAGCGGTCAAACGAGAGCAGGTTTATTATACTCGTAAGGAGCATGGCACAAGCCTTCGAATGGCCTGTCGTGCTGTTGGTATCAGTGACTCAGTATATCTTCATCGCCCAGATCCAAGCTGCGACGATGAGGTCATTGCTAAGCTTCAGTAATCTGAAAAAAGGTATCCAGTGTATGGTGTCGTCAAGTTATATAAGGTAACTGGGGGGGTGGGGATATACGTGGAAGCACAAACGGGTTCACCGGTTGTACTGCGAATTGAACTTAAACAAGCGCCGTAAAAGCAAGAAACGGTTGCCATGTCATAACCCAGAGCCGTTATTTGAGGCCGCTCAGGCCAATCACTGTTGCTCTAAGGATTTCATGAGTGACAGTTTGTTCTGTTGCTGCTGCTTCCAGACATTTAACCTAGTCAACGACTTCAATCGGGAAGCCTTGGCTTTTGAGATTGATCTGAACTTGCCAACCACAGGAGCATCTGGGTGTTAGAGGGTACTGTAGCGTGGAGGGGTTACCCCACAAGCTGAGAATGGATATTGGCTCGGGATTTATTCAACTGCATTAACGGAATGGGCAGAAGATCATGGTGTCGAGCTTGAATTTATTAAACCTGGCAAACCGACAGAGAACTCTTTTGTCGAGCGATTCAATCGAACCTACCGCGATGAGAATCTAAATATGTAGGTGCTTCGTACATTGAACGAAGTGCGAGAGCTAAAGGAATACTGGATCAGGAAATACAGCGGAGAATGGCCTCACGGCTCTTTCGGCGATCTGACACCTTGGGGATATCTGGCTAAACATGAACCGGAGAGCATTGATTTAGGATGTCACTAATTAGGGGGAGGTTTACAAGGACGTTTACGGGCATTAACGGAATTTATCGAGCATAGGGAAGCATTGGATTTGTGGGGGGAGAAGCTCAAGTCGATACTAATATGGCAATACTTAATCTTGAGTGGATGTGAGTTGGTAGTTTCTTTTCGGTAGGGCATTCGATTGGATTGTTATAACTTTGTTTTATTTGACTGGTATAGGTGTAGGTTATCTCGAGCCCAAAAATGAACTCGAGATAATATGTTGGTGTTAGAAGCTGTATCTTAGGTTTGCTCCAACCCAGCGAGGTTTGCCAAAGAGTTGTTCATCACAACCACAATAGGTAGCTAGGTTAAATTGATCCGTAACATACTCTTCGTCGAACATGTTTTTCACAAAGGCGCTTAACTCCCAACTTCCTTCATCGCTTATCCATGAGAGTCGAGCATTTGCTACTGTATAGCTATCCATCTCGTGTGTGTCGAAATTCCGAATATTAGACCACCTAGTTGATGCGTAGTTTGCGTCAATTTGCGCTGCTAGCTCGCCCCCGAATGCCGGCCAGCCGTAGCGAATAAGAGCGTTAAACTGGAACTCAGGTGCAAAGGTGGGTTCTACATCTTTGAAAACACCTGGTGCGACTTCAACATCTTCGATGTTTGAATCTAGAAATGAAGCTCCTAGTAATAGGTCTAAGCCTTCAATCGGCGTCGCTGCGATATCAAACTCGAGCCCTTTAACAGTAGAGTCTCTGTTTTCGACGACACCAGCTATACCTTCAAAAGTAAAAGCTTGATAGTCACTATAGTCATAATAGAACGCTGCCATATTAAATCGAGCTAATCCATCGAAGAGAGTAGATTTAAAACCAGTCTCATAAGACATAAGTGTTTCGCTGTCATACGGAAGGGCGCTATCTGGGAATGCTCCTGGTACTGCAAGTGGAGCATTAAAGCTGCCTGCTTTTACACCTCTATTAATACCAGCGTAGACAAGCCAATCATCATTCGGCCTCCAATCAAGCTGAATTTTGGCTGCCAAAAGATCTTCCTTGGTTTTTGAGCTAAAAGGATTGCTCTCGCCAGGTCCGGTTCTTCCAGGGAAAAATATTGTGTTTGTATCGTTTGTTAAGTCATCTTCGTTGACGTACGCATTAACCCCGTAAGTGAAGTCTTTATTTTCCTGGATCAGGCGTAGACCAGTAATCAGTGTGAATTCCTCGCTGAGATTGAAATCCACTTGGCCAAAAACGGAGTAAGAACGAGTGTCTAAAGACGAGATTCCGACTTGATCGATGCCAACACCGGGGGCGCCAAATAAAGGCGCGAAAATAGAGTTAGTTGGAGAGAACACTCCGTTCTGTGTATCACTGTTAATATACAAATAGAAAAAACCAGCTTGCCAGTTAATGGACTCTGAGTCACCACTTAGCCTTAATTCCTGAGAGAAGCTCTTATTTTCAGACTCTCCGATAAATGTCTGCTGCGAAGCTGGGTTTGCACCAAAGTCCAGGCCCTGAAGTTTTTCAGAGCTTTTATAGTCAGTAACTGATGTAAATGTTATGGAATCAAAATCCCATACTAGATTAGCAGTCGCACCTCTAGATTTAGTTTTGTTTAGATCGTCAATTGCGAAGTCGTGGCTGCCCCTAAAGTCTCCAAGGTTTGTATCTCTATAGCCGAACAAGTCCCCTCCTGCTGGGCGTGACGTGTCTCCAAAATCGCCATCAACAAAATCGATTGCAATTGGCTCTCCGTCTGGGCCAAAGGCTTCTCTGGTTTCTGATTCAGAAACTACATGGGAATTAATATGCCCACCTTGTGCATTGAATTCAGCTATGGAGGGGCGGGTTTCGTATCCTGGGGTGTCGTTGGTTGATCTGGCACTATACAGGGACAGTAATAACTCTGCGTCATTGTTTATCTGGAATGCCGTATGTAGTCTCACGCCCCATGTATCGGAAGCACCAACATCTGAGCCATCTCCAGGGATTCTAGGTCCGGAACTAACAAAGCCTTGAGGGAAGTCATTGTCAAAATAGTCCGAGTTAGACTTGTAGAACGCAGAGGCGCGCATTGCAACGGTGTCTGAAAGAGGAACATTAATTGCGCCTTCAAAATCCTTTTGACCATAAGACCCAATAGTAGTCTCAGCGAAACCTTCAACTGCATCAAAATTTGGTTTCTTCGTGATGTAGTGAACAAGTCCTCCAGTTGCATTTCGGCCAAATAGAGTACCTTGAGGACCTTTGAGAACTTCAACACGCTCTACATCAAATAGACCGAAGGTAGTTCCTTGCTGGGCAGCAATGTAGCCGTCGTCAACGTAAACTGCAACTGGGCCTTCAACACCATCGTAGAAATCATTTTGTGTTACACCTCGCACTGTAAACTGTAACAATTGTCCGCCTGAACTAGAGGCCAAGTGAACACCTGGGGAAAATGCAGCGACATCAGTACTGCTTTGAAACCCGAGTGCCTTCATTTGGTCACCACTGAAGGCGGTGACGGCTATGCCTACATCCTGCAGTGACTGTTCTCTTTTCTGAGCTGTAACGACTACTTCCTCAATTACGTTTGAATAGGCTAGTGGGGTAGCCAGTGAGGCTACTATAGCTAAGTGTAAGGCTGATTTAGATAAAAATCTCGGATGCGTTTTGGTACGCATGTGACTCCTCCAATTAAATATTATTTTGTACTTGGTAATGCAGACATTAGAGGAGGCGAAGATTTAATCATATACCTTTATAAGGTAGTTTTTTTATAAAATGAATAATTTATTCGACTAAAATATTTATTTTTTATGTCAAACTAGTTTGTCACTTTTTTAGATTTTTTATGTGAAAAAACCGAGATGTTATGATTGTTATAAAAATCAAAGTTCTCGGTTATTTTGTTGTTGATTTGTTTGTCAGCTAGAGCTTTTTATTATTCCTTAGGGCCTCTATTTTTCTGTTCAGTTCCTTTATTGACCTAATGTTAGCGGGGGTTTTATGGCAGACAAGTTGATCTTTGTGCGTGGCTATCGGTTTACTAATGTTATGTGGAAGCTTTTCCATTTTCAAATCATTGAATGTTGTATAGACTTCAGGCCAATAAGCGACGAAGGCATCGATGGTTCCGTTTTCAAGATTTCTAATGTTCTGTGTGATTGAGTCCGACTTGATTTTAACTATGTTTAGATTATCTATCTTGTTGCCGTATGTAACTCCTTTTCTAACGCCGAGTTTTTTTCCGTCTAAAAGCTCTAGGTCAGATATTGGGTTGCTTCCGGAAGCTGTAAATAAGTATACTCTAGCTTCAAATAGATCCTTGCTAACAGCTGTTGGGAATGAAAACTGATAGAAATTTGGGTTTGTATTTATTGGGCTAATACAATCAAATTCGCCGCTCTTGAATCGTTGTAATGCCGCCTTCGATGGGAGAGGTGTGATATCAAACTTAGTACTTGTTACACCGGATACAGACTTATAAATTTTGTCGTAGTCCCCACCTTGGTCTTCTTGGTGAAGGCCTGTTAACTTTACGGCAGAAATTCTTGTCGAATTTGAGGTGGCAAACGGAATGTTGGCCATTTCAATAGAAAATGACAGCTTCGAAAACCCCAAGCTAAGCAGTAGAAAAATTAGAGTTTTGATTCTCACTTCAAATGCCTCCCCGTAATATTCCAAGGTTTACGATTCACAAATGGCGACTACTCGAGAGGGAACTCCAGCAGCGCTGACCAGCTTTATCGCGCCAACAAACAAATTGCACGAGTCTGGTTTTGCTTTTGAAAGGCCTCCTATATTGGTTGCATTTTCTACTAGAAGCCAGCCGCGTTGAATTCCACGAATATGGCATCTCCAAGGGTCGACCCAATCATTATTAACTCCTGTACCATTATCACCAGAGCCAACGCTTAAGTTATCCATTACTAAGCCGTTTATACGCACACCTTTCTTGTTTTCAATTTCTATGAGTTTGTCACAAGCGTCACGGCTAAACCCCGGGTAATTCCAGTTGTTGATATATGCAGACTTTTCCATGTTTGGTTCTTCATGGAAAAACTGTGACCAATTACTGTTAACTACAATCCAAACACCGTCTTTTATCTTATGTTCAACTTTCTCAATATCCTGAACTGTAATACCAACCTTGGATTTATCTGAAAAATCAGTCACGGAGACTGGGCCGGGTCGTCCTTTGTTACTGTCAAGCACAGCCTGAACTCTATCTTCAATGTCGATATAAATTACTGGGCCATATAGGTCTTCTACGGTCAGTTCTTCAGCTGTGCGGAGATCTGGTGTTTTTGTTTCGAGTGTTTCGGCGTTGTTCTGTACATGTGCCGGGGCATCGACGTGAGTCCCAAAGTGCTCATGGATTATGAAGCGACCCTCTACAAATGGCCCATTATTTGTTACGTAGTCGGCTAATCTTTCCTG
>JAOXRT010000064.1 GCA_025800365.1 Cellvibrionaceae bacterium | reverse complement strand
GGCTTCGGAGCCGAGATGCTTCAATCACCCACACACAGTTTTATACTGCTTAAACTCCCTAGAAAGATGAGCACAAATAGAATAGCGATGCGGACTTTGTTTTAAGTTTCTAGCAATAACCTTCGCATTACGGCGAATGCCGCGATTGTAATTCTCTATGATGGTTGCTTTGAGTTTTTTGGCTTCGATACTGGGGTCAGAACCCTCTGGGTTCTGACCCCGACTTTGCAACTCTAGCCAAACAATCTGCCCTACTAAAGCTAGCTGAATATTTACTGTATTTTCCCAAGGCCCAAAGCGCGCAGCCTGCAGCACCGCTTGCTCAAACTCTTGATCGAACTTCTGTTGATAGGCCTTCATCAAGGCTATACCAGACCAACTATAAGGCCAACGCGGGCGCAACTCGATGGCGGTTTTATGTAAATCTATCGCCTGCTGAGCAAGAGAGTTAATACGTGCCTGGCTTTCTGATTGCGGCTCTCGTTGTTCTTTCAAAATAGCCAGCCATAAAAGGTAGGCTTTTAAATCGTGGTATTCGGCGTGATAAGGGTTCCAGCTGCGAGCGCTTTCGGCTTCTTCTAAAGCTTTATCTAGCTCTTCAGTGGTGGGCAAGCGATCTTCTTTAAACCAAAGATCAGATGCATAGCGCGCTGGATAGGAAACAGCATCTGCCATCGCAAAACGGAAGGCGAAAATGATGACTACGAGGATGATAAGCACCATTGGCACAAACCAGAGCCAATGCTTATTAAAATTTGATGCCGTACTAGCTGAAGAATCGCCCATTAAAGAACACCAAAAACAAACTAAACAAAGGGGCCACAACCTGGGGTCAGATCCCTTGGGATCTGACCCCGACATCGGAGCCGGGATCTAAATCGCAACTACCCAAGCAATAAACGGCAACGTCTAAAAGATCACTTAAACCAAAAACATCGTGCCCTAACCTGGGGTCAGATCCCTCGGGATCTGACCCCGTATCGGAGCCGGGATCTAAATCGCAACTACCTAAGCCATAAACGGCAATATCTAAAAGATCATCTAAACCAAAAACATCGTGCCCTAACATGGGGTCAGATCCCTTGGGATCTGACCCCGGCATCGGAGCCGAGATCTAAACTGCAACCACCCAAGCAATAAACGGCTTCATCTAATAGATCATCTAAACCAAAAACATCGTGCCCTAACATGGGGTCAGATCCCATGGGATCTGACCCCGACATCGGTGCCGGCCTTGCTTGCTATCCACTTAGGCC
>JAOXRT010000062.1 GCA_025800365.1 Cellvibrionaceae bacterium | reverse complement strand
GCCGGGAGTACCGCCAGTGGCTCCTGCTATTACTAATGCTATAGCCGATGCTGGTGGGCCGAGGATTCGCCGTTTGCCCGTGGCTAAGACTTTACCGGTTTGATTTTATATAGGCGGTAAAAGTGTTTAGGTAAGCTGCTTCGATTTGGGGTCAGATCCCATGGGATCTGACCCCGATTGCAGCCCCCTTTATTTGCAGGCTTTACGGTGGTAAAGTTTGCGCCCGAAATTAGCCCGCTATTTGCGGGCTTTTTCGTGTGAATTTTGAATATTCTTCTACACTGGTGGCTAACTTCTATACAAATAGCCTATAGATGGGCTTTAGAAAGCTACCCAAATTAATTCATGTGGCCTTTGGTAGGGGTCACCACTGAAAGGATTTAACAATGCCTGTAATTACACTTCCCGATGGTTCTAAACGCGAATTCGATAAACCTGTAAGCATCTACGATGTTGCTGCTGATATTGGCCCTGGTTTGGCCAAGGCAACATTAGGTGGCCGAGTAAACGGTCAGCGTATGGATGCCTGCGACATCATTGAAGAAGACGCCGATCTGACCATTTTCACCACCCGCGACGATGACGGTCTTGAGATTATTCGCCACTCCTGTGCACACCTATTGGGTCATGCTTTAAAGCAGTTGTACCCAGATGCCAAGATGGCAATCGGTCCAACCATCGAGCATGGCTTTTACTACGATATCGATATGGAGCATGCCCTCACCGATGAGGATGTGCAGGCTATTGAAAAGCGCATGTTAGAGTTGGCCAAGACCAACTACACCGTGGTGAAGAAGAAGGTAAGCTGGCAAGAGGCTCGTGATGTTTTCGAACAGCGCGGCGAGCCTTACAAAATGGAGATCTTGGATAACGATATCCAAAAAGATGACCGTCCAGGCCTATACCACCACGAAGAATACGTGGATATGTGCCGTGGCCCACACGTGCCTAACATGAGCTTCTGTCATCACTTTAAACTGATGCGTACCTCCGGTGCCTATTGGCGTGGTGATTCCGACAATAAAATGCTGCAGCGTATTTACGGCATTGCCTTTGCGGATAAGAAAGCCCTTAAAGCCCACTTGCGCTTTTTAGAAGAAGCCGTAAAACGTGATCACCGTAAGCTGGGTAAGAAGTTTGATCTGTTCCACCTGCAAGAAGAAGCCCCAGGTATGGTCTTCTGGCATCCGAAAGGTTGGGCGGTTTACACGGCGGTAGAAGAGTATATGCGCCAAGTGCAGCGTAACAACGGCTACCAGGAAGTGAAAACCCCGCAGGTAGTTGATCGCAGCCTATGGGAAAAGTCCGGTCACTGGGACAAGTTCCGCGAAGATATGTTTACCGTGAAATCGGAAGATAAAGATTTCGCCATCAAGCCAATGAACTGCCCATGTCACGTACAGGTATTCAATCAGGGTTTGAAGAGTCACAAAGATCTACCCTTACGTCTGGCGGAGTTTGGTTCCTGTCACCGTAATGAAGCCTCTGGTTCCTTGCAGGGTATTATGCGAGTTCGTGGCTTTGTACAGGATGATGGCCACATTTTCTGTGAAGAAAGCGCTATTCAGGATGAGGTATCCACCTTTACCGATTTGCTATACGCCGTATACGCTGATTTTGGCTTCTCAGATGTGATTATTCGCCTATCGACCCGCCCAGAGAAGCGTGTAGGTAGCGACGAAGATTGGGATCGCGCCGAGAAGGCCCTGGCTGATGCGCTAGACAGCAAAGGTTTGGAGTTCGAATACCTACCAGGTGAAGGTGCCTTCTATGGTCCTAAGATTGAATTCTCCTTGAAGGATTGCCTGGGCCGTATCTGGCAGTGTGGCACCATGCAGGTGGATTTCTCCATGCCAGGTCGCCTAGATGCACAATATGTGGCCGAAGATGGCTCTCGCCAGGTACCCGTTATGCTGCACCGCGCAATCTTGGGTTCTTTCGAGCGTTTTATCGGTATTTTGATCGAGCATTATGAAGGTGCATTCCCCACTTGGTTGGCGCCTGAACAGGTGGTTGTCATGAATATTACCGACAATCAGTCAGAATATTGCCAAAAAGTAGAAGAAACCTTGCGAAACAAGGGCTTCAGAGCCAAATCGGACTTGAGAAATGAGAAGATCGGCTTTAAAATCCGCGAGCACACGATTCAGAAGACCCCTTATCTTGTGGTAATCGGAGATAAAGAGGTGGAATCGCAAGCAGTGGCCGTGCGTACCCGCACAGGTGAAGACCTCGGCAGTATGAGCCTAGAGGCCTTTGTAGAGCTGCTTGAAAAAGACGTGGCGCAACGCAGCCGAGCTGCTTCCTAAGGTTACCGCCTAGACGGTATAACATGGGAAGTGCCTCGGCATTTGCGCTTGAAGGGCCCTAACTCACCCACCGGGGGAGAGCCGGCCCATATTTAGGAGAAAAGAGCAATTAAAAGAGATAATGCAAAAGGCCGTAGCAAAAAGGCCAACATCAACGACGCCATTGAAGCTGATAATGTTCGATTAATTGGCGCTGATGGAGAACAAGTGGGTATCGTGAGCCTGGATGAAGCTTTACAGGTAGCGCGTTCAGCAAGCCTAGACTTGGTGCAGATCGCGGGTGATTCCGATCCCGTTGTTTGTAAGGTCATGGACTACGGCAAACATCTCTTTGATTTGAAGAAAACCAAAGCGGCTGCTAAGAAGAAGCAAAAGCAGCAGCAGGTTAAAGAAATGAAATTTCGTCCGGGAACGGATATTGGTGATTACAACATTAAGTTGCGTAACATCACCCGTTTCCTCGAAGCAGGGGACAAGGTCAAGATTTCTTTAAGATATCGTGGCCGAGAAATGGCTCACCAAGAGCTTGGTATGGAGATGTTAGGCCGTATCGAGACAGACTTGGAAGAGTTGGCGATCGTCGAGCAGCGTCCGAAAATGGAAGGACGTCAGCTGTTGATGATCATCGCCCCGAAAAAGAAGAAGTGATCGGGCTTTTAGCTGCCTTCTCACTCTATATTAACCATCAAATACATCTGGAGTTATTCTGATGCCAAAAGCTAAAGTACACAGTGGCGCTGCCAAGCGCTTCAAAAAGACGGCTGCGGGCTATAAGCACAAGCACGCTAACAAAAGCCACATCCTAACCAAGATGACCACTAAGCGTAAGCGTCAACTGCGTGGTACCAACATCCTGCATGAAGATAATGTAGGTTTGGTAGATCGCATGATGCGTGCCAAGTAAGCAACACTGGTTTATCAATTTTTTAAGAGGATAGGATTATGGCACGTGTAAAACGTGGTGTGGTGGCGCGTCGCAGTCACAAGAAAGTTTTAAAGCAAGCTAAAGGTTACTACGGAGCGCGTTCACGCATCTTCCGCGTAGCTAAGCAAGCGGTTATCAA